>CAWJXS010000009.1:0-65829 GCA_963846885.1 uncultured Gammaproteobacteria bacterium
CGTCGGCGTCTATCGCGACGAATCGGGCAACACGCCCGTGCCCGCGGCCGTGCGTGCGGCGGAGCAGGGGATGCTCGGTACGCAGACGAGCAAGAGTTACGTCGGGCCCGCCGGCAACGTCGAATTCAACGAGCGCATCGTGGCGCTGGCCTTGGGCCCGCTCGCGCCCGCGCTGGCCGAGCGCACGGCGACGATCCAGACGGTCGGCGGCTGCGGCGCTTTGCGCCTGGGCGCCGAACTCGTCAAGGTATCCAGGCCCGGCACGGTCGTGCACGTGAGCGACCCGACCTGGGCCAACCACGAGCCGCTGATCGGCAGTTCGGGTCTGCGGCTCGAGCGCTATCCGTACCTCGATGCAGCACGCCGTGACGTGGATTTCGACGCCATGCTCGGCTACTTCGAGCGCCTGCCGGCCGCCTCCCTGGTGCTGCTGCACGCCTGCTGCCACAACCCGACCGGTGCCGACCTGGCGCCGACGCAGTGGGCCGCGCTTGGCGACGTGATCGTGCGGCGCGGGCTCGTGCCGTTCGTCGACCTGGCCTATCAGGGCTTCGGCGACGACCTCGAAACCGACGCGATCGGCCTGCGGGTCCTGGCAGAGCGCGTGCCTGAGCTGCTGCTCGCCGTGTCGTGCTCGAAGAACTTCGGCCTGTACCGCGAGCGCACCGGCGCGCTGGCTGTGATCACCACCAATGCCGCTGCGAAGGCCGCCACTGCCACCCACCAGGCCCGTCTCGCCCGGCGCATGTATTCGATGCCGCCCGACCACGGCGCTGCCATCGTGGCCCGGCTGCTGGCCGACGCGGCCCTGCGGCAGCAGTGGCAATTGGAAGTCGGCTCGATGGTGTCGCGCATGAAAGCCCTGCGGGCCCTCCTGGCGACGCGGCTGTCGGCCCGGCTCCCGGATCACGATTTCGGCTGGCTGACCCGCCAGCGCGGCATGTTCTCGTTGCTGGGATTGACTGAGTCCGGAATCGCCCGGTTGCGGGACGAGGACCACGTCTACGTGCCGCCCGATGGCCGCATGAACGTGGCCGGGATCAGCGACGCCAACGTCGACTACGTCGCCGACGCGGTGGCCCGGCTGCTGGCCTGAGACCGCCCCGAGACTAGCCTCGTCGCCCGGCTTTACTATAGAATCGGCGGTCCAAGGAACGTTCTGCCCCAGGGTGGAAGGTGCCTTGGCCGGTCCCCAGGCTCGTTTTTGGCACCTCGCGGCGCCAGCGGGTTCGCGGATCGGCGGAGGATTCGCCAGAGAAGTCCCCGCCAGCGGGGATTTTTCATTTGCGACGGCCCACCGGCCGGGCGCAGAGAAGAAATGGGCCGCGGGCCCATTTTTCGTTTTTGGGGTTCGAGCGAGGACGCGCGATGCTCAGGGACACGCTGACGGCACTGCTGCAGCCGGTTGTCGCGGGGCTCGGTTACGACCTGTGGGAACTCGAGTTCCTGCCCGGTCGTGGCACGGCCTTGTTGCGGATCTATCTCGACACGGAGGCCCACGAGGGCATCACGGTCGAGGACTGCGAGCGGGCCAGTCGTGCTGTCAGCGAAGTGCTGGACGCATCGGACCCGATTCCGGGCAACTACACCCTCGAGGTGTCGTCGCCCGGCATGGAGCGGCCGCTGCGCCAGGCGCGGCATTTCGGGCCGTTCGTGGGGGAAGAGGTTTTCGTGGAGATGGTGCATCCCTGCGAGGAGCGCCGCCGGTTCAAGGGCCGGTTGGTCGCCGCCGGGGACGACACGATCGAGGTTGCCGTGGACGGCCGGACATTCCGGCTGCCGATTGCGGGCATCAGGAAGGCGCATCTCGCGCCCGACTTCTGACCGCAGACGATTTGCAGAGGACGACGAGCGATGAGCAAAGAAATCCTGAGAGTTGCGGAAGAAGTTTCCAACGAGAAGGGCGTCGAGAAGGAAATCATCTTCGAGGCGCTTGAAACCGCGCTCGCGTCTGCCACGCGCAAGAAGTACGGCGAGGAGATCGACGTGCGGGTGTCGATCAACCGCAAGACGGGTGAGTACGACACCTACCAGCGCTGGAAGGTCTTCGCCGACGACTCCACCGAGCTCGAGTTCCCGGACAAGGAACTGCGCCTCGAAGACGCGCTCGACGTGTCGCCGGAAGCCGAGCCGGGTGGCTACGTCGAAGTTCCGCTCGAGTCGGTCGCCTTCGGCCGCATCGCTGCGCAGACCGCCAAGCAGGTCATCGTGCAGAAGGTGCGCGAGGCCGAGCGCGCGCAGGTCGTCGACATGTACAAGGCCCGCATCGGCACGCTGGTGTCGGGACTGGTCAAGCGCGTCGACCGCAACGGCATCTTCGTCGACCTCGGCGGCAACGCCGAAGGCTTCATCCCGCGCGACCAGATGATCCCGCGCGAGCCGGTCCGCACGCAGGACCGCATCAAGTCTTTCCTCAAGGACGTGCGCTCCGAGCCGCGCGGCCCGCAGCTGTTCCTGAGCCGCACGGCGCCCGAGTTCCTGATCGAACTGTTCAAGCTCGAAGTGCCGGAAGTCGGCCAGGGCCTGATCAACATCCTCGGCGCCGCCCGCGATCCGGGCGCCCGCGCCAAGATCGCCGTCCGCAGCAACGACCCGCGCATCGACCCGGTCGGCGCCTGCGTCGGCATGCGCGGTTCGCGCGTGCAGGCCGTCTCGAACGAGATCGCCGGCGAGCGCGTCGACATCATTCCGTTCGACGACAACGCCGCGCAGTTCGTGATCAACGCGATGCAGCCGGCCGAAGTCAGCTCCATCGTGATGGACGAAGAGTCGCATTCGATGGACATCGCCGTGGCGGAAGAAAAGCTGTCGCAGGCCATCGGCCGCGGCGGCCAGAACATCCGCCTCGCGAGCGAGCTCACCGGCTGGAAGCTCAACATCATGAGCGAGCAGGCGGCGGAAGAAAAAAGCGAGTCCGAGCAGAAGGTGCTGCGCGACCTGTTCATGCAGCAGCTGGACGTGGACGAGGACGTCGCGGCCATCCTGGTGCAGGAAGGGTTCTCCAGCATCGAGGAAATCGCCTACGTGCCGCAGTCCGAAATCGCGTCGATCGAGGAATTCGACGAGGCGATCGTGCATGAACTGCGCAATCGCGCCCGTGACGTGCTGCTCACGCAGGCGATCGCGAGCGAGGAAACCATCGAGAAGGCGGCCCCGGCGGCCGACCTGCTCGAAGTCGATGGCATGGACAGCGCCCTGGCCGCCGAACTTGCGCGTCACGGCATCGTGACCCGCGAAGACCTGGCCGAGCAGTCGATCGACGAACTCGTCGAAATTCCCAATCTTGACGAGAAGCGCGCTGGTGAGTTGATCCTCGCTGCGCGCAAGCACTGGTTCGAACAGGGCCAGCAGGCGTGAGCGGAGGCTTGATTCAATGGCAGAAGTGACGGTCACGCAATTTGCAGAGGTCCTGAAGGTCCCCGTCGACCGGCTGCTCACGCAGTTGGGCGAGGCGGGCATCAAGGTTGGCGGCGCTGACGACATCATCAGCGAAGAAGCCAAGATGGAACTGCTGACGCACCTGCGCCGCGCGCATGGGCGGCAGGGCGAGGACGCGGCGGCGCCGCGCAAGATCACCTTGCAGCGCAAGACGCAGCAGGAGATCAAGCTCGCTTCGACGCAGGGCCGCGCCCGCACGGTCGCCGTCGAGGTGCGCAAGAAGAAGACCTACCTGAACCGCTCTGTCATCGAAGAAGAGCAGCGCCAGCGCCACGAAGAAGTCGAGAAGGCGCGACCAGCCGCCCCGCTGGACGACGCCGCGCGCATGGAGCAGGAGCGCATCGACGCCGAAACGCGCGCCGCCGAGCAGCTCGAGCGCGACCGCATCGAGGCGGACGAACGCCGCATGCAGGAAGAAACCGCGCGCGCGCGTGCCGACGCCGAAGCGCGCGTGGCTGCCGAGCAGCAGGTCCGCGAACGCACCGAGCGCGAGCGTGCCGATGCCGAGCGCCGCACAGCCGAGCAGCCGCGTGCGCAGAAGCCCTCGCGTGCCAGCGAACCCGCGCCCAGCCGCGCCCCATCGGGTGCGCCGACCAAGTACGGCCGGCAGGAACTGCACGTCTCGGCCAATGCCAAGGCCAACTTCAAGAAAAAGCAGCAGCCCCAGGGCCGCTTCCGTCGCTCGGGCCAGGTGCAGGTCGACTCTCGCCACGGTTTCGTGGAGCCGACGGCGCCGGTCAAGCGCGACGTCCAGATCCCCGAGACGATCACGGTCGGCGAACTCGCCAACCGCATGGCAGTCAAGGCCAACGAAGTCATCAAGACGATGATGAAGATGGGCGTGATGGCCACGATCAACCAGCCCATCGACCAGGACACGGCCACGCTCGTGGTCGAGGAATTCGGCCACACGGCGATCGCGCTGAAGGAAGACCAGATCGAGCAGCAGCTGCTCGAGACGGCGGCCGACATCGAAATGCTGCCGCGCGCGCCGGTCGTGACCATCATGGGCCACGTCGACCACGGCAAGACCTCGCTGCTCGACTACATCCGCACCACCAAGGTCGCGGCGGGCGAGGCGGGTGGCATCACCCAGCACATCGGCGCGTACCAGGTGCAGACGCCGAAGGGCCTGATCACCTTCATCGACACCCCCGGACACGCCGCGTTCACCGCGATGCGTGCCCGCGGCGCCAACGTGACGGACATCGTCATCCTCGTGGTGGCGGCGGACGACGGCGTCATGCCGCAGACGATCGAAGCGGTCAACCACGCGCGCGCGGCGGAAGTGCCGATCGTCGTCGCGGTCAACAAGATCGACAAGCACGGCGCGGACCCGGATCGCGTCAAGAACGACTTGGGCAAGCTCAACGTCATCCCTGAGGAATGGGGCGGCGACGTGATGTTCGTCAACGTCTCGGCGAAGACCGGCGAGGGCATCGACAAGCTGCTCGAGTCCGTGCTGCTGCAGGCCGAAGTGCTCGACCTCAAGGCGCCGACCTCCGGCCTCGCCGTGGGCGTCGTGCTCGAGTCCAGCATCGAAAAGGGTCGCGGCCCGGTGGCCACCGTGCTCGTGAAGCGCGGCACGCTCAAGGCGGGCGATCCGATCATCGCGGGCCAGGAATTCGGCCGCGTGCGGGCGCTGTTCGACGCGCTCGGCAAGCAGGTGCAGACCGCCGGTCCCGCCCAGCCCGTGCAGGTGCTCGGTCTTTCGGACGCGCCCGGCGCCGGTGACGACCTGCTGGTCGTCGAAAGCGAGCGCAAGGCGCGCGAAGTCGCGCTGTATCGGCAAGGCAAGTACCGCGACGTGCGTCTCGCAGGTGCGACGAAGAAAGTCGAGGACGTCTTCTCGCAGATCGGCGAGAACGCCGGCCAGTTCGTCAACCTCATCGTCAAGGCCGACGTGCAGGGCAGCGCCGAAGCGCTGCGTGATTCGCTGTCGAAGATCGGCACCGACGAAGCGTCGGTCAAGGTCATCGCGAGCGGCGTGGGCGGCATCACCGAGTCCGACGTTTCGCTGGCCGCGGCATCGCGGGCACGCATCATCGGCTTCAACGTCCGTGCGGACGGCGCTGCCCGCAGCGCGCTGAAGGACCAGGGCGTCGAGGTCAACTACTACAGCGTCATCTACGAGGCGCTCGACGACGTGCGCAGCTGGGTGTCCGGCATGCTCAAGCCCGAGATCAAGGAACAGATCGTCGGCCTCGCCGAAGTGCGCGAAGTGTTCCGCTCGAGCAAGTTCGGCACCGTGGCGGGCTGCCTCGTCACCGAAGGCGTCATCAAGCGCGGCAATCCGGTGCGCGTGCTGCGTGAGAACGTGGTCATCCACCAGGGCGAACTCGACTCGCTGCGCCGTTTCAAGGACGACGTGGGCGAAGTGCGCGGCGGCACGGAGTGCGGCATCGGCGTGGTCAAGTACAACGATATTCGCGTGGGCGACCAGATCGAGTGCTTCTCCCGCTTCGAGGTCGCGCGCAGCGCGTAACGCAGCAGATGCCACGCGAGGTACCCCGGGCCCGACGCATCGCTGAACAGGTTCAGCGCGTCCTCTCGCAGCTGCTGCTGCGGGAGGTGCGTGACCCGCGCCTGAAACCGATGACGGTCACGCACGTCAAGGTGTCGCCGGATCTCACGCACATGTGGGTGAATTACACGCTGCTGGCGGGTGACTCCCACGACGAGTTGCAGAAGGAAATCCTGGACGAGGCGGCCGTGTACCTGCGCGGTCCGCTCGGGCGCGCCCTCAAGCTGCGCCTCGCACCGCAGCTGCACTTCGCACCGGATGAAGAACTCGAGCGCGGCAACCGCCTCGACGATCTCATCGGCCGCGCGGTGCGTGACGACAAGGCGCGTCACGTCGACGATCCTGCGGCGCCGGCGGAATCCGAGCCCGAGGCCGATGATGACCTCGGCCATTACGACAGCCGCCTCGACGACGAAGCCGACGACCCCCGTCCGTGAGCAGCGCTGATTCCGGACGTCCCGCCCCGGTTCGCCGGCGCTGGCGGGCGGTGGACGGCATCGTCCTGCTCGACAAACCCCACGGCCTGAGTTCGACGCAAGCGCTGCAACGCGTCCGCCGCCACCTGCAGGCCGAGAAGGCGGGTCATGCCGGCACCCTCGATCCCATGGCGACCGGCATGCTGCCCCTGTGCTTCGGCCAGGCCACCAAGGCGTGCGGGACGTTGCTCGGCCGGCGCAAGGCCTACAGCGCGACCATCGTGCTCGGCGTGGCAACCGACACCGGCGATGCAGAGGGTCAACCCGTCGCGGATGCGGCGGTTCCCGCGTTCGACGCCGCGAGGCTCGAAGGGGTGCTGGCTGCGCTGCGCGGCGAGCGGCCGCAGGTGCCGCCCATGTATTCCGCATTGAAGCGCGATGGCCGGCCCCTGTACGAGCTGGCGCGCCTGGGGCTCGAGGTCGAACGCGCCGCGCGGCAGATCACCATCGAATCACTCGTGGTGACAGGCGACAACTCGAGTCAGGACAGGGCCACGCTCGACATCGAGGTCGTCTGTTCCAAAGGCACCTACATCCGCGTCCTCGCGGAGGAGATCGCTGCGGGCCTCGGCACGCGCGGGCACCTGGGGGCGCTGCGCCGGCTCTGGGTCGAGCCGTTCGAGCGGGCGGCGATGGTCACGTTGGAGGAGATCGAGGCCTCGCCGGCGGCAGCAGCCGACCCGGCACCGTGGCTTGCACCCGTCGATGCGGCGTTCCCGGACCTGCCGCGACTGGAGCTCGACGATCTCGAGGCCCTGTACCTGTGCCAGGGACGCACGCTGGCGCGGCCCGCAGGGCTGGTCGAAGCCGCCCAATACCGGGCCTACGGGCCCGACGGTGGCTTCCTCGGGCTGGTCGAACCCGCCACCGGAGACCGGCTCCAGGTGCTGCGATTGTTCGTTCCTGGCGCGGGCACCACCGGACCGGGTCGAAAAAGTTGAGTAAAAGGGGTCCGTGCGGCTAAAATGCGCGGCTCACACCAAGGCGAACGTTAAGGTTATTACACGATGGCACTGTCCACCGAGCGCAAGACTGAGATCGTCGGCGACTTCAAACGAGGCGCCGCTGACACGGGTTCTCCCGAGGTCCAGGTTGCACTGCTCTCCGCCCGCATCAACGAACTGGGCGAACACTTCGCCGCGCACAAGCGCGATCACGCGTCGCGCCGCGGGCTGCTCAAGCTCGTGACGCAGCGCCGCAAGCTTCTCGACTACCTGAAGGAAACCGCTCCGGCGCGTTATCAGGAAGTCGTAGCACGGCTCGGCCTGCGCCGCTGACCGTCGCCCCCGTATCCGGCCCGCTCTGCGGGCCGGATTCGTATTCGCCCCTCGTCGGGCAATTGCCTCCAACATTCGGACACCCCTCACCGTGAACGTCCACAAGACCAGCTTCCAGTACGGCCCGCACACTGTCTCGATCGAAACCGGCCGCCTGGCCCGCCAGGCTGACGGTTCCGTCCTCGTCTCCATGGGCGACACGGTGGTGCTCGTCACCGCCGTCGGCCGCCGCGAAGCGCAGCCGGGCAAGGATTTCTTCCCGCTCACCGTCAACTACATCGAGAAGACGTACGCCGCGGGCCGCATCCCGGGTGGCTTCTTCAAGCGCGAAGGCCGTCCTTCGGAAAAAGAGACGCTGATCTCGCGCCTCATCGACCGCCCGATCCGTCCGCTGTTTCCTGAGTTCTTCTTCAACGAAGTCCAGGTCGTCGCGACGGTCGTCTCGCTCGACCCGGAAATCGATTCCGACATCCCGGCGATGATTGGCGCGTCGGCGGCGCTCGCGCTGTCGGGCATCCCGTTCAAGGGCCCCATCGGTGGCGCGCGCGTCGGCTACATCGAAGGCAAGTACGTCCTGAACCCGTCCACCAAGGACATGAAGACGTCTGACCTCGACCTCGTCGTCGCCGGCACGGCCGACGCGGTGCTGATGGTCGAATCTGAAGCCAACCTGCTGTCCGAAGCCGTGATGCTCGGCGCCGTGGTCTACGGTCACGAGCAGATGCAGGTCGCGATCAACGCGATCCGCGAACTCGCCGCCAAGGCCGGCAAGCCGTCGTGGGACTGGAAGGCGCCGGAACTCGACGCCGACCTCGCGAAGGCTGTCGCCGCGCAGGCTGAAGCCGAACTCGTCAAGGCCTACCAGATCACCGAGAAGCAGGCGCGCCACACCCGCGTCGGCGAACTCAAGAAGGCGCTGGTCGAAGCGCTCGCCACGGGCGAGGGCGCCAAGTACCAGGCGCGCCAGGTCACCGACGAACTCGGCCGCCTCGAGTACAACATCGTGCGTCGCCGCATCATCGCGGGCGAGCCGCGCATCGACGGCCGCGACATGCACACGGTCCGCAAGATCACCGTCGAGACGGGCGTGCTGCCGCGCACGCACGGTTCGGCGCTGTTCACGCGCGGCGAAACGCAGGCGCTGGTCACGACCACGCTCGGCACCGGCCGCGACGCGCAGATCATCGACGCGCTGGCCGGCGAGCGCAAAGAACCGTTCATGCTCCACTACAACTTCCCGCCGTTCTCGGTGGGTGAGACGGGCATGATGGGTTCGCCGAAGCGCCGCGAGATCGGCCACGGCAACCTGGCGCGCCGCGGCGTGTCGGCTGTCATGCCCGACATGACGACCTTCCCGTACATCATCCGCATCGTGTCCGAGATCACCGAGTCGAACGGTTCGAGCTCGATGGCCTCGGTCTGCGGCACCAGCCTCTCGCTGATGGACGCGGGCGTGCCGCTCAAGGCGCCGGTGGCCGGCGTCGCGATGGGCCTCGTGCTCGAAGGCGGCAAGTTCCAGGTGCTCACCGACATCCTCGGTGACGAAGACCACCTCGGCGACATGGATTTCAAGGTGGCCGGTTCTGCGTCGGGCGTCACCGCCCTGCAGATGGACATCAAGATCGAAGGCATCACCAAGGAAATCATGCAGGTCGCGCTCGATTCGGCGCACAAGGCCCGCTTGCACATCCTCGGCGAGATGAACAAGGTGCTGTCGAGCGCGCGTCCGCAGATGTCGGAATGGGCGCCCACGATCATCACCATGAAGATCGACCCGGAGAAGATCCGCGAAGTCATCGGCAAGGGCGGCGCCGTCATCCGTGCGATCACGGAAGAGACGGGCACCACGATCGACATCGAGAACGACGGCACGGTCAAGATCGCATCCGTCAGCGGCGCCGCAGGCCGCGAAGCGCAGAAGCGCATCGAGCTGATCACGTCGGAAGTCGAAGTGGGCGCGGTCTACGAAGGCAAGGTCGTCCGCCTGATGGACTTCGGCGCGTTCGTGCAGATCCTGCCGGGCAAGGACGGTCTCGTGCACATCTCGCAGATCAGCGAAGAGCGCGTCGAGCGCGTCAGCGACAAGCTGAAGGAAGGCGATGTCGTGCGCGTGAAGGTGCTCGAAGTCGATCGCCAGGGCCGCGTGCGCCTGTCGATGCGGCACAGCGAGTGATCGTTCTGCACCTCTCCCGCGCAAGTGGGAGAGGTCGCGCAAAGCGCGGGTGAGGGCGGATCGCTCTCGCCAACGAAGAAGGCCGGCGCTTTGCCGGCCTTTTTCATTGGGGCTGCTGTCAAGCGGGAGGTTCAACTCATCCGGTGACTCGCACCGGACCACCGCAGGCCGGCGCAGCGTCAGGCTCGTCGCTCACCGCACGCGCCGGTAGCGGTACGCTCCGTCGTCCATCGTGAACGAGACCGCCTGTCCGGACTCGTCCAGCGTGAACTGCACGCGCGAGGCGACGGCTCGCGTGATCGAACCCGGTGGCGATTCCGTTACGAAGCTCGTTGGACCTGTCGGCCGGAGCATGGCCGCGCCGGCCTCGATGTCGGCGGCCTCGGGATCGAGCAGCTGCAGCCCTCCGGCGACAGCGAGCACGACAACCTGCTCGCCGGAACGATCGCGATACTTGACCCTCGAAGCGCGCGAAGTTCGCGGACGTGCCAGCCGCCATCGCGGGCGACGACGCCGCAGCCTTGCGTATCGGCTCGGCCACCAGCTTGAGGATGCCGGCGCTGAGCTCGCGCGGACCGTCGTCTGCATTCATCAGCAGGATGACGCCGACGCGGCTCGACGGATCGAGCAGCAGGCTCGATTTATAGCCAGGGAGGCTGCCGCCATGGTCGATACGTGCGCCAGCATCGTTGCGCGTGAGTCGCCAGCCGAGGCCCCAGCCCTGGCTCCAGTCCGGCAGCAGGAAATGCGGCCGATGCATGTCGCGCAACGACGCGCCGGTGAGCACCGGACCCGCATTCGCATCCGAGTCACGGAACTGGAACGAGGCCCACTTCGCGAGATCGCGAACAGAGGACACGAGCGAACCAACGGAGTCGAACGCGTCCGTCCGTTGCATCTGCTGCTCGACCGCGCGCGGGCCGTCCGGCGTCCGCCGGCCGTAAGGCACGGCGAGACCGGGGCGCGTTGCGCTTCCATCGAGGACTTCGGTGGCCGTAAGGCCGAGTGGTTGCAGCACGTTGCTGCTGAGGTATCTCGCATACGGCACGCCAGACACCTGTTGCACCAGCTGCCCGGCGACCGCATATCCGTAATTCGAGTAAGCGAGACGGGTCTGCGGCGGCAGCACCAGCGGCGTGTCGCTGGTGGCGCTCGCGATTGATTTGGCGTCCGGACTCACCAGGGCATCCCAGTCGGAGCCAGGCAACTCGCGCTGCAGGCCTGCGGTGTGTGACAGCAGGTTCCAGACGCGCACCGGCGACCCCGGCGTGCTGTCCTTGGGCGCGAACCACGTCAGGTGACGGCTGACCGGATCGTCGAGCGAAAGCTTGCCGCGCTCTGCGAGCTGGACTACCGCCGTCGCAGCGAAAGTCTTGCTGATCGAGGCGATGCGATAGAGCGTCTGGTCAGTGCTCGGGATGCGCTGCGCCACGTCGGCATAGCCATAACCCTTGCTCCACAGCAGCTGCTGGTCGTGCACCACGCCGACCGCGAAGCCCGGCAGGTCGAACCGGTAGCGCTGGCCCTCGAGCCAGACGTCGAGTCGGGCGAGCGCGTCGCGGACGGCCGGGTCGCTCGCGACCGAAACGGCGCGATCCTGCGCCGGCGCCTGCGTGGCGGGTGCGAAAAAAGCCAGGGCAACCAGGCTCGCGGCAATCGCGTGATTCATTGGCGATGATCTCCTCACGGTCCAAGCCATAGGCCCTGCGCGAGCCTCACAACTGGTAGTGCGGCAGTTCTACGCGAGCCCTGCGCAAAGTCCACCATAATTCGCTGGCAAAGCTGTCCTCGACCAGGCACGGCGAGGGCCGGGTGGGGACCTTGGCACGCCGGGCCCATAGGGAGCTGATACCCGGTCATGCAACCGTATTGACGGCCAGTTTACAGTTCGATAGATTTAAAAATATGAAGCATCAAGCGGTGGTTCGGGCGCTCGCGGCGCTGGCGCAGGAGTCGCGGCTCGCCGTTTTTCGCCTGCTGGTCAATCGCGGTCCCGAGGGCTATCCGGCCGGAGAGATCGGCGAATTGCTCGAGATCCCAGGTCCAACGCTTTCGTTCCACCTCAAGGAACTCGCGCAGGCGGGCCTGATCACTTCGCGCCGGGAAAGCCGGTTCATCTATTACGCCCCGGCCTTCGAGCGCATGAACGAATTGCTCGGGTACCTCACCGAAAACTGCTGCACCCAGGGCACGGTCTGCGCCACGGCGTGCGCGCCGAAGAACACGTCGAGCCGCAAGCGAAAGACAGCGTGAACGCCAGCGCTGCGCTCGCCCACCAGGAACCTCATGCATGAACGTCCTTTTCCTGTGCACCGGAAACTCCTGCCGCTCGATCCTCGGCGAGGCCACGTTCAATCACCTGGCGCCAGCCGGCTGGCGGGCCATGAGCGCCGGCAGCAAGCCCACCGGCCAGGTTCATCCGCGCTCGCTGGCGCTGCTGCGACGCGAAGGCATTGCGACGGAGGGTTACCACAGCAAGTCGTGGGACAACCTGCCAGCGACGCCCGACATCGTGATCACGGTTTGCGCCAGCGCGGCGGGTGAAACCTGCCCTGCTTATCTCGGCCCGGTGCTCCGTACGCACTGGGGTGTCGACGACCCGGCCCACGCAACAGGCACCGACGAGCAGGTCGACGCGGCGTTCATGCAGGCTTACCGCACCCTGCGGCGGCGCATCGAGGCGTTTCTCGCGCTGCCACTCGACGATCTCGCGCGTGATCCGCGTGGCCTCAAGGCTGCAATGGACCGGATCGGCGCAACGGTGAACTGAACATGTCCGTGCAATGCGAAGTGACAGCGAAGCAGGCCGCCGGCGCGCCGATGAGCGTCTTCGAGCGCTACCTGACGGTCTGGGTGTTCGTCTGCATCATCGTCGGTGTCCTCGTCGGGCAGGTGTTCCCCGGGGTGTTTCAGGCTGTCGGGCGGTGGGAGGTGGCGAAGGTCAACCTGCCGGTCGGGCTGCTCATCTGGGTGATGATCATCCCGATGCTGGTGAAGGTGGATTTCTCGGCCCTGCACGAAGTCCGGCAACACGTTCGCGGCATCGGCGTCACGCTGTTCGTGAACTGGCTCGTCAAGCCTTTTTCGATGGCGCTGCTGGCGTGGATCTTCATCCGGCACCTGTTCGCGCCGTGGCTGCCGGCCGAACAGATCGACAGTTACATCGCCGGGCTGATCCTGCTCGCCGCGGCACCCTGTACAGCCATGGTGTTCGTGTGGAGCCGGCTGACCAACGGCGACCCGATGTTCACGCTCACGCAGGTTGCGCTCAACGACTCGATCATGGTCGTCGCGTTCGCGCCGCTCGTGGGACTGCTGCTTGGCATTGCCGCCATCACGGTGCCGTGGGACACGCTCATCACGTCCGTCGTGCTCTACATCGTCATCCCCGTGATCATCGCGCAGCTCTGGCGCCGCTCGCTCCTCGCCAAGGGGCAAGCCGCGTTCGACGCGACGATGGCCCGCATCGGGCCGTGGTCGATTGCTGCGCTGCTGCTGACCCTGGTGCTGCTGTTCGCGTTCCAGGGCAAGGCCATCATCGACCAGCCGCTAGTGATCGCGCTGCTGGCCGTGCCGATCCTGATCCAGGTGTTCTTCAACTCCTCGCTGGCCTACTGGCTGAACCGTGTCGTTGGCGAGACGCACAGCATCGCGTGTCCCTCGGCGCTCATCGGCGCCTCCAACTTCTTCGAACTGGCCGTGGCCGCTGCCATCAGCCTGTTCGGGTTCGAGTCGGGTGCAGCCCTGGCCACCGTCGTCGGCGTCCTGATCGAGGTGCCGGTCATGCTGCTGGTCGTGCGCGTAGTCAACTCCACCAAGGGCTGGTACGAGCGCACGGCATGACTACTCCAGGTTTGCCCCTGGCTGCCCGGCTCAACGCAGCGTGCCAGTGCATCTGGGTGGACCGCGACAAGCTCGCAGCCCGGTTGCAGCAGCAGCTGGGCGCGACTGGCCCGGCGCTGCCGGAAGGCCTGGTCTCGGGCAGCGTCGTCTTCGTCGAGGCGAAGCACGTCCAGGCGATGGATCGCACGATTGCGCTCATCACGCGTGTAGTTCGTTCGGACGCGTTCGAGGAACGCATCGCCGCAGCCGCGCCGGCGATCGCCCGTGCGCCACGGCCCGCCACCGGCGGGGTGCTCGGTTTCGACTTCCACCTGGGCGCTCCAGAGCCGCAGCTCATCGAGATCAACACCAACCCGGGTGGCTTGCTGGTGAGCCTGGAGCTTGCGCGCGCTGCCACGGCGTACTGCGATTGCCTGACGGAGCCGCTTGCGGTGATGTCTGCTGCTGCGGTGCCGCTCGCTGCGGTCGAGGCGCGGGTGGTGGAGGGGTTCCGCGCCGAATTCGGCCGTGCGCGAGGGCAAGCGCCGCTGCGGACCATCGCGATCGTCGACGACACGCCGGCCGGGCAGTACCTGCTGCCTGAATTCATGCTGTACCGGACGCTGCTCGAGCAGGCCGGTCATCGGGTCCTCATCGCGGACGCCGCGGATGCCCGGATCGAGGGCGACGCACTCACGATCGGGGGCGAGACGGTAGACCTGGTCTACAATCGCTGCACCGACTTCTACCTCGAGGAAGAGAGGCACGCGGCCCTGCGCGAAGCCTACGAGCGCAGCCTCGCTGTGCTCACACCCCATCCGGCGGCGCACGCCCGCTGGGCCGACAAGCGGGTGCTGGCCTGGTTGCGCGACGAGTCTCTCCTGCGCCTCGCGGGCCTGGAAGACGGCGACATGGCCCATCTCAACGCAACGATTCCGCACACCGAGGTGGTGGAAGCCGGGCACGGCGCCGATCTATGGGCTCGGCGCAAGGACCTGTTCTTCAAGCCAGCCGACGGCTTCGGCGGCAAGGCCGCCTATCGCGGCGACAAGCTGACGCGGAAAGCGTTCGAGCATGTGCTGGCCCATCGTTACGTCGCGCAGGCTGTGGCGCCGACGTCCTCACGCCACGTGCCGCTGGAGGAGGGCGATGGAGCCGACTTGCGCGTCGACGTGCGCAATTTTGCTGATGGAGGCGAGACGTTGCTGCGCGCCGCCCGGCTGTATCGCGGGCAGACGACGAATTTCCGCACGGCTGGCGGCGGGTTCGCGCCGGTGCTGACCGTCCCTGACAGCACCGGGCACTGAAGAGCGCTGGCCGCTATTCGCCCTTGTCGCGGTCGTCCCGCCCGAAGGGGCGGGGAATGCGCGAGAACACTTCTTCCTGCAGCGACTTGAAGCGCTGGTAATTCTTGTGCGCCACCTGGGTCACCGTCTCGAGGGGGTCGACTCCCACCACGTGCTTGAAGCGATCACGCAACTCGCGCTGTTCCTTGGCGAAGAGCTGGATGCTTTCGTCGAGGTAGCGGCCGACGAAGTCCTGCAGGCCGTTGCCGTAGCTGCGGATCACTTGCGACAGGAAATCGCGACTCATCAGCGACTCGCCGCCGCCTTCCTGTTCCGCGATCACCTGCAGCAGGATGGTGCGCGTGATGTCCTGCTGCGACTTGCGATCGAGCACGACGAAGTCGATGCGCTCGACCACCAGCCGGCGGATGTCCGCGAGCGTGACGTAGCGGCTTTCGACCGTGTCGTAAAGCCGGCGATTGGGATACTTGCGGATGACGCGAGGCCCACCACCCTTGGCGGTGCCGCTGCCTTCGCCGCTGCTCTTCGATTTTCTTGCTTTCGATTTCGTCGCCGCAGTCGTCGCCATCGTCCTGTGTCCTCGAGCCGGGCTGAGCCGGCGCTAGCAAACCACTTGCGGTGCCGTACGTGACGCACAGCCCGCAAAACCTTCGATGCGCCAATGCCCCAAGGCCCAATTCCAGACTTGGTCCAGCGGCGCGCGTGCCAGTTCCAGCGGGGGCGATTGCCCCAGGAAGTCGAGCACGCTGACGAGGTACCGTGCCAGTCCGTCGCGATTGCCGACGGCCGGCGCATTCCCCGACTTGGAGAGCTTAAGCCCTCGGTCGTCGACAGCAAGAGGCAAATGCAGATATCGCACTGCCGGCAGCCCCAGGGCGCGTTGCAGCAGCACCTGCCGCGCCGTGCTGCCGAGCAGGTCGCAGCCGCGCACGACGTCGGTGATGCCCTGTGCGGCGTCGTCGACGACCACGGCCAGTTGATAGGCATACAGGCCGTCCCTTCGGCGCAGCACGAAGTCGCCTCCCGTCATGGCCACGTCGACTGCTTGCGGCCCCAGGCTGCGGTCGTCGAAGGTGACGGCCCCGGCCGGCACGCGCAGGCGCAGTGCAGAGCCCAGGGCCGACGTTGGTTCGAGCGGAAGGCAGTCCGCAGGATGGAATAGCTCCTCGCCCGTGCCGGTGGGTCGCGCCATGTTCTCCGGCAGGCGCGCGAGTGCCGAGCGGCTGCAGCGACAGTCCCTGAGCACGCCCGCGCGTTCAAGTCGTGCGACGGCATCTGCATAGGCGTCGAAGCGATCGCTTTGTCGCAGCACCGGACCGTCCCACTCGAAGCCGTAGGCCTCGAGCTCCGCCATGATCAGGTCGGCCGCGCCGGGGCGGGTGCGCGGGGGGTCGAGGTCTTCGATGCGCAGGAGCCACTCGCCGCCGTGGGCACGCGCGTCGAGGTAGCTGCCGACCGCGGCTACGAGGGACCCGAAATGGAGCGCGCCGGAAGGCGAGGGCGCAAAGCGGCCGCGGTAGGGATTCATGCCCTCACCGGACCGGAAAGACCGGAAGGACCGGAAGGCGGAGGACCGGAAGGATCAGCGAGATCAGCGGTAGAAATCGTCCCGGTCGCCGAACTGCTTTTCGCGGCGTTCGCGGCGTTCCTGCGCTTCGACGCTCAGCGTGGCGACAGGCCGCGCTTCGAGGCGCTTGACGCCGATCGGCTCGCCCGTCTCGAGGCAGAAGCCGTAGCTGCCATCTTCGATGCGCTTGAGGGCTTCGTCGATCTTGCGGATCAGCTTGCGCTCGCGGTCGCGGGTGCGCAGCTCGAGGCTGAACTCGGATTCCTGCGTGGCGCGGTCGTTTGGATCGGGGAAGTTAGCCGCCTCGTCCTTCATGTGCAGCACGGTGCGATCGACTTCCTGCATCAGGTCGTTCTTCCAGACCGAGAGAATCATGCGAAAGTGGTCGAGCTGCTCCTTGCTCATGTACTCCTCGCCCTTCCGGATCTGGTAGGGCTGGACGTTGCGCGGGCCGGAAAGCAGGCTGGGGTTCATGTCGAGATCGGCGTCTGCGTCGCTCGCAGCGGCGGGTTGCGTGGACGGCTTGGAAGCCGGCTTGGACCTTGCGGTGGCGGGCTTTTCCGCTGGCTTGGCAGCGGCAGTAACGGTCTTGCGGGGCACGGCCTTTTCCTTGGCAGTCACGGGCTTGGGTGCCGCAGTGGCGGCAGGCTTGGTCGCCGGTTTGGCGGCCTTGGCAGAAACAGTCTTTGGCGCCTTCGCGGGCTTGGCAGACGGTTTCTTTGCAGTCATCGACAACTCCCCACTCCGGTTGGAGGCGCGCGATTATACAGGCGGAACCGCAGCCGTCCACCCCGTAAAAACAGGTTGTCCGGCGCGCTTACAGTCCCGCCGCCCGGGTCCGGAAATGCTGTGAGCCGAGTCCGATTCTTTTAGAATTGCCGATTCGCAAGCCTTCCGTGCGCCCCTGGGTGAATGATGCGTCTGACCAAGATCAAGCTGGCCGGTTTCAAGTCGTTCGTGGACCCGACCTCGGTCGGCTTCCCGACGAACCTGGTCGGCGTCGTGGGCCCCAACGGCTGCGGCAAGTCCAACATCATCGACGCCGTGCGCTGGGTGATGGGCGAGATCTCGGCCAAGCACCTGCGCGGCGACTCGATGGCGGACGTCATCTTCAACGGCTCGGGCACACGCAAGCCCGTGGGTACGGCCTCGGTCGAGCTCGTCTTCGACAACAGCGACGGCAAGCTCGGCGGTGAGTATGCGAGTTATTCCGAAGTCTCGCTGAAGCGCGTCGTCTCGCGCGACGGGCAGTCCTCGTACTTCCTGAATGGCGTGCGCTGCCGGCGCAAGGACATCACGCAGCTGTTCCTCGGCACCGGCCTGGGCTCGCGCAGCTACGCGATCATCGAGCAGAACATGATCTCGCGCGTGATCGAGGCCAAGGCCGACGACATGCGGGCCTTCCTGGAAGAGGCCGCGGGCATTTCGCGGTACAAGGAAAAGCGCAAGGAAACCGAGAGCCGCATTGCCGGTACCCGCGAAAACCTGGCGCGCCTCAACGACCTCCGCGAAGAAGTCGAGAAGCAGCTGCGCCACCTGCAGCGCCAGGCGGCCACTGCGCGCCGCTACCAGACGCTGAAGCAGGAAGAGCGCCAGACCCACGCCGAGCTGCTCGCGCTCAAGCTGCGCGAAGTCGAGAGCGAAGCGAGTGCGCGCCAGGCCATCCTCAGCGAACGCGACCTCGCGTTGCAGGCTGCGGTCGCTGAGCAGCGCTCCATCGAAGCCGCGATCGAGCGCGCGCGGCAGGAGCACGACGGGCAGTCGGCTGTGTTGTCCGAGGTGCAGGGTCGCTACTACCAGGTCGGCGCCGACATTTCGCGCACCGAGCAGGCCATCGACCACGCGCGCGAAATCCGCGCCCGGCAGAAGCAGGAACTCGACCAGATCGCGCAGGGCATGCAGGACGCCGACCTGCATCGCGTGCGCGACCGCCAGCTGGCGACGGAGCTCGAGGCGGCGCTCGCCGAGATGGGCCCGGGCCTCGAACAGGCACGCGCGGTCGAGCAGGCGACAGCCGCTGAGCTGGCCGCCGCCGAGGCCGCGATGTCGGGTTGGCAGGAAAACTGGGAAGGTTTCAACCAGTCGTTGCGCCAGGCGTCTTCTGCCGCTGGCGCAGAGCGCGCGCGCCTCGAGGTCATGGAGAACCAGCTGCGCGGCCTGCTGAATCAGCGGGACCGTGCCACGCAGGAACACGGCACGCTCTCCGCAGCCGACGTCGCCGCCACGCTGGCCAGCCTCGAAGGCCAGGAAGCCGAGGCGCGCGAGCAGCATGAAGCGGCGCGCCACCACATGGACGAACTCGTCGCGACGTTGCAGGCCGAACGCGGCCGCGAGCGTGAACTTGCGCAAGCCGCGCAAGCAGCGCGCCGCGAAACGCAGGAAGTCGAAGGCCGCATCGTTTCGCTCGAGGCCCTGCAACGCGCGGCGCTGGGGCAGGGCCAGGGCAAGGTGGTCGACTGGCTCAAGTCCCGCGGCCTCGAGCGCAGCCCGCGATTGGGGCAGCAGCTGGCCGTGGACAAAGGCTGGGATCGCGCCGTCGAGACCGTGCTCGGCGGGTACCTCGAGGCCGTCTGCGTCGATTCCCTGGAAGACGTCGCCAGCACGCTCGAGAGCCTGACGGCAGGCACCGTTACATTCTTCTCCGGCGCCCAGGGGCCTGCTTCGTCGGGCCACGGTGCGGACACGCTCCGTTCGCGCGTACGCGGCGCGGCCGGTCTCGACGCACTGTTTGAAGGCATCGTTGCCACCGATACGCTCGGTGAGGCGCTGAGCCTGCGGCCACGCCTCCGTGCCGGTCAGTCGGTGATCACGCGCGACGGCATCTGGATCGGCCCCGACTGGTTGCGTGTCAGCCGCGACAAGGATGCGCACGAAGGCGTCATCGAGCGCGAGGAACGGCTCCGCGCGGAACGCGCGGCGCTCGAGGCGCAGCAGGCGCGGCATCGCAACGCAGAAGCCGATCTCGAAGGGCT
The DNA here is from genome assembly GCA_963846885.1 of uncultured Gammaproteobacteria bacterium. Taxonomy (GTDB): domain Bacteria; phylum Pseudomonadota; class Gammaproteobacteria; order Steroidobacterales; family Steroidobacteraceae; genus RPQJ01. Next base: position 19,557 of record CAWJXS010000009.1, read on the forward strand.
GCGCGGCCGGGTGCGCGACCTCGAAGACCAGCTCGCGAGCCACCAGGCGGTCGTTTCGCGCAGCGGCTCCAGCCACATGAGCCTGCGCTCGCAGATCGACAGCCTGCGCGCCCGCGCCGAGCAGCGCAGCCAGCGCATGCAGCAGCTCGCGTTCGAGATGACCGAGGTCGAAGGCGCGCTCGAGGCGGCCAATGCAGGCAGCCGTGCGGCGCGCGGCCGGCTCGAGGAAGCCGTCAATGCGATGGCTGAACTCGAAGACCGCCGCGTCGCACTCGAGGCTGAACGTGAAGGACTGCGCAGCCAGCTCACCACCGCTCGCGAGCAGGCCCAGGCTGCGCGCACCTCAGCCAACGAAGCTGCCATCCGGGTCGAATCGCGCCGCACCAGCTACCAGTCGCTGCTGTCGGGTCTGGAGCGGCTCGACGCGCAGGTGGCCCAGTTCGAAACCCGCCGCGCCGATCTGCACGCGCAACTCGAGGCCGGCACCGAAGGCGAAGCCCAGCTCAAGGTCACGCTCGAAGAAGCGTTGCAGCGCCGCGTGGCGGTCGAAGCCGAGTTCTCGGCGGCGCGCCACAAGATGGAAGAAGTCGACGCCGGCCTGCGCGCGCTCGACGAACGCCGGCTGGGCGCGGAAGCTGCGGTCGAGGAGGCGCGTTCCGCGCTCGAGAACGTGCGCTTCACCGTGCAGGAGCTCAAGCTGCGGCGCGAGACCTATATGGAGCAGTTCGCGCAGACGCGCCTCGAACTGCAGGACGTGATCGCCGCGCTGGTCGCAGACGCCAGCGTGCCGGTGTGGGAGCAGCGCCTCACCGAGACCAGCGAGAAAATCGAGCGCCTCGGCGCGGTCAACCTCGCCGCCATCGAAGAGTTTGCCGAGCAGACCGAACGCAAGGAATACCTCGACCGCCAGTTCGCCGACCTCAACGACGCGCTCAATACGCTCGAAGACGCGATCCGCAAGATCGACCGCGAGACCAAGTCGCGCTTCCAGGACACGTTCGATCGGGTCAATGCCGGTCTCGCCCAGAAATTCCCCCGCCTGTTCGGCGGCGGCCAGGCCTATCTCGAACTCGTCGGCGACGACGTGCTCGAGGCCGGCGTGGCGATCATGGCGCGACCGCCGGGCAAGCGGAACAGCTCGATCAACATGTTGTCGGGCGGCGAGAAGGCGCTCACGGCCGTCGCGCTGGTGTTCTCGATCTTCGAGCTCAATCCGGCGCCGTTCTGCCTGCTGGACGAAGTCGATGCGCCGCTCGACGAGAACAACGTCGGCCGTTTCTGCGACATCGTCCGCGAGATGTCCGACCAGGTGCAGTTCATCTTCGTCACGCACAACAAGACGACGATGGAGCTCGCCAACCAGTTGCTTGGCGTTACCATGAACGAGCCGGGTTGCTCACGGCTCGTCGCGGTCGACGTCGACGAAGCCATCCGCATGGCTGCCATGTGAGTCACGCAAGGAAGCACCAGACGCGATGAACGAACTGCGCTGGATACTGCTCGCCGCCGGAGTGATCCTGATCGCAGCCCTGTACCTGTGGGGCATGCGCTCCCGCTGGCAGGGCCGCGGCGATACCGAGGGTTCGCGTCGTCCCGCCGTGTTCACGGGCGGGGCGCAGGGATTCGAAACCCAGCTCGAAGAAGCGATGGACGCCGACGCGGCCGACGAACCGGCCGTGCTGCGCGCCGACGCCCGTCGCATCGAGCCGACCTTTGGCGGCACGGACGGCTTCGACGCCGATATCGACCTGGACGACGATGGGCTGGATGCGCCACCGCCCCAGCGCCGCGCCGCCATCCTCGACGACGAAGTGGAACTGGAACGTCCTGCCTTGGCACGCCGCGAGCCCACGTTGTCGTCAGTCCGCACCGAACCGTCTCCTGCGTTTTCGCGGCAGGAACCCACCCTGCAGGTCGAGCCCGTCGCACCGTCCCGTCGGGCCGAGCCGACGGCTGCGCCGGAGCCGGCCGCCGCGGCACCGCGCGCGCCGCAGAAGATCATCGCGATCCGGGTCACGGCGCTTGCGCCCGCGCGCTTCGACGGCGCGGAACTGCTCGAGTCGCTGCGGGCCGAGGGCCTGGGATTCGGCCGCTACGAGATCTTCCATCATCTGCATGACGACGGCCGTCCGGTCTTTTCGGTGGCGAGCCTGAAAGAGCCGGGCACGTTCGAAATCGAGTCGATGGAGACGACGCAATACCCGGGTGTCGCGATGTTTGCCGTGCTGCCGGGCCCGGTACCGGCGGCCGATGCGTTCGACGACATGATCTTCACCGCCCGGGCCCTCGCCACGCACCTGAACGGCGCGCTGGCCGACGAGCGCGGCGCGCCGCTCACCGCCTTGCGCGTGGGCAAGCTGCGCGAGGAAGCGCTCGAGTTCGAACGCAGCGCCGGTCAGGCCTGAGCCCGCGCCATGCCGACGTCCCGCGAAGTGGCGAGACGGATCCGCGAGCTGCGCGAGCTGATCGAGACCCACAACTACCGTTACTACGTCCTCGACGATCCGGAAATTCCGGACGCGCAGTTCGACGCGCTGATGCGCGAGCTGCGGCAGCTCGAGACGGATCATCCCGAGTTTGCGGATCCCGATTCGCCCACGCAGCGGGTGGGAGGCCAGGCGTCACGCGAGTTCCGCGAGGTCGTGCACGCGGTGCCGATGCTCTCGCTCGACAACGCATTCAGCGAGCAGGACATCCTCGACTTCGACCGGCGCGCGCGGGAACGGCTCGACGTGGAGCAGATCGCCTACTCGGCCGAGCCCAAGATCGACGGCCTCGCGATCACGCTGCGCTACGAGCAAGGCCGTCTCGTGCAGGCTGCCACCCGTGGCGACGGCTCGCGGGGCGAGGACGTCACCGTCAACGTGCGGGCGATCCGCTCGGTGCCGATCCAGCTGCGCGGCAAGCACTTGCCGGCCGTGCTCGAGGCGCGGGGCGAAGTTTTCATGACCCGCCGTTCCTTCGCAGCGCTGAACACGCGCCAGGCCGCGCGCGGCGAGAAGACATTCGCGAATCCGCGCAACGCTGCCGCGGGCAGCCTGCGCCAGCTCGATCCCGCGATCACGGCAGAGCGCTCGCTCGACCTGTTCTTCTACGGCGTGGGCGCGATCGAAGGCTGGACGGTGCCCGCGCGGCACAGCGAGATCCTGCGGGCACTGCGTGACTTCGGCTTGCGCACCTGCCCGGAGATCGCCGTGGTCGAGGGCGTCGCGGGCTGCCTCGGGTATTACCGCGAGATCGGTGCGCGCCGCGGTCAGCTCGCGTACGACATCGACGGCGTGGTTTACAAGGTCGATCGGCTCGACTGGCAGCGCGATCTCGGTTTCGTGGCGCGGGCGCCGCGCTGGGCCACGGCCCACAAATTCCCTGCAGAGGAAGCCACCACCGTCGTGCACGACGTCAAGTTCTACGTCGGTCGCACCGGTGCGCTCACGCCGGTCGCGCACGTGGTGCCGGTGTTCGTGGGTGGCGTGACGGTCAGCAACATCACGTTGCACAACATGGACGACGTCGCGCGCAAGGACGTGCGTATCGGCGACACCGTGGTCGTCCGCCGCGCGGGCGACGTGATTCCTGAAGTCGTGCGCGTGATCCCCGAGCTGCGGCCGGACGACGCGCAGATCGTCACTCTGCCGGCGCGCTGTCCGGTCTGCAGTTCGCACGTCGACCGCACGGAAGGCGAGGCCGTGGCGCGGTGTTCCGGCGGCCTCGTCTGCGCAGCGCAGCGTCTCGGCGCGCTGCTGCACTTCGCGTCGCGCCGTGCGCTCGATATCGACGGCCTGGGTGAACGCCTGGTGGAACAGCTGGTCGAGAGCAATCGCGTCACGACGCCCGCCGACCTCTACACGCTCACGCTGGAGGAGATCGGCGCGCTCGAACGCATGGGGCCGAAGTCCGCCGCCAACCTGGTGGCGGCGCTCGAGCGCAGCAAGCAGACCACGCTGCCCCGGTTTCTCTACGCGCTCGGCATCCGTGACGTCGGCGAGGCGACTGCGCTCGCGCTCGCGGATCATTTCGGCGACCTCGGGCCGCTGCAGGCCGCAAGTTTCGACGAGATCCAGCAGGTCCGCGACGTCGGGCCCGTGGTGGCGGCGCACGTGCGCGAGTTCTTCGACGAGGAACGCAATCGCGCCGTGATTCAGCAGTTGCGCGCCGCCGGCGTGCGCTGGCCCGCGATCGAGCGGGCGGCGGCGGTCGCAGCAGGCCCGCTGACCGGACAGGTGGTCGTGATTACGGGCACGCTCGCGACGATGTCGCGCGAGGAAGCGCGCGAACGCGCGCGGGCGGCCGGCGCCACGGTCACGGATTCCGTGTCGAAGAAGACGACGCTGCTGGTGGTGGGCGCCGAGGCCGGTTCGAAACTCAAGAAGGCCCAGGACCTGGGCGTGCGCATCGCCGACGAAGCAGGTTTCCTGCAACTGCTCGGCACCGACGGCGCCGCGCCATGATCCGGTATGCGCTTGGCCGGTTGCTCGGCATCGTCCCGACGTTGCTGGTCATCATCACGGCCGCGTTCTTCGTCATGCGGCTGGCTCCCGGCGGGCCGTTCGACGAGGAGCAGGCGATTCCGCCCGAGATCGAAGCCAACCTGCAGGCAGCCTACGGCCTCGACCAGCCGATCATCGTGCAGTACGGCCGTTACCTGGGCGGGCTGGCCCGCGGCGACCTCGGTCCTTCGTTCAAGTACAAGGATTACAGCGTGGCCGAACTGATCGGTCGCGGATTGCCGGTCACGCTCACCATCGGCGTGCTCGGCCTGCTCGTGGCCGTGCTGCTGGGCGTACCGCTCGGCATCGCCGCGGCCTTGCGGCACGACGGGCCGGTCGATCATGCGGTCATGACGGTGGCCCTGGCCGGCATCGCGATTCCCGGCTTCGTGCTCGCGCCGGTGCTCGCGCTCGTCTTCGGCGTCAAGCTTGGCTGGCTGCCGGTGGCCGGTTGGGAGGCAGGCAGTGTGCGGCACATGGTGCTGCCGGTGATCACGCTCGCGCTGCCGTTCGTGGCCTACATCGCACGGCTCACGCGGGGCAGCCTGCTCGAGGTGCTGCAGGCACCTTACCTGCGGGCTGCGCGGGCCAAGGGCCTCGGGCGTGGGGCGCTGCTGCGCCGGCATGCGCTCAAGCCGACGCTGCTGCCGGTCGTGAGCTTTCTCGGGCCGGCCGCGGCGGCGCTGTTGACGGGCTCGCTGGTGGTGGAGCAGGTGTTCGGCTTGCCCGGCGTCGGGCGCTACTTCGTGCAGGGCGCGATCAACCGTGACTACACGCTGGTCATGGGCATGGTCATTTTCTACGCCGGCCTGATCCTGCTGCTCAACCTGGCCGTCGATCTCCTGTACGGCTGGCTCGATCCGCGGATCCGTCATGGCTGAGCCCGCGCTCGCACCCGCACCGGTGCAGGGATTGTGGAGCGATGCGTGGCAGCGCCTGCGCCGGAGCCGCGCTGCGGTCGTAGCCGCATCACTGTTGTTGCTCGTGATCGCGCTCGCGATCGCGGGACCCTGGCTCAGCCAGTACACGGTCGAGCAGGTCGACTGGTCGCAGGCAACGCTCGCCACGTCGCCGTCGCTGGCCAACGGGCACTGGTTCGGCACCGATGCGAATGGTCGCGACCTGTTCGTGCGCGTCTGGATCGGCACGCGCATGTCGCTGCTGGTCGCCTTGCTCGCCACGCTCGTGAGCGTGGTGATCGGCGTGGCGTGGGGCGCCACGGCCGGCTACCTGGGCGGTCGCGTCGACGACTGGATGATGCGCTTCGTCGACGTGCTCTATGCGCTGCCGTACATGTTCTTCGTGATCATCCTGACCGTGGTGTTCGGCCGCAGCCTGGTGCTGATCTTCCTCGCGATCGGCGCGGTGGGATGGCTCACCATGGCGCGCATCGTGCGCGGGCAGGCGCTGGCGCTGCGGCAACGCGAATTCGTCGAGGCCGCGATCGCGCTCGGCCTGCCGCCGGCGACGATCATCGCGCGGCACATCGTGCCGAACGTGCTCGGCACCGTGATCGTCTATGCCACGCTCACCGTGCCGCAGGTCATCCTGTTCGAGAGCTTCCTGAGCTTCCTGGGCCTCGGCGTGCAGGAGCCGCTCACCAGCCTGGGGCGGCTGGTGGCAGAAGGCGCGCTCGAGATGGAAAGCTCGCCGTGGCTGCTGCTCGTGCCTTCGGCTGTGCTGGCCACTGTGCTGCTGTGCCTGAATTTCCTCGGTGACGGCCTGCGCGACGCGTTGGACCCGAGGCAGCGCACATGACGCGGAGTTCAGCGCAACCAGGATCGCCGGACGCAGCGCCGCTGCTGCAGGTGCGCGATCTCGAGGTGGCGTTTGCCACGCCGCAAGGTGCGGTGCAGGCGGTGTCGAGCGTGTCGCTCGACCTGCGGGCGGGCGAGTGCCTTGCCGTCGTCGGTGAGTCCGGCTCCGGCAAGACGCAGTTGCTGCTGGCGTGCCTCGGTCTGCTGGCTGCGAACGGTCGCGCAAGGGGATCCGTGCGGTTCGGTGACCGTGAGCTGATCGGCGCGAGCGAAGAGCAGCTCAATACGGTGCGTGGGACCGGCATCGCGCTGCTGTCGCAGGACCCGCTCAGCTCGCTGACGCCGCACCTGCGTATCGAGACGCTGTTGACGGAAGGCCTGCTTGACCGCGGCCTTGCCAGTCGCGACGAGGCGCGGCTCCGTGCGTTGCGCGCCCTGGAAGACGTCGGGCTGCCCGACCCGGCTGCGCGCCTGCGGCAGTATCCGCATGAACTCTCCGGCGGCATGCGGCAGCGCGTGGCGCTTGCGGCAGCGATGATGTGCGAGCCGCGACTGCTGTTTGCCGACGAGCCCACGACCGCGCTCGACGTGAGTGTCCAGGCGCGCGTGCTCGAACTGCTGGCGGGCGTACGCGACCGCGGGCTCGGGGTGCTGATCATCACGCACGACCTGGGCGTCGTCGCGGGTCTCGCCGATCGAGTGGCGGTGATGTACGCCGGCCGCGTCGTCGAGACCGCGACCACGGCGCAGCTGTTCAAGGCGCCGCGGCATCCGTACACGGCGGCGTTGCTCGCGGCGGTGCCTCGCCTGGACGACGACGCGCAGTCGCGGCTGGTCGGAATCCCGGGCGATCCGCCGCAAGCCTCGTTGCGCGCGGTCGGGTGCGACTTCGCGCCGCGCTGTGACTACGCCACCGAAGCCTGCCTGGCTTCCCGCCCGGAGCTGCGCGGCCCGCACGGAGGCGCGGCAGCGGTCGCCTGTCATTGGCCGCTGGGTGCACGCGTGCCCGTGGAGGAAGCGTGAGTTCGCTGCTGCGCGTCGAAGGCGCAAGCGTGCGCTACGTGCTGCGCGGAGGCGGCTTGTTGGCGCCGGTGCGTCACCTCGATGCCCTGCAGGATGTATCGATCGAGATTCCCGCAGGCGGCCGCCTCGGTGTCGTCGGCGAGTCGGGCTCCGGCAAGTCGACGCTGGCGCGCGTGGTCCTCGGCCTGGTACGTGCCGCCGCGGGGCGGGTGCTGTGGCAGGAACGCCCGGTCGATTACGACGATGCCGCAGCCATGCGGGCGCTGCGACGCGAGATGCAGGTCGTGTTCCAGGATCCGTTCGGCAGCCTCGATCCGCGCATGACGGCGGGCGAGGCGGTGGGCGAGGCGTTGCAGGCGCTCGCCGGGCCGGTGCCGTCCGTGGCGGCGCAGGATCGCATCATGGCCGCCCTGGCCGAAGTCGGGCTGGCGCCTTCGTTGGCCAACCGGTATCCACACCAGCTGAGCGGCGGCCAGTGCCAGCGCGTCGCCATCGCGCGCGCGACCATCGCGCGGCCGCGCCTGCTGGTCTGCGACGAGGCCGTGAGTGCGCTCGACGTGTCGGTGCAGGCACAGATCGTCAATCTGCTGCACGAGCTCAGCGAACGGCATGCCATGTCATTGCTGTTCATCAGTCACAACCTGGCGGTGGTGCGTCACCTGTGTGATCACGTGGCGGTGCTGCAGCGCGGTCGCGTGGTGGAGCAGGGGGCGCGTGCCGCGATCTTCGACGCACCGCAGGCGCAGTACACGCGCGACTTGCTGGCTGCCGTACCCCGGCTTCCGTCCTGAGGCGTCACCATGACTGCACAACCGCGATTCCCGGCCTGGTTGCCCGTCGCTGCATTGCTGTTCTCGGCGGCGCACCTGGCCTTCGAGCATTTCAATGGCGGCGTGCAAAGCCACCACCTGCTGCAGCGCGCAGACATGCCGTCGATCTCGAACTGGCTCGGCCTCGCGATCCTGCCGCTGCTCGGCGTCGTGCTCGGCCTGCGGCTCCGTGCGCAACCAGTGTCTGCGGGCCCGGCAGGCATACCACGCACGATCCTCGTCGCATTCGCCGTCGCGCTGCTGTACGGCGCGGCCCTTGCCGTGTCGTTCGAGCTCGGTCCCAACGCCTTTACGTCAGTCGCCTTCTTCGGTCTCTTCGTGTGTGCGCTGGCGTTTCCCGTGTATCGCGCCGAGTACATCCTGGGTTTCGTCGTTGGCATGACGTTCACCTTCGGAGCCGTGATCCCGCTGCTCATCGCCCTGGTGGTCGGCACCGTGTCGCTGGTGGCGCGCTATTGCTTCCGTGCGGTGGCAAGGGTGGTTCGCGGCAGGCGGGTTCCGTAGGGGATTCCCGCGGTTGGCAGCCGCCCGCGGCCTGTGTTTATCTGCCATCCGCATGAACGCCGAACTCCAACTGCTGATGCTGACCGCGGTGGCGATCGGCTTCGTGCACACGGTCGTCGGGCCGGACCACTACCTGCCGTTCGTCGCGATGGCGAAAGCCCGCAACTGGACCCGCCGCAAGACGATGCTGGTGACCGCCGTGTGCGGCGTGGGCCACGTGCTGGGCTCGGTCGTCATCGGCCTGGTCGGCATCGTGCTCGGCGCGTCATTGCACCGGCTCGAGTGGTTCGAAGGCCTGCGCGGCGACCTGGCCGCCTGGGCCCTGATCGCGTTCGGACTGGTCTACATGGCCTGGGGCTTGAAGCAGGCCTGGCGCAGCCGCCGGCACGCCCACGAGCACGTGCATGCCGACGGCACGCGTCACCGCCATGATCACGGCCACCACACCCGCGACGAGCACGCGCACGTCCATATCGCGCTCGACACCGACAATATCCGCAGCATCACTCCGTGGGCCCTGTTCGTCATCTTCATCCTGGGTCCCTGCGAGGCCCTGATCCCGCTGCTGATGTACCCGGCCTCGCAGCACAGCTGGTGGGGGCTCGGCATGGTGGTCTTCGCGTTTGGCGCGACGACGCTCGCAACGATGATGAGCATCGTCTACCTGGCCACGCGCGGGCTCGAGCGCCTGCCGCTGGCGTCCGCCGAGCGTTACGTCCATGCCCTGGCCGGCGCCGCCCTCAGCCTTTGCGGAGTGGGCATCGTCCTCGGCCTCTGACTGGTGCGATAATCGCAGGCTGAACCCTCCCCAGTTCAGCCCGACAGGCCTCGCGACCATGTCCACCCGTTCCGTCCGTCCCAGCCCCGGTCTCGCCAACGTCCGCTACGAGATCCGCGGCAAGCTCGCCCGTCGCGCCCAGGAAATGGAGCGCATGGGTTACGACATCGTCTCGCTGAACATCGGCAACCCGGGTGCCTTCGGTTTCCGCACGCCCGAGACGATGCGCCTGGCAATGATCGAGAACCTGCGGGCCGCCGAAGGCTACTGCCACCAGAAGGGGATCTTCCCGGCTCGTGAAGCCGTCGTGATGCAGCAGCAGGAGCGGGGCGTGCGCGGGGTGACGGCCGACGACGTCTTCATCGGCAACGGCGTCAGCGAACTCATCGACCTCACGCTGCGGGCCTTGCTCGCCGCGGACGAGGAGGTGCTGGTGCCAAGCCCCGACTATCCGTTGTGGACGGCGGCGGTCAACCTGAACCGCGGCAAGGCGGTGCATTATCCCTGCCGGCCCGAGCACGGCTTCGTGCCCGACCCGGAAGAGATCGAGTCGCTGATCACGAAGCGCACGCGCGCCATCGTCGTGATCAATCCCAACAACCCGACCGGCGCGGTCTATCCGCGCGCGACGCTCGAAGCGATCGCCCGCATTGCCGAGAAGCACCACCTGGTGGTGTTCGCCGACGAAATCTACGACCAGATGACGTACGACGGCGCCGAGTTCGTGCCCATGGCCACGCTCGTCCAGCACTCGCTGTGCTGCACGATGAGCGGTCTCTCCAAGGTGTACCGCGCCTGTGGCTACCGCGTGGGGTGGGCGTCGTTCTCGGGTGACCTCGAGAATTCGCGCGAGTACCTGTCGGCGCTCGAACTGCTGTCGTCATTGCGCCTCTGCAGCAACGTGGCGGGCCAGTGGGCGGTGCAGACGGCGCTCGGGGGCTACCAGAGCGTCAAGGAGCTGGTGCGCCCCGGCGGACGGCTCTACGAGTCCCGCAGGGCCATCATCGACGCCGTCGCCCGCAGCAAGTACCTGACGCTGACGCCGCCGCGTGGGGCGCTGTACGCCTTCGTCGGCGTGGATACCCAGCGCCTGCCCGGGTTCGACGACCGCCGGTTCGCCATGGACCTGCTCGAGCACAAGCACGTGCTGGTCGCGCCGGGCACCAGCTTCAACGTGTCGTACAACACGCATTTCCGCGTCACCAACCTGCCCGAACCCGACGTGCTGGCCGACGTGTTCAGCCGCATGGAAGAACTGCTGGACAACTACGCGGCCGGCGACCAGCCCGTGTCGCGGCCCACGCCGCTGCGCGCGGTCGAAGTCTGAAGTTGCGGACTTACCTGAATAGTCATCGATAACCATCAGATAAATAAGGAAATAGCGACCGTCCACGATGACGAGCTCGCGGTTGGCACGACGTACGTCGTGCCCACTCGGCGTCTTGCCCATTTCCTGCGTGCCCGCCATGACGCCGCCTGCCTGGCACTGGGACGCACCGTCTGGCGCACGCCCGAGGTGCTCACCTGGCAGGAACTGCTGCACCGGGGATTCGAGGCGGACCGGGTCAAGGGTCGCACCACGGCCCGCTGGTTACCCGCGAGCCACGCCAGGCTCGTCTGGGAACGGCTGGTCCGTGACGGCCTGCTGCTCACGCCCGTGTTGTCCCCAGCCGGCCTCGGCGAGGTCGCCTACCGTTCCTGGAACCTGTTGCACCAGTACCGCATCCCGGACACCGCGCTCGACGCTGGCGCGGGGCCCGAGGTGGCCGCCTTTGCGGAGTGGGTCGGTGCTTACCGGAGCTGGCTGCGCCAGGGCGACTGGCTCGATCCCGCGCAGGCGGCGGCCGCGCTCGGCCCGCTGCCGACTGACACGCCCCTGGTCTTGCTCGGCTTCGACCGCCTGACACCGGAGCAGGCGGCCTTCGTCGAATCGCAGCGGGTGGCAGGCGTGCCGGTCTCGCTGGGCGAGCCGTTGGCCGATGACGCTGGATTGAGCGCGGTGGTCGTCGAATGCAACGACTTCGAGGCCGAACTGGCGACTGCCGCGCGATGGGCCGCAACCCGGTTGCAGGCCGAACCTGCGTCGCGGCTGGCGCTCGTCGTGCCCGACCTCGATCGCGAGCGCAAGCGAGTGCGGCGCGTGCTCGACCGCGTGCTCGTGCCGGGCGCGGCGCTCACCGCCGGGCCCGCGCCGGAGTCGCATGCCTATGAACTCGCCGCGGCGCGTCCGCTCGTCGAACGTCCGCTGGTGGCTGCCGCCCTCGGCTGGCTCGAGGCAGTCGCGCGCCCCGCCGAACTCGCGGTCGTGAGCAGCCTGCTGCTTGGACCGTACGACGGCGCGGCGGCGCCCGAAGCGCATGCCCGCGCCGAACTCGACGTCGAATTGCGGCGCACGGCGTTGCCGCAGCCCGGACTCGCCCGCGTCGCGAGCGAGGCCCGGCGCCTGGGCTGTCCGCAGACTGCCGAGCGCATCGAAGGCGCGCTCGAGCGGACCCGGTCATGGAGCGGGCCACGCCTGCCCAGCCTGTGGGCCGCCGAGTTCGCGGCGTTGCTGCGCGACCTGGGCTGGCCCGGCGTGGAGCCGACCAGCGCAGAGCACCAGGCGACGCAGCGCTGGCAGGCGCTGCTGGGTGAGTTCGGCGCGAGCGACGACATTGCGGGCCCGCTGCGGCTTGGCGCGGCATTGAGCCAGTTGCGCGCGCTCGCCACGGACACGGCGTTCGAGCCGCAGGAGATCGCGGCGCCGCTGCTGGTGATCGATGCGGAAACGGCCACGGGCATGCACTTCGACGCGCTGTGGATCTGCGGCCTCGATGCGGCGCGCTGGCCGCCACCTGCGACGCCCGACCCGTTCCTGCCGCGCGAATGGCAGGCGCGGCAACGAGTGCCGGGGGCGACGGCCGCGGTGAACGAACAGGCCGCGCAGCGCACGCTGCTGCGGTTGTCGCACGCGGCACCCACGGTGTTCTGCAGCGTGCCGCGCTTCGAGGACGAGGCGCCGTTGTTGCCGAGTGCACTGGTGGCAGGCTTGCCGCGCGCAGGCGAACTCGCGTTGTGGACAGGGATCGACGCAACCCAGTCGCAGTTCCTCGCGCGGCCGCCGCTCGTGACAACCTTCGACGGCCAGCTGCCGGCATTTGCGGAGCACGAGGTGGTCAAGGGCGGCACGCGGCTGCTCGACCTGCAATCGGCGTGTCCGTTCCGGGCAGCGGTCGAACTGCGTCTTGGTGGGCGGCCACTGGAAGATGCAGTCGCCGGCATCGCACCGACCGAGCGCGGCAAGCTGTTGCACGACGTGCTCGAGGCCTTCTGGCGAGAAGTGCGCGACCAGGCGACGCTGGCGGCGATGTCGCCTGCAGCGCGCGCGGATCGCGTCCGCGCGTTGACGGTCGCGGTCCTCACGCCATTGCGCGCGACGGCCGACGACCTGCGCAGCCGGCTGCTCGACCTCGAGCAGGGCTGGCTCGAGGCGCGCGTGCTCGACCTGATCGCCCGTGACCTCGAGCGCGAGCCGTTCACGGTCGTGCAGACCGAGGCGGAATGCAGCGTCGATGTCGGCGGCGTGCAGGTCCGCGTCAAGCTCGATCGCGTGGACCGGCTCGCGGATGGCAGTCACGCGGTCATCGACTACAAGACCGGTGCGAATGCCAGGCCGGCGGCCTGGATGGGCGAGCGCCCGGAGTCGCCGCAGCTGCCACTGTATGTGCGCGTCGTCGGGCCGGAGCAGGTGAGCGCCGTGGCCTTCGCCGTCGTTCGCAAAGGCAACACCGGCTACGCGGGCATCGCGCGCGACGGCGCGCCATTTGCGGGACTCAAGCCGTTTGATCGGGCCAAAGCGCCGTTCAAGGAGTACGCCGACTGGGACGCGCTGATGCGTGAATGGCAACGCCGGCTCGACGTGATCGCACGTGAGCACGCGGCCGGCGATGCGCGCCTCGCGCCGAACCCCACGCAAGCGTGCCGCTACTGTCATTTGCCGGGACTGTGCCGGTCCGGCCAGGCGTTCCTCGAAGCAGAGGAGGCCGACGATGCAACCGGCTGACCTGCTGCGTGCCGACGCGCTCGCGCGCGCGACCGCGCTCGACGTGACGCGCAGCTTCATCGTCCAGGCGCCGGCCGGTTCGGGCAAGACGGAGCTGCTGACGCAGCGCTTCCTCGCGCTGCTCGCCGTCGTCGAATGGCCGGAAGCGCTGCTCGCCATCACCTTCACGCGCAAGGCCGCGGCCGAAATGCGCAATCGCATCCTGGAGGCGCTGCGCCAGTGCGGCGATGCCAGCTCGAAACTGCGACCCGAGACTCGGGCGCTTGCACGGCGCGTGCTGGAAGTGGACGCACGGCTGCAGTGGGGCCTGTTGCGCAATCCCAGCCGGCTGCGCGTGCTGACCATCGACTCGCTCAACCAGTCGCTCGCGCGGCGCCTGCCGGTGCTGTCGGGGCTCGGCGCGGGGCTCGGCATCGACGAGGACGGCAGCAAGCTCCACGAACTGGCAGCCGAGCGGCTGTTGTCGCACCTGCCGTCCGACGATCCGCGCACCAGCGAGGCGGTCGCGGTGCTGCTCGAGCATCTCGACAACAACGTCGGCAAGCTGCTCGAGCTCGTGAGCGGCATGCTCGCGCGCCGCGAAGCCTGGTTGCCGGTGCTGCCGTCCGACGTGACTGCGTACGGCCAGGAGGGCGACGTGCGGGCAACGCTCGAGGCAAGTCGCGCCGCGGTGATCACGGCGCACCTCGAGCGACTGACCCAGGCCTTTCCGCCGCTGCTGCTCGCCGAACTCTGCGGCCATGCGCAAGGCGCCGCGCAGGTGCTCGCCGCGAACGGCAAGGAATCATTGATCCGCCAGTGTGGCGCCGGCGTGCCGGGCCCCGCGGTTGCCGACGTCGCGCACTGGCAGGGACTCGCCGAGTTCCTGCTGACCAAGGACAAGAAAGGCCAGCTGCGCAAGAGTTTCACGGTCGCCGTCGGTGTGTTGCCCAAGGATCCGCGGCGGCCGGAGCTTGCGGCGCTGAAGCAGCGCATCGAAGCCGCGGTCGAAGAGTTGGCGCGCCACGAGGACGCGATCGAGTTGCTCGCGGCTGCACGGACGCTGCCACCTGCCGTTTACGAGGACGCCGAATGGCGCGTGCTGCGCTCGCTGTTGCTGGTGCTGCGGCTGGCGGCGGGCGAATTGAAGGCCGCGTTCGCGGAGCGCAAGGCGGCCGACTACCCGGAATTCGCAGCAGCGGCACGGCAGTCGCTGGGCACGGCCGAGGAGCCGACCGACACCGCGCTGGCACTCGATGCCACGCTCAAGCACGTGCTGGTCGACGAGTTCCAGGACACGTCCGAAGCGCAGGTGCAGCTGCTCGAGAGCCTCACCGCGGGCTGGACGCCGGACGATGGACGAACACTGTTTGCAGTCGGCGATCCCATGCAGTCGATCTACCGCTTCCGCAATGCAGAGGTGGGGCTGTTCCTCCACGTGCGTGACCACGGTCTCGGCGCGCTGCAGCTGGAGCCGCTGACGCTGCGCGTCAATTTCCGGTCGACGCAGCCCCTGGTCGCGTGGGTCAACGAGTGCTTCTCGCGCGTGCTGCCGGACCGCGACGATCTCCTGCGCGGCGCCGTGCAGTTTGCCGAGAGCGTCGCCAGCGAGCACGCGGGCGCGGAGGGCGGCGTGCACGTGCATGCCTTCCTGCGCCGCAGCCGGCGTTTCGAGGCCGAGACTGTCGCTGACATCGTCGAGCGCCGGCTCGGCGAAACCACGGACGCGCGCGTGGCGATACTCGTGCAGGGGCGCAGTCACCTGCTCGACATCGTGGCGGAGCTGGTGCGCCGCGGCATTCCATTCCAGGCGACTGACATCGATCCGCTGGGCGAGCGTCCCGCGGTGCTCGACCTGCTCGCGCTGACACGCGCGCTGGCGCACCTCGGTGACCGCGCGGCGTGGCTCGCCGTGCTGCGTGCACCGTGGTGCGGACTGCGCCTGGCCGACTGCCTCGCGGTCCTGGGCGACGACCGCCGCGCCACCACGCTCGGCTTGCTGCAGGACGCCTCGCGCCGCGACCGGCTCGATGCCGCACCACGGGCGCGGCTCGAGCGTTGCCTGCCCGTGTTCGAACAAGCGCTGCTCGAGCGCCGGCAACTCGGGCTGCGCGACGCAGTGGAACGCGCCTGGCATGCGCTCGGTGGCCCCGCCACGCTGGCCGTCGAGCGCGACATCGACGAGGCGCGCGCGTACCTGGACGCGCTGGGCGACGTCGAGGCGGAAGCGCCGGGCGCCCCGGTCGACCTCGCACGCCTGGGCGAGGCCCTGCAGGAACTTTATGCACCTGCGCGACCGCAACCCGGCACGCGCGTCGAACTGCTGACGATCCACAAGTCGAAGGGCCTGCAATTCGACACGGTGATCGTGCCCGGCCTCGACCGCATCGGCGGCTCCGACACGCCGCCGCTGCTGCGCTGGCTGAAGGTGCCGGGGCAGGCTGAGCCCAGCCTGCTGATCGCGCCGATCGCTGCGACCGGTTCCGACGAGGGCAATCCGCTGCACGCGTGGCTGGGGCGCCTGGAACGCGACAAGCTGTTGCAGGAAAAGCGCCGGCTGCTGTACGTCGCTGCCACGCGGGCCGAACGATCACTGCACCTGCTGGGATCGTGCGCGGTGGATGCCGACCCGCAGACCGGCGCGCACAAAGTGCGGGTGCCCAACCAGGCGTCCGCGCTCGGGCTGCTTTGGCAGGACCCGCGTTTCCCCGCGGCCTTCGCGCAGCGGCTCGACGATGTCGATGCCATCGTGGGCGATGACGGCCCGGGTATTCCGCGCGATCCCATCCTGCGCTACCTGCCGGACGGCTGGCGCGTGCCTGCGCTGCCGGCGGCGCCCGCCATCGAAGTGCGCAACCTTGCTCGCGCGACGACGCCGGCCTCCGTCGAGTTCGACTGGGCGTCGGAGACGGCGCGCCATGTCGGCACGGTGGTCCATCGCGAACTGCAGTTGCATGCGCGCGGCGAGGGCGTGGCGCCGACGAGCGACTCGATTCGTCGCGCGTTGTTGCGTCGCTTCGCCGCTGCGCTCGCCGAGCTCGGCGTCCCGCACGAGCGGCGCGATGCGGCCTCCGCCCGGGTATTGCACGCGCTGAACCTGACGCTGGCCGACGAACGCGGTCAGTGGCTGCTGCGCGCGTCGCACCGCGACGCGCAGAGCGAGCTGGCGCTCACGGGCGTGCTCGACCGCGAAGTCGTCAGCGTCATCGTCGACCGCACGTTCGTCGACGCCGCTGGCACGCGCTGGATCGTCGACTACAAGAGCAGCAGTCACGAAGGCGCGCGACTCGAGGAGTTCCTGGACAGCGAACGCGAGCGCTACCGGGGTCAGCTCGAGCGTTACGCCCGGCTGCTGCGTGGTCTCGGTGACGAGCCGATCAGGCTGGGGCTGTACTTTCCGTTGCTGTCGGCGTGGCGCGAGTGGGAAGCCAGCGGCAATGCGTGATCGCGCTGCCGCGACCGTGCGTCAGAGCGTGCCGCCGACGCTGAACTGACGACGGCCTGCCGCGTCGGCCGGACCAAGCAATTGCAGCGAGCGCTCCATCGCGGGCGGCACCGGGCCGCGCGGTGCGAGCGTGCCTTCGAGTGCGAAATTGCGCGTGCGGCTCAGCGTGAGCTGCGCGTCCACCGCGAACGGCCCGTTCTTGTCGCTGACCTGCGCCGTCACGTTGGCGGGATCCTGCGGCACCGAGAGCGATGGCCGCGGCTGCGTCGCCGGAAACACGGCGCGGAAGCTGCCTACTGCCGCACTGCGCGGCGGGGGCGCGATCAACCCGTCGAGATCGAGCGTCCCCTGCAAGCGCGCGGGCCAGCCCTGCGTTACTTCGATGGCCGCGAACTGACCGGTGGCGTGGCCTTGCCAGCCCTTCGGCAGCCCCAGCGGCAACGCATCGAGCGCGGCCAGCGGCAGTGCGAAGTCGACCGTGCCCAGCCGGATGTCGGTGCCCGTAAACGCCACGTCGAAATCCGCGGCCAGCGCGCCATCGACGCGAGTGAGCCGCGCGTGGCCCGCGACGCGGCCCGACAACAGCTTGCGGGGCGTGATGCTCCATTCGGCGTCGCCGACAGTCGCGCCGCGCCAGGTGAGCCCAGTGGCGCGCCCTGACCAGAGCGATCCGGAGAATGCACCGGCCTCGACTCCTGACTTGCGGAGGGGCCCGGCGACGACGCCGGCCGGCAGCGTCACCAGCGCGAACGCGAGCAGGGCGAACACGCCGAGCGCGACGAGCCAGACGGTGCGTTTGGTCACGGCTGGATTTGGCTGGAGCGGAGCGCGGCGCGGTCAGCCCGCGGCGCCGCCCTGCTTCAGGCTGAGTGTTGCGTTGACCAGGCCGGGAGCGGCCGCGTCGATGTTGGCGGACTCGATCGTCACGCCGTATTGCTGCTGCAGGCTGCCGAGCCAGGTGACGAGCGTATCGAACGATGCCGCTTCGATGCGCAGGCGCAGTCCCGCGTCGCCGTCCGGGCTCTGGTCGCGCAGCGCTTCGCCGAGACCGGCTTCACGCGCAGTGCGTGCCACCAGCACCACGAGCGATTCGCCGCCCGACTGTTGTGTCGCGCCTGCGGCCGCCATGGCCTGCGGGGCCGAGGCCTGCATCCAGGCCAGGTCGGCGGATTTCTGCTGCACGCGCGCGGTCATCTTCTTGCCGGACACCTGGAACGGCATGACGACGACGAGGTAGAGCAGCGCGACCGCCAGCAGTCCGCCCGCCCCGTACACCAGGTTGCGCTCGCGGGCGCTCAGGTTGTCGAGCCAGTCGCGGACGTTCATGCGGCCCCCAGGCGGACTTGCAACCGGCCTTCGATCTGCTGGTCACGCGGGTTGGCGGATTGCAGTTCCACGGTCGCGCCTTCGCGGCTCATGGTCTGCTTGATGATGTCGAGCGTCTCGACGTTCGGGGCGAGCACGCGCAGTTCGAGCACGCCGGCCCGATAACTCATGCCCTCGACGCGCGTGGTGGGCGCCTGCGCGATCGCCTGCGCCAGCAACGACATTGCGGGCAGCAGGGCATTGCTGCCGCTGCCTGCGCGGGCGAGCACGCCCTGGATCTGTGCGCGCGGGTCGACGACCGGTTGTCCCGGCAGAATCTGGTTGAACGTCGACTGGATCTGCGCGTCGAGCTGCTTCTCGGCTGCGTTCAGTTGCCAGAGCTTGAAGCCCTGCGCCCCGAGGAACGCCACGAGTGTTGCGACGGCCAGCGCCGCGGGCAGGCGCCATTGCTTGAGCTGCGAGCCGAAAGACGTGGGCGCCGAATACGCGCCCTGCAACAGGTTGATGGCCCGGGCGGTCGGCAACTGCGCCGCCAGCAGGGGCAGCAGGCCATCGGGCAGCAGCTTGACCTGCAGGGTGGCCGTGCGTGCACGCAGGCCTTCGACCACTTCCTGGTGCGTCTCGTACTCGGCCGAGTTGACGTAGAAAGTGACGTGCTCACCCGTTTCGCCCGGTTCGCCCAGCGCGAGGTCGAGGGCGACCGGCAGCGGTTCGGCGTCGAGCGCGTAGGTTGCTTCCAGCGGCCGGCTGACGAAGAGCGAACCTTCGTCGAGCGCGAGCACCAGTGCATTGGGCGCCGCGGGTATCAAGGACGATTCGGCATAGGCCGCGTCCGGGCGAATGCCGGCGGCGTCCCAGGCGGCCTGCCAGCGTTCGAGCGACGAGCGGGCAATGATCGCAACCGGCGTCGCACTGGTGGCGGCATCACGGGTGCCGACCGCGAAGTGCAGGTGCTCGAGATCGGAAGCGAGGTGTTCTTCGAGCGCGAAGGGCACTGCCTGCGCGATGCGCGCGGCGCCGCGCACGGGCGGGAGATCGGGGCGGGCCAGCGTGACGTCGGCCGCAGGCAGCACCACGACCGTCCGCCGGCCCTGCGAGAGGGCGAGGGCATCGGCGATCGGGCCGCTCTGCACGTTGCCAGAGCGGGCGCCATTGGCATCGACGATCAACCACGATGCAGGCGCGTCGCTCGGCGCCCGGAGACGGATCACCAGGGTTTCAGTCATACGGTCATTCGGCTCCGAAACTGCGCAGGACAGGTCGCACCGTTCCGGCCCCACCGCGCGCGAGGAGACTGTACAGGGTGAACTGGGTAGTGCCAATAGTGACCCATACGGTCGCGCGGAAGTAAGTGCTTGATTCCGAAAGTGTGTCTTTGATCAGGTCGTAGTCGGCCTGGCCCAGCGTGCCGCGCAGGTCTTCCAGGGTGGGGAAGCAGATGTCCTTGCGCCGCTGGGCGAGGTCTTCGGGGTTCAGGCTGAACTGCCGCTGCGTCGCCGAGAGCGAATCGAGCACGATGCCGGGGGCCGTGCAGACGTTGAGCTTGGTGCCGACGGGCAGGGCGGTGATGTAAGGCTGCAGGCGGCGGAACCGTTCTGCGCCGAACTCGGGCAGCACCATCAGCTCCGAGGCGCGGGTGATGGGCATGTTCGCGGCCAGGTGCGGCGGGTTCTGGCCGGTGTAGACGGAGTCCTCGGCGCCGTCCGGAAAGCCGGGCTGCACGTCGGCGTCGACCCAGTCGGCCATGGCCGCGGCCCACGTGGGCTCGATTTCCAGCATCGCGAGAATGCGCTCGAGTTGCTCCACGGCCTTGGCATTGGTGGTGCCGTCGGCGAAGACGAGGTTGTTGATGTTGAAGCGGCCCTGCATGTCCTGCAGCCGGCCCTCGACCGTGCCGACGCCTTCGTCGATCGGCAACGCGGCGAGCGACTTGGCCCAGGCTTCGCCGAAGTGATCCGTCTGCGACTCCTGCGCGTCCTGCCGCAGGATGTCGGCGGCCCAGGCCTCCGCGCCGAGCGCCACCTGGAACCCCTGGTCGAGCGCGAACAGGTTGGCGCTGCGCCGCTGGTCCATCATGCCGCGGAACGTGACATTGACCGCGAGCATCGTCGCCAGCGCGACGATCAGCACGGCCATGATCAGCGCGACACCGCGCTGGCGTGACGGCATTGGCCGTTGCGCGCGCATCAGCCCGCCACCTCGATCACGCGCCTGATCTGGCCCCAGTCCTCGAGGTCGAGCGTGACTTCGACGGCTGCGGGGCGCAGGCGCTGCTGCTCGACCGGATTGCCGCCGGGCTGCGGCCACAGGTCGACCCACTCCTGCGAGGGCGCCAGGAAGCGGAACGAGACGGACCGCACGCCCGTGAGCAGCTTGTAGCGAACGGGCTCCGACGCCTGCGTGCGGTCGAGCACGCGCCAGTAGTCGCGCCAGAGGCCGTCCTGGTCGAGGCGATACGCGACGCGTTGCAACGTCGGCCGGGGGAGGCCGGCGGTGTTCGACCATCCGGCCCGCGTGAACTCGACTTTGTATTCGATGCCTTCGCCCGCCATCAGGGCAGGCAGGCGCTGGTCGCCCAGCGGCTCGCGAATCGCGCGCGGCTCGATCTGCGTGAAATCCTGCGCCAGGGTCTGCACGGCGCGCTGGATTTCGCGGATGCGCTCGAGCCGCAGTTGCTGGTACTCGGTCTGCTTCTGCAGCTGCGTGTATCCGGACAGCGCCATCACGCCCACGAACGTAAAGATGGCGATCGCCACCAGCACTTCGAGCAGCGTGAAGCCCTGCTGGCGCGACTCTCGGCCCGGTGTGGCAGGGCGCGTCATTCTTCCTCGGGCTGCATTTCAGGTGGCGGTACGGGCTGTTCCCCGCCGGGCGGCGGGATCATGAAGCCACCGCCTCCATTCCTGTTCTGGTCCGTCTCTTCGTCCTCTTTGTCTTTCGGCGGCGCTTCGCCGCCCGTGCCCGGCGCGCCAGCGCCGGCCCATTGCAGCGGTCCGCCGCCGCCCGCGCCGCCGATGGCCGTGCCATAGAAGCCCGAGACGCTGGCGAGCGACGTGCCCTCGGGCGCGTCGGCCCGCCGTACGATGATGTCCATGCGCCGCAGCGAAGACACCTGCGTCTGCGTGACCTTCATCGACCACTGCCACAACTGGCCCGCGTACTCGACGCGTCCCGTCGATTCCGCGACGTCGGGCGGCGCCGACTGCAGGCGGCGCTCGGTCAGCACGTTCATGCCGATCCAGTGCGCGAGGGTCTTGTCGCGCAGGTAGACGCCGTTGCGCGCGGACTGTGTCACCGCCTGGATGGCCGCGATCATGCCGAGCGCGACGATCACGAGCGCGGCCAGCACCTCGATCAGCGTGAAGCCGCGATGAACATGCAGGCCCGACGAACCAGCACGGGTGCGCGGTAATTCCCGGTCGGGCCCTATCCCTGCGCTTGGAAAGGCAGACACGCGCTCCGGGAAAGGGCCCGACCGGGAATTGCCGCGCACGCGCATCACCGGCGGGTCTCCTGCGCGTCGTCGTGCACTTCGATCTTGCCTTCGACGGTGCCGCTGACGCGACGATTCTGGTCCGTGCCGTCACGCCTGAAGATGACGTCGAAGGGCACGAGCTCGCCGGCGGCCTGCAGCACGATCTGCGGGCTGATCGGGTCGCGCTCGGTGGCGGGCTGCCGCGGCTTCAGCTGCACGTTGCGGTCTTCGATGCGCAGCGCCATGCGCAGGCCATCAGGCAATTGGCGCACGCGCAGCAGCGGATCGGTCTCGACGATCACCCAGCGTTCGGTGCGGCCGTCGTATTCGAGGAATTCGAAGCCGGTCTCGTCGAGGCGCAGCCCGATGTCGCGGCTCTGCATCACGGCGTCTTCGCGCGCCTGCAGCAGGATGGCCTGCAGGCGCTCGGCTTCCTGCTGCATCTGGTGGTCGCCACCGAGCACGTTGACCGAGATCACCGCCATCGACGTCATGATGCCGATGATCACGATGACGACGAGCAGCTCGAGCAGGGTGAACCCTGCGTCGCGGCAGGCGGCCCGGCGCCGCGGCACGGCGTTATTCGATGTTCCAGTTGCCGATGTCGGCATCGGGTCCTTCGCCGCCCGGCTGGCCGTCTGCACCGAGGGTATAGAGGTCGTACTCGCCGCGGGTGCCCGGTGCGATGTAGGCGTAATCGTTGCCCCACGGGTCTTTCTTCATGCCGTCGATATAGCCGCCTTCCTTCCAGTTCTTGATGTTGGGGTCGGCCGGGCGCGTGACCAGCGACTGCAGTCCCTGCTCGGTGGTGGGATAGCGGAAGTTGTCCATGCGGTAGAGGTTGAGCGCGGTTTCGTAGGCGCGGATGTCCTGCTGCGCCTTGGTCACGCGCGCGTCGTCGATGCGGCGGATCACGTTGGGCGCGACGAGCGCGGCCAGGATGCCCAGGATCACGACGACCACCATGATTTCGATCAGGGTGAAGCCGCGCTGGCGGCGCGAAACGTTGCGCAAGGCGTCGATTGTCATGTGGTGTGCCGTGGTTGACGGTAAATTTGCACGATCATAGCAAACCCCTGCTGCTGGAACCGGCGCGCGCGTGAACCTGGGACGACTTTCGCAACTGGCGCACGTCGATGCGCGCGCGTGGCGCGCACCGCTCGTGCTGGGGTCGACGCTCGCGGCCATGCAGTGGCTTGCCGGCGTGCTGCCTGCAACCTTCCCCTACGACCGCACCGCCATCCTGGCCGGTGGCCAGTACTGGCGCCTGCTGACGGCCCATCTCGTCCATCACGACTTCAGTCACCTCGCCTGGAACCTCGCCGGACTGGCGCTCGTCGCCTGGCTGTTCGCGCGCGAGTTCACGCTGCGCGGCTGGATTGTCATCCTCGGGGTTTCGACACTCGCGGTCGATCTCGGGTTCCTCGTATTCGAGCCGCAGTTGCAGTGGTACGTCGGCTTCTCGGGCGTCCTGCACGGCCTGATGGCGGCGGGCCTGTGCGCATGGCTGTGGCGCTCGCCCGACGCGCTGACCGCGCTGGTGGCCGGCCTGTTCGCTTTGAAGCTCGGCTGGGAGCACGTCCGGGGTGCGCTGCCTTTCACGGCCGCGACGCTGGCCGTGCCCGTCATCCACGAGGCCCACACCTACGGCGCCCTGGGAGGCGCTGCCGCGGCCCTGTGGCTGCTCTGGCGCAAGCGCGCTGCAGGCACGCCGCTATAATCGCGCCGCCAACGACTCCACGAATCATTCCGGGCCGACCGGCGGCCTGCAGGGGAAAATCGCTGATGACTCTCGCATTCGTGTTTCCAGGGCAGGGTTCGCAGTCCGTCGGCATGCTCGCCGAGCTGGGCGCCGCCGAGCCCATCGTGCGCACGACGTTCGCTGAAGCGAGCGAGGTGCTCGGCTACGACCTGTGGACGCTGTGTCAGTCCGGACCGGAAGCCGACCTCGGTTCGACGGAACGAACCCAGCCCGCGATGCTGGCGGCCGGCGTGGCCACGTGGCGAGTGTGGATTGCCCGCGGCGGCCCGCGACCGGCGGCAATGGCCGGACACAGCCTGGGTGAGTACACCGCGCTGGTGTGCTCCAACGCGATGGATTTCAGGACTGCGATCGACGTCGTGCGCTTCCGGGGCCAGGTGATGCAGCAGGCGGTGCCGCTGGGGCAGGGGGCAATGGCCGCGATCCTGGGCCTCGAAGACGCGGAGCTGGCTGCTGCCTGCAACGAGGCGGCGCAGGGCGAAGTGGTCGAGCCCGTCAACTTCAATGCGCCTGGGCAGGTCGTGATCGCCGGCAACGCCACCGCGGTGGCGCGTGCCATCGAGGCAGCGAAGGCACGTGGGGCCAAGCGCGCGGTACTGCTGCCGGTCAGCGTGCCGTCGCACAGCAGCCTGATGCTGGGCGCGGCCGAACGCCTGGCCGAAAAACTCGCCACCGTCGACGTGCGGCTGCCGGACGTTGCCGCGGTCTACACGGTCGACGTGCGCACGCACTCGTCGCCCGCGGGCATCCGGCAGTCGCTCAAGGAACAACTGTTCAAACCCGTTCGTTGGGCCGACACCGTGCGCGCGATGCTGGCGGGCGGGGCCACGACGTTCGTCGAATGCGGGCCCGGCAAAGTGCTCACGTCCCTCAACCGCCGCATCGAACGCAAGCCCGAACTCAGGATGCTCGCGCTCGAAGATCCGGCCTCGCTTGCGGCCGCGCTCACGGCCTGTGGAGAAAACGCATGACCAGCCTCGCCGGGGAATTCGCGGTCGTCACCGGGGCCACGCGCGGCATCGGCCGTGCCATCGCGCTCGAGCTGGGGCGGCGTGGCGCTACGGTGGTGGGCACGGCCACGACCGAGGCGGGCGCCGAGGCCATCACCGCGGCCCTCAAGGAGGCCGGCGTTGCCGGGCGGGGGGTCGTCCTGAACGTGGCCGAAGCCGGCAGTGTCGAAGCTTGCTTCAAGGCGCTCGAGGCAGCCGCAGGCACTCCATCGATCCTCGTGAACAACGCTGGCATCACCCGCGACGGCCTGCTCATGCGCATGAGCGCCGATGACTGGCAGGCCGTGCTCGAAACCGACCTGAGCTCGGTCTACCGCACCTGCAAGGCGGTGATGCGCGGAATGATGAAGGCGCGCAAGGGCCGCATCGTGAACATCGCATCGGTGGTCGGGGTGATGGGCAACGCCGGGCAGAGCAATTACGCGGCGGCCAAGGCCGGCATGATCGGCTTCAGCAAGAGCCTCGCGCGCGAGGTGGGTTCCCGCAACATCACGGTCAACGTGGTCGCGCCGGGCTTCATCGTCACGGACATGACCCACGCGCTCGGCGAGGCCCAGAAAACGGCGCTGCTGGCCCAGGTTCCGCTCGGCAAACTCGGTTCGGCCGAGGACGTCGCGGCCGCGGTGGCCTTTCTGGCCGGGCCCGAAGCGGCCTACATCACCGGCGAAACCCTCCACGTGAACGGCGGCATGTATATGATTTAATTGGCCTTTTGTGCCAATTGGACCCCTGACACGGGCTTAACATAGAATACGCGCCCCATGCCGGCCCTCGACAGGCCCGGACCGGCTGATTTTGTTTCCTTCCAAAGGATCCCTACGACAATGAGCAGTATTGAACAGCGAGTGAAGGCGATCGTCGCCGAGCAACTGGGCGTCAAGGAAGAGGAGGTCACCAATGAATCCTCCTTCGTCGACGATCTCGGTGCTGACTCGCTCGACACTGTGGAACTCGTGATGGCGCTCGAAGAAGAGTTCGAGACCGAAATTCCGGACGAGGACGCCGAGAAGATCACGACCGTCCAGCAGGCTATCGACTACGTCTCCGAGCGCCGCAGCCAGGCCTGAGCTGCGCCGCTTGCCGGACCGCTACGGATGGCGGTCCCGGCTCCAACACTCCTGCAAACCTTTTCCGGGGGACCACGCTTGTCCAGGCGCAGAGTCGTCGTCACAGGTCTAGGCATCGTTTCGCCCCTCGGCAGCACGGTCGCGTCCGCGTGGGACGGCATCGTCAACGGCCGCAGCGGCGTCGGGACCGTCACCAAGATGGACCTGAGCGCTTTCCCGGTGCGCATCGGCGCCGAGGTGCAGGGCTTCGTGGCCGAAGACTTCATGCAGCCCAAGGACGTGCGGCGGTTCGATCCGTTCGTGCCCTTCGGCGTGGCGGCCGCAGCGCAGTCCATCAAGGACTCCGGCTTCGAGGTCACCGAAGCCAATTGCTCGCGCATCGGCGTCGCGATGGGAGCCGGCATCGGCGGGCTCTCGACCATCGAGGAAAACACGGCGAAGTGGCTCGAGTCGAAGACTCCCCGCAAGATTTCCCCGTTTTTCATCCCGGGCAGCATCATCAACGCGGCCGCGGGCCAGATCTCCATCCACTTCGGCCTGCGCGGGCCCAACCTCGCGCTGGTCACGGCCTGCACGACGTCGACGCATTCGATCGGGCTCGCCTGCCGGCTGATCCAGTACGGCGACGCCGACATCATGGTCGCCGGCGGCTCCGAGATGGCCTTCACGCCGCTCGGCGTCGGCAGCTTCTGCCAGGCGCGTGCGCTCTCCACGCGCAACGACGAGCCCACGCGGGCCAGCCGTCCGTGGGACAAGGACCGTGACGGCTTCGTCATGGCCGAAGGCGGCGGCGCAGTCGTGCTCGAAGAGTACGAGCACGCAAAAGCGCGCGGCGCGCAGATCTATGCGGAGCTGATCGGATTCGGCATGAGCGGCGACGCGCACCACATCACCGCGCCGCCCGAAGACGGCGAAGGCGCCAAGCTCGCGATGTCCGCTGCCATCCGCGACGCCCAGGTCAACGCGGAAGCGGTCGACTACATCAACGCGCATGCCACCTCGACCGAGCTCGGCGACCGCGCCGAGACCATCGCGATCAAGCGCACGCTGGGCGACCACTCGCGCAAGGTGGCGGTGAGCTCCACCAAGTCGATGACCGGTCACCTGCTCGGCGCCGCGGGCGTCGTCGAGGCCATCTTCTCGATCCTCGCGATTCGCGACAGCGTGCTGCCGCCGACGATCAATCTCGAGAACCCCGATCCCGAGTGCGACCTCGATTACGTCCCGTTGACCGCGCGGCAGGCGCCGGTCCGCGTCGCGCTGTCGAATTCGTTCGGCTTCGGCGGCACGAACGGCAGCCTGATCTTCCGCGCGCTCGGCTGACCGCGCGCGGCTGCCGCCCCAATGCGCGAAGCCGACCTGCTCGCGCTGCACGAGCGCTTTCCCTCCCGTTATCCCGTCCTGCTCGAGAGCGTGAGCGGCGCCGAGCCGCTGGGCCGGCACGACGTGCTCTTTGCGCTGCCCGCCGAGCGCCTCATCCAGTCCGGTGACGGAACCCTGGCCGGCGACGTGGTCGAGGCGCGGGAGGGCGGGCGGTTCCTGGATGCCCTCGACCGCTGGCTCGCGCGCGAACGGCGTGCGCGTCCGGCGCCGGCGCACGATGCAGTCTTCGCCGATGGCTGGTTCCTGTACCTGGGCTACGAACTCGCGGCAGAGATCGAGCCGACGCTGCGCCTGCCCAGTTCGGTGCTGCCGCGCGCGGTAGCCTGGCGCATGCACGGCGCGTTGCTGCGCGACCGGCGCTCGGGCGACATCCGCATCGTGGCCCGCGATGAGTCCGCGCTGGAGCAACTGCGCACGCAGGTGGCCGCCGACAGCGCCATCGTCGCGCAGAGTGCAGAGCGCGCGCGACCCGCGCAGCTCGCGACGGCCGTCGTGGAACAGTCGCCGGAAATTTTTATCGCCGGGGTCCGTGACGTGCTGGCGGCCATCGGACGCGGCGACGTCTACCAGGCGAACCTGTCGCGTTCGTGGCGGGCGCGACTGGCCGAGCAGGCCACGGTGCCCGATCTGTACCGCGCCCTGCGCCGTGCGAACCCGGCTCCGTTCGCGGCGCTCGCGCAGCTGCAGGACTTTGCGCTGCTGAGCTCGTCGCCGGAACGCCTGTTGCAGCTGCAGGACGGTGTCGCCAGCACGCGTCCCATCGCCGGCACGCGGCCGCGCGGAAGCGACGATGCGGCAGACGCTGCCCTCAAGAGCGAACTGCAGCTCAACGAGAAGGAACGCGCCGAGCACATCATGCTGGTCGACCTCGAGCGCAACGACCTCGGCCGGATCTGCCGCGGCGGCACGGTCGAAGTCGACGAGTTCATGACCATCGAGACGTACGCGACCGTGCATCACATCGTCTCGAACGTGCGCGGCGTGCTGCGCGACGGCGTCACGCCGGGGCAGGCGATCGCCGCCGTGTTTCCGGGCGGCACGATCACGGGCTGCCCGAAGGTACGCTGCATGGAACTGCTGGCGGGCCTCGAGCGCGAGCCGCGCGACGCGTACACGGGTTCACTCGGCTACCTGGACGTCAACGGCACGATGGACCTCAACATCCTGATCCGGACGCTGACCGTGCGTGACGGCGAAATCGGGTTTCGAACCGGGGCTGGCATCGTGGCAGACTCGGTGCCGGAAGCGGAACTGGCGGAAACCCGCGCCAAGGCCAACGGCATCCTGCGTGCGCTGGGAGAGGAACGATGATCGGTCGCAAATTCGTCAATGGTGTGGAAGGTGGCAGCGTCTCGGTGGACGACCGGGGGCTGCAGTACGGCGACGGCCTGTTCGAAACGATGGCCGCGTCCAATGGCCGCGTGCGCCGCTTCCGCAGCCACATGGCGCGCCTCACCGAGGGTTGCCGCCGGCTGGACATGCCTGCGCCCCCGATCGACCTCATCGAGAACGACTGCTTCCGCGCCAGCGAAGGCTTCGGCGCCGGCGTGGTCAAGCTGACGCTGACACGCGGCCCGGGCCCGCGTGGGTATGCGCCGCCGGCCGAGGCGAGCCTGACTCGCATCGTCGTCTCGACGGCGCAGCAGGTCTCGGAGGCCGAGGCGGCGCGCCCGCTGACGCTGCGCGTCTGCGAAACCCGCCTGGGCCGCAATCCGCAGCTGGCGGGCATGAAGCACCTGAATCGGCTCGAGCAGGTGCTGGCCGCGGCCGAATTGCGCGATACGGGCGCCGACGAAGGCATCATGCGCTCGACCGACGAGCGCATCGTCTGCGGCACTGCTGCCAATGTCTTCATGGTGCGCGACGGCCAGTTGCTCACGCCGCAGATCACCGATTGCGGCGTGGCCGGCGTGATGCGGGAAGCGGTGCTGGCTGCGGCCGAGGCACTGGGCATCGTCGTCGTCATCGACGATTTCACGCTCGACGACCTGGCGCGCGCGGACGAATGCTTCCTCAGCAATGCGGTCCGGGGCATCCGGCCCGTGGGCCGCGTCGAGGGCGTGAACAACTTCAAGTCGAGCGCGCTCACCAGCCGCCTGCGCGAGGCCACCGAGGCCGCTGCCGAATGAGGCGTGCGCTGCTCGCGGTGCTGGCGCTCGCCGTACTCGCGGTTGCAGGGAGCGTGCTCTATGCGCGGCACTGGCTGGCCCAGCCTTTGCCCATCGGCAACGAGCCCGTCATCGTCGAAGTCATGCCGGGTCAATCGCTGACGGCCGTGACGCGCGAGCTTGCCGGTC
This sequence comes from uncultured Gammaproteobacteria bacterium, assembly GCA_963846885.1. GTDB lineage: Bacteria > Pseudomonadota > Gammaproteobacteria > Steroidobacterales > Steroidobacteraceae > RPQJ01. The sequence goes on from CAWJXS010000009.1 coordinate 48,722, forward strand.
GCGGCCTGGTCCGCCATCCACGGGTGCTCGCGCTGTACGGTCGCCTGGTCGGCGCCGACTCGCGCATGCACGCGGGCGAGTTCTCGATCGCTCCCGGCACTTCGCCGCAGGGACTGCTGCAGGCTTTCGTGAGCGGCGCGGTGGTGCAGCACTCCGTCACGATCGTCGAGGGCTGGACGTTTCGCGAGCTGCGCCAGGCGCTCGCGCGCGAGCCCACGCTCGAGCCCACGATCCGCGGCCTGACGGACGCCGACGTGATGCGCAAACTGGGCGAGGAGGGCCGCCACCCGGAAGGCCTCTTCTTTCCGGATACGTACCTGTTCGGCAAAGGCACCCGCGACATCGACGTGCTGCGGCAGGCACGCGACCGCATGCGCAAGGAACTGGCCACGGCCTGGGCGGCACGCCATCCCGACCTGCCGCTCAAGGACGAATACGAGGCGCTGATCCTGGCGTCGATCATCGAGCGTGAGACCGGGCAACCGGACGAGCGTCCGCGCATCGCCGGCGTCTTCGTCGAGCGTCTGCGTCGCGGCATGCGGCTGCAGACCGATCCCACCGTGATCTACGGCCTGGGCGAGAAATTCGACGGCAACCTGCGCCGCGCAGACCTCGAGCGCGATGGGCCCTACAATACCTACACGCGTGGCGGGCTGACGCCGACGCCGATCGCAATGCCCGGCGCCGGGTCGCTGCAGGCGGCGGTACAGCCCGACGAACGCGGCGAGCTCTTTTTCGTGGCGACGGGCACGGGCGACGGACGGCACGCGTTCTCGAAGACGCTGGCCGAGCACGAAGCCGCGGTGCGGCAATACCTCGTGCGTTACCGGCAGCAGAACACCAAGGGTCGTTGAACAGCGTGCAGGGCCGATTCATTACGTTCGAGGGCGGCGAGGGCGTCGGCAAATCGACGCAGATCAAGCGCGCTGCCGAGTGGCTGGCTGCCGCTGGCGTCGACGTCGTCCTCACGCGCGAACCCGGCGGCACGCCGCGGGCCGAACAACTGCGGCGCATCCTGCTCGAGCGCACGGACGAGCCCATGCCGCAGTCGTGCGAACTGTTGCTGATGTTTGCGGCGCGGGCGAGCCATCTCGCCAACCTCATCGAACCCGCCGTCGCCCGCGGTGCGTGGGTGCTGTGCGACCGCTTCACCGACGCGACGCATGCGTACCAGGGTGGCGGCCGGGGAATGCCAGCCGCGGACATCGACGCGCTCGTGCGCATCGTGCACCCGCAACGCCAGCCCGACCTGACCGTGCTGCTCGACGCGCCGGTGGAAGTCGGCATGGCTCGCGCGCGCATCCGCAACGGCGCCGACGGGCCCGACCGCTTCGAGTCCGAACGGGCCGAGTTCTTCGAGCGCGTGCGACAGAATTACCTGCAGCGCGCCGCGCGCGAAGCAGCCCGCTTCCGCGTCATCGATGCCAGCGGCACGCTCGATGCGGTCACGGCCGCGATACGCGACGCCTTGCAGCCCTTGCTGCCACGGACGACTGCCACATGACCGACGAAGCAGACGACGACGTCGCTGGCGAGGGCGGGGACGCCGAGGGTGAATTCGGCCCATTGCCGATCGACTTGTTGCCGTGGCACGCGGCTGCCTGCGACAAGCTGACCGCGGCTGTCGCCGCGCGACGGTTGCCGCACGGACTCTTGTTGCAGGGCCCGGCCGGCGTCGGCAAGGAGCGCTTTGCCTCGGCGCTCGCCGCGGCATTGTTCTGCACTGGGCGGGGCGCGCGACTCGAGGCCTGCGGCGCCTGCGCCGAGTGCCAGCTGAGCAAGGCGGGCACGCATCCCGACGTGCATTGGGTGCGGCCGCCCGAGGACAAGAAGGCCATCGGCGTGGACCAGGTGCGCACGGCCTGCGAGAAGCTGGCGATGACGAGCATGCGCAGCGGATACCGCGTGGCGATCGTCGTTCCGGCAGAAAAGATGACGCCAGCGGCGCAGAACGCGTTGCTGAAGACGCTCGAGGAGCCGGGTGACCAGACACTGCTGGTGCTGGTCACTGCGCGGCCGTCGGCGCTGCTCGCTACGCTTCGCAGCCGCTGTCAGCGCATCGAAGTGGCCCGGCCCGACCATGCCCTGGCGCAAAGGTGGCTGGAGCAGACGCTGGGCTCGGCGGCGCCGCAGCGATTGCTGGCCGTGGCGGGCGGTTCGCCGCTCAAGGCGCTGGCGCTCGCCCCGCACTTTGCCGAACTCGAGCAACAGATGGCAGGGCTGCTCGAGGCGTTCTTCGACCGACGGATCGACGTGACGCGCGCCGCCGCCGACATGCAGGGCGCGGGCCTGCCGGCGCGGCTCGACTGGCTCGAGGCATGGCTCGACGCCGGCATCCAGGCCGCCGTGGGCGTGCAGGTTGAGAGTCCGCTCACGTTTCGGACGGGTTCGCTCTTGCAAAGGGCGGCAGCCGAGTTGAACATAACCGCGGCGTTCCAGGCACTGGATCGCCTGCGCGAGGCCCGCCGCCTGCTCGAAGGCTCGGCGTCCGCGCCCCTCGTGGTCGAATCCCTGTTGCTTGGATTGCGGGCGGCCGGGCCGGCCCGCTGACGGAGCACAAAGAAGGTACTTGATGAGTCCGGCCCCCGCGCGACAACCCAACAAGCCTGGCCTGCTGACGCTCACGATCAAGGACAAGAGCGCGCTGTACCTCGCGTACATGCCCTTCGTGAAGAACGGCGGCCTGTTCATCCCGACCAGCAGCAATTACCGCCTCGGTGACGAGGTGTTCATGCTGCTGAACCTGATGGGCGAGGACGAAAAACTGCCGGTGGCAGGGCGCGTGATCTGGATGACGCCCAAAGGTGCGCAGGGCAAGCGCACGGCCGGCATCGGCGTGCAGTTCAGCGAACAGGATCGCGGCACCACCCAGCGCAAGATCGAGGCCTATCTCGCCGGTGCGTTGGGCGGCGACAAACCGACGCACACCATGTAATTTATGGTGTCCTGGCCTGCGGCATGCCCGGGCTGATCCCATTGCGTTGCCGGCGCCGAGCCTTTCCGGCCGGAGGTTCTAAATGAACAAGTTGCTCCATTCCATTTCCGTATCTCTCGCCCTGGTCGTTTGCATGCCTGCGTTTGCCGCGGAACCCAGCGCCACGAGCGCGACCGCGCCGGCAGCGACGACCACAGCAGCCACGCCGAAGGCGGAGGAGCCCAAGGTGCCGGCAGGCTACAAGGCCAAGACGGTCGAAGGTGAAACCCTCTTCTGTCGCAAGAGCACGCCCATGGGCACGCGCTTTCCGACCGAGGTCTGCATGACGCAGGCCCAGTACCTGGAAAACGAGCGCAACCGCCAGTCCATGCGCAACGAGCTGCAGGATCGGCAGAAGAGCTACTCGATCAACCAGTGATCTGTCTGCGCCGGGCGCGTGCCCTGGCACCAAAGCAAAAGGCCGGCAATGCCGGCCTTTTTGCGTGGTGACCGGCGGCGGCCTAGGGCGTGGGGACCAGCGTATCCGCCAGGTCCGTCGCGGCGATGCCGCCGCGCAACACGCGGACCTCGAGACCCCGCTCGCTCAGAATGTAAGCGGCAGCTGAGCTGCGGCGGCCGTTGTCGCACACGACGACGTACGGCAGCGACGGGTCGAGGGTCTTGATCTTGAGGCGAATGAAGTACAGCGGCACGTTGAGCGAAGGCTCGAGGTGCCAGCGCTCGTACTCGCTCGGCAGGCGCACGTCGAGCCAGACACCGCCATTGCCGACAATCTGCTTGGCCTGTTCGTAGTCCACCCACTGCAGCATCGGCTCGTTCAGCAGCGTGTTGAAATCGTCCTTGGCGAGACGCATCAGCTCGCCATCGGTCAGCATCGCGATGGTGGCGTTGCGGGTGGCGCCGGAGATCAGTGCTTCCTCGCCGAACGTGTCGCCCATGCCAAGCTCGGCGAGCTTGATGCCTTCGCGGTTCAGCGGGGTCTCGCGGCTGACCGAGCAGCGGCCGCGCACGACCACGTAGAAGAAGTCGCCTTCCTCACCTTGCCGGATCACGACGTCGCCGGCGGCGTATGTCATGCGCTGCATGCGCATGAACACGGCCTGCAGGTTGGCGGGCGGGACGCGATGGAATGCGCGGCTTTGCAGCAGCATCGTCATCCAGTCGTCGGCCGACTCGTCGTTCCGCAGCTCGCCCACTTCGTAGGTGCCCGTCTGGTCCCAGGTGATCAGCACGTCGAGCAGGTCGCTGTCGATCGACAGGTATTCGATCTTGTCGGAGGCCACGCGGGCCGAGCAGCGGCGGGGCAGGATGGGCGCGAGCGGATGCCGCGCGTCGGGCGTGCCACCGCGGATCGTGCCGACCACCTTGCCATTGGACAGCAGCTCGACGAGCCCGCTGGCAAGGTAGTAGGTGCGCTTGTCGGTGTCGCCTTCCTTGAACAGGAGCCGGCCCTGGGTGAGTTCGCGCACGACGGTCTTGCGCGCGAGCGCCCGCAGGTTCTCGTTCTTGAGTCCGTCGAGCGGCGAAAACGCGCGCAGGAAGCTCAGTTCGACGGTGTTCGGATCGCTGCTCATGAATGCCGGGTCAAAACGGTGCCGGATGGTATCACGCCGCGCGGGAACTGCTGAAGCTCGCCCAGCCCGGATCAGGGCGGAATCGTTCGCCATGCTGCGCCGCGAGCGCTTCCAGGCGCGCCACGACTGCGGCAACGCCGCGCTCCTCGGCGTAACGCAGCGGCCCACCGCGGAACGGCGCAAAGCCCGAGCCGAAGATCACGCCGGCGTCGATCAGGTCCGCGTCTGCGACGACGCCCTCGCGCAGCACCGCCATGGACTCGTTGACGAGGGCCAGCATGAGGCGGTCCTCGAGGTCGTCGGGCATCTTCGCGCCCGGGGCAACAGGCGGCTTCACGGGCTTGCCATCGCGCCATTCGTACAGGCCCTGGCCGGACTTCTTGCCGAGCTTGCCCGCCTCGACCAGCGGCGCCACGGCGTCGGGCGCGGGCCCGCCGTAAGCGGCGGCGAGGATGCGGCCCACGTGCAGGCACACGTCGAGCCCCACGATGTCCGCGAGTTCGATCGGTCCCATCGGCATGCCGAATCGCACCGCGACATCGTCGATGGCCGCGAGCGGCACACCCTCGCCCGCGATCAGCATGGCCTCGGTCATGTACGGCATCAGCACGCGATTGACCAGGAACCCGGGCGCGCTGCGCGTGGGCAATGGCAGCTTGTCGATGGCGCGGGTGAATGCGAGCGCCGCGGCACGTGCCTCGCGCGAAGTGGCGGCAGACTCGATGACCTCGACCAGCGGCATCTGGGCCACCGGGTTGAAAAAATGCAGTCCGACGAGCCGCCCCGGATCGGCGAGTTGCTCGGCCAGCGGTTCGAGCATCAGGCTGGAGGTGTTGGTGGCCAGGATCGCACGCGGTGCGAGTTGCGGTTCGACGCGAGCGTACAGCGCGCGCTTGGCCTCGAGGTTCTCGAAAATGGCTTCGATCACGACGTCGGCGCGGGCCACTCCTGCGCCGGCGACGTCGGCCTGCAGCCGTGCCATCTGCTCCGCCGCCTTGCCCGGCACGCGACTGCGTTTCTCGAAGAAGGCGTGGGCACGGTCGAGGGCCGGCTGCACCAGCTCGACGCTGCGATCCTGCAGGGTGACGCTGAAGCCGCGCAGGGCACACCACGCGGCGATGTCCCCGCCCATCACCCCCGCACCCACCACGTGCACGTGGCCGGCGCTCGGCAGGTCCTTGCCGCCAAGGCCCTTGAGCCGTTCCTGCAGGAAAAAGACCCGCACCAGGTTGCGCGATGTCGGGGTGCAGACCAGTCGCGCAACCGACTGCGCCTCGGCCTCGTAGCCCGTGCGCCGGCTTGCGCCGTGCCTGCGCCACAGGTCGATGATTGCGTACGGCGCCGGATAGTGTGCCTCGCGCGCGCTGCGGCGCACCTGCTGTTCGATCTTGCCGGCGACGATGCCGCGCAGCAGCGGCAGGTTGAGCAGGCGCTGGCCCAGTGCCGCCTGCCGGCGCGGTCGCGGTTGCAACGCAAGCTTCTTGGCCGCTTCGCGCAGTTGCGCGGCTGGCACGACGAGGTCCACCAGGCCGGCACGCAGCGCCTTGTCGGGCCGCAGGTTCTTGCCGGTCAGCATCAGGTCCATCGCCGTGGCGACGCCCAGCAGTCGCACGGATCGCACGGTGCCGCCGAAGCCCGGATGGATGCCCAGCATCACCTCGGGTAAGCCCAGCGTTACCTTCGGATCGTCGGCTGCGACACGGTGCCGGCAGGCGAGCGCGAGTTCGAGTCCACCGCCGAGGCAATAGCCATTGATCGCCGCGACCGTGGGGAAGGGCATGTCCTCGAGCCGTTGCAGCACGGCGTGGGCCGCGCGGATGGACGGCACGGCCTCGTCCGGCCTGCGGACCTGGCCGAACTCCGAGACGTCGGCGCCGGCGATGAAGCCGCTCTTGGCCGAGACGATCACGAGGCCCGCGGGGCTGGCCTTTGCGACTGCGGCCAGCCGCTCGTCGAGTTCTTCCATGGCCGCGCGTGAAAGCGAATTGGCGCTTGCACCCGGTTTGTCGAAGGTGAGCCACGCGATGCGGTCTGCATCGATGGTGAGGCTCCACTGATGAGCGGTGTCGGCAGGGATGTTCATGGTTGCTCCATGCGCCGCGCGGCGGGTTCAGCCGCGGACGCGAAAATCGCAGACCAGCGGCCGGTGATCGGACAGCGTGATCTCGGGAATCGAGAACGATTCGATCTCGATGCCCTTCGAGTAAAGGATGAAGTCGAGTTCCATGCGCGGCTTGCGCGCCGGGTACGACGGCAGGCCCGCGACATTGGCGCTGCGCAGCCCGCTCGCTTCCATGAAGAGGGCAATCTCGTGTTCGCCCCAGAACGTGTTGAAGTCGCCAGCCACGATCACCGGCTTGGTCGATTTCTTCACCAGCTCGAACACCTGCCGCAGCTGGGCGTGGCGGTGGCGGAACTTGAGCGACAGGTGCACGAGGAAGACGCAGACGTCGTCGAGCTCGAGCTCGATGATGAGGCGCTTGATGCCGGTGTCGAAGTAGTGGAAACGCTCGCCCTCGACCCGCGGCGCAGCCAGGAAGGCATTGGACTGCTTGTTCAGGATCGGCACGTACGTGTTGAACGAGCCCGTCCCGTACTTGCACTGGTAGATGGAGTAGTGACCCAGCGATTCCGCGATCACCGCGGCCTGGTTCACGTTGCGGGTGCGGATCGAACCGGTGTCGACCTCGATCAGGCCGACGATGTCGGGGTCGGCCGACTTGATGAACCGGGTGATGCCCGCCAGGACGCGCTTGTCGCTGCGCAGGTAGCCCGCGCCCGGGACCGGGAGGTGGAAAGCGGCGCCGGTGCCCGTGGCGTAGCGGATGTTATAAAGCAGAAAGCGCATCAGGCCTCAATTCTACGGCTCCGGGGGATGATCCGGAACGGGATGCGCTAGGCTAGACTATTGCGGCTTGCCGATTGCAAGGATGTCGACGGAGGCTCCGTGAGCAGCGTCACCCAGAAGAATCCGATCCGCCTGTTCGTCGCGCACGTGTGGGCGAAGGACGACGACTACCTGCGTATATTTGAGTACGTAGAAAGCGTACCCAACTTCTTCTACAGCAACACCAGCACGCCCGAAGTGCGGCCGCCCGGCGACCGCGAGGTCCTGCGCGAGTCGCTGCGCAACCAGATCACCGCGGCAGAAGTCGTCATCGTGCCGGCCACGCTTTACCGCACCAACGTGGACTGGGTCGAGTTCCAGATGCACTGCGCCAAGGCCTACGACAAGCCGATCCTCGTGGTCGAGCCGTTTGGCAGCACCGACACGATCGCGCCCGCAGTGCAGGAATTAGCCGATGACGTGGTGCCGTGGGACCGGCGGCAGTTGATCGATGCGATCAAGCGCGAGGCGCGTCATGAAGAGACGACGCGCTTCGACGTCATCGAGTTCAAGCTCGACTGAGGAAAGCCGGGACCTCGAACAGGTCGTTGGTGAGCGCGTCGTCGGCGTCGCTGCTGACGATGCGCAGGCGGGGCGCGCTTTCTTGCTCAGCCGACAACACCACGAACATGTCGAAGATCGCCGCAGCATGCTCCGCGGCGTCGCGTTCAGACATCTTGCGCACTGAAGTCTCAGGGGCTGTCAGGCCGCCGGCGGGCCGGGCCTCGTGCATGGCCGCCTTCAGGGTGGCGAAGCGGACATGCAGCGCCTCGGGCAGGTCCTGCTCGCGCAGCGCGGCCAGGTGATTCCGGTACGCATCGAGCAGACGCTGCTTGACCGGGCCACTGCCCACCAGCAGGTGCATCGCCGCCTGAAATTCTTCCCACAAGGCTGCCATGGTCTGTCCCCGACTGCCAAAAACTTTTAAAATACAGTGCCTTGCAGCTTAATCTTAATCTGAAAAGTTCGGACTGGTGTGGCCCGTAAAACCCGATAAGAATCAGCCAAGTACGACATGAATATACGCCAGTGTATTAGAACCGCAACGAGGGAATGGTTCCAGTCTGGTCCGTTCCCGGTCCCGCAAACCTCACCCCAGTGCTCCTGCCTATAATCCGCCCATGACCCAGACCACCACCGAGCCGACGGCATGCCGCGGCTATGCCGCCTCCAGCGCCCAGAGCGGCATGGCGCCGTACGCCTTCACTCGCCGGGCGCTGCGCGCCAACGACGTGCGCATCGACATCCGCTACTGCGGCGTCTGCCACTCCGACCTGCACCAGGCCCGCAACGACTGGCGCAACACCGTTTATCCCTGCCTCCCCGGGCACGAGATCGTCGGCCAGGTGGCCGCGGTGGGTCCGGACGTCAAGCGCTACCGGGCGGGGGACTGGGTGGCCGTGGGTTGCCTCGTGGACAGTTGCCGCGATTGCGTCGAATGCAACGCGGGTCGCGAGGTGTTCTGCAAGAAAGGCGCGACGCTGACCTACAACGGCAAGGACCGGCAGACCGGCGACGTCACGCTGGGCGGCTACTCGTCGCACATCGTCGTGCGCGAGGACTTCGTGCTGCGCATGCCCGAGGGCCTCGACCCGGCGCGTGCCGCGCCGTTGCTCTGCGCCGGTATCACGACGTACTCGCCGTTGCGGCACTGGAACGTGGGGCCGGGCTCGCAGGTGGCCGTCGCGGGCCTCGGCGGCCTGGGGCACATGGGCGTCAAGCTGGCGAATGCGCTGGGCGCCGAAGTCACGGTGATCACGCGCTCGGCTGCCAAGGCTGAAGAGGCGAGGGCGCTTGGCGCGCACCACGTGCTGCTGTCTGCGGATCCGGACGCCATGAAGCAGGCCGCGGGCCGCTTCGATTTCGTGCTCGACACGATCCCGGTGGTCCACGAACTCGACTCTTCACTGCGACTGCTGCGCACGCACGGTGCGCTGGTCCTGGTCGGCGTGATCGACACGATTCCCGCCTTCACCAGTCGCCTGCTGATCGGCGGGCGCAAGACGCTGTCGGGCTCGGCCATCGGCGGCATCGCTGAAACGCAGGAGTTGCTCGATTTCTGCGCGCAGAAGGGGATCGTGGCGGACTGCGAGATGACGACGATGCCGGAAATCAACACGGCGTTCGAGCGCATGGAAAGGGGCGACGTCCGCTATCGTTTCGTCGTGGACATGCAGACGCTGTAAGCGCGCCGCGCGATGCTCGTCTCGACGACGCTCACGGGCAGCAACGCCGACATCATCGGCGACGCGCTCGCTTCCGTGGTCACGCAGGTCGATCGCTGCCTGGTCGTCGATACTGGCGCCAAGGACGACACCCTGGCTGTCGCGCGCAGCGTCGCCGGGGACAAGCTGGTGGTGCGCGAGCTGGCCTGGCCCAACGATTTCGCCGCGGCACGCAACTTCGCCCTCGATGCAGCCACCGAGCTTGGCGGCACCTGGGCGATCACGGTGGATACGGACGAGCGACTCGTGTTCGACCCGGGCGTCCGGCTGTCGCAGCTGCTGGGTGCCTCGCGCGCCCAGGTGTGCATGGTCGTCGACGACCTGGGTAATTACTCCAAAGAGCGCGTCGTGCGCCTGCCGTCGAAAGTGCGCTGGGCCGGTCCCACGCATGAATGCCTGGAGGGACGCACGAGCGCAGATACCGCGACGCTGCAGGGCGTGCGGTTTCACGAATTGTCCAAAGATCCGGCGGCGATGCGCAGGAAGTTCGAGCGCGACCTGGCCTTGCTCAAGCGCCATACGCGGCAGCATGCGAAGCAGGCGCGCTGGTATTACTACCTTGGCGCCACGCATCAGCAGCTCGGAGATTACGCCGCAGCGATCGACGCCTTTCGCACCTGCGCCGAATTGCGCGGCTGGGAAGAAGAGGGCGCCTGGGCCTGTTATAGGCGCGGCGGAATGCTGCTGCAGCTTGCAGCGCTGGGACGACGCGCTGCAGTTCTGTGCCGCCGGACTCGCGATCCGGCCCGCCACGGCAGAGCTGGCCTGGCTCGCGGGTTTTGCGGCATACAAGGGCATGCGCTTCGGCGACGCAGTGGCGTGGTCGCGCATGGCCATCGCCAATGGCCTGTATCGGGGGGACGGCGCGGACTTCGAACGCGTCGGTTTCCGTCATCCGCCGGCCTTGTACGAAGGCCCGTACGACGTGCTGCGCTGGGCGTACCAGGCGCTTGGCAACTCACAGGCGGCTGCCGCGGCTGCGAATGACTATGAGCAGGCCAGGGCGGCGCGCGAGTCCGCTGCGGCGCCTGCTGCGGTCGCGCGTGCCGAATGACGGGCACGGCGTTCAGGCGGGGCGTGGTGGACGATGCGACAGCGCTGGCCGAGTTTGCAGCGAGGACGTTCGCAGAAGCCTTTGGCGCGGCAACCGATCCCGCCGACATGGCAGCGCACCTGGCGGGCACCTATCGTCCCGACCTGCAGGCGGCCGAACTGGCCGATCCGGACGTCATCACGCTGTTGGCCGTGCAATGCGAGCGCATCGTTGGCTACGCGCAGGTGCGACGCAATGATGCGCCGCCGGCGTGTGTCGTCGCGCCCGACCCGGTGGAGCTCCAGCGTTTCTATGCGGACGGTTCCGTGCGCGGCACCGGCCTTGCCGCGCAACTGATGCATCGCGCGCTGCAGGCGGCCATCGAACTGGGTGGGCGACACGCATGGCTCGGCGTGTGGGAACACAACGCACGCGCCATCGCCTTCTACCGCAAGGCGGGTTTCGAGGAGATCGGCCTGACCGTGTACGTGGTCGGCTCCGACGCACAGACCGACCGAGTGTTCATGACACCGCTTACGCCCCGCAACCAATGAGAGGATCGCTCGTGCAACGTTACAAGGTCGTGCAGTGGGCGACGGGTGGCATGGGCAAGAACTGCCTGCGCGCGATCATCGATCATCCCGCAATGGAACTCGTCGGCGTGTACGTCTACGGCGCCGACAAGGCAGGGAAGGACGCCGGCGATATCGCGCGCCGCGCTCCCACCGGCGTGCGGGCGACGCGCGACGTCGAGGAGATTCTCGCGCTCGACGCAGACGTCGTGATTCACGCGGCGCGGCTCGCGCCACCGTACGGCTCGCACGATGCGGACATCATTCGACTGCTTGCCGCGGGCAAGAACGTCATCAGCATCAATGGTTACAGCCAGCCACAGCACTGGGGCGGCGAGCGCCTGGCCGCGCTGGAAAGCGCCTGCAGGAAAGGCGGCAGTTCGCTGCTTGGTGCGGGCCTCAACCCCGGCTTTGCCGGTGAGCAGCTGGCAGTCGTCGCGACGGGTGTCTGCACCGACGTCGACCGCATCGAAGTGATCGAGAGCGTGGATTGCAGGCCCGTGCGCAGTCCTGCCTATGTGTTCGACATCCTCGGGTTCAACGCTGATCCCGCCGCAGTCGATCCGAACGACCCCGCATGGGGGCCAACCTCATCGCTGAACGGCATGTATACGGAGGTGCTGGCCAACATGGCGACGCACCTGCGGATGCCGCTCGAGCGCGTCGAGACCGAACACAGAGTGTTCGCCGCCGCAGCGGACCTGCACGTGGGCGCCGGCCTCATTGCAGCGGGACGCGTCAGTCATTTCAACTGGCGCTGGCACGGAATCGTCGCCGGCGCGCCGCGCCTGACGATGTCCATCCACTGGTACATGGAAACGACGCACCTCGACGAACCGCAGCCGCCTTTGTGGCGCATCCACGTGGCAGGGCAGCCGGGTGTGCGCATCGCGCTCGACATGGAAAAGCGGGCGGGCGACACGTCACCCACTTCGGCGGAACAGATTGCAGTCGCGGGCTCGGTGATCAACGCGATTCCCATCGTGTGCGCCGCCGCGCCCGGCGTGATCAGGCGCCCCCTCGCCACGCCGTTTCAGTACGACCTGAGCGCGCCAGGCCGGGCAGGGTAGCGAGGGCCGGTTCAGTAAGGGCGCCCGTCCTTGTGGAAGTAGTTGCTGGCGCCGGCACTGTAGCGCCCGGGCTTGAATGCCATGTCGATGTCTGAGTACTCACCGTGGTCCGCGTCATTGCGATTGCCTGCGACCAGGAACACGGCGTCGTCGGCAGAGCGATTCTGCAGGCAATGGCCATTGCGTTCACCCGCAGGGAAACCCGCGCAATCGCCGGCGACCAGGATTTCCTCGCCGTCATCGGTGACGAGCACCAGTTCACCCGTCAGCATGTAGACGAACTCGTCTTCATGCGCGTGCCAGTGCCGCTGGCTGGACCACGCACCCGGCGCAAGACGCACCAGGTTCACGCCCATCTGTGTGAGGCCGGCAGCCGCGCCGAGCCGATGCCAGCTGCGACCGCGACAGGGAACATCGAAAGGGGCCGGGTAGGTGGAGCCCGAGCCCTGTGGCGCAGTGGAGAGATCGATCTTCTTCGACATGTGGCACCTCCAGTGTCGCGCGCAACCGGTGATGCCGGGCATGGTAACCGTGATGCGGCGCATAATTGAATGGATCGCGGGCACGGGAGGCCAGGGAATTCCATGAAGGCTGCACTCATCGATCGGTATGGAAGCAAGGCACCCATCAGAGTGGCCGACATTCCCGTGCCATCGATCGGCGACAGGGATCTGCTGGTTCAGGTCCGGGCTGCCAGCGTGAATCCACTCGACTTCAAGATCCGTCGCGGCAAGCTGAAGGTCTTGTTGAAGTACCGCTTTCCACTGGTGCTGGGCAACGACCTGTCGGGCATCGTCACTGCCGTTGGCGCAGGTGTGACTCGCTTCAAACCTGGCGATGCGATCTATGCGCGATTGGACAAGGACCGTATAGGCGCGTTCGCCGAGTTCGCTGCTGTGCGGGAAGGCGCGGCAGCGCCGATGCCGGCAAATGTCACTTTCGAGGAAGCAGCCTCGCTACCGCTGGTCGCACTGACTGCCTGGCAGGCATTGATAGAGATCGGAAAGTTGAGTGCGGGCCAGAAGGTCCTGATTCATGCAGGCAGCGGCGGTGTCGGCAGCATGGCCATCCAGATCGCGCGTCATCTGGGGGCCACGGTCCTCACGACCGCGGGACAACGCAACGCAGAACTTGTGAAGAGCCTCGGTGCAGACGTCGCCATCGACTACCGTAGCGTTCGCTTCGAAGACGTGGCCCGCGATTGCGACGTCGTGCTCGACAGCGCCGGCGGCGAAACGCTGCTCAGGTCGTTTGCATGCGTGAAACCCGGCGGCGTCGTGGTCAGCATCGGCGATACGCCGTCCACGGCCTTTGCTCGCAGCTGGGGCCTGAATCCAGTCATGGTCTTCGTGGTGGGCCTGATGTCACGCAAGGCAGAGGCCGCCGCCCGCAAACACCAGGCTCGTTTCGAGTATCTGTTCATGCGGCCTGACGGCGAGCAGCTGCGACTGATCGCGCAGCTCGTAGAGAGCGGTGAAATCAAACCAGTCATCGACAAGGTCTTTTCGCTGGACCACGTGGGTGACGCGCTGGCGTACTCAGAGTCCGGTCGGGCAACGGGGAAGGTAGTGATCAAGGTTGCCTGAGGCGGCTGATGGCCGGAGGTACGGGTTCATGCGGGGTTCGAGCGGTTCGCATAATGTATAGCAAGCATTAATTATTGACTGCCGAATTTCGGCGGAATAACAATGACTTGCGACGCAGTACAACTTGTGCAGTCTGGCAGCCTCGAAGTGATCAGATTCCATCGTGGAAGAAAGCGAACAAAAAACACTGGACGCTCGGAATGAGGCATTTCGGTGTCTGGGACGAAACCTCTATCTGATACAGCTAATCGAGCACCAGCTAAAGCACTTGGTTGTGCACGCCTCAGTTGAAGGGTACGCGGGGGAGCTTGTCGAGGTGCTAGCGAAGAAATCGAAGCTGGCACGAAAGGCGTCAATGGGTACGCTTACAAGTCAGCTCACGACAGCAGTATTCCGGGACACGGCTGACGAGCGACGAGAGCCTGCGAACAATACCGAGGCATGGTTTTCTTTCTCTTATCGGTTCGAAGCAGACGAGACATTCGTCCGGCAGCGAAAGATGGAACTGCGAAGATTGGTGCGTGAGCGGAACAAGCTAATTCATACGGCGGCTGCGGAGATCAAACCGGAAGATGCAGAGAAGTGGATCGAACTCATAATGCTGCTAAATGAGCAGAGAAACGAGCTGGCTGCTGAGCACGAGAAGCTTCGGATCATGATCGTTGATCTTGCTGAGATGGCAAAGCAATCAGCCCAGGTCATCCAATCTAAACTGCTTCGGGACTGAATCACGCCAACGTCGCCGAAACGTTTATATAGGCGTGCTGACAAACGCTTGATCGAGGGGCCGAAAGAAATGACGGACGAAGCGAAGCCAGATGACAAGAAATTGGAATCCGCTCCTTGGACCCCGAAAGATTGGGTGCAGCAATGCAAGGGCACGTCTCTATCGATAGTTGTGCCGCCATACATCCGATTCTTGCAAGGAACTCTGATGCTAAGAAAAGCGCAGGGTTTCCTTTATGCAGCAGCATTTGTCAGCAAGCAGGGACTACATCAAGGGTTGGCTTCAACGTTTGCTGCATTAGATGACACAGACGACTCGCGTGCGCTCGGCCTGAATTTCGAAACGTACTTCGCTTCACAATTACTGATCAATCTCGTATCGGAAGTGGAGCATTTCATGGCAAGCGCGATCGGTGCAGCGCTGCAATATCATCCAGAGAAGATGGGGAAAACGACGTTCACGCTAGCGGAGGTGATGGCAGCAGAATCGCCGAAGGAGCTGGTCAAGCATGCTGCGGCCTCGATGCTCAATGCCATCATGTACGAAAAGCCGAAGGACTATCTGAAGAGGTTTGCAGAGATAGTATCGATAGATGACCGTGCGTTGGAGAAGCGCTGGCCTCGGTTTGTTGAACTGAAGGCGCGTCGCGATTTGGGTGTTCACAACAACTGGATGGTGAATGAGATATACCTAAGAAAGCTGCGCGAAGTAGACCTGAATACTGATGTAAAGGTCGGCGACAGGATCGTCCCAGACTTCGCATATCTCACGGATTCATCGGCCTTCTGCGATGATTTGGTAGCGAAGCTGGCTGATCTATTGGGGCAAAAGTGGATACCTGGCCCCACCGAAGCAACTACATTAAATGCGCGCATGAGCCTGGCGACGCAGCCGCCCGCAGAGGGCTAATTGTGACTCCTCGAAAGCAGCCGGATTGCTAAGAGGGAAGGGCGGACAGCTGCCACGTGCCGAGACGGAAAGCTACCGACTCCCACCACTCTCCTGTTACCGCCGATCGCCAGCCGCCACCTCGAGCTCGACGCACACGGTCCTCCGGCTCACAGCGTTCGCGCTGATACTTGGGAAGCATCCACCACGCGCGATAGGTGCGCCGCTCGCGATTCAACCCTCCGTGGCCGTGTAGTCGACAACCGCGCGGAAACGGGACAGCTGAGGTTGCGGTCTTGGTCGCGTACTTCACCAAGTAGCCAATTCCTTTGCGCGCCCACTGCACGTTCGTGAAGCCATGCGGCCACCATCCTTGCTTGTCTGGCTTCGGCATCGTGATACCACGTGGAAGCCAAATAATGGCGTGATAGTGGACCCGGCCCGACTTGTGCTGCTCAGCAACCCACAGGTACCGGAATTGAACGCCGCGCCGCGCGACCCAATGCCGCATGCGCTTCAGGCACTCGGTAAGGTGTCGAGGTTGCCACTCGACGCCTGGACGATAAGTGAACGTCACGAACGCACGGGAAAGCCTACGGCCATCGTCCGCGCGCTCGTCCATGAGCACGTCACCAACGCACGACAAGCTCTTGAACATGTGAAGGCCACGCCGACGCTGCTGCTCCTCGCGCAGCCATGCGTAACAACCTGCTGCGGTCGTGTCACTTGTTACTGATCTGACAAGCCCAGCAGGCGAGGGTGCTAGCCGCCCCGCCGGGGCGTCTGGCAAGCCTCCGGCCTGCCGATCCGCATCCGGCGGCGATGCGACCTGCCCACCGTCTGCGGCCGCTCTGGGGGCATTGAAGCCCCCGCGGCCGCAGCCCGTGGACAGCTCGCCGAGCGTCATGCTGATTTGAGGATGCGCCAGTATTCGTCCGTGGCGCGGGGGTTGTCGTGACAAAGCTCGCGGGCGAGCTGGACGATCAGCCAGTGCGCGTCCAACTGGCCGCGGGTGAACTCTTTGCCCTCGGGGGTGGCTAGACGGTCTTTGATGACTGACCACTCGCGCCATTCGGGGCCGAGAACTCGGCCATCCCTGTGCAGTTCAAACAGGCGCAGAGCTTGCTTGGACGGCTTACGCGAGCCGGATTTGTAAAGGCAAGCGGTCTGGTGGCTGACGCAGCACCAGGCTTGGATCACTTCAACGGGATAGCCGTAGAAATGAAGTGGCGTCGGCTTTTTGGTTTTGTTGGCTCGGCGCATGGGCTGCGCAGACGAACGCGTGCCGTTGGCTCCATAGGGCCACGTAGAGGCGATTTGTCTGCATAGATGCTGACCGAGTCGTTGCAGGCGGACTGTAGACGAGGAGCAGGCTCAACAGATGAGCCTCGACGCGACGAACTGCGGGATTTGATGCCTGCACGGTCCACGGCTGGGAACCATACAGGTACGCATAATGTATATTATGTAAAATAATGTATGAACTAGTGCCTGGGTGGATCTGACGCTGTTGTCGCTGTTGGTGATTTTCGGGCACCCCCCTCGGTCTTTTTGGGAACGTCTAACTTTGTGCTGCCCGACCGAGGATGTTTCGCGATCGCCAGGTATTTT
>CAWJXS010000010.1:0-42188 GCA_963846885.1 uncultured Gammaproteobacteria bacterium
GGGGAGCAGGGCCTGCGACCGGCATGCCGCTAGATGAGCATCGAAATGGCATTCCCGAAGTTGTGCATCACGATCGGCAGCAGCACGCTGCCGGTACGTAATACCAGCCACACGGCGATGAACGAGGGCAGCGCGGTCAGCGCCATCGTGAGGACATCGAACGAGAACTGGCCGTCGCCGAACCCGAAAGCATGCGCCATGCCGAACAGCAGGCACGACAGCACGGCACCCCAGCCCCAGTCGACGCCGAGGAAGCGCACACGACCCGTGAATGCCCTGCCCAGGACGAACAGCAGGAGCCCCCGATAGAACGTTTCCTCTTCCAGCCCCGGCAGCGTGAGCTGGAACGCCACGTCCTCGACCGTCGCCGGGTCGTTCGGAAACGCCAGCGCGATGGCAACGAAGAACGCGCAATAGATCGCCAGCACGGGCAGGACGGCTCGCACGCTGCCCGGTGCCTGCGCGAACGTCAGGCCGACGCGGCGCCAGCCGAACGCCGGCAGGGCTGCTATCGCGAGGGTCGCCGCGAGCGCAAGCAGTTTGCCTTGCCAGTTCCAGGCGCTGTCCGGCAGCAGGTCAGGCACCACACCGTAGATGCGGGTGAGTAAAGCGTCATTGACGGCCACGAGCAGCGCCGCGACGAGCAGCCACCGAGGTGCGAAGCGAGTGCGATCGAACATGCCGATCGACGCTCCCACCAGCAACAGCAGGAATACGGTGCCGCCGAGCCCGATCAGCCCATTCAAGCCAGTACCCGCATCAGCCGAGCAGCAGGCGATCCGCTTCCGGGTCGACTTCCGTCATCAGGTCCACCGGCTGGCGCGCGAAGCGCATGGCGGCTGCATAGCCACGGCGATCGCCCCCGTGGTCGATCATCCATTGCGCGTGTTCGCAGAGCAGGGTGAGCTGCAGCGCTCGCGCCAGCGTCATGGCCAGCCGGCGTGCGCCCGCCTGCAGCACCTCCGGTTCCTGTCCGCTCTCCAGCACCAGCGCTGCGCGTTCCAGCGCTCCCAGCGCCTGTCGCGTGGCGGCGACCATGCGTGGCTCCGACACGGAGCGCAGGCACGAAGAAGCCCGCGCCATCAATGCGGCGAGTCCCGCGGGCAGGTCGCTGCGCAGGAGCGCGTCCAGTGCCAGCACGTTGGTGGTGCCCTCCCAGATCGGCAACACGTGGGTGTCGCGCAGCAGCTGCGGCAGGCCCGTGTCTTCGACGTAGCCTGCCCCACCGAAGCTTTCAATGACCTCGGTGACGACGGCCACCGCCTGCTTGCCCGTGATGAGCTTGGTGAGCGGGGTCAGCAGGCGCAGCAACGCGCGCTGTTCGGAATCGAGCTCGCCCTGCTCCATCCTGCCATTGAGTTCGACCAGCAGGAACGTCATCAGGAAGGCGCCCCAGGTCTCGGCCTCGAGTCCGGCGAGCGTGTCTGCATGCAGCGGCAACTGCTCCAGCGGCTGGCCGAATGCCTTCCGCTGCTTCGCATAGGAGCGCGCAAGCGCCAGGCCGCGACGCATGAAAGCGGTCGCACAGACACTGTTCCACATGCGCGTGACGCCGAGCATCGGCTCGATCGACCGCGTGCCGTTGAGTGGCGGTCCCACCAGCCAGGCGCGGGTGCCGTCGAGCAGCAACTCGGCGGTCGGCACCTTGCGCGTGCCCAGCTTGTCCTTGAGGCGATCGACGCGGATGCCGTTCAGCTGCCCTTCCGCGTCGCGGATCTCGAGATAGAACATCGCGAGGCCCTTGCCGCCGGGCGGATTGCCCTCGGGGCGCGCCAGCGTCAGCGCCATCTGCGACGTCACCGCCGACGTGAACCACTTGCGTCCGTACAGGCGCCAGCCGCCCTCGCCGTCCGGCACCGCTCGCGTCTCGGAGCGGCCGACGTCCGAACCGCCCGTCGTCTCGGTCATCCACTGGCCGCTGGTCCAGAACGTGGCGGGATCACGCGAGGTGAGGTGCGGCACCGCGCGATCGATCAGCGCCTGGTCCCCTGCCTCGAGCAGGCAGCGGGCTGCGCCGTCGGTCATGGCGAGCGGGCAGGTGTAGACGTCGGACGACGGATGGAACAGGTACACCTTGAGGAACTGCGCGATGCGCGCGTGTCGTCCCAACGCGGAGTCGTACCCCGTGGCGACCAGCCCGTGCTGCGCAGCCAGGCGCTCGGCACGCTGCCAGAGCGGCGAGACCGTGACTGCGTCGATCCGCTTGCCCCAGGCGTCCCATTGCGTCAGCACGGGTTCGTGCGCGAGGTCGGCCTGTTGCAGCCGGTAGAGCTCGCCACCCGCAAGCGCCCCGAGCTCGCGCAGCTCGCTGTGCAGTTCGGCGTTCAGCGTCGCCGGCAACGTGCGCTTGAGCCACGAGCCCAGCAGCGGATCGTCGTCGAACTGGTTGCCGAGCCCGGGCGGCGACTGGGTGAAGAGCGTGTCCGGCCAGTCTTCATTCTGCATCGCGAGGCTCCGCAGGCCGCCGGCCTGCCGTTTAATTCGACGCGGCTGTGCGCCGGGCCAGTTGCGGGGCGTCGCCGCCGACGCCGAGGGCCCGCTCGATCAGCGATCGGCGCAGGAACGACTGACTGGTGACGACGGACAAACCGAAACGGCGCAGACCGGCGACGGCGACGCTCTTCTCCGTGAACAGCCGGTTGAGCGTATCGCAGATCGCGAGCACGACGGCGTTTTCGCTGCGGCGCCAGCGTTCGTAACGACGCAGCGTGCGGAGACCGTGCGGTTCATCACCGCGCGCCAGCGCGTCGGCGAGCACCTGCACCAGGCTCGCGCAATCGAGGAACCCCAGGTTGACGCCCTGCCCCGCCAGCGGATGGATCGTGTGCGCAGCATCGCCGACCAGCGCGAGCCGCGGCTGCACGTAGGCGCGAGCGTGCCACAGCGCCAGCGGGAACCCGGCGCGCGCGCTCGACAGCTTCAGCTTGCCGAGCACGTGGTCGCTCGCGACCGACACGCGCTCGCTGAATTCGGCGTCGTCTGCGTCGAGCAGCGCGGTTGCCGCGTCAGGCGTGGTCGTCCAGACCAGCGAGACGCGACCATCGCTGAGCGGCAGCAGCGCGAGCGGCCCTTCTGGCAGGAACCGCTGCCAGGCTGTCGCCCGATGCGGCTTGTCAGGCTGCAGGTGCGCAACGATCGCGGTCTGGCCGTAGGTCCAGCCGGACCGGCCGATGCCGGCGAGCTGGCGCGCGACGGACTGGCTGCCGTCGGCGCCGATGACGAGACGGCACGCGAGACGACGCCCGTCTTCGAGGGTGACCCGCGCCGCGTCGGCGTCGAACTCGAGCCCCGCGAGGCTGCTGCGCACCGCGGTCACGCCACGGAGCAGCGGCGACTCGTGCAGCGCCCATTGCACGCGCAGGTTCTCGACGATGTGGCCCAGGTTGGGCTCGGCGGTCTCGGCCGCCGAGAAACGCAGCGCGTCCGGCCGGTCGACGGTGCTGGCCGCGTCCCAGACGACCATCTCGTCATAGGGCGATGCGTACGGCGCGATCGCGTCCCACGCGCGCGCGGCGGTCAGGATGCGCTCGGAAGCGCGCGAGAGCGCGGAGACGCGGAGGTCGAGCGACTGTTCGTCCGGCCTGCGCGGCGGCGCGGGATCGACCAGCGCAACCTGCCAGCCGGACAACGCCTCCTCGCGTGCCATCAGGGCGGCAAGGCAGGTGCCGACCATGCCGCCACCGATGATCACGACGTCGAAATCGAACTTCCTGCGCGGGCCGGCCATGGTCAGCGCGACCCGGCGAGCGGCACGCCGCGGGCGAGCCGTGGGATTCGTGCAGCGGCCCCGACGCTCAAGCGCGCGAGCGCCGACTTGGCCGGTGGCAGCACGTCGAAGGCGAGGATGCCGAGGCTACGCAGGCTGCGCAGCACGCCGAGCGGCGTCGAGAACAGTCGCACGAGTCCGTCGGTGAAGGCGACGATGCGGCGCCGGTCGGTCTCGCGCCAGTCGGCGTACGCCTGCAGCAGGTCTGCATCGCCGGCGTCGAGCATGCCGGCCGCGCGCTGGTCGGCGATCACTTCGGCCAGGCTCATCGCGTCACGGAGACCGAGGTTGAAGCCCTGCCCTGCGATCGGATGCAGCCCCTGCGCCGCGTTGCCGACCACGGCCAGGCGCTGTGCGATGTGACGCTCGGCGCGCGACAGCATCAGGTTGTACGAAGCACGCTGCCCGATCCGCATGAAGCGCCCCAGGCGGAAACCAAAAGCCGCCTGGAACTCGCGCAGGAATTCGTCGTCCGGCAAGGCCAGCAGGCGCGCGACTTCGTCGGGCTTGCGCGTCCAGACCATGCCACAGCGGCCGTCGGTCAACGGCAGGATCGCGATCGGGCCTTGTTCGGTGAAGCGCTCGTAGGCCACGTAATCGTGGAAGCGCTGCGTGGTCATCACGGCCGTGAGCGCCACCTGCTCGTACTCCAGATGCTCGGCTTCGATCCCGGCCTGCTCACGCACGACGGAGCGTACGCCGTCGGCCGCGACGACCAGCCGGGCCGTCAGGGTGCGCGGCTCGCCGTCGACCGCAAAAGTGATACGACGGCACGGCCCTTCGAGTTCGTTGCCCGTGACCTGCGCCGGCGCGATGACTGCGACGGCCGGCGCGCGGGCGAGCGCTTGCCAGAGTGCCGCGCCGATGACCCGGTTGGGCACCACGTAGCCCAGCGCCTCGAGCCCCTGCTCGGCCGCATCGATGCGCGCCGAGCCGAAGCGGCCCTGGTCGGACACGTGGATCTTGCGGATGGGCGCCGCCTCGCGCTCCATCGCAGCCCAGACGCCAAGCGTCTTGAAGGCGCGGACCGTGCCGTTCGCGAGCGCGGTGGTGCGCTCGTCGAAACTCGGGTGCTGCTCGCCCTGCACCGGGGCGACTGCCTCGATGAGCGCGATACGCAGGCCAAGCGGCGCTAGCGACAGCGCCAGCGATGCGCCGACGAGACCGCCGCCGACGATGGCCAGGTCGTAGTCCGCGGGCGCAGAGTTCATCGGCAGGTCCTACGCGACATGCTCACGCAGCTGCTGCCATCACGCGTTCGATCTCTGCCGTGGTGCGGGGCAGGCCCGCAGTGAGCAGTTCGCAGCCGCCGGCGGTGACCAGCACGTCGTCCTCGATCCGCACGCCGATGTTCCACCAGCGCTTCGGTACGCCCTTGGTGCCGGCGGGGATGTAGATGCCTGGCTCGACCGTGAGCGCCATGCCGGGCTCGAAGACGCGCCATTCGCTGCCCACCTTGTATTCGCCGACGTCGTGCACGTCCATTCCCAGCCAGTGTCCCGTGCGGTGCATGAAGAACTTGCGGTAGGCGTCATCCTTGATCAGCGCCGGCACGCGTCCCTTGAGCAGGCCCACCTTCACCAGGCCCTGCGTGATTGCCCGCACCGCGGCATCGTGCGGCTCGTTCCAGTGGCTGCCCGGCTTGATGCAGGCGAACGCGGCTTCCTGCGCGTCGAGCACGATGTCGTAGATCGCCTTCTGCTCGGGCGAGAACCGGCCGTTGACCGGGAACGTGCGGGTGATGTCCGACGCGTACAGCCCGTACTCGCAGCCCGCGTCGATCAGCAACAGGTCGCCGTCGCGGAGGGTGTCGGAGTTCTCGTGGTAGTGCAGGATGCAGCCGTTGGCCCCGCCGCCCACGATCGGGTGGTACGAGATGTCGGCCTGGTGCCGGTGGAATTCGTGCAGCAGTTCGGCCATCACCTGGTACTCGGTGACGCCGGGCCGGGTCTTCTGCATCGCGCGGACGTGCGCGCCCACCGCGATCTGCGCCGAACGCTTCATCACGGCGGCCTCGGCCCGGCTCTTGAACAGCCGCATGTCGTGCAGCGGGTGCTCCAGCGCCACGAACTCCTGCGGGCTGTGGATGCCGTTCTTGGTCTGGCCCCGCAGCGTGTTCACCCAGCCGATGACGCGCTGGTCGAAATCGTGGTTCACGCCCATCGAGTAGTAGACCCGCTCGCAGCGCTCGAGCAGGCCCGGCAGGATGTCGTCGATGTCGCCGATGGGAAACGCGTCGTCGGCGCCGAAGTCACGCACAGCGCCCTCGGGCCCGGCGCGGCGACCATCCCAGGTTTCGCGCGCGGGATCGCGGTCGCGCACGAACAGGACGTACTCCGCGTGCTCACGACCGGGGATGAGCACCGCGACGGCCTCGGGTTCGTTGAAGCCGGTCAGGTAGTGGAAGTCGCTGTCGGGCCGGTAGTGGTAGTGGACATCGCTGTTGCGCTGGCGCTCGGGCGCGGCGGGAACGATGGCGATGGCGCCCTTGCCCATCAGCTTCATCAGTTGCTTGCGGCGGCGCGCGTACTCGTCTTTACGCAGGGTCATGGTCAGCGTTGCGTCTCGTGAGGGTGTCGGGAAAGAAGCTTTGAGGTTGGCGGGCCGGGCGTGGCGTTCAATGCCGCGCGGCCGAGGTGGTCTGGGCAGCGCGCAGGTCGGTGAGGTCGTCGTAGATCAGCTGCACGCCCACGCGCACGAATTCGACGAGCTCGGCCAGGGCGGATTCCTCGACTTCCGTGCTTTCGGAACCGACGGCCCCGGCGCGGGCAACCTCCGCGAAATCGGTGAGCACCTCGGTCACCTCGCCCGAGAGGACGCCGCGCTTGTACGGCCCGCTGGCACCGAAGCCGTACAGGAATCCTTGCGCCCAGGCGCCGAGCGCCTCGACGCGCTCGGCCAGCGATGCCGCTTCGGGCGGCAGCAGCGGCTCGAATTCCATCTCGCGCGCGTCGAGCACGGTGCGGCTCTGGTCGAACAACTGCCGGAGCGGACCACCCGCGACGAGACCCGCTGGCTTGCCCGGTTCGGGGCCGTCGGGCAGCAATTCCTCGAGCCATTCGGCAGGCAGGTAGACGCGCCGCGCGCAGAGTGCGCCGCACAGGCAGCCGTGGGCCTCGGCGGCGTGGACTGTGGAACCGCTGGCCGCCAGGGCCTGCGCGACATCGTCAAAAGCAATCGGTGCCGACATTGCGCGTATCGTACCACTGGCACCTGCAATTCCGGTTCGAATGGGGCCGGTTCAATTGCTTCCCCGGGGTGCGACCACTATAGTTAATTCCATGAACGAACCCGCCGCCCGATCCGCTGTCGACGTCGAACTGCGACGCATCGAACGCCGCCTCGAGGAGCTGGTGGCCACGGTCACCCAGCTCAAGGAAGAGAACCGCGCCCTGCGTCAGCGGCAGGACACGCTGATCGGCGAACGCGCCAATCTCCTGCAGAAGAACGAGCAGGTCCGTGCACGCGTCGAAGCGATGATCGGCCGCCTCAAGTCGATGGAGCAGGGTTGATGTCAGAAGAACGCATCTCCCGCGTCAGCGTCCGCCTGCTCGATCGCGAGTACCAGGTGGCATGCCCGGCCGAAGAGCGCTCCGACCTGCTCGATTCAGCGGAGTACCTCGACGGCAAGATGCGAGAGATTCGCGACTCGGGCAAAGTGGTGGGCCTCGATCGCATCGCGGTGATCGCCGCGCTCAACCTCGCGAACGAACTCATCAAGGTGCGCAAGCACGGCACGGTAGTCGAGGGCGACCTCGGCGCCCGCCTCAAGTCCCTGCGCGAGCGCGTGGAGTCCGCGCTCGAAAAGGGACAGCAACTTGAACTCTGAAGGTTCGCACGAGTCCGAACCTTCGACGATTTGGCGCTGCCTGCGGTGTTCGACATGGGCCGGGTTACCTCTCGACCTTAATGTAAATACCCCGGGGTGTGGCCAGCCGGCATCATTGTGCAAGTCCGCCTCGAGCGGAAAGCCTTAAGTGTCGCGGCCTTCCCCAAATATTGCTCTTGTCGAGAGCAATGGTCCTTGACGGCACAGGCGGGTGGCGCCTCTCCCCTCCACTGCTGCGATGACTCTCCGCGAGCTGCGCCGTCAGCTGCGGGCGAGTCGTCGCGCGCTTCCTGACGCAGAACGCCGCGTCGCCGACCGCGCCATCCGCATGGCGCTGCGCAGCCTCGGGATCTGGCAGCGGGGCCGCCGGGTGGCGGTTTTCCTGAGCATGCCGGGCGAAGTCGACCTGCGCCCCTGCCTCGGTCCGGCGTGGCGCTGCGGTGCCCGCCTCTACGTGCCGCACATCATCAGCACGCGCAACGGCACGATGGCTTTCGTGCCGCTCCATCCAGGTTCCACCCTGCACGGCAACCGCTTCGGCATCGCCGAACCCGCGGGCGGTGCACGCGGCCGCATCCCGGCGCGCCATCTCGACACGATCCTCGTGCCGCTGGTCGGCTTCGACGCCTGCGGTCACCGCCTCGGCATGGGCGCGGGGTTCTACGACCGCGCGCTGCGCCCGCGGCTCGATCGCACGCAAGCATTCCGTCGCCCGCGCCTGATCGGCATCGCGTACTCGTTGCAGCAGGTCGAACGACTCGAGCCCGCGCCGTGGGACGTCGCGCTCGACCTCGTCGTGACCGAGCGTGGCATCCTCCGCTGCCCCGTCCCATCCACCTGAAGAAACCAATTCGCATGCACTACTGGCTCATGAAATCGGAACCCGACGTGTTCGGAATCGACGCCCTCGAGCACGCTCCGCACCGCACGACGGGGTGGGAAGGCGTGCGCAACTACCAGGCGCGGAACATGCTTCGGGACGATTTCCGGGTCGGCGACCGCGCTTTTTTTTATCACTCGAGTTGCGACGTCCCGGGTGTCGCGGGCGTCGTGCAGGTGGTGCGCGCGGCGTACGCGGACCCGACGCAGTTCGACGCGAAGAGCGAGTACTACGATGCGAAGAGCACGCGCGAGACGCCGCGCTGGTTCGCCGTCGACGTGCAACTCGAACAACGAATTGAGCCTGTAATTACGCTGCCGGAGCTGCGTGAGCATGCGGGCGGCGCGTTGCGCGACATGCTGATCCTGCAACGAGGCAATCGACTTTCGGTGACGCCGCTCACCGCCGCCGAGTGGCGTTGCGTGCTCTCTCTGCGAGCAACTCGAGCGTCGTCACGCACGCGGCAGTCGACCACGGCAGCGAGACGCGGTTCAAAAAAATCGTGACGCGACTATTGCATTTCTTTTTTTTATTCTGTAAATACTCCGCCCGGGACTAACCCGACATGGAGAATTGATCATGGCAGCGAAAGCAAAGAAAGCGACCAAGAAGAAGGCCACCAAGAAGAAGGCCGCCAAGAAGAAGTAAGGTCGCTTAAAGATGAGGCGGCGTTCCATCGCAAGATAGACGCCGCCGAATCCGCAAACGACACTGTGCCCGCGAAAGCGGGCACAGTTGTTTGAGGGATCCGCAAAGCACATGAGCCAGGACCAGCAGAAGCAGCGTGCCGCCGCAGCGGCGCTCCAGTTCATCCAGCCCGGCACCGTCATCGGCGTGGGCACCGGTTCCACCGTCAACTTCTTCATCGACGCGCTCGCCGGCAGCCGTGCGCGGATCGCCGGCGCGGTTTCCAGCTCGGAAGCGAGTTCGCGCCGCCTCGCCGCCCACGGCATCCCGGTGCTGGACCTGAACGACACCGAGGGACTCGACGTCTACGTCGACGGCGCCGACGAGGCGACCCGCGGGCTGCACCTGATCAAGGGCGGCGGCGCAGCGCTCACGCGCGAGAAGATCGTCGCGGCCGCTTCGCGCCGGTTCGTCTGCATCGTGGACGAGGCCAAGCTGGTCGAGCGCCTTGGAAAATTCCCCTTACCGGTCGAAGTCATCCCGATGGCGCGCGCCTACGTCGCGCGCGAGCTGATCCGGCTGGGCGGGCAGCCCGCCTGGCGCGAAGGCGTCGTGACCGACAACGGCTGCGACATCCTCGACGTCCGCGGCCTCGACATCGCCGACCCGGTCGCGCTCGAGCGCGCCATCAACCAGATTCCAGGCGTCGTCACCAACGGGCTCTTCGCGCAACGTGGCGCGGATGTCCTGGTCATCGGCACCGACACGGGCGTGCAGCAGCTCCTGCCCAGTGGGCACTGACCCGCAACTGCTCGCTGAGTTGCGGGCCGTGCTCGGGCCCGGACTGCTCGTCGATCCCACTGCCTGCGTCGCCTTCGAATGCGACGCGCTCACCACCCACCGCCAGTCCCCCGACCTCGTCGCGTTGCCGCAGACGGTCGAGCAGGTGCAGGACGTGCTGCGCATCTGCTGCCGGCATTCGGTGCCAGTGGTCGCGCGCGGGTCGGGCACGGGGCTTTCCGGCGGCGCGCTGCCCATCGCAGGCGGCCTGCTGCTCGTGCTGTCGCGACTCGACCGGATCCTCGAGGTCGATCCCCGGCGCGGGTTGGCGCGCGTGCAGCCTGGCGTCACCAACCTCGCCGTATCGGAAGCGGCCGCACCGCACGGCCTCTACTACGCGCCCGATCCTTCGTCGCAGGTCGCGTGTTCGGTCGGCGGCAACGTGGCGGAGAATTCGGGCGGCGTCCACTGCCTCAAGTACGGGCTCACCGTGCACAACGTGCTCGCGGTGCAACTCGTGACGATGACGGGCGACGTGCTCACCATCGGCGCGGAGACTGGCGAGGCGCCCGGCCTCAACCTGCTCGCGGCCGTGATCGGCTCCGAAGGCCTGCTCGGCGTGGTCGTCGAGGTGACGGTGCGCCTGCTGCCGCTGCCGCGCCGCGTCGAACTGCTGCTCGCCGCTTTTGACGACGTCGGCCGCTGCGCCGACGCCGTGGGCCACGTGATCGCCGCCGGCATCGTGCCGGCCGGTCTCGAGATGATGGATGCGCCCGCGATCAGGGCGGCCGAAGCCTTCGCGCACTGCGGCTACCCGCTCGACGCCGCCGCGTTGCTGCTGTGCGAAGTCGACGGGCTGCCGGAAGACGTCGACGACGAACTGGCCCGGGCGCGCGCCGTGCTGATCGCAGCCGGCGCGACCAGCGTGCGGACCGCGCAGGACGCCGGCGAACGCAAGCGCATGTGGTCGGGGCGCAAGTCGGCGTTCCCTGCCGTGGGCCGGCTCGCGCCGGACTACTACTGCATGGATGGCACGATACCCCGCCGGCACCTGGCCGCGGTCCTGGCGGAGATTGCGGCCCTGGCGCGGGTTCATCGTCTCGACGTCGCGAACGTCTTCCACGCTGGCGACGGCAACCTGCACCCCCTGATCCTGTTCGACGCCGGCAAGGACGACGAACTCGCGCGCGCAGAGGCGTTCGGCGCTGCGATCCTGGAAGCATGCGTGGCAGTCGGCGGCACGGTGACCGGCGAACACGGCGTCGGCGTGGAGAAGCTCGGCCCGATGTGCACGCAGTTCGGCGCCGCCGAACTCGCGACGTTCCACGCACTGAAGCTCGCCTTCGATCCGCCCGGGCTGCTGAACCCGGGCAAGGCGGTCCCGACGCTGGCGCGTTGCGCCGACTACGGCGCGATGAAGGTCCATGGCGGCCGCTTGCCGCACTCGCACCTGCCGCGGTTCTGAACCATGACCGCGGTCGACCTGCCACCCGGCGAAGACATCCGCGATGAGCTGGCGGCACGTGTGCGCGCAGCCAGCGCCTCGCAGACTCCGCTGCGGATCGTGGGCGGCGACACCAAGCGCGGCTATGGTCGCGCGGTCGCGGCCGCAGGGCTCGCAGTGGACGGACATCGCGGCGTGCTGCGTTACGACCCGGCCGAACTGATCCTCACCGCGCGCTGCGGCACCCGAATCGCCGAGGTCGAGGCACTGCTCGCCCGCCACGGGCAACGGTTACCGTTCGAGCCGCCGTCATTCGGGCCCGCTGCCACGGTCGGCGGCATGGTTGCGGCCGGACTCGCCGGCCCGGCGCGTGCGGCCCGCGGTCCGGTGCGCGACTATGTGCTCGGCACCACGCTGCTGGCAGGCGATGGCCGCATCCTCCGGTTCGGCGGCGAGGTCATGAAGAACGTCGCGGGCTACGACGTCTCGCGACTGCTCGCCGGATCGCTCGGCATCCTGGGCGTAGTACTCGAGGTGTCGCTGAAAGTGTTGCCGGTGCCGGCCGGCACCAGCACCCTGCGTCGCCGCATCGATGCGGCAGACGCCGTCGCACTGCTCGCCGAAACGACGCAGCGGGGCCTGCCCTTGAGCGCGAGCTTCTGGCATGCCGGCGAGTTGACCGTGCGGCTGGAAGGGTCCGACGCCGCCCTTGCTGCCGTCGCGCCGGTCGTGGGCGGCGAACCGCTGGCGCCGGCTGCAGCCCGCGACTTCTGGCATGACGTGCGCGAGCAGCGCCATCCCTTCTTCACCGCGGCCAGCTCGTTGTGGCGACTCACGCTGCCGGCCACTGCGGCCGCCCAGGTCGTGCGCGACGTGCCGCAGTCCGCCTTCGAGTGGAACGGCGCACAGGTCTGGCTCGCCGACGCCGGACCCTCCGCGGTCGCCACCCTCGCGCGTGCGTACGCAGGCGACGCCACCCTCTTCCGTCGCCCCGTCGACGGCGCGACGACGGACGTCAGCGAGGTGTTTCCGCCCTTGCCGCCGGCGCTGCTCGGGCTCCATCGCGCCGTGAAGCGAGTGTTCGATCCGGCGGGTATCCTGAACCCGGGCCGGATGTACGCAGACCTCTGAGGCGGCGCCCATGCACTCCAAACCCGCTGCCGCACTGGCCGACACCGCGCTCGCCTCCGAGGCGCGCGACCTGCTGCGCAGCTGCGTGCATTGCGGGTTCTGCCTGCCGGCGTGCCCGACCTACCGCGTGACGGGCAGCGAACTCGACAGTCCACGCGGCCGCATCTACCTGATCAAGGAAATGCTCGAGCAGGGGGTCGCGACGGCGACTGCGCAGACCCATCTCGATCGCTGCCTGACCTGCCGCGCATGCGAAACCGCGTGCCCCTCCGGCGTGCAGTACTCGCGACTCGCAGACCTGGGGCGCGAGCTGATCGCAGCGCAGCCGCCCGCGCCGCGCGACACCCGGGCGCGGTTCGTGCGCTTTGCCCTCGCGCAGGTTGCCACGCGCCGCCAGCTGTTCACGCCGCTCGTGCAGCTCGGGCAGGCCATGCGGCCTGCGCTGCCTGCCGCCATGCGTGCCCTGGTGCCCACGCGGGACGGCGCGGCGACGGGCCGCCCGCACGCTTGGCCCGCGGCGCGGCACGCCCGCCGCATGGCGGTGCTCGAAGGCTGCGTGCAGCCGGGCCTCGCGCCGCAGATCAACGCGGCCGCTGCGCGCGTGCTCGACCGCCTCGGCATCTCACTGGTGGCGGCGGACGGCGTCGGCTGCTGCGGCGCACTGGAACATCACCTGGGCCGGACCGACTCAGCGCTGGCGCGGGTGCGCAGCAACGTTGCGGCGAGCGAGCGACTGCTGGCGCAGGGTTGCGAGGCCATCGTCAGCACGGCGAGCGGCTGCGGCGCCTTCGCCAAGGACTATGGCCACTCGTTGCGCCACGCTGCACCCGCGCTGAGCGCCGCCGGCGCGCGCGTCGGCGCGGCGACCCGCGACCTGTGCGAAGTGATCGAGCCGGCAGCGCTGGCAGCCGCCGTGCGCGAGGCCCGGGGCTCGCAACCAGACGCAGCGGCCCCCGTACGCATCGCCTGGCAGGCGCCGTGCTCGCTCCAGCACGGCCAGCGTGCCGCCACCGCAGGCAAGGTCGAGGCGCTGCTGCGCGCCGCAGGATGCGAACTGGTCGCGACGCGCGATCCGACACTGTGCTGCGGATCCGCTGGCACGTATTCGATCCTGCAACCGGCGCTTGCGCGCGAGCTGCGCGCCCGCAAGCTCGACTCGCTGCTCGGCGAGGCGCCCGCGCTGATCGCGACCGCCAACATCGGTTGCCTCGAACACCTGCGACAGGCGAGTCCCGTGCCGGTGCGGCACTGGATCGAGATCGTCGACGAACTTCTCTTCGCTT
This sequence comes from uncultured Gammaproteobacteria bacterium, assembly GCA_963846885.1. Taxonomy (GTDB): domain Bacteria; phylum Pseudomonadota; class Gammaproteobacteria; order Steroidobacterales; family Steroidobacteraceae; genus RPQJ01. Next base: position 13,741 of record CAWJXS010000010.1, read on the forward strand.
AAAACGAATTCTCAGCGACGTAGCGCGCTCCTGTGACTCATGTAGGCGCACGCTGCGGGTCACGCGCTGCGCGCGTCACAGCGCGGCAGGAGCGCTCTAATGGCAAGAAACGAACTGCGGGTGCGCCGAATCGATCACGGCGACGATCTATCGCCGCCGACTGTGACTCAGCGAGTTGGTTTGCGCGCGACGACGACGTAGCGCGGCGTGCGTGTCGTCGGCAGTGCGTTCACTGCAGCCATGCGCTCGACGGCTGCGATCGCGAACCCTGCTGCCTCGAGCAGGTATGGAATCGTCGCCATCGACTGCGTCGCCGCGAGTGGCAGCACGTCCACCTCTTCTTCCCAGCGACCGGTCCAGCCATCGCGACCGTAGAGTCCGTCGATGACGACGACGGACCCGGCTGGCTTCAACCAGTGATGCCAATGACGGAACGCGAGCAATGGATCGAACAGTCCGTTGACGACCTGCCGCGACACGATGGCGTCGAAGTGCCCGGCAGCGAATTGATCCTGGTCTTGAGGTTCGTCGCAGAAACCCTTGATCGTCCTCACGTTAACGAGCTCGGGCTTCGCCTGCAGCACGGCCAGCATCGCGGCCGAGGGTTCGAGTGCCGTGAGTTCGATGCCGGGAAACTGTCGCAGCAACGAACACATCACGCCGGTGCCGGCACCCACGTCGAGGACCTTTGCGCCATCGACGAACTGCACGACCCGTCCCAGGTCGGCGAGGTAGGCGCGCTCCTCGTCGGCCGTGAGCCAGCCGAGTCCCTGCAGCTTGCCGTAAGCCTCGGCCTCGGCGGTGTCGTACTTGCTGGCCGCGCGCCTTCGTGCGGCGCTCCGGCGATCATGCCAGCTCATCCAATCGCTCCCTCGTCGGCTTGCCGGGAGTCAGTTCGACTCACAGCTGCCGCGCACGAAGTGATAGTCGATGCGGTGGGTCCTGCCGTCCGCCATGCCCGTGATGTGCGCGCGCAAGGTCGCCGGCGCCTCGAAGCGGTAGACGACGCGCTGCGGAAAATCGTGCGCGGCGTTCTCGAAGACGACCTCCGTACTGCTCGTGCTCACGGCCGGGAACCCGGTTGGGGCGACGCCCCGCGGTTGCGCGAAAAAGGTGACCCGGCCGGCGGCGTCGGGCGCGATGCGCATGAATTCGTACATGACCGTCCGCCCGGCAGCGACGGTGCGACTGACGCCGAGCAGCGAGTCGCCGGCGAGCGGCGTCCACTGTTCGATGGTCCCGGGCTCCCCGTCGACAGAGTGCCAGCACCCGGCCAGCCAGGACAGGTGGGCGAGCTGCGGCTCTTCGGCGCCGGCAGGCAGCGCCACCACGAGTGCAACGACCACGCCCGGGAGTACGTGCTGCAGGATGTTCATCGCGCGTGACGCAGACCAAGCAACATGATGACCTCCTGGCGTCGGCCCTTCACTCTCGTATGGACCGCAGCATAGCCGGACACACGAACTCGTCCGCACTGAAGGCGCGTGCCCTCGGCACAGGCAGCGATCAACCGTTCGAGCTGGCGCTGACGAACCGCGGTCTAGGACGGCCCGGCGCCAAGTCGCGATGACGCTCGTACGCGGGCGACTTCCTGCGGCCGTCCTCGACGCTCCATGTGCTCGGCCAGCCATTGGTACCACTCGAGCAGGAGCGGCTGGTTTTGTTCCATGCGCAGCGCCGACGCCCAGGGCTTCAGCCGCGTCCACACGTGGACGCCGACGCCGCCCACCAGTTCCTCGACCAGTTCGAGCGGCATGATGCCGCGATACACGAGGTACCCGAGCGTCTCGTACTTGGCGCATAGCGCCAGGGCGGCATCTTCGAAACCCTCACCGCGCGCGCGAATCTCCTCCGCCGAACTACCTGGCCGGCAGCGTCAGCATCAACCGCAGCGAACGCGTGAACTCGGTGTCCTGGATCGAACGCATCAGCTCCACCGCGACGGCATCCCGGCGTTGCTGCCGATACTGGCGAATCTGCGCGACGCCGAACCCGATCGCGGCCAGGACGGCGAAGACGCCGATGACCTGGGCCAGGTTGGCGAGTGTCTGCAGCATGCCGTGCCCCATCGTCAGCCCTTTTTGCGCGGAGAGTTCCTGACCTTGCTGTGCGCCAGCAGCCGGAACTTCCGGTTGCGGTCCGTCAGCTTCTTCGCGCCGTCGTCGCCTTCGACGATCACGATCTTCGGGTCGAGGTCCTTGAGTTCGGACGGCTCCAGCCAGGCTTCGCCGAGCACGATGATCTTGTCGCCGGCCTGGAAGTGCCGCGCCGGCGGCCCGTTCAGCTCCACTCGACCGCTGCCCTTGGGAGCAGCGATCACGTACGTCTGCCAGAAGACGCCGTTCGAGACGTTGGTGATGTTGACGTACTGGTACGGCTGCAGGTCGCTGGCGTCGAGCAGCGCCTGGTCGATGGTGATCGAACCGACGTAGTCGAGGTCGGCCCGGGTCACCGTCGCGCGGTGGATCTTCGATTTGCAGGCTCGGATCAACATGACTGGCAAGGCCTCGCGTGGACGCTTGCCGTGAGTGTCGCAGGCTCACGCGCCGATCGAAAGCGCCAGCGCGTGCAGCTTCAGGACGGTAGCCCAGTTGCGGGTCGTCGCGGCCCGACCGGCCTTGCCGAGCAGCGCCGCGCCGGCCTTGCTCTCGAGCTGGCCTGACGCGCACAGCAGATAGGCGCCATGGCTGCCGATGGCAAACTGCTCGGGTGGAACCACGAGGGATTCGAGCCCACGCAGGCTCGCCAGGCTCCCGCCGTCCTGCGCGAATGCCACCAGCAGGCGGGAGTGATCCGCCTCGGTGAATCGCAATGGATTGCCGGCCACGATGGCGCTGAGTTCCGGCGCGGATTTCACGACGACGGGAACGTCGAACCCGAATCGGTCGACGAGTGCGGGGGCGATCGCTTTGGCGCAGCCGGAGCCCGACCGGGCCTTCGACTTGAACACGGCATTGCCGCTATTCAACAGCGTCGCGACCTCGGTGCAGCCGAGACCCGCGAGGACGTCGCGCAGGTCCGCCATGGGCACGCGCTTGGCGTTGCCGATATTCACTCCGCGCAGGAGGGCGACGTACGTGGCCATGGAGGCCACGATTATAGACGCCGAGGATCAGCGGCCGAGAGGAACGATCAGGCTGACGTTGACCGAGCCGTACCAGTAGTTCGGCGAATTGGCGAAGCCTGCGGCGTTGCTGTAGTTGGCGCTGCAGACGAGGTGCATGTCGCGGCCAACAGGCCCTTCGGCACGCACTTCGGCGACGCCCGTGGATTGCCACGATCCATTCTCGATGCGCTCCTGGCCACCGCCGGCGAGGCCGGCGACGCGCCACGTGCCCACCCGGCGTCGCAGCGACAGCACGCCATCCCAGGTGCGATAGCGATCAGGATTGAAGTAGGCGCCAGGCACGTCCGAATCACCGCTCGAATACTGCCGCCAGCGCGCCTGGACCGAGAGTCCCTGCTCGGGCAGCGCACTCCAGATCATTCGCGCGCGCAACAGGGTGCGGGAGTTGTCGTCCGTGAATGGCTGCCAGGCCGTCATGACGATGCCGGTGAAGCGCTGGCCGAACTGCTGCTCGACGCCGACGCCCACCAGGCCGTAGGCGATGCCCTCTTCGAGCGCCTGCTGGGTCCCGACGAGGTCGCCCGCAAGGATGAGTTCGACGCCGGTCGATTCGCGCGGGCGAAAACCCCACGTGGCGTCGCCGACGACACGCGTGTGGCCTTCGACGCGGACCAGCCCGCCCTCGGCACGCACGCCTTGCAGCGTGTCGCGGCTCTGGTTGCGATAAAAGCCGATGATGCCGGGCGCGTCGGTACTCCAGCCACCCGCCGAGTAATGCGTGTTCTGCAGGGCGAAGCCGTAGTGGCTCAATTCGGAGGCGTAATCGAGCAGCGCTCCCGCGCGGATCCTGGCGGCGCTGAAGTCGTCGGCGTCGTCCTCGTATCCGACCTGCACGATGGCGGCCATGCCGTTACCCGCAGCGCTCGCTGCGCCGGCCCACGGCGCGACGAGCGCCAGTGCGACCAGCGCGGCAAACCCAGCAGGCCGGCCGCTGCGCGGGCGATACCCGCGCGCGCTCATTTCGAACCCCAGGTCTTGCGGGTGCCCAGCAGCTCCGACATGTAACCCGCCACGCTCGCAGGCTGCAGGATCAGGCTGTAGGTCAGCGCGTAGATGAGGAAGCCGAGCACGTTCTTGCGCACGCGCAGGTTCTGGCCGGCAAACATGCGGACGCCGATGCGGTACATGACGTAGTTCATCAGCAGCGCCATCGGCATGAGGATCAGGGTCATGGGACCCGCAACCCAGTAGAGGCCGAAGAACGCGATGATCACGCCGGGAATGAAGCACAGCGTGTAGGCGAGGTCGAGCCAGGGGAACAGCACGTTCCACCAGACGAACAGGGTCGACATGCGCGGCGTGACCAGGATGCGCGGATGTTGCCGGAACGCTTCCATCATGCCGCGGCTCCAGCGCTGGCGCTGCTTGACGAACTGGCGGAGGTTGTCGGGGGCGTTGGTGAAGCAGCAGGCGTCCTCGGCGTGGCCCACGCGCCAGCCGCGCACGAGCATCGCCCACGTGAGCACGATGTCCTCGCCGACACAATCCTGCCAGCCGCCGATTTCCTCGAGCGCCGCGCGGTCGTAAATCGAGAAGGCGCCCTGGGCGACCATCGTCCCCTGGAACAGCGACTGCACCCGCTTGATGGCGGAAATGCCGTGGAAGTAGTCCCACTCCTGTGCCTGCGTGATCCAGTTCGTGCGCGAATTTCGCACCAGCATCGTGCCCGCGACCGCACGCGTGGTCGCCGGGTCGCTGAAGTAGCGTTCGACCAGCCGGGCCAGCGCGTCGCCGTACATGTAGGAATCGGCGTCGAGCGTGATCACGTAGTCGTGCCGCGATTCGGCCAGGCCACGGTTCAGCGCCGCGGCCTTGCCCATGTTGCGGGGCTGGCGCAACAGGCGCAGCCACGGGTAGGGGTTGGCCTCGACCACCGCGACGGTGGCGTCCTTCGAGCCGTCGTCGATCACCAGCACTTCGAACTCGCCCGGATAGTTCTGTGCCGCAATCGACTTGAGCGTATCCGCGATCGAGGACTCCTCGTTGTACGCGGCCACCAGGATCGAGATCGCGGGGTAGTCCAGCAACTTCTGGCGCTGCGGCCGCTTGTCGAGCAGCAAACCCGTGACGAGGAACGCGTTCATCATGCCGGGCAGCACCGCGATGCCGCCGACCGCGAAGATGGCCACCGGCCACGAAACGATGCCGGCGAGGTCGTGCAGCCACGGCAGCGCGAGCATCGTCGAGACGATCGTCCACACGACGCTGACCGTGAACGCGATCGCAAATTTGGTCCGCACCGACAGGTACAGACGGCGGCGCGCGCCGTCGCGGCGAGCAACGGCGTCGCCGACAGCGCCATGATCGGCGGGCGCAAGGCGGTCGTCGACGAAAGCCGGCTCGACCGCTCGAGCCGCAGCCTGATCGTCGTCTCCGCAGGACCCTGTGTAAACCGGTGTTCTCGTGCACGCTGCAGGTTTCCCGGTGAGCGTCGAGCCGGCATGGCGCGACGCTTTGCGGGTTGCAGACGGGGAAGTCAAAGGCCCGCCGCACTCCAGGACGAAGTGTGCTTTCCGGTTACATTCGAAAACCGGAATCGGGTCACGGTTTTATGTCAAGCCGCGCCGCGGTACATCCATCCCGGATGTATTGCTCGCCTTGGGTGCGGCTTCAGGCGTCCGTACTGGCTCCAGCCGCTGCGCCCGCTTGCAGGATCGCACGAGTCGCCGCATCGGCCGCGAACATGTGTTCCACCCGCAGCGAAGCCAGGGTGATGTCCTGCGGCGTGCCGAAAGTCGTGAACATGGAGAAGAAGGCAAGCTCGCCATGCGGGGTGGCGAACCGGGTGGTGAGTACGGGCGCGACCGGTGGCGACCAGGCCCCGGGAGCGACGGCAGTGCCGAGTCGATCCCGCCATGCAGCCGCCAGTGCTTCGGCCCGCGGCACGAGTGGCGGGTGTGCCGCGGCTTCGGCGCGCACGTGGGCCAGCAGCGGCGGCCCCACCTCGTGCAGGTTCACGATGCGCGCGGCGAAACCGTCCGGGTGCGCGAGCAAGTCGAGCATGTTCATGGGTGACCCGGGCGGCAGGCTGGCAACCCACGGCATGAGTGTCAGCGCCAGCCACGTGGCGCCGCGGTTCATGCGCAGCACGTTCCACCCGGCGTCGAGCAACAGCGCCGGCATCGGATCGTGCACGTGCAGCAGGTGCGCCATCGCGGCGTCTGCCTGCTCCAGCGCGGGATCGCCCAGCGGCGCGGAGCTGAAGACAGGCGCGAATCCCGCTTGCAGCATCGCAGCGTTGCGTACGGTGAGCGGCGCTTCCAGCGCCTGCAGCCACGCCAGCAACAGCTCGCGGCTGGGCTGTGCGCGACCGCTTTCCACGAAGCTCATGTGTCGCTGCGAGACGCCGACGCGCAGCGAAAGCTCGAGCTGGCTCAGGCGCCTTGCCTTGCGCGCCTGCCGCAACGTTTCGGGCAGCGTGTTCGTCGCTTGCATGGCTCATTGAACCACACGCACGCGGCGGAGTTATGACCTGTGAGGTAATTGCGACGCGCCGGTGCGGGCCCGACACTGCCCACGCCTCACCAACCTGGAGGGCGACACCATGACCCGCACGCTGCTCATCGTCACGCTGGTTGCTTTCGGCGCGCTGAGCGCCGCCGCGTTGGCGCAGCACGGCTACTTCGGCATCTTTGCCCTGCACTTCCAGACCTACGGGGGCATGCAGGTCCTGGCCGACCTGGTCATCGCGCTGGTCCTGGTCATGGCCTGGATGTGGCGCGACGCGCGGGCGACCGGGCGCAACGTCTGGCCATGGCTCGTAGTCACCCTGGCACTGGGATCGTTCGGACCGCTGCTCTACCTGCTGACGCGCCCGTCGTCGCCGGGGCGAGCCTAGGCAGTCGCGTTCGTAACCTCAGTCCGGAATCACCGGTTCGACGAGCCGCGCCAGCTGCAGCAGTGATTCCTGCCAGCCGAGATAACACATCTCGACGGGAATCACTTCAGGCAGGCCTTCCTGCACTATGGTCAGCTCCGTGCCGCAGGATACCGCCCGCAGGTCGACGATTGTGCGCATCTCGCCCGCCAGCGCCGGATCGTCGAACTTGTCGGTGTACACGACTCGCTCGAACGGCTTCAGCTCGAGGTATTCGCCGCCGAAATAATGCGTGTGGCCGCTCGAGAAGTTGGTGAACGACATGCGGTAGCTACCGCCGATCCGCGGCTCCATGTGATGGACCTTGCAGGTGAAGCCGTACGGCGGCAACCAGCGCGGAATGGCATCCGCGTCGAGAAACGCGCGATAGACGCGCTCGGGTTGCGCTCGCAGAACACGGTGGAACCTGACGCTGCCTGTGGCCATGTCACATCCTCCTCAGTCGGACAGGTAGTAATCCACCGTCGACACCACGCGCACGCGCTTGACGTAGGGCGTGTTGCTGTCACGGTCTTCGATCGAGAACTGCCCCTGGTTGGCGCTTTTGATCTTGCCGAGCTTGCTGTTCGAATCGGCCGCGAACTTCTCGGCGACTTCTCGCGCCTTGCGCGTCGCCTCCTCGATCATGGCCGGCTTGACGTCATTGAGCTTCGTGAACAGGTACTGGGTCTGCTGGAAGTCGCCGCCGCTGAAGGCGATGCCCTTCTTGCCGAGGTCGGCCAGGCTTTTCTGCGATGCGCGCACCTGGTCGATCTTGCCGGAGTACACGGTCACGGTCTGGGTCGCGATGTAACGCAGCTGCACCTGCCCGTTGCCACCATATTCCTGGGCGAGGCGATCGGTGATCGCGGGCGCACCGATGGTGATCTCGGCGGGCTCGAACCCGGCGGTTGCCAGGAAGTCGGCGACCTGTTTCGCGTTGCCCTCCATGGTGGCGTAGAGCGCGGTCAGGTCGTTGCCCGCTGCGGCGAAGCGAATCGGCCAGACCGCGACGTCGGCGGGCAGCTCGCGTTCGGCCAGTCCCTTGACCGAGACGACTCGCTCGTACTCGCGAAACTTGATCGCGCTGGAGCCGAGGAAAAATCCCAGGCAGGCGAGGCCGGCGAAAATGCCGGCGCCGAGGATCAGCGCGGCTCGTGAATCGTGCGTCATCGTCTGTCACCCTGTGCATCGAGGGCCGGTCGGCGGCCTGCCAGCTTCGTCTCTACGCGGTAGGATACGGTATCGGGCATGTTCCCGCGTTGCAGGTGAAGCGCCGGTGAAGCGACGAAGCGTTGACCTTGTCGGATCCGTCTGCGGTTTCGCCAAGCTGTGTCTAGCTTTCGCTGTCGCCTTCACCGCGTTCCCGGCCCGCGCGCAGGGCGCCGCCGACGTCGCAGTCGAGACCGCGGCGAAACCCCGGCCGCGCGTCGGACTCGTGCTCGGCGGTGGCGGCGCCAAGGGTGCGGCGCACGTCGGCGTGCTCGACGTGCTCGACGAGTTGCGCATTCCCGTCGACTGCATCGTCGGCACCAGCATGGGCGCGCTCGTCGGCGGCACCTATGCCTCGGGCATGAGCGCGGACGAACTCGATCGCGCGTTCCGGTCGATTTCCTGGCAGGACGCGATCGCCCGCCGCAGCCTGCGTGCCCAGGTACCGATGCGGCGCAAGCTCGCGGGTGGCACGTTCAGCAACAGCCTCGAATTCGGCGTGCGTGACGGCAGCCTGATGGCGCCGTCCGGCCTGATCAGCTCGCAGAACGTGGACCTGACGATCCAGTACCTCGTGGGTCGCAGCCGTGGCATCGCCGATTTCGACAAGCTGCCCATTCCTTTCCGGGCCGTGGCCACCGACATGCAGAGCGGCGAGATGGTCGTCCTGGACAGCGGCGACCTGGCGCTCGCGATGCGCGCCAGCATGGCCGTGCCCGGCGTGTTCTCGCCCGTGAGCATGCAGGGCCGCATCCTCGGGGACGGCGGGCTCACGCGCAACGTCCCGGTGGACATCGCCCGCCAGACTTGTGCGGACGTGGTCATCGCCGTCGCCGTGCCGAACCCCCCGCCCACGACCGAAGAACTGCGCTCGCCACTGACGCTGATGTCGCGCACCCTGGACGTGCTCGTCGGCGCCAATGAGCGGCAGCAACTCGACACGCTCGGTCCCGACGACGTGAAGATCGTGATCGCCATGGGCGACATCGGCTCGGCGTCGTTCGACCGGACCAATGATGCCGTCCCGCTCGGCCGGGCGGCGGCGCTGACGCATCGCGCCGAACTCGAACGGTACGCGGTGTCCGAAGCCGAGTACCTGGCCTGGCGCGAGTCGACAACGAGGCCCGGGCGGGAAGAAGTCCGGCTCGCGGCCGTGAATCTCAACGGACTGGAACGGGCGAACCCCGAGTTCATCCGGCATACGCTCGCCCTGCAGGCCGGAGACGTAGTGACCCCCCGCCAGGTCGCCGACCGCGCCACGGCCGTCTTCGCGCTCTCCGATTTCGAACGCGTGGCCTACACCCTGTCGGGCGACCCGGCGGAACCGACGCTCGACATGCATCTGCAGGAAAAGTCGTGGGGTCCGCACATCGTGCGCTTCGACCTCGGCCTGCACCTGGGCACGGACACGAACACGGCGTTCACGCTCGGCGGTGACTACCTGCAGACCTGGGTCAACGATCGCGGCGGTGAACTGCACGGTTCACTGCGGCTGGGGCGAACCTCGGGACTGGAGGCTTCCTTCTACCAGCCGCTCGACCCGGCGCACCGCTGGTTCGTCGAACCGGGCGTGACCGGGCAACGCTCCATCGAAGACCTCTTCGACGACGGCGAGACGCTCGCGCGCTATCAGTTCAGTTCGGGCTGGGGTTATCTCGACGCGGGACGCGTCTTCGGCAAGACAGGCGAACTGCGCGCAGGCGTTCGCGCGGGCGTCCAGTCGGCCGACCGCGACATCGGGTCCCCCGAGTTACCCTCCACGGTGCGCGACGACTACGGCGGACTCGCCGTGCGCTATACGTTCGACTCGCGCGACCGCGATGCGCTCTGGACCCGTGGCCTGATCACCCGCATGACCTACTTCCACAGCACGGATGCGCTCGGCGGCGATTTTGACTACGACCGTTTCGAAGGCACGGCGACCATCGCCCTGCCGTTCCGTCGCAACGTCGGTTACCTGCGGGTAAGCGGTGGGTCGTCGCTGGACACGTCGCTGCCCCTGTACGACCTGTTCACGCTCGGCGGCCCGGTGAGCCTTCCCGGCCTGAGCCTCGGTGAATTGCGCGGGTCATCCTACTGGAGCGCGCAGGCCTCTTACCTGCAGCGCATCGCGGACATCAGCTACGTGTTTGGCCAGTCCATCTACGCCGGGCTCGCGCTGACCGCCGCCGACATGAGCGGACGCCTCGACGGCGTCAATGCGCAGCCCACCTATTCGGCGGCCTTCGTCCTCGCCGGGCGCACACCGCTCGGCCCACTGTCGCTGTCACTTTCCGGCACCACGACCAGCGAATGGCAGCTCGTGCTCGGGCTCGGGCGACCGATCGAGGAACGCACGATCAACGATCCCAGCTGGTGACCGCACGGCCGCGACCAGCGGACGACAGGCGTCAGCGACCGCCGAAGCGGTACATCGCGCCGAGGTTGACGTTGAACACTTCGCTGTCGTGGAAGCGCACGTCGGAATCGTCCTTGCCGTAGAGGATGCTGCCGACCGCCTGCCAGCGTCCGCTCGCCACCGGCAACCGGTAGAACACCGTGGTGTCGAGCGCGTAGAAAGAGGAATCGGTCTTGGCGCCGAAGATCGGATTGCTCTCGTCCTGGCTGCGCTCGCCGTAGGCGACGTTGCTGGCCACCGTGTAGCCCTGGCCCAGGAAGACGTAGCTCAACTGCAACCGGTAGGCGTCACTGCTGATCGCAGCGCCGTCGCGATCATCCACTGAGTAGCGAAACAGCGGACGCAGCAGGTGGCGGGAGCCTTCCCCCGCCTTGTAGAGGTAGGAGACGTCGAACGCATACTGATCGCCGTCGCGCCGCAGCAGGTCCTGGCACGCCGCGTTGCAGGCCACGCTCAGCACGCCCTGCCCGCTGGTCTCATTTTCGATGGAGATGTCGCGGTAGGAGACCGTGAGCTCGAACTCGGAGCCCATGACCCGGTCCCAGCGCAGACGCAGGCCCGATGAATCACGATCGGTCTCCTCGCGCTTGACGCCTTCCGCATACGGATCTTCCCACGCCTGGGTCGGGACGCCGCTGAACAGGTAGCCGGCCTGCAGCGCCCCGGCGGCACCGATGTCCTTGCGCACGCCGAACTGGGCCACGCCGTCGAGAGTCACGGCATCTTCGAGCGACGTGCCCAGAAACACCTGCCACTGGCCCTCGAACGTGTAGCTCACTTCGCCTGTGATGATCGGATGCACCGCATCGTCGCTGCGCGGCGAGTCGTTGACCGTGTTGATCGTGTCGCGCCCGATGTCGAGCAGGCCATTGCCTGCGACAAGGTTGCTCTTGAGGTCGGTGTAGCCGACGCCGCCAACCACGAAGCCACGCCAACCCGCTGTTTGCGGGATAGGGTCCATCGCCATTGCGACCGGCGTCACCGAGCCGGCACCCAGCGCCAGCAGCATCGAAATGGCATGACTCGACTTCATCATTCGAACTCCCTTGCAGAACGCAATTCAACGCTTGCGAGCACCCCGTGCTGCGCCGGGCGCAATCTTAATGGTTCCCGACGCGCCCGTCCCCGCCATCAGCGATCGGCCGTTACTCCGCGAGCTCCGGCGGCGCCATTCCGGGCTTGTACGTCGACTGGGTCGTCTTTTCGACCGGCAACGGAGCCGTGCCCGGCAGGACCTCGAACGTCGGGGAGAACGGCACCAGCAGCCCGAGCAGTGCATCGAACGGCTTGCGGTCGCCCACGAACGTGGCCTTGCCTTGCTTGATCAGGTCGTCGAACGTGTTGACGCCCATCATCACCCGGTTGAGGTCGCTGCGGTTGAGCGTGATGGTCAGGTCAGGATTCGCGGCCTGCACGCCCTCGATGTTGGTGAGCGTCGCGTTGCTGAGTTCCACCAGGTACTTTTCGCCGTTGTCGGGCGTGACCAGGTTGAGCTTGAAGTTGACGCCTTCGGCACGCTTCGGATCCATGCTCACGCCAAGGAAATCCAGCCACATCTCGGTGGTCATGGCACGGACCACGTCCGGACCGGTGCTGCGTGGCGGCGTGCCGCCGGGCAGGCCATTGCGCAGTTCGAACGCGCCCTGCAGGTAGCTGTTGCGCACGCTGGTGCTCTCGGCCTGGTAGCCCAGCTGCTCGTACACGTCGGCCAGCAGATTGCGAGCCGGCTGGTTCCGCGGTTCGGCCAGGCACAGCTTGTTGAGGATCTCGGTGGCCTCCAGGTACTTGCCCTGCCCGCTCAGTTCCTTGCCCCTGGCGATGATGCGGGCTGAACCACCCATCATCTCGACGTAGAGCGGCGCCGAGTCCTGCGGCGACAGCGGGTGCAGGTTGACCGGGTTACCGTCGTAGAAGCCCAGGAAACGATTGATGACCGCGCGCGTGTTGTTCTTGACGTCGCCGTGATAGCTGCGGGCGGCCCACTGGTGCTGCAGGCTCTTCGGCACTGCGTAGACGTTGTGGATCTCGTTGATCGTCACGCCCTGGTTGGCATAGTGCAGCGACTGGTTATTGAGGTTGGCATAGGCGTCACGCTGCGCACGCATGACTTCCTGGATGCGGTCGTTGCCCCAGCGCGGCCAGCTGTGCGAGGCAAACATCACCTCGGCCTCCTGGCCGAACTTCCACAAAGCGACGTTGATCTGCTTGGACCAGTTCAGTGCATTGCGCACCGCGGCGCCGCGCAGCGTGTAGATGTTGTGGATCGTTCCCGTGACGTTCTCAGCCGCCCAGAACGCCTTGAACTGCGGGAAGTAGGTGTTCATCTCGACCGGCGCCTCGGTGTCCGGCGTGTTCTGGAACACCATGCGCACGCCATCGAGCGTGATCTCCTCGAAGTCCTTGGCGATGATCCGGTTCGGCGCGATCAGGCCGGTGTTGCCCTGAGCGATGTTCTTGCCGATCGCCTGGTCGACATGGCCATGCGGGTCGCGCGGCAGCAGCACGGCGTACTGCCACTGCAGGCGACGCGACATCGCATTGCCGGCCATCACGTTTTCCTCGATGGCCGCCTGCATGAAGTGCTCCGGCGCGATCAGCATGACCTTGCCGCTGACAACGTCGGCCTCGTCGATCACGCCACGCACGCCGCCGAAATGGTCGCCGTGGGAATGCGAGTACACGACACCGACCACCGGGCGCTTGCCGAGCTTCTCGTTGATGAAAGCCAGCGCCGCACGCGCGGTTTCGGCGGCGGTCAACGGATCGAAGATGATCCAGCCGGTGTCGCCCTTGATGAAGCTGATGTTGGCCAGGTCGAAGCCGCGCACCTGGTAGATGCGCCCAGGCACGACTTCGAACAGGCCCCAATTCATGTTGAGCACGGCCTGGCGCTGCAGCGAAGGGTTGATGCTGGCGAAGTCCTTGTCCTGCAGCAGCCATTGGTAGCCGCCCATGTCCCAGGCGACGTTGCCCGCATCGGCCATGATCTGCTTGTACGGCGGCTCGGCGATGAAGCCCTTCTTGGCCTCGTCAAAGTCGCGCTTGTCCGCGAATGGCAAGGTCGCGATGAGACCCTTGCGAACTTCCAGCGTGTACGTCGACGGCGGCTGGCCCTTGGCGTCGAAATGCTTGGCATCAGCCGCGGGATGTTCCACTCCGGCGCCTTGCGCACGGACGGCGCCGGCGGCAAGGAACAGGGGCGCGCACAACGCCATGACGGCGCCCGTGGCTGTCATCCATCCGCTGAACGTTCGTCGGGTCGACATTGCATGCTCCTGGTTGCGAAAAGCGAGGCGGGCCGAACTCTACAGCAGTCTGGGTCGCGGCGGTCCGGCCAGGGACTAGCCTTTGGTATAAGAGGCCGTCGAACCAGCCTAGGTGGGAAGCTCTGCCCAGGTCCGCAAGTGACGCGTTTTTGCTGGCGCGTCCGACCCGGGACCGTTCCCCGAGCTTGGAAAGGCAGACACGCGCTCCGGGAACGGTCCCGGATCGGACGCTTGCGACCTGCCAGCCTGCGACGCTGCCAGAGCGCTCGATCCGGTGCCTGTCACGGAGCGCGTGTCTGCCTTTCCAAGCTCGGTGACAGGCACCGGATCTAGCGCACGCAACGCGTCACTTGCGGACCTGGGCAGAGCTTCCCTAGCTAGCGAGCCGTGTCCGGGCCGGCCCGCAGGGCCAGCGCGATGCTGGCCAGCAGCTCGGCAGAGGAGAACGGCTTCCGCAGCACGCACAGGCCGCCCGCCTCCCGGGCGTCACGGTCGACTGCCGCGTCTTCGCTCGCCGTGATGAACACGACCGGGAACCGCACCGCCCCGGACTGCAGCCTTTGCTGCACCTGGATGCCGGTCAGGCCGGGCAGATGCACGTCCAGTACTGCGCAGTCGGGCACGCAGTCGTCCAGTGCGGCGAGAAACTCTTCGCCGGAGGCATAGGCCAGGACTTCGTAGTTTGCGAGGCGCAGCAGGCGGCCCAGTGCCACGCGCACCGGCGCTTCGTCATCCAGCAGCGCGATTCTGGCCAGTGCCATCGTGCGAAATTAGCGTACCGCCGGCTGGCGCGAAACTAACCCTTGGCATAGTCGGCGTTGGGATCACGCTGCAGCCGCGCTGCGAGATGCATCAGTTCGGCGACCGTATGCGCCTGCATGCGCTCCATGAGGCGGGCGCGATGAAACTTGACCGTGGCCTCGGTGACGCCCATCTCGGCCGCAATCTGCTTGTTGAGCTTGCCGGCCACGAGGCCGGCGAGCACCTCACGCTCACGTGCAGTCAGGCTCGCATGCCGCCGCCGCAGGTCATCGCTTTCGCACAACGCAGTGCGGGCCAGCGCATCCTGCTGCAAGGCAGCTCGCACTGCGGCCAGCAGATGCTCGCCCGCGACAGGCTTGGTCAGGAAATCCACCGCGCCGGCCTTGATGGCCTGCACGGACATGGGAATGTCGCCATTGCCGGTGACGAAGATCACCGGCAGCGCGGGACGCTGTTCAGCCAGGTGACGCTGCAGGGCCAGGCCGTCCAGTCCCGGCAGGTTGACGTCGAGCAGCAGGCAACCGGGAGCCGCCGCGTCGTGCTGCGCGAGAAAGGTTTCAGCGGACTCGAACAGCGCCGTCTTGAAGCCGTGCTCACGCAGCAGCCGCGCCTGGGCTTTGAGCACCTGGGCATCGTCATCGACGATGAACACCGTGGGCGCTGCGGAAGTTTCGCTCATGCCGCGTTCCGTACCGGCAGCAGCATGCAGAACTCTGCCCCGCCTCCCGGCGCATCCATCACGGTGAGGCTGCCACGATGGGCCTCTGCAATCGAGCGGCACACGGCGAGACCCATGCCCATCCCGCCCGGCTTCGTGCTCCAGAAGGGCTCGAACAACTTGTTCATGGCTATCGGGGCAACGCCCGGGCCGCGATCCTGCACGCAAAGGCTGACGGCGTCGGTGCGCCCGCCCGTTTCAATCGTGAGCACACGTTCGTGCTCGGGCAGTTCGGCCATCGCGTCCGAGGCGTTCACGATCAGGTTCAGGACCAGCTGCTGCAATTGCACCCGGTCGCCGGAGATCGGCGGCAGGGACGGCGCAAAATTCGTCACGACGTTGACGTGCCGTGTCGTAAGGATGCTGCGCGTAAACTCGATCGTTTCGCGCACCAGCTCATTGAGGTCCAGCGGCTCGAACAGGGGATCGCCGCGCTTGAACAGCACGCCCAGCCGGCGAATGACCTGCGCGGCACGGTGATCCTCCGCGACGATGTCCGCACAGATCTCGCGCAGCTCGGGCACATCGACGGGTTCACGCTCCAGCATCTTCTGCGCAGCCTCGGCGTTGCCGAGGATGGACGCCAGTGGCTGGTTCAGCTGGTGCGCGATGGACGCGGACAGCTGTCCCAGCAGCGAGACGCGTGTCATGTGGTACAGCGCGGCACGATCCTGCTCGGCCTGGATCTCGGCGAGCTTGCGCTCGGTGATGTCGATCGCCACGCCGAACAGTCGCGGCGCCTGCCCGGAATCTGCCCGGCCACGTGCGGCGTGCCAACGCCATCCGCCATCCGGCGCCGCGATTCGATACTCGATCTCGAACTCGCCGTTGCTGTCCAGGGCGTCACGCAGCGCGGCGTCCACGCCGGGCCGATCCTGCGGTGAGATTCGCGCCAGGTTCTCGCGGAAGTCCACCAACGGACCCGTTGCAACGTCGATTTTACTCGCGCCGCGTTCGCGGCCAGCCGGCTCGGCCGTGTCGTCCTCGAGTACCCATGTCGAAAGGCTCGCGGCCCGGGCGGCAAGCCGAATGTGTTGCTCACTGCGGGCCAGCGCGGCCACTGTGCGCCGGCGGCGGCGGCGCTCGAACAGCAAGGCGACGATGAGTCCTGCCTGCAGCAGCATCACTGCGCTGCCGATGAGCACCTGGTTGCGGTAGGCCTGCCAGAGCGTGGGTTCGCGGAAGTGCACGATCGCGCCAGCCGGCACCGCCTGGGACGAAATGCCCCAGCGCTGCAGTTGCCGCCAGTCCACCTGCAACGGCGTCGGCGTCGTCGCGGGCAAGTTCATGGCGGCGGGCGGAGTGCCGTCGATCAGGGCGAGCGCGGTCCGTGCGCCCATGCGTCCCATCTCGTCGTAATTCGCCATGCGCCCGCCGACGATGCCCGTGCCCAGAAAGGACGAGAAGATCGTGTACACGGGCGCCGACGACGCGGCCGCGATCATGCGGCCAGCCTCGCGCGGCGTGAACTCGCGTCCGGTGCCGTCGCGGAAGAAGCCGGGGGTAAAGACGATCGTGCCGGCCGGCAGATTCCGCAGGCGCTGCTGCAACTCATCCGCGGGCAAGCCTGCGATGAAGTCCAGCGCCAGTCCGCTGCGCAGGTCCGCGGCGCTGGCGCGCAGGGTCGCCTCCCATTCCCGGTCCCACGGACTGGTGCCGGTGACGAGCGCCAGCCGGCTCGCCGTCGGATGCCAGCGCAGCGCCTGCTCCACCGTCCCGACGATGTCGTAGGTGAGCGGCGTGCCGAACACGTCGTCCGGCAGCGGCGACACGGACTGCAGGTAAGCGGATGTCACCGACATGTGCACGATGGGGACGCGCGGGAACAGCTCGGCCCGATGGCGCAGCATGAAGTCGAGCGCCTCGGTGGCCCCGGCGATGATGACGTCCGGCGGCAGCGCGGCGTATTTCTCACGCAGGTAGGTGACGAAGGTGCGTTCGTAGTCCTCGCCGCTGAAGCGGGTCTGGTCGAGGAATTCGGTCGCAAGTGTGACCGGCCGATCGGGCCGGGCCGCGAACCCTTCGAGCAGGCCACGGTCGCCCGCGATATTGGCCGGCAGCAGCCGGCCATTCGCGTAGAGCACCAGTACATTGTGCGTCGCGCCCGCCGCCAGCGTCGTCGGACTCGCGAGCAACAGGCCGACGATGAGCGCCCCCACCGTGTTGCCCAAGGTGCGGCAAAGCCTGACCAGCTCCCTGTACAAAAGATGTCGGCCGGCAGTCACGCTACCGGCCAGGCTGGGGGTCCTGTACATGATCAGCTGCACGCGTTCTTGCTGCGGTGTGTCACGAATCTAAGCTACTGCAAAGTTGCGGCGCGAACCACGCGGGCGGCGCGTTGATGCTGCCGACTTTGGCGTGCTAACCTGAAATGCGCATGCCATTAAAGTGCATGCTCGCCTAAAAAAGCAGCCCTCGGAAGAGTCCCGATCAACTCAAGACGCGCCATGCGCGAGTCGCAACCACTACCCTGGAGCATCAAAATGATTCGCTTTCGCAATCTGCTGCCGCTACTGCTCGCGCTGGGCGCGACCACCCTCGTGGGGTGCGCCAGTACCGGATCCGCGCCGCAGGAAGAATGGGACGGCCTCGTCAGGCAGTCCGGCACACGCCTGGGCGCGGTCTTCGTCAGGCCGGACGCAGAGATCGTCGCGTACCGCAGCGTGATGATCGACCCGGTCGAGGTCAGCTTCGCCCGCAACTGGGAACCGAACCGCGGCGGCCGCAGCCAGCTCAACCGCCTCGACGCCGGCGACATGGCCGCGATCCAGGCCGGGGTAGCAGAGCTGTTCCGCGAGACATTCCGTGCCGAACTCGAACGCGGCGGCTACCAGCTCGTCGATGTGGCCGGCCCGGACACGTTGCGGGTCACGGCCGCGATCGTCGACCTGTACATCAGCGCACCGGACACGATGTCGGCCGGACGCTCGCGCACTTATACCGCCAACGCCGGACGCATGACGCTCGTCGCCGAACTGCGCGATTCCATGACGGGTGAAATCCTGGCGCGCGCCGTCGATGCGCGGAGCGCTCGCTCGAGCGGAACCTGGCAGGTCACGAACCGGGTGACGAACACCGCGGATGCGCGGCGGGCCATGGGCATCTGGGCGACCGCATTGCGCCAGGCACTGGACGACATGTACGGCAGGGCCAACAAGTAGGCCGAATTAAACGATTGCGGGCGGCGCCTCTTAGCGCCTCTTCAAGAGCTTGGAAAGGCAGACACGCGCTCTTTGAAGAGGCGCTAAGAGGCGCCGCTCGCAATGCGGTTCCATCGACCGGGTTGGCTGCGAAGCCGGCCCAGTGGTTCAGAAGCGATCGTTGATCGTCACGCCCACGCCGACCGTCGTCTGGCTCCAGTTATAGTCGATCATGCTTTCGCCGTAACCGGTGAACACCTGCAGGTAGCCCCGCAGCGGTCCCAGCAACGGACGTGAAGCCCACGTGAACTGCGCCGCACCCTTGCCGGTGCTCGAGTTGCCGCGACCCATCAGCGTAAAGCTGTTGTCCTGCCACTTGTAGATGCCCGTGATCTCGCCGTGGCCGTAGTAGTCGACGATGTCCGGATTGTCGTCTTCTTCTTTATCTTCGGAGAGGCGAGTCCAAGCCCGCGCGAGCAGGACGAAGTTACCGCGTTCGACTCCTGCCTCCACGAACAGCCTGTCCCAGCTGCGTGAAATGATGTCGGACCGGCCATTCGACTGGTGGGTGTACCCGAAATTCAGCAGGTTCCACTGCATGCCGGCGACCTCGATCCCCGGCCGGAAGCTGCCGAAAAGTTCGGGCATGTAGTTGGTTTCGCGAAATGGACGCGAGATGTCCGGACTGAAAATCTGCCACTGGCTTTGCTGCGTGTAGGCGAACCACAGGCCCCAGCGATGATCGTCCGTGGTCAGCAGCCGCCCTTTCAGGCTCAGCTGGAACTTGGCCTCGACATCCTCGAACCCGACTTCCTCATCGAATGAATTGAACAACGGCTCGTACGGAGCAGTGTTGACGTCCGTCGTATAGCGGCCGAACAGGAGATAATTGGGCTGGTGCAGCCGCAGGTACGCCGGCTTCGAGTCGGGCAGGAAGCCCCACGTCGTGTCGATCAGCGAAGCAACGACCGGCGGCGAAGCCGCAGCGGCCTCAGCCGCGGGCGCCGGCGCGACAGGCGACTGCGAAGTCGCCTGCGCGTCCTGCTGCACCGCAGCCCCGATAGCAACATCGAAGCAGGCGAGCCGCTCGAAGGTGTCCTTGATGGCCAGGCAATGTGCGCCGGGCGTTTCAGCCAGCGCCGTGACCCGGACCCGCCGCGGCGACACCTGCCAGGATCACGATCAATCCTGGCAGGCGCGCGTGCTGCCTGCCTGACGGCGGCTTCATGCGGGTCGTTCGGTCAGAGCTGCAGGCGGGTGATCCGCGAGCCGTCGACCGTGACGCCGGCCATGATTCCCTGGTTCGAGAGCACGTAGCCGACGATCGGTTGCTGGGCCGTGGCGCTGGTCATCTGCGCATTGGCGCCGACCGTCAACAGCGTAACCGACGCGTCAACACCGGCCGTCCAGCCCCGGCTGTTCTCGAACTGGGTCAGTGCGTCGTCCGTCATGAACAGCAGGAAGACTGCAGTCGACTGGGCGCCTGCCTGCAAGCCGAACGATCCGCCCGTCGTGCGGTGGAAACTGACCGTCTTGCCGCCCTTGCGCAGGGCGCCGTCGCCTCTCCAGCCGCCCACGATGAAGCCGGCCTCGAGCACGCTCGGGAACACCAGCACGCCACGCGCGCGGGCGACGAGCTGCTGCGCGCCCGGGTCCTGGCGATAAAGATTGGCGAGGGCAGCGTCTACACCCGCATCAATGCTCGCGCGCCGCGTAGCCGGATCGCCGCTGTCAGAGCCGGTCGTGGTGCAGCCCGTGGCGAGCACCAGCACGCCTACCAACGCCGCCATGAAATGTCTCTTGTTCATATTCATCTTCTGTAGCCCCTTGTCGAAATTCGGTCGGCTGGAGACCGGACGCCCGGTCTCCGCCGCTCAACTAATTGCTGATTACGCTCTGATCAAGCTGTTTTGGTCTGCCGATCAGTCGCCGCACAGCAGCCGCATCCTGCGCTCGGCGCGGTCGAAGTCCGCATCCGTCGCAGCGTTCAGCAACTGGTCCTTGGCGGCTGCGCAGGCGTTCGCCTCGGCCGCGGCGCTCGCCGGCACCGGCGCATTGGCGGCAGCTGCGCAACGCGCGTCATCGGCAAGCCGGATGTTGTTGAACGAACCGCGCTCGACGGAGACGCAGTCACCGACGCGCAGGCCGGCCTGCTCGGTCACCATGCGGATCGTGTTGGTTCCGCCGATCAGGACGGTGTATTCGAAGCCGGTCGAGGAACCCGCAGCGCCTGCGAGGCGGCTGCCGACGGCCGCGCCGCCCACGCCGCGCAACGCGCGATTGCTGCGCGACTGCCCGGAGCCGGAAGCAACGCCGAGGGCGCCGCCGACGATCGTGCCGGCCGCATTCGCACCCGGGTTCTGGATGTCGACCTGGCGTACAGCCGTGATGCGGCCGTAGGTCACGGTGGTCTGGGCATTCACCTCGCCTGCGACGAGCACGGCGCCCAGCAACGCAATCGATCCGATCAGGTTCCAGCGCTTGTACATCAGCATTACTCCATGGTTTCTGCTATTCGGTGAAGGTAATCGGCAGCGACCGCATAGATCGACGGCGCCACGCATGTTGGCACTGCCTCCGGTCCGACGGGGCGTGCCAGCGACAGCCGGTGGCACCCCGCGCAGATTGAGTCGCGTCGCCTACGATAGCAGCGAACAACGTCAGCCGCGGCAAAAATCACTGACAACTTAATCTTCAGTATCAGGTCGCCCCTGAGTACGATGCATGGCCTTGATGCACGCGCTGCAAACGCGACACTATTATTACGATAGCCAGACGCGACTCGACACGGTAGATTCGGTCCGAGCGCGGGCGGCACGTGTCACCGTGCAAAACACATAATTTAATCGTCAGGGTGGGGATCGATGGCCGAACAAAAGATGTCGCGAACGGCACTCACCGCAATGGTGGTGGGTGGAATGGTCGGGGCGGGAATCTTCTCGCTGCCCAGGACGTTTGCCGGGGCTACGGGGCCCATGGGCGCAGTCATCGCCTGGCTCATTGCGGGCACCGGCATGTACATGCTGGCACGGGTCTTCCAGGCCCTGGCCGAGCGCCGGCCGGATATCGACGCCGGCGTCTACGCGTACGCCCGGGAAGGCTTCGGTGACTACGCCGGCTTCCTCTCGGCCTTCGGCTACTGGATCGGCAGCTGCATCGGCAACGTCTCTTATTGGGTGCTGATCAAGTCGACGTTGGGCGCGTTCTTTCCGGTCTTCGGCGACGGCAACACGGTCATTGCGATCCTCGTGGCCTCCATCGGCATCTGGCTGTTCCATTTCCTGATCCTGCGCGGCGTGCAGCAGGCGGCGGCCATCAACAAGATCGTCACGATTGCCAAGGTCATCCCGATCATGGTCTTCATCGTGATCCTGATTTTCGCGTTCAAAATTGACCTGTTCAGCTTCAACCTGTACGGCGGCGACCTCACCACCGGCCTGTTCGAGCAGGTCAAGGCGACGATGCTGGTCACGGTCTTCGTGTTCATCGGCATCGAAGGCGCCAGCGTCTATTCGCGCTTTGCCAAGGAGCGCTCGGACGTGGGCCTGGCCACGATCACCGGCTTCATCATCGTCACCAGCCTGATGGTGCTGGTCACCCTGCTGCCTTATGCCGTGATGCAGCGCGCCGACATTGCAGGCGTCCGCCAGCCGTCGATGGCCGCGGTGCTCGAATCCGTAGTTGGGCCGTGGGGCGCGATCTTCGTCAGCGTGGGCCTGCTGGTGTCGGTGCTCGGCGCTTACCTGGCCTGGGCGCTGATCTGCGCCGAAGTCATGTTCGCCGCCGGCAAGTCGAAGGACATGCCCAAGGCTTTCGCCCGGGTCAACAAGAACAACGTGCCGGTCGTGGCGCTGTGGACGACCAGCATCATCATCCAGCTGATCGTGATCACGACCTACTGGTCGCGCGATGCGTTTGCGCTGATGCTGAGCCTGACCAGCGCGACCACGCTGATCCCCTACTTCTTCGTCGCAGCCTACGGCCTGATGATCG
Source organism: uncultured Gammaproteobacteria bacterium (assembly GCA_963846885.1). GTDB lineage: Bacteria > Pseudomonadota > Gammaproteobacteria > Steroidobacterales > Steroidobacteraceae > RPQJ01. The sequence continues at coordinate 36,213 of CAWJXS010000010.1, forward strand.
CCAAGCGCGGCCAGACCTACGAGGTCCGGCCGGAGGAACGCAAGCGCGACCTGATCCTGGCCTCGCTGGCGGTGGCCTACACGTTGTTCATGATTTACGCCGGCGGCCTGAAGTACATCCTGCTCGCCGCACTGCTGTTCGCCCCTGGCACGATCCTCTATTACATGGCGCGTCGCGAGCAAGCCAAGCCCGTTTTCGTCGGCACCAGCGACTGGGTCGTGTTCGGCCTCATCGTCGCTGCGGCCCTGTACTGCATCTACGGTCTGTCGACCGGCGCCCTCTCCCTCTGACACCACCCAGTATTCAGCGAGTCAAATCATGGCAAGCACCAACGAAGTCAAATTCGGCGTTCATTCGGAAGTCGGCCAGCTCCGCAAGGTGATGGTCTGCGCCCCCGGCCGGGCCCACCAGCGACTCACGCCTTCCAACTGCGACCAACTGCTGTTCGACGACGTGCTCTGGGTCGAGAACGCCAAGCGCGACCACTTCGACTTCATCACCAAGATGCGCGACCGCGGCGTCGACGTGGTGGAGATGCACAACCTGCTCGCCGAGACGGTGGCAGTGCCGGAAGGCAAGAAGTGGATCCTCGACAACCAGGTCGTGCCCAACCAGGTCGGCCTCGGCTTCATCGACGAGCTGCGCAGCTACCTCGAAGGCCTCGACCACCGCACCCTCGCCGAGACCCTGATCGGCGGCCTGTCGACGCTCGAGTTCCCGGAGACGGTCGGCGGCAAGGCCCTGCAGGTCGTCAAGGAGGCAGCCGGCGTCACCGAATACCTGCTGCCGCCGCTGCCCAACACGCTGTACACGCGCGACACCACCTGCTGGATCTACGGCGGCGTGACGCTCAATCCGCTCTACTGGCCGGCGCGGCACGAAGAAACGATCCTGACGACGGCCATCTACAAGTTCCATCCCGACTTCGCGGGCAAGGTCAACGTCTGGTGGGGCGACCCGACCGAGGACCACGGCCAGGCGACACTGGAAGGCGGCGACGTGATGCCGATCGGCAAGGGCAACGTCCTCATCGGCATGAGCGAGCGTACCTCGCGCCAGGCGATCAGCCAGCTGGCGGCGACGCTGTTCAAGAAGGGCGCCGCCGAGCGAGTGATCGTCGCGGCGATGCCGAAGATCCGCGCGGCAATGCACCTGGACACCGTCTTCACCTTCGCAGATCGCGACTGCGTGCTGCTGGCGCCGGACTTCCTCGCCCAGACCACCACCTTCTCGTACCGGCCGAGCGACCACCCGAGCGGTGTCGAGTTCCACGCCGAGAAGAAGCCGTTCGTGGACGTGGTGGCCCAGGCGCTGGGCTTGAAGAAGCTGCGCGTGGTCGAAGCCGGCGGCACTGATTACCAGCGCGAACGCACCCAGTGGGACAGCGGCGCCAACCTGGTCTGCGCCTCGCCGGGCGTGGTCTACGCTTACGACCGCAACACGTACACCAACACCCTGCTGCGCAAGGAAGGCATCGAGGTCATCACGATCGTCGGCGCCGAACTCGGCCGTGGACGCGGTGGCGGTCACTGCATGACGTGCCCGATCATCCGCGATCCGGTCGACTACTGATCGCGGCGCATCGGTGATTGTCCGTGCCGACCGGACCGGTCGGCACGGGCTTTCATTTGTTCACGGGGCACAGCAAGGCAGCGGACACCAGACACCTTCGGCAAAACTCCGGCAAAGGCACCGCTCCCCAGGGCCTGGCGCGGCCTCGGCATGTGCACGGCGGTGGCTTTCCTTGCGGTTGCCCTGGCGAGTCCGACGCTTGCGGCGGCACCAGGCGAACTTGCAGCAAAGGAAGCGCGCCACATTGCAGGCACCTTCCCCGGCCGCATGGCCGGCACGCCCAAGGAAGATGCCACGGCGAAATACATCGCAGACCGCCTGCTCGCGCTGGGCTACCAGCCCCGGCTCGAGCGCTTCCAGACGGGGTATGAGTTTCGTTGGGAGAACAAGCCCGAACGCGGCCACGACTTCCGCAGTCTGGTCTCGACCAACGTGATCGCCGAGCGCCGCGGCACGTCGGGCAAGCAGATCATCGTCGGCGCGCATTACGACACGCGCATCCCGCGCAGCGAGCGGGACCTCGAGCGCAACATCGGCGGGCCGAAGCTCGAGGGACTGGACGACAACGCCTCGGGCACCGGCGTGCTGCTGGAGATTGCCGCGGCCCTGCGCGAGTCGGCTCCGACGCACACCATTGTCTTCATCGCCTTCGGCGCCGAGGAGATCGGCCTGCTCGGCGCGCACGAAGTGGTCAACCGCATGTCACCCGAGGCAGCGGGCGAACACGCTGTGGATGGTCAACATCGACAGCATCGTCACCGGCGATCGCCTGTACTTCCACGCGGGTCCCCAGACCTACGCCAAGGACCCGAAGGCGGGTCATGCCCGCGACCGGGCACTCGCGATCGCCAAGGGTCTCGGCATCACGGCCACGACCAATCCCGGCCTCAACGCCGGCAACCCCAAGGGCACGGGCTGCTGCTCGGACCAGGCCGCCTTCGACCTCGCGGGCATCCCGGTCGTGAACCTCGAGGCCACGAACTGGGAACTCGGCGACAAGGACGGCTACCAGCAGACCTCCAAGAGCAAAGCGTTCCCGACCGGCTACTCCTGGCACCTGGTGGACATCGACAACCGCGCGCACCTCGAGGCCTCACTGCCGGCTGGCCGGGTGGATGAACGTACAGCGCACGCCATCCGCATCCTGGTGCCGCTGGTGCAGGAGCTGGCGGGCGCCAAGCCATAAAGTGCCCAGGGGGCGAGACGGATGAAGAGGCCTGACTCACCGCAGCCACTCTCGCTGCTCGAGGCGATCGTTCCGGTCGCCAGCCTGATCCTGCTGGTGGGGTTGTCCTACTTCCTGTTCGGCGACCGCGGGGCGGTCGGGCCGAACCAGGTGGCACTGGTGATCGCGACGATGATCGCGGTGTTCATCGGCTGGCGTCGCGGCCACACGCTCGAAGTGCTGGGCAAGGCCGCCACGGACAGCGTCTCGACCGGCATCGGCGCCATCTTCATTTTGTTCGCCGTGGGCGGGCTGATCGGCACCTGGGCACTCAGCGGCACGCTGGTGGCGATGGTGTACTACGGCCTGCAACTGCTCAGCCCGAATTACTTCTTCGTCACCGCCTGCGCGATCTGCGCCATCGTGGCGGCCAGCATCGGCAGCTCGTGGACAGTCGTCGGCACGATCGGCGTCGGTTTCATGGGCATCGCCGCCAGCATGGACCTGAACCCGGCCATCGCCGCAGGCGCGGTGATCTCCGGCGCCTATTTCGGCGACAAGTCGTCGCCGCTGTCCGACTCTGCCAATCTTGCCGCCGCCGCTGCCGGCGTCGACCTCTACCGGCACATACGCGAGACGCTGCTCACGTCGACGATGGCGCTGGCCATCGCGCTCACGGTGTTCTTCATGCTGGGTGAGCCTGGCGACTTCGACGCTGAACCGAAAATGGCAGCGATACGCGAGGCCTTCCAGATTTCGCCGATCCTGTTCCTGCCGCTGGTGCTGGTCGTGGTGCTGGCGTTGTTCAGGTTTCCCCCCTTCACGGCGATCTTCCTCGGCGCCATCGCCGGCGGCGTGCTCGCCGTGTTCGTGGCGCCCGAGCGTGTGATCAGGTTCGCCGATGCGGGCGACCTGCCGGCGGGCCTGGCGCTGCTGAAGGGCGTCTGGCTCGCGCTGGCGAGCGGTTACAACTCGACCACGGGCTTCGCGCCGATGGACATGCTGGCCACGCGCGGCGGCATGGACAGCATGCTGAATACGATCTGGCTCATCGTCACCGCGCTGGCCTTCGGTGGCGTCGTCGAGAAAGCTGGCGTGCTGGACCGTGTAATCACCCCGATCATCGAGAAAGCCAAATCCGATGGCGCCCTCGTCGCCTCCCTCACTTCCTCGATCGTCGCGACCAACGTCATCACCGCCGACCAGTACATCGCCATCGTATTGCCGGGCCGCATGTTCAAGTCTGCGTTTGCACGGCGCGGGCTCGCGCCCGTGGTGCTCTCGCGCACGGTGGGCGACACGGCGACACCCACGTCCGCACTGATTCCGTGGAACAGTTGCGGTGCCTACATGGCCGCGACGCTCGGCGTGGCTACCTGGAGCTACGCCCCCTATGCCGTCTTCAGTTACGTCAGCCCGCTGCTGACGATCGCCCTCGCCTATGCCGGATTTCGTATGCTGCGCGTGGCGCCGACCCCCGGGCAGCCTGCCGCGGCGACCGGCCCGAATGGGTGATCCCAGGTCATGATGAATCAAGCGCAATTTCGAAATGGAGCCGTCCAGTGCCATTGAAGCCCGCCGCCACGCACACTGCCCGTCCGCGTGGAACGACCACCCTGCTCGCGCTCGCGACGCTCACCCTGGTATCTGCGTGCCGGTCCGGTGACGAAGCGCCGCCGGCCGAGGTGCGACCCGTCCGCGTGACGACCATCGAGACCCGGGCCATCGGCGACACCATCGCACTGACCGGCACCGTGCAGGCACAGACCGAAATCAACGAATCGTTCCGGATCGGTGGCCGGCTGATAGAGCGCAACGTCGAAATCGGCGACGCCGTCCGCCCCGGCCAGTTGCTGGCACGGCTCGATCCGCAGAACGAGGAAAGCGGCCTGCTGGCCGCGCGCGCGCAGCTCGTTGCAGCGCAGGCGCAGCTGGTCGAGGCACGCAACAACCACCGGCGCATGAGCGACCTGGTGGCCGAGAACGCGGTCTCGCGCGCAGCGTTCGACCAGGCGGTCGCGGTGCTGCAAACGGTCGAGTCGCAGGTGAACTCGGCCCGCGCGAACGTCAACCTCGCGGAGAACCGCCTGAGTTACACGCAGCTGAACGCCACGGCCGCAGGCATCGTCACAGCGCGTGGCGCCGAGCCCGGCGAAGTGGTGGGTGCCGGGAGCATGGTCGTGCAGGTGGCCCGCGAAGGCGCGCGCGACGCAGTATTCGACGTGCCTGCGCAGGTCAAGGACAGCGCGGCGCGCAAAACGGGCATCACGGTCGCGTTGGTCGACGACCCGAAGATCACTGCTACCGGCACGGTGCGTGAGGTTTCGCCTCGCGCCGACCCGGTGACCGGAACCTTCGCAGTGCGCGTGCAGCTCATTGACGCGCCGGCGCTGATGCGCCTCGGCAGCACGGTCACGGGCCGCATCAAGCTCGACACGGCTCCGACGATCCAGATTCCCGCCGCCGCCCTGATGCGCGCCGACGGCGGTGTCGCGGTGTGGGTATACGACCCCGCGACAGGGACCGTCGCCGCGCGTGGCATCACCGTCGCCGGCTCGAACCAGGCGACGGTACAGGTTGCGTCCGGCCTGAACCCAGGTGACATCGTGGTCACGGCTGGTGCGCAGGCGTTGCGTCCTGGACAGAAAGTCCGCCCGCTCGAGACGCCGCAGTCGTGATCGGCCCGAACCTGTCCGAATGGGCGCTGCGCAAGCGCTCACTGGTCGTCTTCCTGATGATCCTCGCGGTGATCGCGGGCGCATCTTCGTTTTTCAGCCTGGGACGCGGCGAAGACCCTGCGTTCACGTTTCGCACGATGGTCGTCGCTGCTGCCTGGCCTGGTGCCACGGTCGACGAGACGATGGAGCAGGTGACCGAGCGGCTCGAACGCAAGCTGCAGGAAACCGATTTTCTCGAACGGGTACGCAGCTACACCATCGCCGGCCAGACGACGATCTTCGTCGACCTGAAGCAGTCCACACCGCCGGCGAAAGTGCCGGACATCTGGTACCAGGTGCGCAAGAACATCGGCGACATCCGCGGCACGCTGCCGCAGGGCGTCGTGGGTCCGTTCTTCAACGACGACTTCGGCAGCACGTTCGGCATCATCTATGCCTTCACCGCCGACGGCTTCAGCTTCCGCGAGCTGCGCGACCACGTGGAAGCGGCCCGCTCGCGGCTGCTGCACGTGCCAGACATCTCGGAGATCGAGGTGCTCGGCGCGCAGGACGAGCAGATCT
>CAWJXS010000011.1:0-86399 GCA_963846885.1 uncultured Gammaproteobacteria bacterium
TGCCCGTGCTGAACTTCACCTGGGTGGCCGCAGTACGCGCGTTGTAGGCCAGGTACGTCCTTACGCCGTTCTTGTCCTTGAACACCGCGTACAGCGGAGTGTCGGCCGTGACTGAAAAGTCAGGCGTGCCCATCTCATTGAGACTTGCCAGCCAGAACGCCGTGTGGGCGCGGGTCTCGCCGGGCTCCACGGTGCCCTTGCGATTCCAGAGCGCCGCACCGGCTTGCGGGTCGCCGAGCGCGGCATACGACGCAATGATGTCCTGCCAGATGTCGGCAGGCGTGCCGTCGTCACCGCCGCGTGCGTTGTAGGCCTTGACCGCCGCGGGCAGCGCCGCGACCAGGCTGGCCACGTACTTCGGGTCCGTCCCGAGATAAGTAGAGGCAGTCGTAATGGGCAGCATGTTGATGCCGAAGATCTGGCGTGGCTCCTGGGTCCACCAGGTGTTGTAGGCGTACTTGCCACCAAACACCATGCTGGCGAAAGGCTTGCCGTATTCCGGCGCCAGCACCTCACGGTCGAGGTCGAACCAGTACTTGTTGACGGACGCGATCTCGCTCGTCAGCAGGAAGATGCCGAGGTCGCGCAGTCTTGCGATCGCCGGTCGCCTCGCCCCATAACACGAGGCCCGCCCAGGCGTTGACTGCCTCGGACGAGGATTCCTGGTTGTTGCCGGCGTCGAAGTCCGCGTCACCGGAGGCCCAGGAATGCCCCTCGTAGACGTCGAAATTGCGCAGGAAGGGGAAGTCCTGGCGACCTCGCTCGTCGGTCGCGATATCCGCGATGATCTTGCGGACCATGCCGCCCCATTGCTGCTCGGATGCCCATTCGGGATCCCTGAGTGCGACCTGCGCGGCGCCCATCACCCAGTAGCCGTAGTGGAAGTGATGGTCGTTCATGGCCTTGATGCTGCCGAACTCCTGCGGCACGCCGACGAACGTACCGAGCCGGGAGTCCTGCACGAAGTACGTGGAACGCTTGCCGTCGAACCACGATTCCATGCGGGTCTTGAGCTGCTCCAGCAGCTGGTCGCGCATCTTCGTCTTGCCCTCGACCTCCGCCACGCCCATCAGCTTGGCGGTTGCGCCGAGACCCTTGCCCACGTAGTACGTGCCGCGGCCCATCAGGCTGAACAACTGCGGCGCCTTGGCGAGATCGCCGACGAGCAGGCTGCCTACGCTGTCCTTGCTGGCCGGGTCCTGCAGGCCGGCCCACATGGGGACAAAGCCGTTGTAAGTGCGCTCGAGCGTGAAGCTGTTGACGGGCACGAGGCGGATGCGCCCGCGCACGGTGTCGTACCCGTACTGCGACGGATGGTCGGACACGACGCTGGACCAGTGATGCGGATAGAGGCCCATGAACGTCCCGAGGTTCTCGCCTTCGCGGGCCGCGGTCTGCACGCTGTAGACCGAGCGCACCTTGCTCGTGGCCTCGTCGTAGGACCATTCGACGCGGGTGTCCGTCGGAAAGGCGTAGGCGACGGCGTGGAAATCCCGCAGCGTGGATTCATTGGCATCCGGCAGTCCCGCCACGGAAAAATACCGGGCATTCTCCGGCAGCCGCAGCACCAGCTCCGTCGGCTGCTTCCATTCCCAGCTCGAGCCGGTCGGCGCAAAGATCGCGTAGGGTCGGCCGGCGATGTTGATCGCGGCGACTCGCGGGTCCTGTCCCGCCTTGGTCGGATCAGCGACGACCTTGTCGACTGCCGACAAGCGGAAGCGCACGTCGCCTTTGCTGAGCTCGTAATAGCTGAATGGGCTGCCATGAAGCACGGTGGCGGTCAGCGCCTCGCCGGCGCCCGCTGCCATGCTGACCTGGGCGAGCCAGTCGGAGAACTTCGAGAGCCTCGCGTCCTTCGGCGTGAATCCCAGCGGTGACACGACGATGGCGGGCACGTGCGGATAGCTCAGCTCGATGCTGCCGTCGACGTCGGCATGACGCTTGCTCGGCAGTCCGAGCTCGAAACCCTGCTCAGTGGCCCGGTAGGTCATCGGGTGCGCGTGCAGCGGTTGCGACCAGCGCTGGAACATCACCGACGAGTACCACTGGTTCGTGGGCGCGGCCTTGCCTGCGGCCTCGCCGGTCACGAACTCGGCGACCGGCAGCGTGCCGTCGCCACTCTTCAGCTTGGTGTAGTAGCCGCCGCGACCCAGGGGCACGTCCGGGGTCGCGGCCAGCGAGACGCCGACGCCGGCGAAGCAGCAGCACGCAGCAGGCCGCGGTGCGGGCCGCGCTGCCGAACAGAGGAAGCCCTCGGTGCCTCGGCATGGCGTCTATCTTGCGCATGGTTGCGTCCTCAGAAGTTGAGATTCGCCCCGAGCGTCAGGAAGTTGCCCGATTCGCTGGTGCGCGGGTCGACGCCGCCAAAGGCGATGTTGCTGGGCATGCTCAGGGGCGCCGGGCCTTCGCGTCCGAACATGACTCGGCCGAGTCCAGCGTAGACCTCCATCTTGAACACACCGCCGAAAGAGATCTCCGGCAGCTTGCGGTAGATGCCGAGGTTCAGGAACAGCGCCGTATTGTCCTGGCCCCATTCGATCGGGTTATCGGTGCTGGCCTTGTCCAGGTAGACACTGCCCAGCGTGTAGGTCCATTTGCCCCGGTTGTAGGCGGCGCCGAGCATGGCATCCCACGACACGGCGGAGTAGACCTTGTCGATCTCGTCCGAGTAGTTGAAACCGGGCTGGTCCCAGAAGCAGGCGCTCTGGACCGTCGATACGGGGCCGAAATCGCACTGCTGTGCCTGCCCCGACCATTCGCTGCGCCTGAGTCCGTAGCTGAACTTCCAGCGCTCGTTCATCCAGTAATTGCCCTGCACGATCAGCACGTTCTGGGACGGCGCCTCGTAGTCCGGGGACGAGACCGGGCCATTGGTGTTGCCCTGCGCGCCGTAGAACGCGCCCTTCTGGAACGAGCTCTGCCGGCCACCGTCGCTGTCCTGGTAGACCAGTTCGACCAGGTTCTTCGTGTTCGAGTACTGGATGAAGATCTCGTACAGGCTCGGATCGGGCGGAGCCTCCACCAGCGACGAGCGGTTGAGGGGATTGCGCGTGTCGGCCTCGCCGTACGACGCCTCGAAGCGGATCTTGCCGATCGGAATCTCGAACTCGCGCGTTGCGTAGCGCACGGCCTCGGGAAAGATCCCGTAGCCCGCGCCCGATTCGGCCCAGGGGCTCGACAGGCCCAGCGGGTAGGCGAAGTCGTCCGATCGCGTCCACGCGCGGGACGTCATCTTGCCGACCTGGAATGCGCCGTAGGTCGGGTGCGACACGCCTGCGTAGAGGTCCGTGACCCAGTTGTCGTAGATGTCCGCGTCCGAGTTGCGCATGCGCGCGCTCGTCTTCGCCTCGATCTTCACGGCGTTGTCGAATTCGTGCGACAGGCCGAGCGTCAATTGCGCGAGGAAGAGATTGCGTCCCGTCGTTTCCGAGTCACCACCCTGGTTCACCATCGGGTCCGGCGGCGAGAGCACGCCGCGCGGATCGTAGGCCGAGCGATTCACCAGGCCCTCCGTGCAGTTGTCGCAGAGGCTGTATTCGTTCTTGAGGAAGCCCACGACCTCGAGCGGCCCATATTGTTCCGCGGCCACCGGGACGCTGGCGAGCAGCATCGAAGCGACCGCAAGGGATCGACTGACAGCGTTCTTGTTCACAGCGGTCTCCCCGAAGCGACGGATTGGAGTCGTCATTGCGTGCGTCATGGGTCGACTCACTCGAACGAGATCGGGCCGACGTTAAGGCCGTTGGCGAAATCGACCGGACCGCCGGTGACGTACTGCACGTTGCTGCCCAGCACCTGGATATGCACCTCGTTGACCCCGGCGGCCAGAGCCGCCGCGGCCGACGCGTAAGCGCACGCCGTCTGCAGCGTGAACGAGCTGAGCGCCACCGTGTAGTTCTGCACACCGGGCGCAGTCACCACCACGCTGCCCTTCAGCTCCGAGGTGCACCCGCCGACGGTCGGTCCCTTCAGGATCAACGTCAGCGTCGGTCCCGTGTTCATCAACTCGTCGTTGCCCCACACCGCGAGCTTCAGGTTCGTCTTGCTGGCCACCTGCGCCGTGCCGTTGGCCGGGGCCTTCACGAACGCGCCGAAACCCCAGGGCTTGGCGTTGACGTTGATGCCGTAGCCGAAATAGAAGCTCGGCGTCGCATCGCCAGGGGCCACGCCGTTCCACCAGTACTGCGTCGCCACGCTGGTGTCGATGTAGGTGCCGGCATCGCCGCCTTCGGTGGATTTCCAGTTGGAAGCGTCCACCTGCGAGTAGTTGCTGGCGAAAACCAGCGCACCGCCGCCGCCACCGCCGGGCACGAACAGCACGTCGTCGAAGTAGTACGTCCGCGCTCCGACCGCCGATCCGGCCTGACCGAAGTCGAAGAAGATGATGATGCGGTTGTAGTTGTAGCTTGGGTTCAGCGCGGGAGTGCCGCTGACCTGATTGGCAAAGTCGAAAGTCAGCGTCTCCCAGGCGTTGGCCACGGTAGTCACCGCTTCGGTCTCCACCGAGCGACTCGGGTCCTGCGCGCTCTCGACCTTGAGCCGCACGCGGACACCGGCGGCTGGCGAATACACGCGCACCGACATCCGCGTGTTCGTCGTGGTGAACGGAATCGTGCCGGCCGTCAGGCTTGGACCCGTGGACACGACGGTCCCGGCGAAGGTCTCGGCGTTGGCCGCCCGCTTGACCCGTACCGTCGTGTTGGCGGCGTTGGTCGGATCGGGCTGCAACGACGAGTCTTCGGCGCCGCCGAAACCGGTGAGGGTGTAGACGAGTCCCGTCGAGTCGAAGCTCAGGTCAGCGAAAGGCCCAATGGGCAGGCCGCCACCGCCGATGAACGCGAGGTCGTCGAAGTAGTAGGTCTGTGCGCCCGCCGTGGCGCCGGTCGCGCCGAAATTGAAGAAGATGATCAGGCGGTTGTAGTCGTAGCTCGGGTTAAGGGCCGGCGAACCAGCAGCCGGTGCGGCGAAGTCGAACGTCAGCACCTCCCAGGCGTTGGCCCGGGTGGTGACTGCCTCGGTCTCCACTGAGCGCGCCGCATTAGCGGAGTCCTCGACCTTGAGCCGTACGCGGATGCCCGCGGCGGGCGAGTACACACGCACTGTCATGCGGGTGTTGGACGCGTCGAACGGTATGGTTCCGACCGTCAGGCCGGCCGTGCCGACGACGGTTCCGGCAAAAGTATCTGCCGTTGCCGACCGGTTCACGCGCGCCACCTTGTTGGCGCCGCCCACCGGGTCCGCCACGACCTGGGAATCCTCGGCGCCCGCGAAACCCACCAGCGAGTAATTGATGGAGGGCGAGTCGAAGGTCACCGTCGAGAACGGCGGCGGGTTGAAATAGCCGGCACCCTCGTAGACGTCCGGCTTGCATGCCGGGCCTGCCGGCAAGCCGCACAGGGTATAGCGCGCCTGGCGCGAGAGGTCCCACAGGCCCCAGCCGTCGTCGATGCCTTTCCACTGCTCGTCGAACGCTTCGAAGTAGAAAATCGTAGGCGGGCCGCCGACGGAGCCTTGCCAGGACGGATACTTGCCCGGATTGCCGTACAGCAGGTCGAAGTACCACTTGGCGTTCGGGGGCAGCGCCGCGTACTGCTCGATCTCCGACGCAGGATTGGTCTGCCGGGCTTTCCAGCCAGTCTCGCCGACCACGATCGGCATCGAGTCGCCGATGCTTACGGTCACGCCGCCAGCGCCGACGTACCGGTAATCGACGACCTCCCCGTACCACTCCTTCAGGGCGACGAGCGAGGTCTCCATCATGGCCTGCGCCCGGGCTGGGCCCGCGGCGACGCCGGTCTGCTGCCAGTCCCAGATCGGATAGCTGATCGGGTACATGTGAATGGCCGCGAAATCGATCAGCGGCAGGATCGTGTCCGGCTTGACCTCGACCCGGTCACCGCCACCGGAGGACTTGCCGGCGTAGAACGTCCAGTCGTCGTCGGCGGTGACCGGCTGTGTCACCTGGCTGCGGATCGTCCGGATGTAGCTTTCGAGGCAAGGCAGGGGCGAGAACTTGGAGAAGAAGGACGTCTCATTGCCGACGCTGATCGAGACGACGTTCGGATACTTCGCGAGATTCGTGATCAGGTAGCTGATGTTGCGATCGTTCTTGGTATCGCTGCACGAGGTGACGCCGCCGATGGCGAGGCCGAGCTGGAACTTCATGTCAGGGAAGTTCTGCGAGGCCAGCCGCAGGATCTTCTCGGCCACGACGTCGGTGGCGGGCGCCTCGGCCCCGAAGAGCCTGAGCAGGTCGAAGCCCGCGACATCAAGCAGAGTGAGGTCCTGCAGTACCTGCGCATCGGTCGGTACTTCGAAGTCCCTGGGTCCGCCGAGCGTTCGATACGGGCTGTAGTTGACGGCCTTGCCAGTGCTGTAGATCGCCGGCAGCGGCCGCCGCGTGAACGTATAAGGCGCACAGTTCACCGTGACACCAGTGACGTTGCCGCGCGCAGTGCCGGCACCGTTCGCGACGGTGCAGGTCAGGCCCTCGGGCTGCACCGCGACGACCACGGCGTAGCCGCTGCCATTGGCGATCTGCAACGGAAACGTGAAACGGCCGTTGGCCGGGATGGCGAGCTTGTCGCCGCCGTTGTTCCACAACGCCAGGGTCCCGCCGGTGAAGCCCGTGACGGTACCGCCGACGGTGACGAACTGGCTGTCGTCCTGCCAGTTCTGGCTGGAACCGCAGGCCGCCAGGCCGAGACACAGGCCGAGCGGGACGAGCCGCCGGTACGATGTAAAAATCGACGTCACGCTACGCATGATGTTCACCGCCTGCCTGCCCGGAAAAAATGATGTTGGCCGCGCGGACAGCGCGGATTGCTGCACGGAGTGCTGCGCAGTTCGAATATCGATCCGGCTCATCTGCATCGACCTCCCCCACTCGCCACGCTCTCCCGCTCAGCGGTCGACTGCGACGCCGCGCTGCGTCTTGTCAGTGGACCGGGGCAATTTTGAAAGCGCTTGCAGAAGCTAGCGGAGCCTCGGCATCCTTGTCAATCTTGGACCCGCCCGGACTTACGGCGCTCGCGTTTTCTGTTGCGGCGCGGCAAAGTTGGGCGGCGAAATACACTCTGTGCTCGCGCCCCGGAATCCAGGAATCAGAAGAACAATGCGCCGATCGGAACTTGAGCGACGTACCGCCGCGGCTGCATCTGGATCCGCCGTGACACTGGAGATGGTCGCGCGCGAAGCCGGCGTCTCACCGAGTACCGTTTCGCGCATCCTCAACGGCACCGCGCGTGTGCGGGAGTCGAAGGTGCGGGCCGTCGAAGCGGCGATCGCCAAGCTGCAGTTCATGCCGAACCCGGTCGCGCGCTCGCTTGCGGGCGGCAAATCGATGAGCGTGGGGGTCGTGACGCAGGCCATCGACAGCCCGTTCTACGGCGTGTCGCTGGCCGGAATCGAGAAGGGCCTGCTGCGGGCGAAGTATTCCCCGTTGTTCGTCAGTGGCCATTGGCGTGAGGGTGATGAGCGGCGCTGTGTCGACCATCTGCTCGGCCGGCGCGTGGAAGGCATCATCCTGTTGACCAGTCGCCTGCCCGACGAGGAACTCGTGGGTCTCGCGCGCATCGTGCCGCTGGTCTTGACGGGGCGATTTGTGGCCGGCGAACGCATCCATTGCCTGGACGTGGACAGCACGATGGGCGCGCGGGTGGCCACCGACTACCTGATCGGACAGGGCCACCGGCGCATCGCGTTCGTTTCCGGCCCGGCGGATCATCCCGACGCGCTGCAACGGCTCGACGGCTACCGGGCCGCATTGGCTGCGGCAAAGATTCCGTACTCGAACAAGCTCGTCGTAGCCGGCGACTACCTGGAAACCGGGGGCTTTGCGGCCGTCAACGCGCTGCTCGACTCGCGGGTCGAATTCAGCGCGGTTTTTGCCGCGAACGACCAGACCGCATTCGGCGTCCTGCTGGCGCTGCATCGTCGCGGCCTCAAGGTGCCGCAGGATGTCTCAGTGGTCGGCTTCGACGACCTGCCGACCTCGGCATTCATCATCCCGCCGCTCACTACGGTTCACCGGTACACCGACGAAATCGGCGAGCGCGCGGCGGAGGCGATGATCGACCTGATCGAGCGGCGGACTCCGAATATCCGGCTGTCCGCCCCGACCCTGGCGATCCGGGAATCAACCCGGCCCTTGCGCGACTGACGGGCGCACCACCCCTCCGGCTTCGACTCCGGCGCGTGTTTGACACGACCGCGAGACCCTGTGCTAGATTTTGTTTGAAAGCGCTTTCTCCAAAAGCGCGCCCGCAGCGTCTGACAGGGGTAGCAGTCCAGGTTGCAGCCAGCTCGGCAGCACTCGACCCACCGCACGGTTGCAACGAACGACACGATGCTGATGCATTCAGACCGACATGCGGACCATGGGCCGCTGGCCCCCGCTGCCGGCGCCCTCGCCGATCGCTTTCCGCGCGGTTTCGTCTGGGGAGTGGCGACGAGTGCGTACCAGGTCGAGGGCGCAGCGCACGACGACGGACGTGGGGATTCCATCTGGGACGAGTTCTGTCGCCGGCCGGGCGCGATCAAGGACGGCAGCAGCGGCGAGCATGCCTGCGATCATTACCACCGCATCGATGAAGACATCGACCTCATCGCCAGCCTCGGCGCGAACGCCTACCGCTTCTCGATCGCCTGGCCTCGCGTCCAGCCGCTGGGCGCCGGGGCGTGGAACGAGCGGGGATTCGACTTCTACGATCGGCTCGTCGATGGCCTGCTCGAACGTGGCATCGCGCCGTACCTGACCTTGTACCACTGGGACCTGCCGCAGGCGCTGCAGGAACGTGGCGGCTGGGCAAACCGGGATACCACCGCGCGGTTCGCGGACTATGCGGTGGAGGTGGCGCGCCGCCTGGGCGATCGCGCGGCCTCGATCGCCACGCACAACGAGCCGTGGGTCGTCGCCATCCTCGGCCACGAGACGGGAACCTTCGCGCCCGGACTGCAGAGCCAGAAGGTAGCGATGCAGGTCTCGCATCATCTTCTGCTCAGCCACGGTCTGGCCCTGCAGGCGCTGCGCGCGGAGCGCTGCGCTGCACCGCTCGGCATCGTGCTGAACCAGGCACCCGTGCATGCCGCCTCGAACGCGCCAGGGGATATTGCCAAGGCGCGCATTGACGATGGCTTGACGATCCGCTGGTACATGGACGCGCTGCTGCACGGGCGCTATCCGCAAGACGTGCTCGAATTCCTCGGCGAGGACGCGCCGCAGGTCGCAGCGGGCGACCTCGACGTCATCCGGCAGCCGCTGGATTTCCTCGGCATCAACTACTACACGCGCAATCTCTCCGGCACGGGTACGCCACTGGCTCCCGTCGACGACGGCCGGGAAGTCACCGACATGGGCTGGGAGGTCTTCCCGGAGGGCCTGACCGAACTGCTCCAGCGCCTGCGTGCCGACTATCGCCTGCCACCGCTGTACATCACGGAGAACGGCGCGGCGTACCGTGATTCGCTGGAAGGCGGACGCGTCGCCGACACCCAACGGATCAGCTACCTGCAGCGGCACATTGCCGCGATGGCCACCGCGCTCGAGGGCGGCGTCGACCTGCGCGGCTACTTCGTCTGGAGCCTGCTCGACAATTTCGAGTGGGCCGACGGCTTCACCAAGCGCTTCGGGATCGTCTTCGTCGACTATGCCACGCAGCGCAGGACACTGAAGGACAGTGCGCTCTGGTATCGCGCGTTCTGTGCGCGGGCCAACGCCGCCGCCGGTGCCCCGTCGGCACAGCGGGGAGTAGCCAATGGCCGGTAAAGCAGGTCGATGGAAACTCGTCTGGAGCGACGAGTTCGACGGTGACGCGATCGACGCCACCAAGTGGGACTTCGAACTGGGCAATGGCTTCTTCGATTACAAGACCCACCAATGGGTGCCCGGCTGGGGCAACGAAGAGCTGCAGTACTACACGCGTGAGCCGGACAACGTGTCCGTCCGTGACAGCCTGCTGTACATCCGCGCCCTGAAGGAGGCGCTGCACGGTTGTGGCTACACCTCGGCACGGATCCGGACGCGCAAGCGCGACGGCACGCCGCTGTTCAGCCAGCGCTATGGCAAGTTCGAATTCCGCGCGAAGGTGCCACACGGCAAGGGCTTGTGGCCCGCGATCTGGTTGCTGCCCCAGGACGACAAATACGGCGGCTGGGCAGCCTCCGGCGAGATCGACGTGATGGAGATCGTCGGCGAAAAGCCGCACCAGTACCTGGGCACGGTGCACTTCGGGTCGACTTTTCCCAAACGCGAACTCGTCACGCACGTGCACCAGTTCCCGCCCGGACAGTCGGTGGCGGAGTTCCACGTGTATGCCGTCGAGTGGGAGCCGGGCGAGATCCGCTGGTTGGTGGACGGCAAGGTCTGGGCCACGCAGACGTTCTGGTGGAGCTGCAGCAAGCTGCGCAACGGCAAGGGAGTCGTCGCGCGCAGCAGTGCGGACCTGAATCCGTGGCCTGCACCGTTCGACCAGCCGTTCTACATCGTGATGAACGTCGCCGTCGGCGGCAATTTTCCTGGGGTGCCGAATCCGGCGACGCAGTTTCCGGCTGAACTGGTCGTCGACTACGTGCGCGTCTACGAACGTGCGGGCGGGTATGGCGAACCCGGGCGGCGCGGCAAGGGCCGGCTGCCTTATCAAAAGAAGCGCTGAACACGACGCGGCATTCATGGCGTTCTGGGGGGGGCAATGAAGACAGAAAACAGCAAGCTTTCCGTAACGGAGAAATTCGGCTACGGACTCGGCGATCTCGCGTCGAACATGTTCTGGCAGATGTTCGCGATCTTCATGGCGAAGTTCTACACGGACGTGTTCCTGCTCGGCGCCGCGACGATGGGCACGATGATGCTGGTGACGCGCGTCGTCGACGCGTTCTTCGACCCGATGATCGGCACCATCGCCGACCGTACCGAGACTCGCTGGGGGCACTTCAGGCCCTATCTCATCTGGATGGCGATCCCCATGGGCGCGACCGCGGTACTCGCGTTCACGGTGCCGGACCTCGACGGCTCGGCCCGCACGATCTACGCCTACGTCACCCTGATGCTGATGATGTTCGCCTACTCGGCGATCAACATCCCGTACTCGGCGCTGCTCGGCGTGCTGACCCCGGACTCCAAGGAGCGCACCAGCGTCACGTCGTACCGCTTCGTGATGGCGCTGATTCCCGTGTTCATCATCGTCAACGCGACCCTGCCGCTGGTCAGGCATTTCGGCGGCGGCAGCGACACTTCGCCCTACGGCTGGCAGATGACGATGCTCATCTACTCCGTCATCGCCGTGCTGCTTTACTTCGCGACGTTCGCCATGACCCGCGAGCGGGTGAAGCCGCCGCCGAAGCAGGAAACCTCGCTGAAGACCGATCTCAAGGATCTCTTCCGCAACCGGCCCTGGGTGGTGCTCTGCGGTGTCGGCATCGCGGCGCTGACCTTCGGCAACATCCGCAACACGGTGACGATCTTCTACTTCGAGAACGTCGTGCCGAACGGCGGCGGCTACTTCGGCCCGGTGATGACGACCGGAGCCGTCGCCTTCATCCTCGGCGTCATGGCGACATCGCCGCTGGCAAAGCGGTTCGGCAAGCGCAATTTCTACCTGGTCTCGATGTCAGTCACCGCCCTGCTGACTTTCGGCTTCTATTTCGTGCCGACGGACAACATCAAGCTGGTCTGGGCGGCCAACACGCTGATCAATTTCTGCGCCGCACCGACTGCACCGCTGGTCTGGGCGATGTACGCCGATACCGCCGACTACTCGGAATGGAAATGGGGCCGGCGCGCGACCGGCCTGATTTTCTCGGCCGCGTCCTTCGCGCAGAAGCTGGGCTGGGCCATCGGCGGGGCCGGAGCCGGCTGGCTGCTGGCCTTCTATGGCTACCTGCCGAACGTCGCGCAGAGCCCGCGCACCATCCACGGCATCGTGCTGATGATGAGCGTGATCCCGGCCATTGCCGCCGTCGCAGCCGTCGCGGCGCTGTGGTTCTACGAAATCGACGAGGAGACCGTGAAGCGCATGTCGACGGACCTCGAGGCTCGGCGCGGGTCCGAGCCGGGCGCGACTGTCGGCCCAGCAGCGGCCGTGTTGCCTGCCGCGCTGACGCCGGGCGCGATCGACGACGGGCGCCGGAGGGCCGTCACGCCCAGCCTGCCCGGTGCGGACTCGACCGCGACTTCGGTGGCGACGGGCGTAGCCGCCGCCGCCCCATCGGCGCCACGGATTCCTGCGCTGGGGGCAGCTTGGGGCTCCGGCGCCGCCACGGTGCCGGTCGCGCTTTCGCCGCGCGAGCTGGCCGACCTGGCCGGCGAGTTTGCACAGACCCTGCACGCCGGTGTGCACGGCTTGTGTTTCAGCCCGTACCTGGAAGGCCAGTCGCCCGGTTCACTCGTGGACGAGGCGCAGATCCGCGCGCGCCTGGAGATCATCCGGCCCTACACGCGCTGGGTGCGCAGCTTCTCCTGCACGGACGGACACGAACACACGCCGCGCATCGCGCACGAACTCGGCATGAAAACCCTGGTAGGCGCGTGGCTCGGCACGGACCGTGAGATCAACGAGCGTGAGATCGCCGGGGCGATCGCCCTGGCGCGGGCCGGGCATGCCGACATCCTCGCCGTGGGCAACGAGGTCCTGCTGCGCGAGGACATGAGCGAGGACGAGTTGCTCGGTTACATCGAACGCGTCAGGCAGGCGGTGCCAGCGGGCATTCCCGTGGGCTACGTCGACGCGTACTACCTGTTCGAGCGCCACCCGCGGGTCACGGCGGCGTGCGACGTGGTGCTGACCAACTGCTATCCGTTCTGGGAAGGCTGCGCGCGCGACCAGGCGATCGCCTACATGCAGAGCATGTACCAGCGCACGGTCGCGGTTGCGGCCGGCAAGAAAGTGATCATCAGCGAGACCGGCTGGCCGAACACGGGCTCCGCTTTCCACGGGGCGGTGCCGTCGGTTGACGGCGCGATGCGCTACTTCGTCGATACGTGCCGGTGGGCCCGGCAGGACGGGGTCGAGGTCTTCTATTTCGCAGCCTTCGACGAGGCGTGGAAGGTCGGCGCGGAAGGCGACGTCGGCGCGTATTGGGGCCTGTGGGACAAGCACGGCCTGCCGAAGTACGTCTGACACCGGGATTGAAGGGAATGCTGAAACTTCCGCGCGGCAACGCCATCTGCTATTCGGGCTACCGCCGCGGGCAGAGCCCGGCGGAGAAGATCTATCCGACGGTCGCCGAGATCCGCGAGGACCTCTACATCCTGCAGAAGAACTGGAGCCTGCTGCGCCTGTACGACTGCAGCCTGCACGCCGAGCGGGTCCTCGAGGTCATCCGGCGTGACCGGCTGGACTTCAAGGTCCTGCTTGGCGCTCACCTCGCGGCCGAGATGAATAATTTCGGCTGTCCGTGGGGGGCAACCTGCAGCGAGGAGCAGCTGCAGGCCAACGTCGCCGAGAACGAGGCAGAGGTGGACCGGCTGATCGATCTCGCACGGCTGCACGACGACATCGTGTTCGCGGTGGCTGTCGGCAACGAGGCCACGGTCGACTGGACCGACCACTTCGTGTCGGTGGAGAGGATGATCGAGCTCGTGCGCAGGGTGAAGCGCGAGGTGCCGCAACCCGTCACGTTCTGCGAGAACTACGTCCCCTGGCGGGACAAGCTGCGTCCGCTGGTGCGCGAACTCGATTTCATCTCGCTGCACACGTATCCGGTCTGGGAGTACAAGCACGTGCACGACGCCCTGCTGTATTCCAAGGACAACTACCACAGCGTCGCCAGCCTGTATCCCGACAAGCCCGTGGTCATCTCGGAAGCCGGCTGGGCGACGAATTCCAACGGCCGCGGCATCTGCCCGCAGAACACGTCGGAAGAGCTGCAGGCGATCTACTACGGCGACCTGATGGAGTGGACGCGCCAGGAGGGCATCCTGACGTTTGTCTTCGAAGCCTTCGACGAGCCGTGGAAGGGCTCGCCCGACCCGCTGGAGCCGGAGAAGCACTGGGGCTTGTTCACGGTGGATCGCGAGCCGAAGCAGGTCATGCACTCGCTCTATCCGGACCTGCTGCGGCACCGGCAGAGCGCATAGCGCGATTGCCGCTGTGCAGCATTGCCAACCGCGTCCGGTCGATTGACATGCGCGACACGCGCTGTGTAGATTCAGCCTTGAAAGCGCTTTCGGAGAGGGGCCCGGAAGCGTCGGCCGCACGGATGGCGGGTCCCTCGCGTTCGCGACCAGTACCGTAGCGGGAGACATCAGATGACATTCCCCAGGCAGATTTTTCTGCTCGCCCTGTCGGCCTTCATGGGCCTCGTCCTCACGGGGTGTCAGCCTTCCGATCCGGACTCGCCCAAGGTGGCGGTGGTGACCTCCATCGCCGTCACGCCCAACCCGGTCAACCTGGAGATCGGGGGCGTGCGGTCGCTGACGGTCACGGGGACCTTCTCCGACTCCTCGACCTTCGTCGTCAATTTCGGCACGACGTTCGTGTCATCCGCGCCGGCCGTCGCAACGGTCGGTCGCGATACCGGGTACGTGACCGCCGTCGCGGCCGGCACCGCAACCATCACGGCCACGCACGCCGACTCGGGCAAGACGGCGACCACGACGGTCTCGGTCTCCCCGCTGCGCGTGCTCTCGATCGCCGTGAGTCCGGCGTCGAGCACGCTCGCGCCGGGCGCGACCCTGGCGCTGAGCGTCACGGGCACCTACAACAACGGGACAACCGGACCGGAGACGACGCGTTCCACTTTCGTGTCTTCCCAGCCGGCCGTTGCGGTCGTCGATGCCGCCGGAGTCGTTACGGCCATCGCGGCAGGAACCACAACGATCACTGCGACCCACACCGCGTCCGGCAAGACCGCCACGTCTACCGTTGCCGTCAGCGTCGGCGGTGGCGGGGGCGATGGCGCCTTCACGGACATCACCTTCGATTCGGCCGGTGTCGCCTATACCCTGACGGGTTTCGGCGGAGCCGAGGATTCCACCCTGGTGCCCGACCCGACGAACGCCAGCAATGTCGTGGCACGGGTCGTCAAGTCGTCGACCGCCGAGCTGTGGGCCGGGACGACCGTATCGACCGGTGCGAACAACTCCGTCGGCAAAATCCCGTTCACGGCGACCAACACGCGCATGACAGTACGCGTGTACTCGCCCCGGGCCGGTATCCCGGTGCGAATCAAGCTGGAAGACGCCGCCGACGGTACCCGTTCGGTCGAAACTGAAGCGCTCACGACCAAGGTCAACGCCTGGGAGACGCTGACGCTCAACTTCGCCAACCAGGCCTCCGGCACGGCGCCGCTGAACCTGGCCTACACCTACAACAAGGTGTCGATCTTCTTCGACTTCGGCAAGACGGGCGCTACGGGTGGCGCAGGCACCTTCCTGTTCGATGACGTGGCCTTCCCCGCGGGCGCCTCCGGCAGCACCGGGACCTGCACGGCGCCCAACTGCACCGACTTCTCAGGCGGCGGCATCGGCTTCGGCGTGTTCGAGAATCCGGGCGGCGGCACCGTGGCAATCGCCGCGGATCCGAACGACGCCGCGCAACGACGTGGTCAAGTTCGTCAAGAAGACCGGCGACAACGATTTCTTCGGCACGACCATCACTGGCCTCGCCGGTCCGGCGACGCTGACGACGACGGACAAGATCGTCACGCTGCGCGTCTACTCGCCCGCGGTAGGAACCAACTTCCTGCTCAAGCTGGAAGGCGGACCAGGTGCCGCGGTGGTGGAAAAGGACATGGTGACAACCGTGGCTGGGGCCTGGGAAACCCTGTCGTTCGACCTGTCCGCGGGCGCGGCTGGCACCTACACCACGGTCGTGATCTTCCCGAACGGCAGGAGCAGGGTCACCGCCGACAAGACCATGTACATCGACGAGTTGAAGTTCCCCGCGGCTCCCTCCGGCCCTGGTTCGGGCAGCACGGGAACCTGCACCGACGCAGCCTGTATCGACTTCTCCGAGTCGGGCATCGGCTTCGGTCCGTTCGAGAACGGCGGCGGCGGTTCCGTGGCGATCATCGATGATCCGAACGACGCGACCAACAAGGTCGTGCAGTTCGTGAAGAAGCCCGGCGATGGCGACTACTTCGGCACGACCATCACCGGCCTCGGTGGCTCGGTGGTGCTCACGCCGACCGCAAAGACCGTCACGCTGCGGGTGTACTCGCCGGCCGCGGGGACCAACTTCCTGCTCAAGTTCGAAGGCGGCAGCGGTGGGCCGGCGACGACGGAGAAGGACGCGGCGACGACGGTGGCAGGCGCCTGGGAGACGCTGAGCTTCGTCATGCCCGATGCCGGCACCTACACGACCGTCGTGCTGTTCCCCAACGGGCGCAGCTCGGTCACGGCCGACAAGACCATGCTGGTCGATGAACTCCGTTTCCCCGCGCTCAGCGCCGGCGGTACGGCACTGGTTTTCTCCAGCAACTACTCGCAGGTGGACGCTTCCAACTGGAAATCCACCGAAGGCGGCGATGCCGGCACCTACATCGACACCAGCGTGGCGACGCAGTACTGGTGGAACGGCGTGGCCCCTGGCGATGCGACGCCGAGCTTCTATTTCGGCTACGGCATCAACGTCAACGCCAAGCCCTGGGGTTTCGGCGCGTTCGTGAAGGCCCCGGCCAACGGCACGGCGCAGGTGGCCAGCAAGACGAACCTGAAGCTCGCGGTGTGGGGCAACGACGAGTTGATGAACACGGGACCGACGCTGACGTTGATCCTGAAGGGACCGACCGTCGGCGGGTGCACCTCGGAGCTGAAGGGCAGCGTGGTGGTGACTGCGCCCGGTGTGCAGAACTACACGGTGGCGCTCAGCTCGTTCACGCTGCAGACGGCGTGCGCTTACGCGTCGGCCGCGGCGGCTCTGGCCGCCGGGGTCAACGAGGTGCATATCCAGGTGCTGGGCAGCAACGTGCAGTACGTCACCGGCGGTACGGTCGATTTCCCCAACGGCCTCAACGTCGGCCCCATCTCGTTCCAGTAAATCAGAACAGGTAAGTCGCAATCGACCGCGGCGGCAGCTCGGCGACGCAGCCGATAGCGTCCACGCGCAGCGCCACGCGTCGAGCATGTTCGGTGCGGTTCAACAGCACGACCGCGACTGAGCCATCGGCGTTGCGAAACGCTGTGGTCTCGATGTCCTGCCGGGACGCGGCGCAGAGCACGCGTTGCGCACCGGGGCGCATGAAGCGCGCGAAGTGCCCAAGGTAGTAGTACGAGCTCTGCAGCGAGAAGCCGTCGAACGTTGAGTTCGCGTGGATCGGGGCACTGCAGAAGTTGCCGACGTGATTCGGGCCGCCGTCATGGTTCAGCAGCAGGTTCCAGTCGATCCACCCGACCGTCCAGCGGTTGAGGTCGTTGATCATCGAGCGCGCGTACCGCTCGCCCAGCTCCCATGAACCGTGATGCGGGCCGCCCTCCTGGCAACCTTCGGTGAACAGGAGTTGCTTGTCGGGCCAGGCATCGTGGACCTGCTGCACGTGATCGAAGCAGTCCTCGCCGTACCAGTGGAAGCCGGTGCCCCACACATAGCGCGCGGCGGCGGGATCCGAGTACACCGTGTTCGCCCGCTCGACCATCAGGTCACGGTTGTGGTCCCAGATCACGATCTTCACTCGCCCGAGGCCGGCGGCCTCGAGTTCCGGTCCCAGGTGATCGCGCACGAAGTCGCGCTCTTCCTCGGCGGTGTACAGGCACGAATCCCAGCGCTGCGTCGCCAGCGGTTCGTTCTGCACCGACACGCCCCAGATCGGCACACCTTCCGCCTCGTACGCCTCGATGAAGCGGACGTAGCAACGCGCCCACGCGCGCCGGCAATCAGGGCGCAGCCGGCCACCTTCGTTCATGCGGCCCGAGGTCTTCATCCACGCGGGCGGGCTCCACGGTGAGGCGAGCAATTTGATCGGCGCGCCCGCCACGCGCTGCGCCGCGCGGATGAACGGCAGCAATGCCTGTCGATCGCGTTCGATGCTGAAGCTCGCCAGCGCCAGGTCGTCCGGTGTTTCGACGTGGGCGTAGTTGCCGAGCGCGAAGTCGCAGCTGCCCATGTGCACCCTGCACAGCGTGTAGCCGTGTCCATGCGCGGGATCGAAGCAGGCCTCGAGCACCTGCTGGCGGTGCGGTTCGTCCAACCCGAGCCAGGTGACCGCGGCAGACTCGGTGAAGGCGCCGCCGAAACCCTCGAGCTGCTGGAATGTGCGGCCGGTATTGACGATCACCGTCGGCAGCGCGGGGTCGATGACCTGTTCGACCTGTGCCGGGCGCTCGGTCAGGCGATCGCCCGTGTCGCGCGCAGTGAGGAAGCAACGGATCGAGGGTTGCGGGGTCATGCGCCGGAGACGAGGGACGCGACGACTATTTAGCGGGTCGTGGGGGCTGGCGGACGCTGCGTTGGCGCCCTGGCCGGCGCCACAGTCGCTGGACGTCCAGACGCGGCCGGGGCCCGGCCTGGCTCCCTCTTCACCTTCGGGAATTCGACCCGGCAGCGCGCACCGGCTGGCAGCGCGGCGTTCCGTTCGGCAGTTCGAGCCGCACGCCGAACGTGCCGCTCGAGGCGTCGAGCACCCGGTCCACCACGACCACCTTCGCCTGGTGACTCCCGCCGATGGGCGCCTCCGGGCGCACGGTCGCGACGTCGCCATCGCGATCTGCCCGAAGGATGACATCGGCAGGATCACCTCGACGTGCAGCGTGCTGATCTCGGCGAGCTTCAGGATGGGCTTGGCGCCGATCTCGGAGATCTCCCCGGGGTGCATGTAGCGGTCCACGACGACGCCCGACACCGGGCTGCGCAGCGAGCGCAGGCGCACAACCTCGGTCGCGCGGCGGTGAACTCGAGCTGCCGCGAGCTGCCGCGAATCCTGCGCCTCGCGCAGTTCGGCGTCCGCGAGCCGCCGCTCCGCCAGGACTTCCTCGACTTCCTGGGCGCTGATGAAGTTCTTCTGCTCAGCTCGATAGCTCCGGTTGTACTTGGCGTGCGCGTAGTCCTGGCGAGCCTTGCGGGCCTCGACTTCGCTTTGCATCTCGGAGCGGAACTTCGCGAGGTCGCGCCGAGGCGCGCTCGACGCCGGACTCGAACTCGACGATCACGTCGCCCTTCTTCACGAAGTCGCCGCGGTCGACCCTGACGTTGGTGATCAGCGCCTCGATCGAGCCGCTGATCGTCACCACCCGACGCGGCTCCATCAGGCAATCGAACTCGGCCGCGCTCGCGGCCGGCGGCACGAGGCCGGGCTCGCGAACGAGGCAATGATCGCGCCGCGGATGACCCCGCGTCGCATCCAGTCTTGACTGCGCTTCACCTTCATCTCACTCGCCCCGTCCGGCAAAAGCCATCATCCTGTCCATCTGCGCCTCCTGGCGCACGGTTGCGAGCCGGGCCTGCGCGTGCACGCGCCCGGCCGGCGTTGCGCGAGCCAGCGCAGCATGCGGGCCCAGGGCGCGCCGGCGTTCCCGCTCGGGCCAATGGCCGAGCATGCGCCGCGCTCGGCTGGCGAACCGATCGAACAGGTCGTCGTCGAGGCCACCAGCGCCTCGCAGGAGCCCGGGTCGCCCTGGCGCGCGCCGCGGCCGAACAGCTGGCGGTCGATGCGCCGCGACTCGTGGAACTCGGTCAGGATCACGTGCAGGCCGCCGCGCTCGGCCACGCCGGCGCGAGCTTGATGTCGGTGCCGCGGCCGGCCATGTTGGTGGCCACGGTGACGCGGCCCGGGCTGCCCGGCCGCGGCGACGATCTCGGCCTCGTTCGCGTCCTGCTTGGCGTTGAGCACCACGTGCTCGATGCCGAGCTCGGTCGAGCGCGCGCCGACAGCTGCCTCGGACTGCTGCCACCGAGCGGGTGCCGACCAGCACCGGGCGCCCGGCCGCGATCGTCGTCGCGACAGCGCCGTCGGCCACCGCGTCCCAGCGCTGCGTCGCCGGAGCGGAACATACGCGGCGGCGCCGATGCGCGCGCTGCACGGCCGGTGCGTCGGGATCGCGCACCACCGGCAGGCCGTAGACTGCCCACGATCTCGCCGGCGACCTCGCTGGCGGTGCCGGTCATGCCGGCCAGCGCAGGTAGCGGCGGAAGAAGCGCTGGTAGGTGATGCGCGCGAGCGTCTCGCGCTGCGCCGGTGAGCTCGCAGCCCTCCTTGGCCTCGATCATCTGGTGCAGGCCGCGCTCCCAGGAGCGGTCGGCCATCACGCGGCCGGTGGACTCGTCGACGATCTGCACCTTGCCGTCGCGCACGACGTAGTGCTCGGTCGCGCTGGAAGAGGTCGCAGCGCGCGACAGCGCCTGCACGCACAGCTGCTCGCGCTGGCGCTCCGAGCGCCAGACGCCGCCGAGCCCGTCGGCCAGCTCGCGCAGTCGATCGCGGCCGGCCTCGGTGAGCTCGACGCCGCGCGTCTGCGGCGTCGACACGAAATCGCTGCTCGGCCTCGAGCTGCGGCGCCAGGCCAGCGCCGCGGCACAGCACCTCGCCGACCCCGGTCGTCGCGCTCGCCGCGAGATGATCAGCGGCGTGCGCGCCTCGTCGATGAGCACGCTGTCGGCCTCGTCGACGATCGCGAACGCAGGCCGCGCGACGAGCAGCGCCGCCGTGGCCCGGTCGCTCGCCGAGCACCGCGCTGCAGCCACGGCGCGGCGCAGCGACGCCGCCGCGCGCCGAGCGCGAGCTGCGTCGCGCAGGTAGTCGAAGACCAGTTCCTTGTTGGTGCAGTAGGTGACGTCGCAGGCGTAGGCCTGGCGCCGCTCCGCCGGCGACTGTCCTGCCCTGCACGATGCGCCGACCGCAGGCCGAAGAACTGCGTAGAGCGGCCCCATCTCGGCGTCGCGCTGCGCGAGGTAGTCGTTGACGGTGATCACGTGCACCGGCTGGCCCGCCAGCGCCGCCGCGCACGGCGGCAAGGTCGGCGGTAAGGGTCTTGCCCTCGCCGGTCGCCATCTCGGCAACGCCGCCGGCAGCATCACCAGCCGCCAAGCAGCTGCGCCGCGTAGCGGCCGCAGTGCCGAGCTACGCGCTGCGCCGCCTCGCAGGCCAGCGCGAAAGCCTCCGACCAGGGCGTCCGGACTGGCAGCCGCGCCGCCGCACGCTGCGCGCGCCGACTCCGCCGCGCGCTGCGCGACGCCGCGGCATCGCAGCGCTGCGAGCTCGCGCCGACGCAGTTCGACGCGTGCCACCAGCGGCTCGAGCCGCCGCCGTTCGGCATGCACGCCGGCAGGCGCAGCTCGCCGTAGCGCCGACCGAGCCACAGGTCGAATCGGTTCGGCGCGGCCGCAGCTCGGCGCCTCGGCCAGTAGCCGGCGCCGGCAGCGACGGTCGGACAGCGGCGGCCAGGCTCAGACATCGAGTTGCGACAGCAACAGCTGCCGCACGCGACGATAGGCCTGCAGCGCCAGCGGCTCGTGCGGTAGCTCGAAGCGCACGTAGACGCACGGCTGCCGATCGCGTGTACAGGCACGTCGCCCAGCAGCTCGAGGTCGAACTGGAACACGCGCTCCAGCGTGCGCAGCCCTGCGGGTCGCGCGGGTCGAGGGCAAGTCGCCGCCGCCCTCCTGCGCCAGCGCCCGGCTGGGCAGCTGGTCCTGGCCGGCCGGCACCGCGCGCAGCAGCCGGCGCGGAAGGTGCGCTCGACGTGCGGCGCAGGCGCACCTGACACGCCGCGTGACGCCGTCGCGCACTCGCTCGATGTCCTGCTGCGGCACGACGATGCGCACCGTGCGATTGCTCGCCCTGGCTCACGTAGCCGAGCAGCTCGCCCTTGCGCACGTGGCGGCCCGGCATGTCGGCCACGCGCGCCAGCTCGATCGCGCCCGGGCCACGGGTCACGACCTGTTGCCGCGCCAGCTCGTTCAGCAGCGCGCTCCAGCGCGGCGCGCTCGGCCTCCAGCGCGTCGCGCGCGACCGCGGCCTTCGACCCGGTCCGTGAACAGCACGCGCGCCAGCTCCGCCTCGCGCCTCGACGCGCGCCACCTGCACCTCGAGCTCGGTCTCGAGCTCCGGGTGGTGCAGCGTCAGCACGGTCTGGCCGCCGGCACCACCGCGCCCGGCGCGAGCCTCACCTGCGTCGACGAAGCCGCTCGATGCCGCGCGCGCAGCTGCGCCTCCTCGGGCAGCCAGACGACGCCCTCCGTCATCACGCGGTTCGGCGCCGGCAGCAGGAACAGCACGACCAGCAACGCGGCGACGCCGCCGCCGGTGAGCGCCATGGCGCGATCGCGCCTCTGGCGCCAGCGACGCCGACGACATCACATGCTGCGCGCCCTTGACCAGCGGCCACAGCAGCCCCTGCACGAGCGCCCAGATCGCGAGCACCACGCCGATGAAGAAGAACCGGTTCGCGAGGAACAGCGCGATCGACACCATCACGAACAGGCGGTACGCACTCGAAGCGGCTGGTAGAGCGCGAACCAGGCCGCTCGCCTGGCGCCAGCAGCTGCGGCTGGCGCACCGTGGCACTCGAACAGCGTGCGATCGGACCACTCGGTGAGAACCGCTTCGAGCGCTGGCGCGAGGTTCGGGATCTCGAGCAGGTCGGCCAGGATGTAGTAGCCGTCGAAGCGCAGCAGCGGGTTGCCGTTGAAGACCAGCGTCGAGACGCCGGCGATCAGCATCACGTTGAAGCAGATCGCGCGCACCAGGCCGGGCTCGAGCAGCAGCCAGACGAACAACGCGAGCGCCGCGATCGCGGTCTCGACCAGCATGCCCGCGGCGCCGACCAGCGCCCGGTCCCACTTGCTGCGGAAGGCGTTGGCCGCGGTGCGTCGACATACGGCACCGGCGTGAACACGAGCAGCATGATGCCCATCTCGTGCACCTCGCCGCCGCGCGCCTTGGTGGCGAAGGCGTGCCCCATCTCGTGCAGTGCCTTGATCACGCGGGAACACGAGCCAGAGCACACAGGTTGCCGGGCTGCAGCACGCGGTCGGAGAGGTTCTCGGTGAGCTCGGGCCAGTGCAGCGCGGCGCAGCACAGCGCCGGCACCACCAGCAGCCAGCCACAGCAGCGCCGCCGGCCAGCGCCACAGCGCCCGCACCAGCGCCGATGCGGCGCTCGAGGAAGCGCTCCGGGTCCCACAGCGGGAATGCGCATGGCCAGCGGGCTGCCGAGCGGCGTCAGCAGCTTGCTGCGCCGCTCCTTGTCGCGCGCGCTCGAACAGCTCGCCGCGTGTCGGGCGGGATGTCGCACTGGATCACGTCGGCGGCGTGCAGCTGGCCCACGCAGCCGGATCAGCTCGTCCTGGGTCGGCGCGTCGTCGCCGAGCCGCTCGAGTGCGGCGCTCCAGATCTCGTCGAGCGTGCGCGCGCCGTCCATCCGCGCCAGCAGATAGTAGGTCTGCGGCGTGAAGCGGTGCACGCGCCCGGTGACGACGTCCTGCAGCACGTACCAGGACTCGCCGCGGTAGCGGTGCCGGCTGATGCGCGCGACGTTCGAGCAGCCGCGGCCGCAGGCCCGGCGACGCGGTACCAGAGGTTGCTGAACGGCGCTTCGCTCATGTCGGCTGGCCTGCGCTCAGGGCAGCCAGCGCCAGAGCGCGAGGCGCAGCCAGTCGGTGAAGCCGTGCGTCCAGACCCAGAGGAGGAGCGCTCGCCGACCGCGATCTTGCCGACGCCCTCCATGCCGGGGCGCAGGTCGGCGGCGGTTCCGTCGACCTCGGCCTCGACGCGGAACACATTGCGGCCGTCCTGCTGCTCTGAGATCGCCGTGACGTTGCCGACCTTGAACGGATCGGCTCGCCCGGGCGGCCGGTGAGCACCATGCGCGCCGGTCTGCCCGACCTGCACGTAGGCGATGTCGCGCTCGTCCACCTGGATCACCACGCGGTAGGCGTCGAGCGGCGCGATCTCGAACAGCATCTCGCCCGACTCGACCGGCGAGCCGAGCCGCTGCGACAGGTCGCCGGTGACGACCAGGCCGGCGATCGGCGCGGTGATGCGCGAGCGCGCGAGCTTCTCCTCGACCAGCGCGAGCTGCGCCTGCGCCTGGCGCATCTGCGCAGCGAGGATCACGGCCTCGGCGCGCTCGCGGCGCGCCAGCGCGTCGCGATATTTCTGCGCGGCCTGCTCGTGCTCGGCGATCCAGCGCGCGCGCTCGAGCACGAGGTCGCGGTCGTCGAGCGCGGCGAGCACGCTCGCCCGCCTGCACCGTCTGGCCAGCGCGCACGTCTGCGCTGGCCACGTAGCCCTCGAACGGCGCGACGGCGGCGCGCTGCACGGCTCCCTCGACCACGGCGCGCGCCGTGACGCGGAACTCCTGCTCGGCAAATGCGAGCACGGCGAGCAGAACGAGCGCGGCAGACGTGACGAACTTGAACGTGCCGTGGCCGCGTTCGGTGAGCTGGCCCAGGTCGATCTGACGAGATCCGCGCCGCGGCCGGCGAACCAGCGCTCGAGCTCGAGCTTGTCCTCGAGCACCGGGCCCGTCAGCAGCGCGACGGCCTCTACCAGCTGCGCCTGCCGCTCGTCGATCGGGCCATGCGACATCCGCATGCTCGACCGTGAGCACGCCGATCGGTCCGTCGCGGCCGGGCAGCAGCGCCGAGAATACCGAGGCGAGCTTGCCGTCGCCGCGGTGCTCTTCGTGGGCGACGTTGACCCGAAACGCGCCCGCCTCGGGCAGCGGCGCCGCCACCGACTCGGCCTGGTCGAGCGCTTCTTCCATCAGGTTCTCGACCGCCGCCACGGCCTGCGTGCGCGCGTCGAACGACGCCGTGCTCGAGATCGCCCGCAGCTTGATGCGTCCGCCTGGGCGATGCCGATGAGCGTGCGCTGGGCGCCGAGCCGCTGCGCCACCTCGTTGACGAGTGCGATCATGGCGCCCTGCGCGTTGGCCTGCTCGCCGACGATGGCGATGGCATCGTTGGCGACGCGCGCGCGGTCGAGCGACGCGGCGAGCGCGTCGGCCTCCTCGCGGCTGACGCGGCTCTGCAGCCAGCCTGCGCCCCAGTGCAGGGCCTGCATCGCCCGCTGCAGCTGATCGTCCTACTCGACGTTGAGGTCCACGACCGCGACGGCGGCCATGGCGCCGTCGCTGGTGCCGAGCGGATAGGCGATGAAGACACGGCCCTGCACCTCGGCGACGGAGGAACAGGCCGCGCTGCTCGCTCAGCGCCTGGCGTGCCGCCGGGGCAAGATGAGTGACGTCTTGGGTGAGGCTCGGCCAGACCGCGACCGGCGCGAAGCTCGCGTCGTCCTGGCGCCAGAGCACGAGGCCGGCCCGCGCGTCGAGCGACCGGCACTGCAGCGCCAGCCACGACTGGCCTAGCTGCGAGAGGCCCGCGGCTGTGGTGAGTCCCGCCCAGAGGGCGCTGCCGTCTCGGGAATCCCGGGCAGGCTGACGACGGAACTCTCGGCTTGCATCAGACCGTCCGGGGGACTCGCGCGCTGCAGACCGCGGCCCGCGGCGGCGCGGGGCACGCCGCTCTGGCGCTCCAGGTTCAGGTCAGCGCGCCGTAGCGGCTCTCGTACTCCTGCAGCAGCTTGGTCAGCATGCTGCTCAGCCGCTTGGCGGCGAACGGGCTCAGGATCACGCGGTGCAGCAGCTCGACGTCCATCGCCTTCTGGCCCAGGTCCCAGTTCTGGTTGATGCCGAAGTTCAGGACGACTTCCTCACGCGTGCTGGTCACGTTCGCGACGTTGCAGTACGAGCTCTTGAGCTGGCTCATGTCCAGCTTCACCTGGGGTTGCGCTTTCTTGTGCGGCCGTCTCCGCCGTCTTCGTTGCCTCATCAGCCATGTCGTCTTCCTCCATCGTTGCCAGATTACAGTCGGACCCGCAGCGTCGCATTCGGGTTCTGGGCGGTGCGTCCGCCCAAGTTGCGCACGAAATCCTCCTGCCAGGCTGGCCGCGACTCTTGACCAGACTCTCCTTGGCCGCCCGCTTGGCCGACCTTTGCCTACCAGTCGATCTGCCAGCTCTTGGCCGCGTCAAGCCGGTCGAGGTCTTCGCTGGTGGACAGACTGGACGTCGATCGGCCGCGGTTTGGTGGATGCCTCGTGGTGGTCGGCGTCGAACTGGAGCGCTGCGGCCGAACCTCAGATCATCCGTCGCGAACCCGAAGCTGTCGAAGGAGGCGCTGCCGCCTCGTGCAAAGATGCCCACTGCGCCGTCGACGACGGTGGAGTTGAACGCCGTGCTCAGTACCGCCTGGCCGCTCGAGCGTCACGTTGACCGTCGAGCCCTTCAGCGTCACGCCCAGCGCGTAGTCGGTGCCCGCCGACAGCGTGCGCGACACCGCCGCATCGACCACCCAGCCGCCCTTGGCCGTGTAGTGGCCGATCAGCACCTGCTGGGTCGCGACCGACACGGCCGCCCACTTGAAGTCGGTGGGCGAGTACATGTCGAACACGATGCCGCCCGTCGCTGCAGTCCGCACGACCGTGTTGAGCTGCAGCATCGAGTTCACACCCACACGCGATGTCGTTGCCGGCGAGCGCGAACGGCGCACCGGCCGCCGGAGTGCCGACGTAGCGGCCGCCCTGAATACCCCAGCTGCCGCCGCCCATTGCCGGTCAGCAGCGTCGGTGCCGTGCCGGTGAACGCGTCGTTTGCCGAGTACGTGATCGCCGGCGGGATGATCTGCACGCGCACGTTGTCGATACGGGCGCGGGCGTTGTCGCCGCCGAGGCCGACCATGCCGTCGCGGATGCTGTACGTGAACCCGTCCGCATCCTGGCGCGGCGTGAACGCGTAGCTCAGCGACTGCTTGCCGTTCGAGACCGCCGTGACCGCATTGCCGTTGACCGCGAGCAGCAGGTTGTAGTCGGTGTCCTGCTTGACCAGCGCGTTGATGCTCGCCAGCACCTGCCAGCCGGTCGCCGTGCGCTGGCCCGATCTCGAGCTTGTTGGTCGAGACGTTGATGCCGGCGAACTTGAAGTCGGTCGGCGCTCACGTAGTCGAAGATCGATGTAGGCGTTGGCCTTCCAGCCGCCGGTCGGCTTGACGGCGTTGATCGTCGCCGGCATCTCGAAGTAGGTCGGCAGTACCGCGTCGACGTTGAACAGGCTGAGCGCGTCCGTCGTGCCGCTGCTCGACAGCGGCGACACCTCGTAGCGGCCGTTGGTGACGCGCCAGCTGCCGCTGACTCGGCGACGAAGCCCTGCGCCTGGCCGTCGTTGAAGTCGGCCGAGCGCAGCACGTCGCGCTTGCCGCCCGGGATGTTGCCCGCCTGCGGATCGGCCGGCGCGCCGGTCTGGTCCTGCCAGGCGAAGTCCTTCTGCAGCACCAGGCCCAGCTCGCCGTCCGGCTCGCCGTTGCGCAGCGGATCGCCGCCGGTGTCGGCGCACGGGTCGGGTCGGCGCCGTCGCTGGCGCGACAGCGCGTAGAGGAACTCCGGCAGCTGCGGCTGCAGCGTGCGGCTGACCGTGGCCATGCCGAACGGCGCGAACGGCACGAGGTAGCTGTTGAACTCGCCGACCCAGTCGATCAGGCGGTCGCCGCCGGTGTTGCCGATCAGCACGTCGCGGCCGGCGCCGCCGTAGGCGCGGTCCTCGTAGGTCGGGTGCGTGTCGGGCTGGTCGTTGAGGCCGCCGTTGGTGCCGTGGTCGTCGTCGGCGTTCAGCAGGTCGTTGCCCCAGCCGCCGTAGATGTTGTCGCGGCCGGTGCCGCCGACCAGCCAGTCGTTGCCGGGTCGCCGAAGATGCGCGTCGTCGCCGTCGTCGTTGACCGGCGGGTAGCTGCTCGGTCTGCTGGCCGGTTGGCTTCGGCACCGTGCCGCCGGGCGGAGCACGCCTTCGGCCTCGGTCGAAGTTGAGGAGGAACTCGTAGCCGCCGGCGCCGTCCTGTCGCCCGACCAGCCGTCCGTCGCGCTGAGCAGGATCTTCCGCCGCGGGTCGTACTCGTCGTAGAGGCGCGAACTCGCCGGCGCGGCGCGGTTGTCGAGGTGCTGGCCGTCGACGTCGTCCGGGTTGAAGCGCAGCACGTCGCCCGGGTTGATGGTCGACGGCATTGCCAGCGTACCGTCGCTCGGCCGCGCGAGCCGAGGCAGCCAGCCGAAGCACGCCGGCTTGCCGTCGTAGACCGGCACGTAGGACTCGGTCAGCGCCTCGGCGCCGGAGATCGCGTCGTCGCCCGAGCCGCCGTGCAGCCAGTCGCTGCCCAGGCCGCCGAAGATGATGTCGTCGGCGAACGGCGACGTCGCCCGTGATTGTGCCGGCCGTACTCGTCGTCGATCGCCGTCCAGCCGGGTCGAAGCTGAACGGCGTGAGGTCGACCGTCTTCTTCAGCTCGCCGGCGACGTTGATGATCGCCGTCTGGATGTCGCCCGGCGTGGAGATGAACTCGTTCGAGCACGTTGCCGTTGATGTTCTTGCGGCTCGGGGTCGTTAGCCAGCAGGCCGGCGACGCCGTACAAGCGGCTCGCCAGTCGGTGCTGTTGCGGCTGGTGAAGATGCGGCCGTCGTCGCCGAGGACGCCGTCCTGGCCGGTGCCGCCGGAGATCCAGTCGTTGCCGTAGCCGCCGATGATGTCGTCGTCCTGGCCGTCGCCGAACAGCACGTCGTTGCCCGTCATGCCGTAGATGAAGTCGTCGCCGGACTCGCCGTGGATCTGGTCGGCCGCGCCGTTGTCGGCCGGCTGGTCGGCGTCTGGCCGCGCCGTTGCGTACTCGCCGCCGTCGTAGTCCGGGCCGCCGAGCGTGTAGTCGAGCTGCTTGCATCGCCCGCGGGACGATCGGATCGGCGTCGCGCCGTAGTTGTCGTAGTTGAAGGTCAGGAACTGCGTCGCGCCGTCGCTGCTCACGAGCCGGTAGACGTGGCGTTGTCGCCCATGATGTAGTCGGCGTCGCGGGCGTTGCCATCGGCGTCGTCGTGATGACCGTCGATCGTCGCGTCCAGCGTCGCGTCGCCGATGTCGTTGCGGCCGATGTCGATGCCCGCGCCGCCGAAGATCGTGTCGGTGCCGTCCGGGCGCATCGTCGTCGGCTCGTCAGCCCGAACAGGGCCGAGCTGCCGCCGATCATGTCGTCCTGGCCGAGGCCGCCGTACATCAGGTCGTTGCCGCCGTTGCCTTCCATGTAGTCGTCGCCGTCGGTAGCGCGCTCGGGGACGTTGAAGACAGGGTCCCGTCGCGTGCGGGGTTCGAGCCGGTGTCGGTCATCGTCGACGTTCTGCGCGCGATGACCGGGTCGCCACAGGCGCCGCATCGACGATCTCGCCGTCGCCCTGCATCAGGTCGTTGCCGAGCTCGCCGAACATCGTGTCGCTGTCGGCGCCGCCCGCCATCACGTCGCTTGCCGAAGCGGCCCTGCGGGTCGGCCTGCACGTCGTCGGAGTGGTCGAGCAGCGTGATGTCGCGGCCGACCGCGTCCGGCCGGGTCGCTCTGCCAGTCGCCGTCACGTTGGCGGTGATCGTGTCGCTCGGTCGTCGTGTAGATCGCTCGCCGCGGTCGAGCGCGCGGAAGCGCGGGCTCGAGGTCGTCGCCGCGGCGCCAGATGATGGCGTTGTCGCCGGCCATGCGCGTCGTCGCCGCTGCCGCCGTCCATCAGGTCGTTGCACGCGATCTCGGCCGGGATCGACGGCAGCTGCGCATCGATCGCCGGCGCGGCCAGTTCGTCGCAGCCGCCGGAGACGTTGTGGCCGCCGATCATGTCGTCGTCGCCGCTGCCGCCCCACATGCGGTCGTCGCCCTGCTGGCCGAGCATGATGTCGTCGCCTTCCTCGCCCCACATCCGGTCGCCCTCGCCGCCGGCGGCGTCGCCGATGTCGATGGCGAAGAAGTTGCGCGAGTTGAAGGCACGACGAGTTGCCTCGGCCATGAAGCGTGCTGAACTGCGGGTAGAGCCGGCCGTGGTCGCCGAACAGCAGGTCGCTGGTTGGCCTGTCGCCGTCTCGGTTCTCGTTGCCGTCGTCGCCGTAGATCGTGTCGGCATCGGTGCCGCCGAAGACCACGTCGCTGCCCTCGTCGCCGTAGATCAGGTCGCGGCCGCCGTTGGTCGGCTGCTCGGTGGTGATCAGGTCGAGCGTGTCGAGGTCGGTGTCCGCGCGCCGGCGCACGTACTTGCGCACAGGTCGGCATTGTTCGCCGGCGATGTCGATGCCCGGTGATCTCGTCGAGCCGGCCGGTCGACAGCCACTCGAACGCGCCGTTGTCGCCGAGGATGATGTCGTTGCCGTCGTCGGCGTTGGTCGTCGGCGTTCGGCGCCTCGCGGTCGCCGTAGAGCGTGTCGCCCTGCGACGCCGCCGGCGATGATGTCGCCGCTCGGCGTTGCCGGAGATCGTGTCCGATGCCGCCGTATCCGGGTTCGTCCTCGTCGGTGGTGCGCGATAGTCTTGACCGCCGCGCCGAGCACGACTTGAGATCGCCGCCGCTGGCGCCGTCGAGCGGCAACCAGGAAGATGTCGGCGTTGTCGCCGAGCAGGATGTCGCCCGACGTCCGCCGCCGCGCGGCGTCGGCGTCGTCGCCGTAGATCGTGTCGCCGCCCGTGCCGCCGATGGCGACGTCCAGCGCCCTTGTGCCGGAGATACGTCGGTGCCGCCGAGCCCGTCCTCGTTGGAGCGGATCAGGTCGAGCGTGTTGCGGTCGGCGTCGAGCATCGAGCGTGAAGTCGAGCAGGCCGTTGTCGCCGAGCAGGATGTCGTCGCCGTCGTTGGCGATCGTCGTCGCGTTCGGCGCGGCCGGTCGCCGTAGAGCGTGTCGATCGCCGCCGTTGTTCACGCCGCCGAGCATGATGTCGTTGCCGGCGTTGCCCGACATGGTGTCGGCGCCGCCGTAGTGGTCTTCGACGTGTCGGTCGTCGTGATCAGGTCGACCGCCGTGCCGGCCGGTCATCGCCGCCACCTGCACGATCAGCCGTCCGACCGTGCCGATCAGGTAGATGTCGGCGTTGTCGCCGAGCATGATGTCCTCGCCGTCGTCGCGCCGCTGCGAGCCGTGGCATCGTCGCCATACATCGTCGTCGCCGCCCGTGCCGCCGATCAGGACGTCGTGCCCGGCGTTGCCGGAGACGATGTCGATGCCGCCGAGGCTGTCGCGGTACGAGCGGATCAGGTCGAGCGTGTCGAGGTCGCCGTCGCGCGTCGAAGATCGAGCTCGCCCTGGTCGCCGAGCAGGATGTCGTCGCCGTCGTCGCCGTACAGGTAGTCGGAGCTGGTGTTCAGTCCGCCGAAGATGACGTCGTTGCCGTAGTTGCCACGGATGACGTCCGAGCGGCCCGAGTCGCCGACGACGTCGGTCGTGCGGATCTCTTGATGCGGTTCTCGCGTCGCTGGTGTCGAAGAGGATTTCGCCGTTGTCGCCGAGGATGACGTCGTTGTCCGGCGACCCGGCGAGCGGCTGCGTGCTCGCCGGCCGGCTCCGGCGGCATTCAGGAAGCCGTAGAGGGTGTCCTCGTGGCCGCCGCCGAACATGTAGTCGCCGCCGTCGTTGCCGGTGACTGCGTCGTTGCCGTCGAGCGCGTCCGAGACCGCGTGCAGCGCGATCGACGCGCCGGCCCGTGAGCTCGATGCGGCCGCCGTCGCCGATCAGGATGTCCTTGCCGCTCGGCCGCGGGCCGATGAAGCGGCACGGCGCGCCCGGATTGAAGTCGCCGAAGATCGTGTCGAGCAGGCCGCCGCCGCCGAAGACGATGTCGTCGCCGTCGCCGCCGATGATGGTGTCGGAGCCGTCGCTCGCGAGCGGCTTGCGTCACGATCAGGTCCATCGAGGTGGCGATGCCGTCGCCCGTCGTAGCCGCCGAGCAGCGCCATGTCGCCGTCGCCGATCAGCTGGTCGCCACCGAGGAAGCGGATGCGCGAGCCGGTGAAGTTGAAGTCGGCCTTGGCCATGTCGAAGTCGACGTAGGCCACAAGGCCGTCGTCGCCGAAGACGATGTCCGCGCCGTCCGCACCGTCGAGGGTGTCGTCGTCGGCGCCGCCGAAGACGATGTCGCCGACCGGCTTCGCCGAAGATCTCGTCGTCGCCGGTGTCGCCGAAGACGATGTCCGCGCCCGCGACCGCCGCGGATGACGTCGTTGGCGCCCTGGCCGCGGATAAAGTCGTTGCCCTCTTCGCCGAAGATGAGGTCTACGCCGTCCGCCAGCGCAGCGTCGCGCGTCGGTGGCACCGGCGAGGTCGGCGGTCCCGGCCTGGCCGAAGTCGGCGCCGCGCAGGTCGCGGTAGCCGAAAATGATGTCGTCCTGCGTTGCCGCCGTAGATCGTGTCGGCACCGCTGCCGCCGTAGATCACGTCGAAGCCGTCGCCGCCCTCGATCTCGTCGTTGTCGGCGCCGCCGTCGACGAGGTCGTCGCCCGCGCCGCCGAACAGCGCGTCGTTGCCGGCATTGCCAAGGATCGTGTCCTTCGCACCCAGCCCGCGCGCGTTGACGTCGTAGCGCCCGTCAGCCGTGCAGCTGGCCGCCGAGGAAGTCGAAGTTGCCGCCGTCGCCGAGCACGATGTCGTCGCCGGCGCCGCCCTCGATCCAGTCGCTGCCGCCGCCGCCGAAGATGATGTCGTTGCCGTCGCCGCCGAGGATGCGGTCGTCGCCGTCCTTCTCGCCGACATGGTCCGGAAGCGCTTGAACCGCCGTCCACGTTCGAGACCGACCCGCTGTCGCCGAAGATGACGTCGTCGGCACCCTTGCCGTCGATGGTGTCGCTGCCTTCGCCGCCAACGATCAGGTCGACGCCCTCGCCGCCCGTATCAGGCGTCGTTGCCGGTGCCGCCGTTGATCGGCCGCCGCTCTGGCCGCCGAGGACCGTGTCGTCGCCCGCGCCGCCCTCGATGACGTACTGGATGTTGTGCGTCACCAGCGACAGGTCGATGAGGTCGTTGCCGTCCCCGCCGTAGGCGAAGATGCTCTGGCCGGCCTTGATCTGGTACTTCTGCCCACTGCTCTCGATGAGGCCCATGCCCCAGACCAGCACTTCGGTGTCGCTCAGGCTCTCGACGTAGATCTTCTCGCCGATGTCGCGCGTGTCGCCGTTGAGCCGCTGCGCCGAGTTCTGGCCGATGTTGAGCAGCAGCGAGCCGTCGCCGCGCTCGGTGGCGAGGATCGGTGCCCGCTCGAACGGGATCGAGAACTCGAACAGCGTGATCGGCGGGGTGATGTCGAAGTCGATCTTGAAGAACAGCGCCTCGACGAACGCGCGCAACTGCGCGTAGATCTCGCCGTACACGTCGAAGATCGCGACCGGCGCCAGCGCCGGGTTGCCGTAGTTCCACTCGTACAGGAAGTTGCCGACGAGTTCGTCGATGCGCACCTTGCCGTCGCTGTTCGGGTCGTACAGGTCGAAATTGGTGACGAGCCCGATCACGCCTTCGGCGCCAGCGCTCGCGATGCCGAGGTTGAGCTCGGCGCCGGCGAACAGCTCGCCCTTCAGGATCAGCTCGGGCACGTCGGTGCCGGTGCCGTCGGCCTTGTTGGTGTCGCTGATATACAGGCCGCCGATCAGGTCAGCGGGTTGGTGAACCCACTGTCGGCGAACTGCCTCACGCCCGCCGTGTCGTAGCCGAACGCGAGGTCGATCGTGAGGCCCACGCTGCCGCCGAGACGGATGAACAGCGCGTCCCAGATCGGGAATTTCTGCACGTACGTGAATTCCATCTTCAACGGCGCGAGATCGTACGTGATGAGCGGCACATCCTTGCCGAGCAGCAGGCCGAACAGCGACGCCGGGTTGTCGAAGATCGGGAACTCGAAGCCCGCGCCGCCCTCGCTGCCCGAACCCAGGTCGGAGACGAGGCCCTTGGTCAGCGCGTCGCCGATGCCCTCGCCGAGCAGGGCTTCGAAATCGCCGAGCTCGCCCAGCGTGGTCCTTCAGGTAGTAGCCGCGAGCGCGTCCTTGTCGAACTTCTCGTCCCCGGCGAGCGTGTAGCCGGGCTTCAGCAGTTCCTCGCCCGTCAGGTAGTTGCTGTTGCCGCTGGACTTGTCGAGCAGCATGAAATCGCCGAGCGGCAGGCCGAAGGAGCCGTAGCTAGAGGTGTTGCCGATCTTGTTGACCAGGCTGATGATGTCGGCAATGGCATAGATCATGCCGGGGTCGAATTCGCCGAAGGCCCCGCGAGATCCGCGAGCGACACCGACTTGCCGGCAAGCTCGGAGACCACCGGCAGCGGCGCGGTGATGACGTCGATGACCGGCTGCAGGGGACCGGTGACCTCGGCGATCTTGTCCACGAACGGCTTGAGGAGGTCGCTGATGAACGACCCCATGTCCACCTCGACGTCGCGGAAGCCGAGCAGCTCCAGGCTGTCGGCGAAGTCGAAATCGCCCGACAGGACGTTGCCGGTCTCCCAGTCGAGCGTGAAGCGCCCATTGATCGACGGCAGCAGCGCCGAGATCGTGTCCGGCAGCAGCGACTCGTTGAACGCGGCCTTGAGGAACAGGTTCACCTCGGCGTCGGCGCTCAGCTTGACCTCGGCGTCGAGGCTGCCGAGCTCGGAGAACGAGACGCGATCCGCGTCGTCATCAGTGGCGCCCATTTCCTTCAGGTCCACCGCGAACTCGGCCTGCAGGAACGTGCCCCGCGTGGGGTCGTTGTCCGACCCGCCCGCCGGGCCGCCCTCGAGCCGGCGGCGGCGCTCCGTCCTCCCAGACCTCGAGCTGGAGGAACCCGAGCTCGCCGCGGATGGCGGCCTCCTCGCCCGGCACCGGCGGCTGGTTGGCGACGTCCACGGCGACCGAGACGGACAGCTCGTCGTCCTCGCCGACGTAGATGTAGGCACCGTCGCGCAGGCTCAGGCCGACGCCGAAGGTCAGGCCCCACTCGAGGCTGAACTGCAGCGCCGTGTTCATCTCGAGCGCGATGGCCGGGATGCCGAGGTCGAACTCGAGCGGCACCTTGAGATCGTGTGTCCCGCCGAGCGTCGAAGACCCACTCGGCGCCGTCGTCGAGATCCACCGTCGACGGGATGTCGCCCTGGCTGATGACGCCGTCCAGATCCGGCCCGTCCTTCAGCAGGTTCAGGCCCTGGATGTCGCCGGCGATGCCGAGCAGGGTCTCGATGTCGATGACATCGCCACGACGTTGACCGTGCCGTTCGAGTCCTTCGAGGCGAGCAGCTCGAATAGCAGCGCCTGGACGATCTCGCCGCCGATCTGCGGCGCCTGCTCGATGTACTGGCGCAGCGGCTTGATGAGATCGCGCCGCATCTGCTCGATGAAGTCGACGCCGCCCGCGAGCTGGTTGCCGATGAGCGGCAGCTCGACGCCGAACACCTCGCCGTCGAGGATGTCCTGCAGACCCATCAGGAAGAAGTCGAGCGCATCGAGCATCAGGCCAATGCTGGCGAACGGATTGAGGGCCGTCAGATCGATGTTCGAGAAGTCCGGCAGCACCAGGTTCGGGGCATTGAGAATCAGCCCGTCGCTGGAATCGAGCACAAACCCCGCCGAGAACTCGACGTCACCGAGGTACATCGAGTCGGTCGGGAAGTACACCGGCAACGTCGCGCTGGCACTGCCCGTCAGGTTGGCCTGCAGGTTCGACAGGAAATCCGGCAGCGAGGCCGGCCCGGCCACGCCGTCGTCGCCGATCACGGAGAAGTCGAGGTTGATGTCCGCGCGGCCGTCCTGACGAATGCGCCCAGCGGCCCGATCGCCGCATTGAACTGCAGGTTGCTGCCGCCCGCGTGGAGCCCGCCGAACACGCCCGTGACGTCGTCGTAGATGACGAGCAGGGCTGGGTTCGTCAGGTCGATGCCGAAGGAGAGGCGCGCGTCGAGGTAGCCCGACGCCGCGAGACCCGCGCCGCCCTGGATGTCGATGGGCCCGAGGTCGACGCCGAGGGCTTCGCCGAGGTCGAGATCGACGTTCAGCGCCTCGCTGAAGCCGAGCGGCAGGCGCAGATCGAACTTGAGGATGTTCCCGTCCAGCGCGAAGCGGATGAGCTGGAACTTGGCCGGCAGCGAGGCGGGCGTGATGCCGGTGAGCCCGAGGTTGGCCAGGAAGGCCGCGGCGGCCACGTTGCCGTCGTCCGGGAAAGACGGCAGGCCGAGCGCCTCGAGAATCTTCTGCGAGAGCTGCTGGATGCCGCCCGCCGGGTTGTCGCGGAACTCATTGACTGCGGCAGTGAACTGCTCGGCGATGCCGAGCAGGTCGTTGACGCTGACCCCGAGCACCGGGATGTCGTCGTCGAGGAAACCGAACGCCTCGAACTGGCTCAGGAAATCCGCGATCGCCGGACCGCGTCGAGGACGTTGTCGAACTGGATCTGGTCGAAGTTGATCAGGTCGTCGAAGCCGTTCGCCTCGATCGTGATCTTGTCGGAGCAGGTTCTGCGCCGGCCTCGAGGCCGTGATGATCGCTGAGCTTGATGACCGCGTCCGTTGGTCTTGACGGATGCATCTTCGGTCAGGCATGACGAAGGCGTCGATGTCGAGGCCCGGCAGGATCTCGACATCGAATCTCGAAGTCGCTGACCAGCTCATCGACGGGTCGCCCATGAGGGCGGGCAACACCGGCGCCGCCGTCCTTGAAGTGTCGAACAGTTCGCGCAGCGACTTGTGGCCGTCGAACAGGGCAGGTCGGCCTCGGCCGAGAACAGCGTCTGGTTGGCGCCGAGCAACAGCGCGGATGCCGGCGAAGCCGAACGAGGCCTCCGCCGTACCGCT
This sequence comes from uncultured Gammaproteobacteria bacterium, assembly GCA_963846885.1. Taxonomy (GTDB): domain Bacteria; phylum Pseudomonadota; class Gammaproteobacteria; order Steroidobacterales; family Steroidobacteraceae; genus RPQJ01. The sequence continues at coordinate 36,505 of CAWJXS010000011.1, forward strand.
CCGCTCCGGTCTCGATCGCGATGTCGCCGCTGAAGCCCGACATTGTCGAGCCAGATCCGGTCGGCGAAGTCGATGGTGGCGATGCGGCGCCATCGATATGCCGTCCTTGAACGCCCGTCGTCGCGCGCACCTCGGTCATGTTCATGTTGGTGGTGTCGGAGGCGAGGATGCCGAGCTTGGCGGCGGTCGGCGAGCCATTGACCGCTGCGACCCGGAACAGGCTGGGCTCGCCCCACCCGCACGGTCGATAGGCTGCAGGCTGGTGCCATTCAGCGCAACCTTGATCTCGAACTGGTTGCCCGGCCCGGTCGTGCGGGCGGGCAGCTGTGCGGTGACCTGGGTCTAGATCGCGGCAACCACCTGCGCGAGCGTGACGGCATCGCCGTCAGGTCGTTGCGCGTCGATCTAGCGATCGCCATCGGTCGTCGAGGGCGTCCAGAGTGATGGCGCCGGCGCGTGTCATCGCTGAAGTAGATGAGGAAATCGGCGGTACTCGCGCTTGTTGGCCGTGCTGGTGGCCGTAGGCGAGCTTCAGCTCGTTGACGAAGTGAAGCTCGTCGACGAAGTTGAGATTGGAGCTCTGACAGCCGTAGGCTCACGACTAGTCGTCCGGACGGGCCACGGACAGACGGCGTCCGGCCGTAGGCGGCCCGACCAGGTCGGCGCCCGCAGCCTCGGTCTGACGCCAACGACGATCTGCCCGCCCTGCACCACGGCGATCAGCGGATTCTTGTTCGCCCCACCGACCGCGAATTCATCGCGTTGTTGATGGACGCCGCAAGGTCGTACAGCGAGCGGTTGAGGATGGTGTTGTCGCGCAGCAGCGTGGCGGCGTAGTCGGTGCCATTGATCGTGACGGTGAACTGCGTGTCGGCCGACACGCCATAGGACACCGGCGCGTTCGTCGTACTCCGGACGTAAAGATCGTCGATGCTGCTGCCGTCGGTGAGACCGAGCGCACCGGACTTTCGCTCGGGCTCGAGCCCGGCCACGTCGATGTCGGCGACAGCTGGAATCGATCGCCCGCAGGGCGAGCCGCCCGCTCTCGACGAGCGCAGCAACCTTGCCTTTGAGGTCGAGCGTTGTCCTCGATGGCGAGTTCAAACCGCGAGCCAGGTCTTCGACTCGGCATTGTTCGCCGTGGCGGCGATCGAGCGAGATCTCGGCCTCGCCGTTGATCGTGAACGTGCACGTCGACCGGCGAGGCGGCCGAACGGATCCTGCGGGCCCGCGCCGGCCCGGTAGAATCGGCGCCGGCGACCATGACATCGGTGGGCGTCTGAGTCGACACCCAGCGCCTCAGGTGCCAGGTAGGCCGCGTCAAGTCGAAACCGAGGCTTCGGCGTCCGTCAGCGTGAAGCCGGTAATGGCCGCATCGACCGCGCTCAGCACCAGCCGGCCGCCGGACTGGCTGGCTACGATGGCCGTGATGCCCGCGGCCAGCACGCCATTCAGGTCGTTGACCAGGCTCTGCAGACGAGAAGTTTCGTTGGTGCCGAACTCGCCCGTGGTCGGGCAGCGTCACCGTCGTCGGCGTGGAGACCGCCCCGCGCTTGATCCGGAGGGTCGAGATCGACCACGGCGCCCGGGCTGGTGTCCGTCGGCGACCGGTTCGGAGCCGACCATCGACACCGTGGAAGGCGCTCTGGGTGCTGCAGGCCGAGTTCGGTGTAGGCCGGGTTGTCGTGGTCGACGACTACGTGGAAGCGGTCGATGCTGGAGTCCGCGCGCGCAGCACGAGACGCACGGACCGGGTCGGATCCTGGATCGGCTCGGCGTCGGCGACGATCTGACCGGAGATGTTCACGGTAGCGCCGAGAGTGCCGTCCGCATTCACTACGCGGCAGCCTGCAGCGCGGCGTTGAGGTCGGTCAGCAGGTGGGCAAGCGTCTTGTTGGTGATCGTCGCGGTCACTGGGTCGACGGTGACGACTCGTAGGCGTCAGCGGGTTGGTGGGCGCGCCGCCCGCCAGGTGGTGAGTGAAACACCGCGTCGTTGCTGATGCGCCCACCAGGGGCTCGATCTCGCCAAGCGTGGTCAGCGCCATGTTGGTATTGACCGAACGCCGGAATCGCTGTTGAGCGTCTTGACGTCGGTCGTGGTCGCCTTCGATGTCGAGCACCTCCACGGCGTTGCCGAGGCTGATGCCGAGGACGAACCGACGTGCCCATGCCGTGATCTGAGTTTGCCGTCGGTCTCGAAGCCGGCGAGCGGCCCGAGGTCGAGGTCGAAGTCGAGCGGCACGATGAGCGCCTGGTCGCCCACGGCTGCGAATCGACGTCGATCGCGACACCGCGAGCCGACGTGGTAGGACAGATCTGGCGGTCATTTCGTACACGCGGACGATAACAGAGCCATCCGATCGACGGGCTCCAGCAGGTCGTCGAGCTTCCTTGGCGAGCTGCTGCGCGGTGCTGAACAGGCGACCAGGTTGTCGCCTGAGCCAGGTCAGCAGCTTCGCGACGTCGTCGATGTCCCCGTTGACTTCCCGGTGCCTTACGCCTCGTCGTCGATCAGCAGGAACGTGTCGGTGATCAGGTCCTTGAGATTCAGGATCTCGCCGATGGAGGTGTCGGGAACGGCAGGTCGAAACCTGAGCAGTGCTCGTGCCGGAGACCCGGTCGAACCAGGTGGCGATCTGCGTGAACGTGCCGAGAATGTCCGCGACGCTTATGACGTTGAAGTCGAGCAGCTACTGCAGGTCGGAGTTGCCGCTCTTGAGCGTCACGCCGTCCTTGTCTGTCAGGACGAAACTGGCGACGACGATATCGGTGGTCGGCGGCTGCGGGTCTTCGTCGATCTTCGCTTCCTTGACCTCGTTCGGATCGAAGGGATCGATGTCGACCTTGATCGTGCCCTCGGGCCGATAGTCGTCGTCGTTGCCGTTCTTCAGTCCTGCCTTTGCCTTGAGCAGCATGTAGACGTCGAACGTGGCGTTAGCGTCCGCATCCACCTCCAGCACGTCGCCGGTGCCCAGCTCGGCCAGCGTGATCTGCTCGAGCGTGTCCACGGTGAGCTTGCGCGAGATTTCGATGGTGCTGCCGCCACCCGGCGACATCACGACGTTTGTCGCGTTGTTGGTTACCAGGATCGCGCCGGCGCCGAATGCTGCGTTCACGGCGGACTGCACGGCGGCGCGGATATCCGCGACGGTGGTGAGATTGTCGGCAACTAGATCCGCGTCGGCACCCGGGTCCGAAAACGTCGTGACGTTGACGTTCACCACGCGCGCAGTCGCAACACCGGTCGTGGAATTGGTGGGAATCAGGAGGAACGACGCTTCCAGCCCGCCGGCCAGCTGCGCCGCCGTCTTCCCGACCAGCGCCGAGGGATTCCCGGAGATCTGCGCAACCGCGCCCGTCTCGGCCGCGAAGCCCAACGGCGCCGGATTCGACGCCACGACGGTGAATTCAATCTGGTCGTCGCCGTCCCCGTCACTGGCGGTGACGATGCCGCCGAGCCCTTGCGCGGCGATCGCGGCATTCAGGGCCGTCACGACAGCCGCCGTGTTGGCATAACTGCCGCTCGCCAGCGTGATTTCCGTTTCGGCGCTCGCGGCCGCGGTACCGATCTCGAGGGTGAACTGCACTGGATTGGACGCCAGTGCGCTGAGGTTCACGTCGTTTGCGGCTTCGACTGTTCCGCCGGCGTTGATTGCGCCGAGCTGCGCTTCCGAGAAGCCGAGCGCGGCCGCGCTGCTCGGATCCTTTGCACCGCCGAGCACGTCCATGTCGAGGACGAGGCCATCGTCACTCGTGTTGGTATCGTTGATGACGTCAGCCCCGAGGAATCCGACGTTGACGTCGAGGCCAATCAGGCTGGCCGCGCTGCCCGGCGAGCCGATGTTCACGCCGACCCGCATGCCGTCATTGGGGTCGGATGCCTTGTCGGGGACAGCAAAGAAGAAGTCGCTGGCCGCGACGCCGCCGGAGGCACTCTTCACGCCGATGATGAACGATCCGAATTCGACGGTGCGCGCGACGCTGAATCCGAACGGATCATTGTTCGGCTGCTCCGGGGGATCAGCCGGATCGAGCGCGATGCCCAGGTTCTCGGCTTCATACCCGAGGCTGAACGTGTCGCGCTGCAATAGCGTAAGCGAGAAACTGATGTCCCAGGTGAGCGTATCGTTCTTGAAGCTCGCCGTGACCGAATCCACGTTGAGGGTCACGCGATCCTGCAGCCAGACCTGGAGCGCGTCGTTGCTGAAGAAGGTATCGAGATTCAAGATCTTGGTGCGAATGACACTCGCGAACTCGGTTCCCGTGACCGTGCCGTTGTCGTTGAGGTCGTAGTCGGTGAGCGGGTTCGCGAGCGAGTCCTGCAACTGGCCGATCACCGCAACCTTGAAGGCTTCCTCCCATTGCACGCTGCCGTCGCCGTCGATATCCATCGCGCGCAGCGCGAGTTCATCGCTGATAGCGCCCTGGTTGCCCGCCAGGTTGTCAATGAAGTCCCAGCGCGCGTGCAGGTCGGAGCCCAGGCCGGCCACGTCGTCCAGGAAGTCGTCGCCGACATACACGTCGGCATTGATGCTCAACGCGTCGCCCAGCGTCGGGCTGACCTGATAGACGTTTTCGCCGATCTCAAGCGTCGTGACGATGCCCGGCACGAGCTTGTCGAACAGCGGGTCATCTTCGATCAGCTCGCCGATCTCAGTGCCAACGGCATTCAGCCCCTGGCTCAGGGTGTCCGAGAAGCCGCCAACGACGCCGTCCGCCGACAGCAGCACCCGTGGCTCGAATGTCTCGAAGCTGATCGCGCTCGCGCGGGGCGCGGCGGCACGCTTGTGCGTACAAGGCTTGCGCCGGGGGATGACGCGTTCCCAGTGACGCGCCGACGAGAAGCTGACAGCGCTGCCCTTCGCAGAGCGCAGCATCGGGAACAGATCGCCTAGTGAAATCTTCATCGCCGTACCCCCGGGTGGCAGCGTCCTCGATCAGCGGCGCCGCCTCAGCTCTAAAGACGAATCATTTACATATCTGGACTGGAGTGATGTCTGGGCAAACGTGCGGGCCTAGACCTGCAGTTCGCCGTAGCGCTTTTCGTATTCCGCAAGTATCTGAGCGAGTCGTTGCTGGAAGCGCTTGGCTCCATACGGACTCAACACGATGCGTTTCAGCAGCGCCACCTGCAGCTCGGGCGAAGCACGGTCCCAGTCCTGGTTGATGCCAAAACTGAGCACAACTTCTTCACGCGTGCTGTTCACGGTCGCGACGTTGCAGTAACTGCTGGTGAGTTTTTCGGTCGTGACGTGCACGGCACCGACTGCAGACGGGCGCGCGGCGACGCTCGGGGTCACCACGTCTTCGGGCTGAGCATTCGTCGTCATCCCTTCCTCCCCCACCGCGCGCCTAATCGATGTCGATGTGCGGAGCGCCCTGCGAATATTGTTTCTTCTTGGAGCCAATTGGGAATCCTGTCTCGGATTTCCGATTGACATTTAGCTTGCGGATGTGGCTGAACATACGCCGCGAAATATGACAATACAATCGCAAACTGCAAAGACGACTGTGATTTGACATAACCAAACACTCTTGCGATGCAATATCGCAATGTCCGCGCGGCACCCAACCGTGGTGCGGTGCAACAGCGAAGTTAAGGTGTGGCTGGCACGCGCACCGCACCGCGCGTCAGCTGCGCAATGAGGTTGTCGAGGGCGACGTCCAGTTTCAGTGGTGCGTCAGGCAGGTCATGGCGTCGCTCCGACACGAGGACGTTTTGCAGTTCGATCGCATCGAAGACACGGGATGCATCGATGGCTTGCGCAAGGAAGGGCGTATCGCGCAAGACCACCCCTTCGGCGCCTGCACGCACCGGTTGACCGTTGACGTCGACGAGCACGCCCGTGAGGTGCAGCACCTCCACCGGTTTCACCTCAGAGGTCAGAAACTGGATGGGTTGCCGATACCCGGTTCCGAGCACCACTTCTTTGCGGAAGACACCCGAGTAGCCCTTCTGGTACTGGCTGACTCCGACCTGGATGGCGATCGCGTACGGACTTTGCGCCTGCTGCAGCAATGCAGCGACAGCTCGAGCCCAGTTCTCGTCGGGCCGTGCCAAATGCAGCACCATCGGCGCGAATCGGTCGCTCGGCAAACGCTCGGCGGCGGCAGCAGCCGGCGCGTAGTCGCTCTCGCTGCTGCCCACGAAGACGCGCGGTGATTGCGTGCCGGCCATTGGCGCGGCCTGCGCGAACTGGATGCAGCCGGAGCGACTTGCGAGCCGGGAGTCGAGAGCGGCACGCAGAGGCTCGAATTCGCGCAACCGGTCGCCGTAGCCAAACTGCTCGGCGAGATCAGGATCGATCGTCACCGGCAACACGAGCGCACAACTGCCCGGGGGTGGCGGCGCTTTGACGTTTACATAGTACGGCGCGTCCCCGAGCCGATGCGTTTCGGCGACAGCGAGCGCATCCAGCGTCGCGCAGCCCGCGAGCAGGCTGAGGCATGCGGTGAGCGTTGCGAGGGCAGGAAGCGACACTGCTCTAGCCATCTTCGGCACCTGACAATGTTTGATTCTACGAACCGGCAGCAGCTGTCCCCAGCGCGCGGCGGATCGCCGGTTTCAGCTCCTGCGCCAATGCCACGCTGAAGTTGACAACACCTTCGCGCGCGTCCGCAACCTCCATGCCGATGATCGCGTAATAGCCGCCGTCGCGGTCGATCCATGGCGTCCAGCCGAACGCGCCCGGCGAGGACAGCATGTTGCAACCGGTTGCGGGCGTGATGCATTCGAGCCAGGCCGTAAGGCCGTAGCGGAAGTCGTACGCCAGCGCCGACATCGGCGAGTTGCCGATCACCACTCCCGGGTACGGCTCCCTGCCCTGCGCGTCGAACAACGCCGTGGCGGCGAGGCGCTGGCCCTGGAACGTGCCGCGGTGAAACACCACCGAGAGCGGGCGGGCGTATTCGTTCATCGTCGCGCGCATTCCTCCGGCGATGAGCGGATTCGTGGTGCCGACTCCCTGTCGTGGCGCGGTGTAGTAGCGCGCGTCTGCAGGCAATCCGAGGGGTAGCCGCAATTGCTGCGCAAACACTTCGTCCCACGTGGCGCCCGTGACGACTTCGGCCATGCGTGCCGCAACGTGCAGGTGGGTGCTGCCATAGTCGAAGCGCGTGCCCGGCGGCGCCACGGGCGCAGTCATCGCTATCTGCGCGACGCAATCGGCCAGCGTGATGCCCGGCAGTGATGTGCACGATGCCGAGGGTTCCAGGCCCGACGTGAACGACAACAGGTGCCGCAAAGTGATCGCGCCCAATGGCGCGGTCCAGCCCAGGATCTCGGCGGTCGTCGAGTCGAGCGACAGGTAGCCCTGCTCGACCAGGCGAAACAGGACCAGCCCGGAAACGATCTTCGATGCCGAGGCAACCGCGACACGCGTGTCCGGCGTGAAGTCGCCGTACATCTTCTCGAAGACTTTCCTGTCGTTGCGGTCGTAGATCGCGAGACCCATGCCGCTGAGGCTTTGCCGCGTGAATGTCGCCTGCGCGAGACGATCGACCTCGGCCCAGGCATCGGTCGCGGGCGGAGGGTTGGTGGGTGTTGTTGCGGAGCCGCCGCCGCACGCCGCCAGCCACACCGCACAGATCGATATCAGGCCGGATCGCAGAATGTTACGCAGCATTGGTTGCCCACCCGTCCCAGGCGCGCGCTCGACGCGTCGATGCGGCGCTGTGTTGTCGTAGTCCGTACCACAACGAGCATGCCCGACAAAAGTTGACAGGAGTGCGGGCAGCGACGTGTGCAAGGCCCGGCACAGACGCGTGCTTTGCGACGGCCGACGTAGTTACGGAAGGCAGACGCAAGGTGCTGGTCGACAAAGCATTTGTACGTAGATCCGTCCCGGCGCTCGGCTCAGCTGCTACGGTGCGCGCATGCAGCAGCAGCCGTTGATCATCCAGGGCGGCATGGGTGTAGCCGTTTCGTCGTGGCGGTTGGCTCGCGCCGTATCAATGCGCGGCCAGCTCGGCGTGGTGTCGGGGACTGCGATCGATACCGTGGTCGCACGCCGACTGCAGCAGGGCGACCCGGGAGGTCATCTGCGGGAAGCTTTCGATGCGTTCCCGGTGCGCGAAGTGGCTGAGCGGGTGTGGGACCGCTATTACATCGCCGGCGGCAAGGACCCGGCCGCCCCGTTCAAGTCGAAGCCGATCCACTCGATCAAGATGCCGGTGGCGCTGCTGGACCTGATCGTGATCAGCAACTTCGCCGAGGTTTACCTCGCGAAGGCACATCACGACGGCAAGGTCGGGATCAACCTGCTGGAAAAAGTGCAGCTGCCCAATCTTGCTTCGCTGTTTGGCGCGATGCTGGCAAAGGTCGACGTGGTGCTGATGGGCGCGGGCATACCGCGCAGCATCCCGGCGATCCTCGATCGGTTCGCCGCGGGCGAGCCCGCGGAAATGACCCTGGATGTGGCCGGCGCATTACCCGGTGAAAAGTTCGTTGCTCGTTTCGACCCGAAGCCCTACCTGGGCGCCGTACCGGTCGAGCTGCGGCGTCCGCAGTTCCTCGCCATCGTTTCGTCGGCGACGCTGGCCATGACGCTCGCGCGCAAGAGTGCCGGCAAGGTCGATGGCTTCGTCGTCGAAGGTGCGTCGGCTGGCGGTCACAATGCGCCGCCGCGCGGTGCGATGACGCTGGATGCCGGTGGCGAGCCCGTCTACGGTTTGCGTGATTCGCCGGACCTGCAGCAGATCCGTGCGCTGGGCCTGCCGTTCTGGCTGGCGGGCTCTTACGGCGACGCGACCAAGCTCGCTCAAGCCCTCGCACTCGGCGCGTCCGGCATACAGGTCGGCACCGCTTTTGCGTTTTGTGACGAGTCAGGGCTGTCGCCCGACCTCAAGGCAAAGACGCTGGCAGCCAGCAGCGAGGGCCGCATCAAGGTGTTCACGGATCCGTACGCATCGCCGACCGGGTTTCCGTTCAAGGTGCTGCAGGCGGTGGGCACGGTGTCGGAGCGGGACGTCTTCGAGGGACGCGCGCGTATCTGTGACCTCGGCTATCTGCGCCAGTCCTATCGCCAGGACGATGGCACCCTGGGCTATCGCTGCCCCGGCGAGCCGCTGGAGGATTACCTGCGCAAAGGGGGAGCCGAGCCGGAGACCCACGGGCGCAAATGCGTGTGCAACGGGTTGGTCGCGGCCGTCGACTATGCACAGGTTCGACCGAGCGGCGAAATTGAACCGGTCCTGATCACCGCGGGCGACGACGCCGCGTATCTGCATCGCTTCCTGCGCGCTGACCGTACGACGTATTCCGCCGATGACGTGCTCGACAGTCTGCTCGGCGAGACTGTCGCCACGAGCTGATGTGGGCTGCGGATGTGACGAGGCAGCCGGCCGGCGGTGTTTCGTTTAACGTGGCAATGGTCTGCTGCTGTTTCACATCCTGCGGCATCGGCCTACGGCCGGTGTCTCCGGGTTGCTGATTGGCACTGCAAATCGACAAGTCAGCCCAAGAAGGCGGCGTAGCCGGGAGTCTCGATGAGATTACTTGCCTGGATTTTGCTTGGTGGGGCGCTGATTTCGACGGCTGCCCCCGTCACGTTCGCGGCGGATGAACCGACGTCCTCGAGCGGGGACCCGCGTGTGGTGGCGGCGCTCAAGGCGGCGGGTTTGCCGTACACCCTCGACGAAGGTGACTTCCTCCTCGAATACGAGGTCGACGAGGAGCGGAGCCAGCGGGTCTGGGTTGCGTCCGACACCGGGTCGATCGACCAGCTCGAGCTGCGTGACGTCTGGTCGGTGGCGGCTCGCGGCAAGGGCGAGGTACCGGCGGAGCTCGCCCGCAAGCTGCTGGCCGAGAATGTGCGGATGATCCTGGGGGCATGGCAGGTCAACCAGAGCCCGGACGAGTACCTCGTCGTGTACTCGGCGCAAGTCGATGCGGCGGCGGATGCGGCCACCCTGCAGAAAGTGATCGAGGTCGTGATGTTCAGCGCGGATCGGATCGAGAAGCAACTGAACGACAAGGACGCCTTCTGAGTGCGACGATCCTTCCGGGTCAGGCTCGACGCTGCGCGCACTGCGACTCCGCTCCCGGGCTGTGCCCTCCCCTGCAAGGAATCAGGCGCGGAGGTCGTCGATCTGCAGCAGCAGGTACAGGGCGATGGCCGTGAGCATCAGCGTGGCAACGATAGTCATGAACAGTCTCCTTCGGTGCGCCGGTGTGTGGCGCGCGCGAAGGATGGCGATCGAATGTTGCAGCGGGGCTGCAATTCTGTGCCGGAAGCGTGATTTGCGACGAGTTGCACGCTTCCCGCGATGAAGTGACGAAGCACGCTTGATGGCGCGCGGTGTTCGGCAGTACGTCTTGGTACGACCGTGACGACCGCGTGATCGCTGAGTGGGCAGACGTGTGGGCGTTCACGCTCGCACACGTCGAGCCCTAGACCAGGACACACAGGCTCACGCCCTTTCATTGACAGAAGAAATAGGCGTTTGGATGTCCTATCCTTTCTGCCATCGGGCCGACGATGTCGACGCAGGATTTTGGGGGGAGCCTAAGGATGCACAAGTCCACACTGTTCGCATTTGCCGTTTGCACGGCCGTTGCCGCTGGCGGCCTGGTCCCGCCTGCGCTGGCCCAGGCGGTGCCCGAGCCGACGCTAGCAGTGGCGCAACCCGCGGCTGACCTGTCGAACGATCCGGATTTCCTGGGTGGCACTCGGCTGTTTTCGGCCTGGCTCGACCATCAGGTCTCCTATCGGGGACTTCCTGGCGTGATGGTCGGCGTGGTGCAGGACCAGAAGCTGATCTGGCAGAAGGGCTTCGGCTTTGCCGATGTGCAGCAGCAGCTGCCGATGACGGCCGAGACGAAATTCCGCATGGCATCGCACTCGAAGATGCTGACCGCCATTGCAGTCATGCAGCTGCGGGAACAGGGCAAGCTGCGGCTGGATGATCCCGTCGTGAAGTACCTGCCCTGGTTCAAGGGCCAACCCGCCGGCCAGGATGACGCCCCGATCACCATCGAGCAGTTGCTGTCGCACAGCTCCGGACTCCAGCGCGAGGCAAGCGACCATTGGTCGTCGCTGGAATTCCCCACCGAAGCCGAGCTGAAAAAGCTGATGGCCGAGCGGAAATCCGCCTTCGCCCCGCAGACCCGCTGGAAATACTCCAACCTCGCCTATGCGGTCGCCGGCCTGCTGGTGGAAAAGGTCAGCGGGCAGCGGTTCGCCGATTATGCGCAGGCCAATATATTAGGCCCGCTGGGGATGACCGACTCCAGCTTCGACCTGGATGTGCCAGGCCTTGCCACGCCCTATGGCCGCCGGATGCCAGACGGCACGCGCGAAACCTTCCCCTTCGTCGATGCGCGCGGCATGGCGGCGGCCACCGGCCTTACATCCGACCTTACTGACATGGCGAAATTTGTTTCTGCGCAGTTCCGCCAGGGACCGCGCGCCGGCTCCCAGATACTCGACAGCGGATCCTTGCGGGAAATGCACCGGGTGCGGTCGGTCGAGGAAACCTGGACCACCGGAACCGGGCTTGGCTTCGGCACGCAGCGGATAAAGGACAAGAACTACATCGGCCATGGCGGCGGCTATCCCGGCTATATCACCCAGACGCTGTTTCAGCCGGACGACAGATTCGGCGTGATCGTGCTGACCAACAGCAGCGATGGCGACGCCGGAGAGATTGCGCGGCAGTTGATCGCTGCGGTCGGACCGCTGTTCGCAAAAGCCGCTGCGAAGCCTGCGGGTGTGGCGTGGGACCCGGGCTGGGCGCGCTTCCAGGGGGTCTATCGCAATCGCTCCGCCGACATCAGCATCGTGCTGCTGAACAACAGGCTCGTTGCTCTCAACTCCACGGCGCCGGGGATCGATACCGTCGCCCGGCTGGAACCGCTGGGGAACGGCCGCTTCCGGATCGAAACGCCCACAGGCAACAACCCACCGGTGGGAGAAGTGGCCTGGTTCCAGGAAGAAGCCGGCAAGCCGGTCCGACTGTACATGGGCGACAACTGGTCGGAGCGCATCACTGCGGATTGATGCTGCAAATAGAAATGAGGCCCTACATTGTAGGGAATCATTCGGGACGTCCCAAGGTAGGGGGCAAATCAAGAGGTTGCGCGCGCCAAATGAGCTGACCAGCCCAGCGAGTCTCAGCTGGCGTGGCGCCGGCCTGCGGTTGACTCTGTTACCGTGGCACCAGCCTTCTGGGGCGGGTTGTACTGGCAGCTACGCCACTTGGCATTTTCGTCCGCAAGATCCACCCACAGGACGGCTTCCATGGATGGCCTCAACCTCGAAAGTCTCGCAAACCTGGCTGATTTCATCAGTGCGATCGTGGTCGTGGTTTCGCTCGTTTACCTCGCCTACCAGGTGCGACAGAACACGGAATCACTGCGGACCGAGAATTACGCCCGGGTACTCGAGCGCGTCGCCAACATGCAGGCGAGGCTGGGTGCCGATGCCGTATTTTCAGAACTCATTGCGCGCGGTGCCGCGGACCCTGCCCGTCTCACGGCGGGCGAACGGGTGCAGTTCACCTGGACCTTCTATGAGATGTTCGGCGCGTTCGAGTTCATGTTTCACCAGGCAGGGTCTAACGCCCTGCCGATGGAAGTCTGGGAGCGCTGGTCGGAAACTCTGTCGTGGTGGCTCTCGCTCCCTGGCGTGAAAGCCTGGTGGATCTCGCGTCCGGCCCCGTTCAGTGCGAGTTTCACGCGCTACGTCGACGGAAAGTTGCAGCAGGGGCCGACCGATGCCGATGCGTCGCGGCGCTGGGGCGCCTTCCTCAGGACCGGGATCCCACCGGAGGCCGCGCCCGTCGCAAAGGACGTCTGAGTGCCGGGGCCTGCTCAGAGCATGAACGTGCACATACAGCGGATCAGACGTCCAGGTTCGACACCAGCAGCGCGTTTCTCTCGATGAATTCCCGCCTGGGTTCGACCTCATCGCCCATCAAGGTCGAGAACAATTCGTTCGCGACATGGGCGTCCTCGATGCGCACCTGCACCAGCCGGCGCGTTTCGGGATTGATGGTCGTGTCCCACAGCTGCTCGGGGTTCATCTCGCCGAGGCCCTTGTAGCGCTGGATCGTCTGGCCGCGACGCGCTTCGTCGAGCAGCCAGTTGATGGCTTCCTTGAAGCTCGCGACGGTCTGTTCCTTTTCATCGCGACGCACGATGGCGCCTGCGCCGAACAAGCCGACGAGCGTGCGCGAGAGGTCGGTGATGCGGCGGTATTCGCTGGAGTTGAAGAACTCGCGATGCAGGTGCTTCTCGACGGCATTGCCGTGCTCGACGCGCGTGACGACGAGGTGCGGCGGCGTGCCCGGCTGCAGCGTCACGGTGTAGTGGCGGCCGGCCTGCGGCACGTCGTTCAGCATCTTCTCGAGCTGCGCGCCCCAGGTGGTGAGCTTCTCGGGATCTTCGCGGTCGGCGATGCCGATTTCCGGCAGGTGCAGCATCTGCTCGAGCACATGCGCGTCGTAGCGTCGCGGCGACTTGCGCACGGCGTTCTGGAAGTCGATGTACTTGCGGGCGAGCGTCTCGAGTGCGCCGTCCTGCATGGGCACCGACGAATCGCGCACGACCAGCGAGGCGCCTTCGAGCGCGGTGCGCAGCAGGATCTGGTTGAGCTCGACATCGTCCTTGACGTAATTCTCGCTCTTGCCCTTCTTCACTTTGTACAGCGGCGGCTGCGCGATGTAGACGTGGCCGCGCTCGATCAGGTTCGGGATCTGGCGGTAGAAGAACGTGAGCAGCAGCGTGCGGATGTGCGAGCCGTCGACGTCGGCGTCGGTCATGATGATGATGCGGTGATAGCGCAGCTTGGCGAGGTCGAGTTCGTCCTTGCCGATGCCGCAGCCCAGCGCCGTGATCAGCGTGCCGACTTCGGCCGACGACAGCATCTTGTCGAAGCGCGCGCGCTCGACGTTCAGGATCTTGCCCTTGAGCGGCAGGATGGCCTGCGAGCGACGATCGCGCCCTTGCTTGGCCGAGCCGCCTGCCGAATCACCCTCGACGATGAACAACTCGGACTTGGCCGGGTCTTTTTCCTGGCAGTCCGCGAGCTTGCCGGGCAGGCCCGCGATGTCGAGCGCGCCCTTGCGACGCGTGAGTTCGCGCGCTTTGCGCGCGGCTTCGCGTGCACGCGCAGCATCGATGATCTTGTTGACGATGGCCTTGGCCTGCGCCGGTTGCTCGAGCAGGAACTCGCCGAGCTTCTCGCTCGCGATCGCCTCGACCACGCTCTTCACTTCGGACGAGACCAGCTTGTCCTTGGTTTGTGAAGAAAACTTCGGGTCGCTGAGCTTCACGGAAAGAACAGCGGTGAGACCTTCGCGCGAATCGTCGCCCGTGGTCGGCACCTTGTCCTTCTTGTTCGCCATCTCGCCTTCGATGTAATCGTTGAGCGTGCGAGTGAGCGCTGCGCGGAAGCCGGCCAGGTGCGTGCCGCCGTCTTTCTGCGGGATGTTGTTGGTGAAGCAGTACATCGTCTCGGCGTACGAGTCGTTCCACTGCAGGGCGATTTCGACGCCGATGCCGTCGCGGTCACCGCGGAACCAGAAGATCGAATCGTGGACCGCGGTCTTGCTGCGGTTCAGGTACTTCACGAATTCCTTGATGCCGCCCTCGTAGAAGAACGATTCGCGCCGATCGTCGCGCTCGTCCACGAGCTCGATACGTACACCGGAATTCAGGAATGAAAGTTCGCGTAAGCGTTTCTGCAGGATCTCGTATTCGAATTCGATGTTCGTGAAGATCGTGTCGCTGGGCTTGAAGCGGATCGTGGTGCCGCGCTTGTCGCTGGTGCCTGTCACGGCCAAGCGGCGAGACCGGCTCACCCAGGCGGTACTCCTGGGTGTAGACCTTGCTGTCGCGGTAGATCGTGAGGTTCAGGGTCTCCGAAAGCGCGTTGACGACGGACACGCCGACGCCATGCAGACCGCCCGAGACCTTGTACGACGAGTCGTCGAACTTACCGCCCGCGTGCAGGACGGTGAGGATGACTTCGGCCGCCGAGACCCCCTCCTCCGGATGGATATCCACAGGAATTCCACGGCCGTCGTCTTCCACCGTGACCGACTGGTCGGCGTGGATCGTGACGGTGATCTGCGTGCAGTGGCCGGCGAGGGCCTCGTCGATCGAATTGTCCAGGACCTCGAACACCATGTGGTGCAGGCCAGAGCCGTCATCGGTGTCGCCGATGTACATTCCCGGGCGCTTGCGAACCGCATCGAGGCCTTTTAAGACTTTGATTTTACTGGAGTCGTAGACGTCCGCGGAGCTCATGGGATACCCGGTTCAGAGGGACATCGGATTATAGCAGAGGGGTGATTTTTCCGTGTTCCACGTGAAACCTCCGGGACACCGGCAGGCGCTGGAAGGCCGGCATGGTCGGGTCCAAGGCCGTCACGAAGAGCTGCCCTGGCAGCTCGAGCACCACGGAAATCAGCCGGTCGAGGTTGGCGGCATCGAGCTCTGCCGCAGGATCATCCACAAGTAGCGCCGCCGTCGGACTGCCCAGGGAATCGTCACAGCGCAGCTGTCCCAGCAGCAGCGCAGCGGCCGTCAGTTTCTGTTGGCCGCGGGATACCCGGTGCTTGGCCAGGTCTCCGCCGACGCGGATCGACAGGTCGGCACGATGAGGTCCGGCATGCGTCGTGCCCCGCTCCCGGTCCCGCGGCCAGGCCTGGGCTAAAGCCTCAGCGAGGTCGGTGCCGGCGAGCCAGCCGTCGCTCAGTGAAATCTCGATGGTGGTGCCCAGCAGCCGCTGCCCGATCGCATCGACATGGGGCTGTAGTTGCAGGAAGTAGTTACGCCTCGATTCAGCTAGCGCCCGGCCAGCCTCCAGTAGCTCCGGGTCCCAGGCTCGGACGACCTGATCGGGCGCCTCGGCACGCAGCGCCGCGTTGCGTTGTTTCAGAGCGCGCTGATAGCGCCGCCACTGCTCGACGAATCTTGGTTCCACGTGGAACACACCCCAGTCGAGGTAACGACGCCGTTCCTGCGGCCCCTCTTCGACCAGGCGGTGAACCTCCGGATCGATGGCCTGCACCGGCAGGATGGTCGCCAACTCCGCAAGGCTGCCAATACGATTGCCCGCCGCCCGGGCCTCAAAGCCCTCACGGCTGTAGCGAACCCCGACGGGCCGGACACTGTCCCCTTTGCCGAACCGCCCGGTCAGCAGGAGCTCGTGCATGCCCTTGCGGATCAGGGTCTCGTTGCGAGCCGTGCGGAATGACCGCCCCCTTCCCAGGAAGAAGATGGCTTCGAGCAGGCTGGTCTTGCCAGAAGCGTTCGCACCACTGATCAGGTTGCAGCGGCCATCGAAATCCAGATCCGTGCTGGCGATGCAGCGGAAATCATGGACTTCGAGGCGATGCAGGCTCATGGCGACTGACTGGCCCGATGTTCCACGTGGAACCAACGATAGTGATGGCCGGCACAGAGCTGGCGGTGGGAAGGATGTTCCACGTGAAACATCAAAGCGGCGCGACGACGTATTGCCACCGCCAAAGTCGACGTTCCACGTGGAACATTGCTGCCCTCACCCCAACCCTCTCCCGTTGCACGGGAGAGAGCGCAGAGGTCAGAGCCGCATCGGCATGACGACGTAGCGGGCAGAACCGTCCTGCGCCGCGCGAATCAGGCAGCTGCTGTTGCCATCGGTCAGGCCCACCTGGACATCGGCACCATCCACGGCGGCCAGCGCATCCAACAGGTAATTCACGTTGAAGCCGATCTCGAGTTCTTCACCGTCGTAGGTGACCTCGACCTCTTCTTCCGCCTCTTCCTGCTCGGGATTGTGCGCCTGGATCATCAGGGCGTTCGGCTTGAGAGCGAAACGAATGCCGCGATATTTCTCATTCGAGAGAATTGCGGCACGCTGCAACGCCTGACGCAGATCATCACGAACTGCACCGACCGTTTTCGGCGGCGTAGCCGGAATGACACGGCTGTATTCCGGGAAACGACCATCGATCAGCTTGGAAGTGAAGCGAATGTCGCCGATCTGGACGCGAAGATGGTTGGAACCAATCGAAACTTCGAGCGGTTGGTCTTCGTTGCCCAGGATTCGCTGCAATTCGAGCACGCCTTTGCGTGGAACGATGACTTGTTGGCCGGCTTTGCCGCCCTGCGGCAGCTCAACTTCGCACAATGCAAGACGATGGCCGTCAGTTGCGACTGCTCGCAGCAATTTCGCCGAAGTTTCCAGCAAGAGGCCATTCAGGTAGTAACGCACATCCTGCTGGGCCATCGAGAAGTGAGTCTTGTCGAGCAGCCGCTTGAAGTCCTTCTGGGGCAGCTGCAGGGTCTGCTCTGCGTTGATCTCCTCGACGGTGGGGAACTCAGCGGCCGGCAGCGTGGACAGCGTGAAGCGGCTCTTGCGCGCTCGTACGAGCATCCGCTCGCCTTCCTGGTTGAGCGTGATCTCGGTGCCTTCGGGCAGCGCTCGACAGATGTCGAGCAGCTTGCGGCCGGGGAGCGTGATCTCGCCTCCGCGCTGCACGTCCACTTCGGACGTCGCGACGAGTTCGACTTCGAGATCCGTCGCCGTGATCGAGAGTTTGCCGCCCTTGGCCGAAAGCAGGACGTTGGCCAGGATGGGCATCGTCTGTTTGCGTTCGACGACGCCGATGACGGCCTGCAGCGGGCTCAGGATCGCTTCGCGCTTCGCGATGATCTTCATCTTCTATAGTTCCGGAGTCTTTATATAAGAATTCTATTGTTATGACTTTTAGCACAGCCCAAGTCTGTGCAAAACCTCAGTTTCCCCAATGGCAGCGCGCATTTGCAGGCAGGGTCAACACCCCGTGCAAAGCCCGCAAGCCCTGTCTGCAGCCTGTGGACGAAATGTGGAGCACTCGGCTTCTGATTTCATCCACAGGTTGATCATGTCATCCCGCAAGGGTTCTCAACAGGTTTGAGTAATCCTCGTTGAGCCGCTGCTGCGACGTGCGCAGCTCCTTCATCACGCGGCACGCATGCAGCACCGTGGTGTGGTCGCGGCCACCAAACGCGTCGCCGATTTCCGGCAGGCTGTGGTTGGTGAGTTCTTTCGAGAGCGCCATGGCCATCTGCCGCGGCCGCGTGATCGAGCGGCTGCGTCGCCGCGACAACAGGTCGGCCACGCGGATCTTGTAGTACTCCGCGACGGTCTTCTGGATGTTCTCGATCGTGACCAGGCGCTCTTGCAGCGCGAGCAGGTCCTTGAGCGCTTCCTTCGCAAAATCCAGCGTGATCGGCCTGCCCGTGAACTGCGAGTTCGCGATCACGCGCCGCATCGCGCCTTCGAGTTCGCGCACGTTCGAGCGGATGCGCTTCGCGACGAAGAACGCCACTTCGTCCGGCAGCTCGACGCCGCTGGCCGCGGCCTTGCTCATGAGGATCGCCACGCACGTTTCGAGCTCGGGCGGTTCGATCGCTACCGTCAGTCCCCAGCCAAACCTGGACTTGAGGCGTTCCTCGAGGCCGTCGACCTCTTTCGGATACCGGTCGCAGGTGAGGATCACCTGCTGCTGGCCTTCGAGCAGCGTGTTGAACGTGTGGAAGAATTCTTCCTGCGAACGATCCTTGCCGGCGAAAAACTGGATGTCGTCGATCAGCAGCGCGTCGAGCGTGCGATACGCCTGCTTGAACTCGTTGATCGTGTTGTGCTGCAGCGCGCGGACCATGTCGCCGACGAAACGCTCCGAGTGGACGTAAGCCACCTTCGCGTCCTTGTTCTTCGCGCGGATCTGGTTGCCGATCGCGTGCATGAGGTGCGTCTTGCCCAGGCCGACGCCGCCGTAGATGAACAGCGGGTTGTAGGCGCGGCCGGGATTCTCGGCCACCTGGACCGCAGCGGCGCGACCAAGCTGGTTGCTCTTGCCCTCGACGAAGTTGGCGAAGGTGAACTCGGGATTCAGGCGACCGCCAAACTGGGGCAGCGGGTCGGCCGGACGCCGCGGTGCGGCACCCGGTTGGGACTCGAACGTCGCCTGTTGCGGACGTGCGGCTGCGGCGGGTGCGGGCCGAGGTGGCACGGGCAAGTCAATACCGGCCGTCATTTGGGCCGGAGTGGGGCCGGCGGGGCGCCGCGAGCCGATTTCCACGACCACCTGTGGGGTGGGTGGAGGAACCAGCTCATCGACCAGTTCGCTGATACGGGCGGTGCAGTTCTGGTTGACCCAGTCGACCACGTAGCGGTTGGGCGCCAGCAGGCGCAGCCGGTCACCGTCCTCGACGGCCTGCAATGGACGGATCCAGGTGTTGAAGGCCTGTTCCGGAAGTTCCGCCTCGAGTCGGCGGAGGCATTGGTGCCAGAGCGAAATCTCCACGAACCGACAGGCCTTATCTAGGGTGCGGTGGGCGCTTGCGAGCGGCGAGGGGCGGCGAGTGTATACCGGCTCCCGGCCTGTGGATATCTACGGTTGCGGTTGACTCTGCAAGGGCCCGTGCGTATTCTTTCCGGCCCTTTTGCGGCCAGTGCATGTCGTTGTTTCTGGTCCTGATTTTACTGGTCTAGTTTTATCCGGTCCCACCGCGGGACACGTCGGAGCCGAAGATGAAGCGCACATTCAACCCGAGCAACCTGCACCGCAAGCGAGTCCACGGCTTCCGTGCGCGCATGGCCACCAAGGGCGGTCGTCTCGTCCTCGCCCGTCGTCGCGCCAAGGGCCGCAAGCGCCTTGCGGTCTGACCGTTCTCACGAGCAGTAACGACCGCTCGTCCGCTTCGCGCCGCTTCCCGCGCGCGAGCCGCCTGACCGACAAGCCCGAATTCGACGCCGTCCACGGCCAAGGCCAGCGATCGTCCGATGCGCTGTTCCTCGTGATCACCCGTCCCAACACCGCAGGCCACGCGCGGCTCGGTCTTGCCGTGGGCATCAAGGCCGCCGGCAACGCGGTCAAGCGCAATCGACTCAAGCGCCTGGCGCGCGAGTCCTTTCGCCATCGCCAACATGAGCTGCCGCCCCTGGACGTCGTCGTCAACGCACGTCCTGCCGCAACCAAGTGCAGCAGCGAAGAGATCCGCGCCAGCCTGCAATCGCACTGGGATAGGATCGTGCGACGATGCGCCCGCTCCTGATCGCACTCATCACCGGTTACCGCTGGTTCATCAGCCCGCTGCTCGGGCCGAACTGCCGTTTCTATCCGACGTGTTCCTGCTACGCGCAGGAAGCCATTCAACGTCACGGGGCGCTGCGCGGCTCGTGGCTCGCGGCGCGCCGCATCGGGCGTTGCCATCCCTGGAATCCCGGCGGTTTCGATCCCGTGCCCGAATGCACGCACGCGCCGCATCAAACTGAAAAGCGACCGAGTCATGGATAACCCGCGCCTGCTCTTGTGGATTGGCCTCGCGTTGCTCGCGTGGATGAACATCATCCAGTGGGACCGCGACTATGGCGCACAGGCCACCGCTGCGGCGGTGTCGACCACCGCGCCGGCCACGCCCGCGGGCACCGCCACGCCGTCTGCAGGCAGCAGTGCCGCGCAGTCGAGCCTGCCCGACCTGCCGACGGCAGCGGCAACCGCGGCCGGCGGCGCCGCTGCGACCGGGACAGCGAACTCGTCAGCCACTCCCGTCGCGACTGCAGCGGGCGCCGCAGCCAATGCGCCGACGGTGCGTATCGTCACCGACGTGATCGACATGGATTTGAGCTTGCAGGGCGGCGACCTGCTGCGCGCCGATCTCATGCAGTATCCGAAAGACAAGAAGCCGGGCAGCCCGCCCGTGCGCTTGCTCTCGACCGACGATGCGACGTTCAGCATCGTGCGCACCGGGCTGCGCGTCGCCGATGGGCGTCCCGAGCCGACGCATCTCGCGAACTTCACGACCCCAGCGACCGAATACCGGCTGGCGCCCGGCGCGGAAGAACTCCGCGTGCCGCTCACGTGGACGGACGGGCAGGGCGTCACCGTGATGAAGACGTACGTCTTCAAACCGGGCAAGTACGGCTTCGACGTCGTCTACGACGTGCAGAACGCCTCCGGCAGCGATTGGCAGGCCGCCTCGTACCTGCAGTTCGTGCGCCATGTGTACGCACAGGAACGCTCGATGTTCGACGTCGAGAGCTACGCGTTCCGTGGTCCGGTCGTTTACGACGGCAAGAAGTACCAGAAGCTCGACGTCGAGGACAAGGAAGACTCGGCGTTCCAGCAGGCATTCAGCGACGGCTGGATGGCCGAGATGCAGCATCACTTCGTCACGGCGGCGGTTCCGCCGAAAGGCGAGACGTACGATTTCTCGCTGCGTCGCGAGGACGAGCACTCACTCGTCAGTTACCGCGGGCCCCTCAAGA
This sequence comes from uncultured Gammaproteobacteria bacterium, assembly GCA_963846885.1. GTDB lineage: Bacteria > Pseudomonadota > Gammaproteobacteria > Steroidobacterales > Steroidobacteraceae > RPQJ01. The sequence continues at coordinate 57,752 of CAWJXS010000011.1, forward strand.
GCGTGCCGGCCGGAGCCAGCGCGACTTTCAGCGAGAAGGTGTTCATCGGTCCCAAGCTGCAGGAAGAGCTGAAGGTGACGGGCCCGAAGCTCGAGCTGACGGTCGATTACGGCAAGCTCACGATCCTGTCGCAGCCGCTGTTCTGGCTGCTGCAGAAGGTGCACGGCTTCGTCGGCAACTGGGGCCTCGCGATCATCATCGTGACGATCCTGCTCAAGCTGCTGTTCTACAAGCTCACCGAAAAGAGCGGCCGCTCGATGGCGAAGATGCGAGCGATCGCACCGCGCATCAAGAGCATCCAGGAAAAGTACAAGGACGATCGCGAGCAGCTCGCCAAGCAGATGATGGAGCTGTACAAGCGCGAGAAGATCAACCCGGTCGCCGGCTGCCTGCCGATCCTGGTGCAGATCCCCGTGTTCCTCGCGTTCTACTGGGTGCTGCTCGAGAGCGTCGAGATGCGGCAGGCGCCGTTCTTCGGCTGGATCCAGGACCTGTCGTCGAAGGATCCGTTCTTCATCCTGCCGATCCTGATGGGCTTCGGCATGTTCGCGCAGTTCAAGCTGAACCCGCAGCCGCCGGATCCCGTGCAGGCGAAGATGTTCGCCTTCATGCCGGTGATCATGACGGTGATGATGGCGTGGTTCCCGGCGGGCCTGGTGCTGTACTGGCTGACCAACACGTTGCTCTCGATCGCACAGCAGTGGCAGATCAACCGCGTGGTCGAGGCCGAGGCCAAGAAGCACTCGAGCGCCGCCTGAGCTTTTTACCTCTCCCGCTTGCGCACCTCTCCCGCGCCAGCGGGAGAGGTCGGCCGCAGGCCGGGTGAGGTCTTGCTCCCTCTCCCGCGCAGTGGGAGAGGGTTGGGGTGAGGGGTCAGGCGTTCAATCCGGCATGTCCCGTCGCGCTTGGAAAGGCAGACACGCGCGCGCCAGGACATGCCGGATTGAACGCCTGACGCGTCACCCGCCACCGTCCAGCCGGGCTAGCGTACTCGACCGTCCAAAGCATCTATGTTGCAAAAGCCGCAAACACGCCTAGAATGTGCATATGGACCGCACATTGCGCTCTGCCGCCGTCACCGCCGAATCTCAGCCGCGTGCAGCTGACGTCCTGACCCGAGCGTTGGTCAAGGCCGGCAAGGAGCTCGGCCTCACCCAGGTGGATGTGGCCGCGGTGGTTGGCCGCGACCGCACGGCGCTCAGCCGGTCCGCAATCGAACCGGCCACCAAATCGGGCGAGCTCGCCTTGCTGCTGATCCGCGCCTACCGCGCGCTCTATGTGCTCGTCGGCGGCGAACCGCAGCAGATGAAGCACTGGATGCACACGTCCAACCTGCACCTGGGCGGCGTGCCGTCCGACCTCATCCGCACCGTGCCGGGCCTGGTTCGCGTGGTCGAATATCTCGACGCGATCCGGGGCCGCGTGTGAGCGCAATCTGGGCCGCGTGCTCCGCGCGAGCTGCGCCCGTTCCGCTCACCGGCGACATCTTTCGTCTGGTCGAAAGCCAGGAGCAGGTCGCCACCAACTCGCTGGTGCGGACGCTCGCCGAGCAGGCTTTGCTCGAAGACCTCATCGAGGCATCGAAGCCGAAAGTGCCGCCCTCGGCGCATGGGTTGCACTACCTGCTGTCCACCCCGTTCCGCTATCCGCCGCTGCCCTGGGGTTCACGATTTGGACGCCGTTTCGAACCCAGCCTGTTCTACGCTTCGCGTACCCGCGACACCGTGCTGGCCGAGAGCGCTTACTACCGATTCGTCTTCTGGTCGGGCATGCAGACCCCGCCCGGCGCGCCGCTCGACACTCGCCATACGATGTTCACCGTAGCAATCGATGCTGCGCGCGGCCTGCAGCTGCAGTCGCCACCGTTCGATGCATTCGCCGCCGATCTCACCCACCGGCGCGACTACAGTGCCACGCAGGCACTGGGCTCTGCTTTGCGCGAAACAGGCATCGAGGCCATCGAGTACCGGTCGGCGCGAGATCCGCAGGCCGGCATCAACGTAGCGCTGTTCACACCCACCGCGCTGGGATCGCGGCAGCCCACGATTCTCGACGAGTGGCTGTGCACGACGAGTGCCGACACGGTGACGTACTACAGCCGCACGGGCGGTGGCATTCTGGACTTTGCGCGAACCGCGTTCCTCGTCGACGGCATCCTGCCGCTGCCCGCTGCCTGAGCGCGACGCACCCATGCAACCCACCGCAACAGACACCATCGCTGCAATCGCGACCCCACCGGGCCGCGGCGGCATCGGCGTGATTCGCGTGTCGGGCGCCCTCACGCAAGACATTGCCCGCGCACTGTTGGGATCGCTGCCGCAAGTGCGGCGCGCAGAACTGCGCAAATTCGCCGACGCAGCAGGCGGCACGATCGATACGGGCCTGGCCCTCTACTTTGCTGCACCTAACTCGTTCACGGGCGAGGACGTGCTCGAGCTGCACGGCCACGGCGGACCCGTCGTGATGGACATGCTGCTGCAGCGCGTGCTGCTGCTTGGCGCGCGCGCCGCAGAGCCCGGCGAATTCACGCAGCGCGCCTATCTCAACGACAAGCTCGACCTCGCGCAGGCCGAGGCCATCGCCGACCTGATCGACAGCGGCTCAGCCCAGGCTGCGCGAGCCGCAATGCGCTCACTGCAAGGCGAGTTCTCGAGCCACGTGCACGAGCTGGCCGAACGGGTGCTCGAACTGCGCCTGTGGATCGAGGCCGCGATCGACTTTCCGGAAGAGGAGATCGACTTCCTGGCCGACCGCGCGCTCGGTGAACGCATGAACCACCTGCGCCAGCGGTTTGCCGACCTCGCGGAAACCGCACGGCAGGGCACGCTGTTGCGCGACGGTCTCACCGTGGTCATCGCGGGCCGGCCGAATGCTGGCAAATCGAGCCTGTTGAACCGGCTCGCGGGATACGACGCGGCGATCGTCACGGCGCAGCCCGGCACCACTCGCGACGTGCTCCGGGAACGCATTTCGATCGACGGTCTGCCGCTGCACATCCTGGACACCGCCGGCCTGCGCGACGCACCCGACGTAGTCGAAGCGGAAGGCATCCGCCGCGCGCGCCACGAGATCGCGCGGGCCGATCGCGTCCTGTTCGTGGTGGATGCGTCCGACGCGCAGGCCGTGCAGGCGATCGAACTCGACCTGCAGCACGTTCCGGCCAAGGTCCCGCTGACGCTCGTATTCAACAAGGCCGATCGCAGCGGCGACGAGGCCCGGATCGAAGCCGGGCAGGGCGGTGCGCCACGCGTCTACCTGAGCGCCTTCACCGGTGCAGGCCTGGACGGGTTACGCCAGCACCTGAAGGACTGCATCGGCTTTCATCCGCCCGCCGACGGCGCGCTTTCAGCCCGCACACGCCATGTCGAAGCCTTGCGCCGTGCCCGTGCCCATGTCGAAACAGCGCATCAACTGTTCACCGAGCGTCATGCGGGCGAACTCGTTGCGCAGGAACTACTCGATGCGCACCGTTGCCTGGGCGAGATCACGGGCGAGGTTTCGAGCGACGACCTGCTCGGGAAGATCTTCTCCAGCTTCTGCATCGGCAAATAGTCCCGGCGCGAGACTGGCGGCCGCCCGGGTCCGGTCCAGGCGAAGGATCCACCCAATTCCAGGGTCCGGGCGCCAGCCCCCACTCGGTCGGGACCGCAGATTGGCTTATCATGCCCGACCCGGCAACGGACCCACGCCGGGTAGAGGGGTGGCCATGCGACAGCTTTCCGGTGCGGATTCGATGTTCCTGCAGTTCGAGCGCGGGAACAATTTCATGCATGTCGCGTCACTGGCGCTGTACGACCCATCGACGGCACCGGACGGCGGCGTGCGGTTCAAGGACGTGCTGAATCATTTCGCGGCACGCATCGCGCAGTTTCCGCAGTTCCGCCGCCGGCTGGTCTCGCTGCCGCTCTCGCTCGATCGCCCGTACTGGATCGAGGCCGCAAGCATCGACGTCGAGTTCCACGTGCGGCACATCGCGCTGCCGCACCCGGGCGACTGGCGCCAGCTGTGCATCCAGGTGGCGCGCCTGCATTCGCGCCCCCTCGACCGCAGCAAGCCGCTCTGGGAAGCCTACGTGATCGAAGGCCTGCAGAACGTCGAGGGTCTGCCCCCGGGCAGCTTCGCGCTCTACACCAAGATGCATCACTCGATCGTCGACGGCGAATCCGGCATCGAGATCATGAAGGCGCTGCATTCGCTGACGCCCGACCCCATCGACATCGAGGCGGACGAGGCGGTCAGCCGCGGGTACCACGTCGACCGCGAGCCCACGTTGGTCGAACTGTATTCACGCGCGCTGGCGCACAACGTGCAGCGCCTGCCAAATTTCGCCCGCTTCTCGCTCGGCACCGCCCGTAAGGTCGCGGTGCTCGGGGCCGAGGCCATGACCAAGTTCAACAACCTCGGCCAGGCCGGGTTTGTGTCCAATGTGCGCGCGCTGCTGAGTGGCGACCTCAGCACGCTGCTGCCCCGCATGCCGCCGCAGACTCGCTTCAGCGGCGAGGTTTCAGCGCATCGAGTATTCGAAGCGGTCACGTTGCCGCTGTCCGGCTTCCGCGACGTTCGCAAGCAGGTGCCCAAGGCCACCATCAACGACCAGTTCCTGTGTGTCGTGGGCGGCGCGCTGCATGCGTACCTGTCGTCCAAGAACGAGCTGCCCGACGCGACCATGGTCGCGATGGTGCCGATGTCGCTACGCGGCGCCGAAAAAGGCGCTGACGTGGGCAACCAGGTGGGCTTCACGCTGATGCCGGTGCATTCCGAGATCGAGGATCCGCTCGAGCGCCTGCGCACGATCTGCGAGGCGGCGCAGACGGCGAAGCGGGTCACCAACGCGGTGGGCAAGGAACTCGCGCGCGATCTACTCGACACGCTTCCCAGCATCGTGGCCGATCCCCTGCTGCGCAATGCCAAGTTGCCGAAGCTTTCGCTGATCGTATCGAACGTGCGCGGCCCGGACGTGCCGCTGTACATGGCGGGGGCCCGGCTCGTGAATTACGCGCCGATCAGCATCGCGCTCGACGGCATGGGGCTCAATGTCACGGCCTTCAGCTACGCGGGCAACATGTGGCTCTGCGCGGTGTCGTGCCGCGAGATGCTGCCCGATCCTTCGTTCTTCGCGGACTGCCTGCGCAGTGCGTTTGCCAGGATGCAGGAAGCGGCTGCCCGTGAAGCGGCGTTCACCGTCGCCGAAGCCGCGGCGATCGCAGCACCCACGGACGAAAGGGTCCTCGAAGGCAAAGTGGTGCGCAAGACCACTCGTCGTCGTGCAGCAGCCAAGGCCAAGCCGGCCCCGCGCAAGGCCGGCGCGAAGCCAGCAAGCCGCAAGCGTCGGTCGAGCAAGTCGCCCACGCCGGAAACCACGGCCTGACATGCGCACGCGCGACTGCATGCCGGCCGAACTGCGGGCGGCGCTGACCGACGTCTTCGGCGACTCCGTCGACGACGTCGAGCTGCGCGAGCACTCGTGGTTCGCGAAGCTGCACGGCCACGCCACCGCAACCACGCGTCGCAACACCATCTACCTGCGCGGATCGGCCGCAGACTTCTTCGCCCATCCAGAGCTGATGCTGCACGAATACTTCCACGTCCTGCGGCAGTGGAACCGCGGCCGCATGAACGTGCTCGACTACCTGCTCGAGTGGCGCCGCCGCGGCTACTGGAACAACCGGTACGAGCGCCAGGCCCGCCGCTTTACCCGGCTGCGGCTCGCTGCCTTCCACGCTGCGCTGGCCCGCCCGGGCCAGGCGGCGTAGGGCCAGTGACAGAGCAGTGACATGACGCGCGCCGCCGAATTCTTCGACGTGATCGTGGTCGGTGGCGGCCATGCCGGCACCGAAGCCGCGCTCGCCTCGGCGCGACGCGGTGCGCGCACGTTGCTCGTCACGCAGAGCATCGAAGCGCTGGGCCAGATGAGCTGCAACCCGGCCATCGGCGGCATCGGCAAGGGTCACCTGGTGCGCGAGATCGACGCGCTCGGCGGCGCCATGGCTCGTGCCATCGACCAGCGCAGGCATCCAGTTCCGCACGCTCAATGCGAGCAAAGGTCCGGCGGTGCGCGCCACCCGCGCGCAGGCCGATCGCACGCTCTATCGCAGGGCGATCCGCGCGATCGTCGAGAACCAGCCGAACCTGTCGCTGTTCCAGGCCGAGGTGGCCGACTTGGCGCTAGAGCACGGCCGCGTGGCAGGCGTCGTCACTGCGGTCGGCCTCGAGTTCGCGGCGCGTGCCGTCGTGCTCACCGTGGGCACGTTCCTCGGCGGCAAGATTCATGTCGGGCTCGAGCAGTCGCCCGGTGGTCGCGCCGGTGATCCGCCCTCGAATCGGCTCGCCGAACGGCTGCGTGCGCTGCCGCTGCGTGTTGGACGCCTCAAGACCGGCACGCCTCCGCGCATCGATGGGCGCTCGATCGACTACGCCGGACTGATGGTGCAGGCCGGCGATGAGCCGATGCCGGTATTTTCGTTCCTCGGTCGCCGATCCGAGCATCCGCGACAAGTGTGTTGTCACATCACGGCCACCAACGCGCAGACGCACGAGCTGATCCGCGCCGGCACGGACCGCTCGCCGATGTTCACGGGTGTGATCGAAGGGGTGGGCCCGCGCTATTGCCCGTCGGTCGAAGACAAGGTCGTGCGTTTTGCCGACAAGGCTTCGCACCAGATCTTCATCGAGCCCGAGGGCCTCGACACGCACGAGATCTACCCGAACGGCATCTCGACCAGCCTGCCTTTCGACGTGCAGCAGGCGTTCGTCCGCAGCATCAAGGGCTTCGAGCGCGCGCACATCACGCGGCCTGGATACGCCATCGAGTACGACTTCTTCGACCCCCGCGACCTGCACCCGACGCTCGAGACCAAGCACATACCAGGGCTGTATTTCGCAGGGCAGATCAACGGCACCACGGGATACGAGGAGGCCGCGGCGCAGGGCCTGCTCGCAGGCATCAATGCGAGCCTGCAGGTGCAGGAGCGCGAGCCTTGGTGGCCTACACGCGGCGATGCGTACATCGGTGTCATGGTCGACGACCTCATCACACGCGGGGCGCCCGAACCGTACCGCATGTTCACGAGCCGCGCGGAATACCGCCTGACGCTGCGCGAGGACAATGCCGACCTGCGCCTCACCCCGGCAGGCCGCGAACTGGGGTTGGTCGACGACGAGCGCTGGGAGCTGTTCGAGCGCAAGCGCGCGGCGGTCGACGTCGAACTGGCGCGGCTGAACGATGCCTGGGTGCGTCCAGGCACGCCGGCGGCGGCGGAACTCGAAGCCGTGATCGGCGCATCGCTGTCGCGCGAGCAGCGTGGCTTCGAACTGCTGCGACGGCCCGAGGTTCCTTACGCGGCGCTCGATGCCGCGCTCGGCGGCGGTACCGACGACTGGCGCGACGACGAGCGGCTCGCGGTGCAGGTGCCCCTGCAGGTGGACGTGCAGGCGAAGTACATGGGGTACATCGATCGGCAGCACGACGAGATCGAGCGGCAGCGACGCAGCGAGGACACCGTGCTGCCGGAGTCGCTCGACTACACCCAGGTGCGGGGCCTGTCGCACGAAGTGCGGCAGAAACTGGCACAGCAGCGGCCGACCACACTCGGCCAGGCCGCTCGCATCCCCGGGCTCACACCCGCGGCGATCTCGATCCTGCTGATCCACCTGAAGCGCCGGCACGATCCGGCCGCACCTACACGGGTGGGCGGCACCGGGTAAGATCGCGCGCAGTTGCGCACGAGGTCTTTCCGCATGCTGCCGCCGTCTTCCGTCCGCTCGGTCCCTCGGTCGTTACCCATGCGTGCCGCGTGGGCGGCCGGACTGTGCGCAGCGCTGCTCTTGCTCGCGGGCTGCGGCAAGGGCAACGACGAGCGTTCAGCCGCGGGCGGCGCCGACCCGACCGGCAGCCAGGTGCCGTCCGATTTCGACCCGAAGGTCCTGCGGCGGGGTAACGGCCCAGAGCCCGACACGCTCGATCCACAGGTCGCGCGCACCGAAGGCGCCTTCCACATCCTGCGCGACGCATTCGAAGGTCTTACGGCAGTCGGCAGCGACGGTGCACCGGTGCCGGCGGCCGCGGCTTCGTGGACCATGGCGCCGGACGGACTGGAGTATCGCTTCACGCTGCGCGAGGGTTTGCGCTGGTCCAACGGCGACGTGCTCACCGCTGCCGATTTCGTGCGCGGCATGCGCCGGCTGGTCGATCCAGCGACCGCGTCGCCGTACGCGCAGATGCTCGATCCGGTGGTGAACGCGGCAGCGATCACGCGTGGTGAGAAGAAGCCCGAGGAACTCGGCGTGAGCGCACCCGACGACCGCACCGTCCTGATCCGGCTCGCGACGCCGGCGCCCTATCTGCTGGGACTGCTGTCGCAGCCGGGGACCTTCCCGGTGCACGGGCCGTCGCTTGCGGCAAACGGCGCGGAATATGCACGACCCGGCAAACTCGTATCGAACGGCGCCTTCGTGCTGGACGACTGGGTGCTCGGCTCGCACGTCGTCCTGCGTCGCAACCCGCATTACTGGAACGACGCTGCCACGCGGCTCGACGCGGTGCATTTCGTGCACATCGCCGACGCCGGCACCGAACTGCGCCAGTACCGCGCCGGCCAACTCGATTACACGTACGTCGTGCCGGCGCCGCAGTTCCAGTGGATCAAGCAGAACCTGCCGGACGAGTTGCACGTCGCGCCGCAGCTCAGCGTCTATTACTACGGCTTCAACCTGTCGCGCCCGCCGTTCAAGGACAACCCCAAGTTGCGCCGCGCGCTGTCGATGGCCATCGACCGCGACAAGCTGACCACGGCGGTGACCGGGGTGGGCGAGGCGCCCGCCTATGGCTGGGTGCCGCGCGGTGTCTGGAACTACACCCCGCAGCAGTTCGACTACGCGAGCAAGCCGTACGCCGAAAGGGTCGCGGAGGCCCGCCGCCTGTACCGGGAAGCGGGGTATTCGGCGGACAAGCCGTTGCAGATCGAGCTGCGCTACAACTCGGGCGACCAGCACAACCGGCTGGCGGTTGCGGTTGCCGCCATGTGGAAGGAGGCCCTGGGCGTCGAGACGACGCTCTACGCCGAGGAATTCCGCGCGCTGCTGCAGAGCATCCAGGCCCGCGAGGACACGCAGGTCTTCCGGTCCAGCTGGGTCGGCGATTTCAACGATGCCTACACCTTCGCGCAGCTGCTCGAGTCGCGCTTCGGCCTGAACCTGACCGGCTATTCCAACCCCCGCTACGACAGCCTGCTGGCCGCCGCGGTACGGCAGGCAGACCCTGCGTTGCGCCGGGCTGCACTGGAGGAGGCGGAGCGCGTGATGCTGGCGGACCACCCCGTCCTGCCGCTCTACTTTTACGTCAACAAGCACCTGATCAAGCCATGGGTGCAGGGGTGGACCGACAACGTCATGAACGTCCTCTACAGCAAGGACATCTACCTGGCGGCGCCGGCCGCCTGAGGATTGCGTCACAGATCATGCGCGTGGAGACCGGGGAAGGTTGAGGCGGCGCGCGCCGCTTGCGACGATCCATCACTGAGAAAAAGATGGTTCGCACACACCCATGACCTGGTTCGTCGTCTTTGCCCTTTCCGCGTTCGGCCTCTGGTACTGGCGGCATTACTCCGTGCAGCAGCGCGACCAGGAGAGTGCAGCCTCGCCGCAGCGCATGGGCGAGCGCTTCATCGGGCAGGTCGTGACCGTGCCGAAGGGCATTGCCAATGGCGCAGGGCTGGTCCAGATCGGTCCCCAGAAATGGGCGCTGCGCGGCCCCGACGTGCCCGCAGGCGGCTCGGTGCGCATCACGGGCATCGACGGCCGGGTGCTGATCGTCGACCGCATGCCAAGCCGCTGAAGCGGTACGTCGGTATTAGAAAATACCGATCAATCGACCAGCAATATATAACTGATCAGGCTATTTAATAAATTTAGCTTGATAGTTTGTAGCGACCCATTCAGGGCAGCTGCAGTTCGAATTGCGCGCTGACGCTGGCGCGGAATTTCATCTCCGACGCCTGATACGACTGATCCGCCGCATCCGCCATCGGCGGTGCGGCAGCCACCATGGCGCGCTCCGCATACATCGGCATGGGCGGCGAGCCACCGCTGGCGCTCAGGCTTTGCACCGGGCCGAGCTTCACGCCCGCCGCGCGGGCCAGCGTGTCGGCATTGAGGCGGGCGTCCTGCACCGCCTTGGTCAGCGCCTCGCGTTCCAGCTCGTCGCGTCGCGACGAGTCCAGCCGCGCTCCGCCCACCTGGTTGGCGCCCGCCGAGACCGCCTTCTCGAGCAGGCTGCCCAGCCGGTCGAGATCGTGCAGTTCGACGTCGAGCTGCCGGTTCACGAGGTACCCCTGCAGCACCTGCTTCTGGGTCTTCTCGTCCCAGCGGTAATCCGGCTGGACCTGCAGGCGCGTCGAGTCGACGTGCTTGGGATCGATCTTGAGTTCGCGGGTCAGGGCCAGCAGGCGCTCGACGGCCGCATTGACCTCGGCCCGCGCATCGTTGAGCGCCGGCCTGCGGGCTTCGACGCCGAGCGTCACGTAAGCCATGTCGGGCTGGGCCTTGACCTCGCCGGTCCCCGAGACGCTCACCAGTCGCTGGGGGGTGTCCGCGGCTGCGGCCGTCCCGGCGCCAAGAAACACCGCGGCCGCAATCAGCGCCATCGAGGTAAGGGGGTGTGCCTTCTGGGTCATGGAGCGAATCCTTTTACCGCGTAGGAGACGAAGTCTAAGCCACCTGCGGCCCTGGCCGGTGGGCTCTCCATTCGACTCGCCATACCATTTTTATTAACATGCCCGACCCTTCGGTCGCCCCGGGCGGCCCCAGCCAAAACGACGACGATGATTCCGCAGGAGTGGTACATGACCCCGAGATCGGCCTGGCTCGCCCTGAGCCTGACCTTCGCGCTGCTCGCCCCGGGCCTGGCGCAGGCCGCTGATGCCGCGCGCGGCGCCAAGCTGGCCTACACGTGCCATGGCTGCCACGGCATCCCGAACTACAAGAACGCCTATCCGATCTACAACGTGCCGAAGCTGGGTGGCCAGCACGCCGCGTACATGGTTGCCGCGCTCAAGGAATACAAGGCGCAGGACCGCGCGCATCCCACGATGCATGCGCAGGCTGCGAACCTTTCCGACGCGGACATGGCCGATATCGCCGCCTACCTCGCGGGCACCGAGCTGAAACCCACGGGCCGCGCCGTCGGCACCGCGCCCAAGGCCAGCCAGACCTGCGTCGCCTGCCATGGCAACGACGGCGTGGGCATCCTGCCGGAATACCCCAACCTCGCCGGGCAGCACGAGGATTACCTCCTCAACGCGCTGCGCAACTACAAGAGCGGCGTGCGCAAGAACGCGATCATGGCGGGCATGGCCGCGGCGCTGACCGAGCAGGACATCAAGGAGCTGGCGAAGTACTACTCCTCGCAACGTCCCGGCCTGTGCGCCACCGACGAGATTCGCAAGGCGGGTAAGTGCAAGGGACAGTGATTTTGCCGTGATTCCTGAGGCATGAGCTCATTCGAAGAAGGCCGGGTACCCCCCGGCCTTCTTGTTTTCGGGGCCCCGGAGCCGCACGCTTCGGTTCCCCCGCTGCCCTGACGATGAATGATGACGACGACTGTCGCCCACCCCGCCCCGACGCCCGCGCGCGTTGCCCAACCCCTGGGCGACGGCCTGTACCTGATCGATACGGACTACGTACGACCGGGACTGGCCGCCAGCCACCTGATCGTCGATCACGGGCGCGCGGCTTTCGTCGACACGGGCCCGGGACCGGCCGCGCCCAAGTTGCTTGCGGCGCTCGATGAGGTCGGCATCGACCGCGCCGACGTCGACTACCTGTTCCTGACCCACGTGCACCTGGACCATGCCGGCGGGGCCGGCCAGATGATGCGGGCACTGCCGAACGCCAAGGCTGTGCTGCATCCCCGGGGGGCGCCGCATCTCGTCGATCCATCCAAGCTGATTGCGGGCACGATCGCGGTGTACGGCGAGGCGAACTACGCCCAGATGTACGGCGAGCTGCTGCCGATCCCGTCCGAGCGTGTGCTGCTCGTGAACGACGGGCTGCGGCTGAAACTCGGCCAGCGCACGTTCGAGTTCATCGATGCGCCCGGTCACGCCAAGCATCACCACTGCCCGATCGACCTCGATTATCGCGACGTGTACGCGGGCGACAACTTCGGCATCTGCTACCGCGAGTTCGACACGGCGGCGGGCCCGTTCATGCTGCCGACCACCACGCCGGTGCACTTCGAGCCCGACCTGCTGCACCACACGATCGACCGCCTGCTGTCGTACCGGCCGCGGCGGATCGTGCAGACGCACTTCGGCCCGGTCTACGACATCGAGCGGCTCGCACGCGACCTGCACGCGGACCTCGATGCGCTGGTGGGCATGGCTCAGCGCCATTCGACGGCGCCCGACCGGGCGCAGCGGATCCGCACCGAGATGTTCGATTACTTCAGCGACCGACTGGATGAGCACGGCTACCAGGGCGACCTGGCCCGGCGGCACGAGTTCATCGACGAGGACGTCAACCTCAATACACAGGGACTCGAAGTCTGGTTGTCCCGGAGCGCCGCGTGAACATGCCGAAAACTTTCCGTGCCTACCGTGTTCACCGCGCCGACGGCAAGATATCCGCCCGCTTCGATGACGTGACCCTGGACGACCTCACGCCCGGCGATGTCGTCGTGCGCGTGACGTATTCCGACATCAACTACAAAGACGCGCTGGCCGCGACCGGTACGGCACCGATCCTGCGCAAGTACCCGCTGGCCGGCGGCATCGACCTCGCTGGCGAGGTCGTAACCTCCGCCGACCCGCGTTACACGCCAGGACAGCAGGTGCTGGTGACCGGCTGCGGTCTCAGCGAGACGCAGGACGGTGGTTACGCGGAGTACTCCCGCCTGCAGGGCGACTGGGTCATTCCGCTGCCCGAGGGCCTGACGGACGCCGACGCGATGAAGCTCGGCACCGCGGGTTTCACGGCGGCGCTCGCAATCCATCGCATGGAACAGAACGGCCAGACTCCCGCACGGGGCCCAGTCGTCGTGACGGGTGCGACGGGCGGCGTCGGCAGCCTGGCGGTCAACATGCTGGCTGGGCGCGGCTACGAAGTGGTCGCCGTCTCGGGCAAAACCGAGGCCGATGGGTACCTGCGCGAAATCGGTGCCACGAAAATCCTGCGTCGGCAGGAAATCAACCTGGGCTCGAAGCCGATGGAAGCAGCGCAATGGGCTGGCGCGATCGACAACGTCGGCGGCGAACTGCTCACCTGGCTGACCCGCACGGTCGATTACGGCGGCAACATCGCGAGCATCGGCCTCGCGGGCAGCCACGAACTGCACACTACGGTGATGCCGTTCATCCTGCGGGGCGTGAACCTGCTCGGCATCAACTCCGTGGCCACGCCGCGCGAGCTGCGGCTCGACGTCTGGCGTCGCATCGCGAGCGACTTGCGGCCGTCCGCACTCGATCGGATCGCCGACAAGACCGTCGCCTTCGCCGACCTGCCGCAGCAGTTCGACGACTACATCCAGGGCCGCGTTACCGGCCGAACCATCGTCAAGATCGCAGACTAGAGCAGCAGCATGAGTACCAAGACCCCGGCGAAGCCGGTTACGTCGCTCGCCGCGGCGGCCGCGGACAAACCCCTCGTGACCCCCGCGCGGCTCACGCACCTGCAGCGCCTCGAGGCGGAAAGCATCGAGATCATGCGCGAGGTGGTCGCCGAGTGCGAAAAGCCGGTCATGCTGTATTCGATCGGCAAGGACAGTGCCGCGATGCTGCACGTGGCGCTGAAGGCGTTTTACCCGGCGCCGCCCCCGTTCCCGCTGCTGCACGTGGACACGCTCTGGAAGTTCAAGGCGATGTACGAGCTGCGCGCGCAGATCACGCAGAAATACAACCTGCAGCTGATCGTGCACACCAACGCCGACGGCGTCGCGCAGGGCATCAACCCGTTCACGCACGGCTCGGCGATCCATACCGACGTCATGAAGACGCAGGCCTCAAGCAGGCACTGGACATGCACGGGTTCGATGCCGCCTTCGGCGGCGCACGGCGCGACGAGGAAAAGAGCCGCGCCAAGGAGCGAGTGTTCTCGTTCCGGGCCGCGCAGCACCGCTGGGATCCGAAGAACCAGCGGCCCGAACTCTGGTCGCTCTACAACACGCGCAAGCACAAGGGCGAGAGCATCCGCGTGTTCCCGATGTCCAACTGGACCGAGCTCGACATCTGGCAGTACATCTATCTCAACGACATTCCCATCGTGCCGCTGTATTTCGCCGCCGAACGCCCGGTGGTCGAGCGCAATGGGACGCTGATCATGGTCGACGACGACCGCATGCCGCTGCACCCGGGCGAGAAGCCGATGCTGAAGAAGGTGCGATTCCGCACGCTCGGCTGCTATCCGCTGACCGGCGCCATCGAGAGCGAGGCCGACACGCTCACCGCCATCATCCAGGAAATGCTGCTCACGACGACGTCGGAACGACAGGGCCGCATGATCGACCATGACCAGTCGGCCTCGATGGAGAAGAAGAAGCAGGAGGGGTACTTCTAATGGCCCACATCAGCGACATGATCGCCGAAGACATCGAGGCCTACCTGCACGCGCACGAGCACAAGAGCCTGCTGCGCTTCATCACCTGTGGCAGCGTGGACGACGGCAAGAGCACCCTGATCGGACGCCTGCTCTACGACTCGAAGATGATCTTCGAGGACCAGCTCGCCGCACTCGAAGCAGATTCAAAGAAAGTCGGCACGCAGGGCGGCGACCTCGATTTCGCGCTGCTCGTGGACGGCCTGGCGGCCGAGCGCGAACAGGGCATCACGATCGACGTCGCCTACCGGTTCTTCTCGACCGACAAGCGCAAGTTCATCGTCGCGGACACGCCGGGACACGAGCAGTACACGCGCAACATGGTCACGGGTGCGTCCACCGCCGACCTCGCCGTGATCCTGATCGACGCGCGCAAGGGCGTGCTGACGCAGACGCGCCGGCACAGCTACCTGGTGTCGCTGATCGGCATCAAGCGCGTCGTGCTCGCGATCAACAAGATGGATCTCGTCGGCTACGACCAGGACGTGTTCGATCGCATCCTGGAGGACTATCGCGCATTCGGCGCCAAGATCGGCATCGAGGATTTCGTCGCGATCCCGCTGTCGGGTCTGCGTGGCGACAACATCACGGCACCCAGCGAGAACACACCCTGGTACCAGGGGCCCACCCTGATGGGTTACCTCGAGACGGTCGACGTCGAGAACGAAGCACGCAGCCGACCGCTGCGGCTGCCGGTGCAATGGGTGAACCGGCCCAACCTCGATTTCCGCGGCTTCGCCGGCACGATTGCGAGCGGCAGCGTGAAGCAGGGCGATCGCGTGCGCGTGCTGCCATCGGGTCGCGAGAGCACCGTCACGCGCATCGTCACGATGGACGGCGATCTCGATGAAGCGATCGCCGGCCAGGCGATCACGCTGACGCTGGCGGACGAGATCGACATCAGCCGTGGCGACGTCATCGCGCGTCCCGACGACCTGCCCGGTGTGGCCGACCAATTCGAGGCGGGCGTCGTCTGGATGTCCGACGACGCCATGCTGCCGGGTCGCCCGTACTGGCTGAAGATCGGCACCAAGCAGGTCTCGGCGACCATCACCGAGCCCAAGTACAAGGTCAACGTCAATACGCTCGAGCACCTGGCCGCCAAGAAGCTCGACCTGAACGAGATCGGCGTCTGCAACGTATCGCTCGACCAGCCGATTGCATTCGATCCGTACGAGCAGTGCCGCGAGACCGGCTCGTTCATCCTGATCGACCGCATCACGAACTCGACGGTCGGCGCGGGCATGCTCCACTTCGCGCTGCGCCGTTCGCAGAACATCCACTGGCAGGCGCTCGACGTGAACAAGAAGTCGCGCGCCGCGATCAAGGGGCAGCGGCCCGCGGTGCTGTGGCTCACCGGTCTCTCGGGCGCGGGCAAGAGCACCATCGCGAACATGGTGGAGAAGCAGTTGCTGGCGCTGGGCAAGCACACGTACCTGCTCGATGGCGACAACGTGCGTCATGGCCTGAACCGCGATCTGGGCTTCACCGACGCAGACCGCGTCGAGAACATCCGCCGCGTGGCGGAAGTCAGCAAGCTGATGGCCGACGCGGGCCTCGATCGTCCTGGTGTCGTTCATCTCGCCGTTCCGGGCCGAGCGCCGACTCGCGCGCGGCTTGTTCGAGCCGGGCGAGTTCCACGAGGTGCACATCGACACGCCGCTTGCGGTGGCTGAAGAACGCGACGTCAAGGGGCTGTACAAGAAAGCCCGGCGCGGCGATCTCAAGAACTTCACCGGCATCGATTCGCCGTACGAGCCACCCGAGCACCCCGAGATCTACCTCGACACCACCAAGCATTCGTCCGAGCAGTCGGCCGACGCGATCGTCGAGTACCTGCGGCGGGCGGGCGTGCTGGCCTGACTTGCCACCTCTCTTCGGCGTCACCTCTCCCGCTTCAGCGGGAGAGGTCGCGCGTAGCGCGGGTGAGGGTCATGGCGTCCGATCCGGCATTTTCGCGCGCGCGTGCTGTCAGCGCGCCGGAAATCCGGATCACGCCTGACATCACGCGCCGGGCGCCCAGCGGCCCGTCACCGTGGCGCTCCAATCCGAGCCATCGCTGCGGTTGCCGTCGCCGGCACGGGCCTTAGCGCCACAAGGCAGCCGACACCGCGCGGGCTCGGAAGCAATGCGCCAGGATCGGGACCACGCCTGGGCCGATCACGCCTGTGACGAACTTGTGTCTCCGCTCCAGCGGCGGCAAACACAGCGCGAGTCGGCCGGCGGCGCAGGACTTCGGCCAGGCACGGTCCGATGGAGTCGGCGAGTCGCCCGAACAAGTCCTCTCCGGCATCACCGAACGTATAGCGCCAGTGAGCGTTCAGTCGATCGAGAACGGCACGATGCGTCGTTCGTTGGTGCGCACGGTGAGTTTGCGACCGAGCGGCGGAAACGCGCGCTGGTGACAATCGGGGCGCTCGCAGATCCGGCAGCTGACCCCGACGGGCACGGCGGCGCCGTCGAGGCTCAATCCTTCCGAGTACACGACCTTGTCGGCATAGGCCACTTCGCAGCCGATGCCGATCGCGTACTGTCGATTGGGTCGCCGGAAGTTGCCTGACCGCTTGACGATGCTGCGGCCCACGCAGAGGTAGCGCACGCCGTCGGGCATCTCGGCCACCTGCACCAGGATGCGGCCCGGATGCCCGAACGCTTCGTGCACGTTCCACAACGGGCAGGCCCCGCCGAAGCGCGCGAACTGGAAGCGCGTCGAGCTGTGCCGCTTGGTGATGTTGCCGGCCTGGTCCACGCGCACGAAATAGAACGGCACGCCGCGGGCGCCAGGGCGTTGCAGCGTGCTGAGGCGGTGCGACACCTGCTCGAAGCTTGCGTTGTAGCGGTGCTGCAGCTGCTCGATGTCGTGCAGCAGTTCGATCGCCGACGCGGCAAAGCGCCGGTACGGCATGACGAGCGCTCCGGCCGCGTAATTGAGGAGACCGATGCGGGCGATGTCGCGCGCAGTCGTGGATTCGAGTCCAGCTGTCGCGAGCACCTCGTTGCACAGATCGGTGAAAAGCAGATCGGCCAGCTGCGTGGCGAGCTGGAAAGCGCGCGTCGGCTCCGCGAGGTCGCGGTCCAGCGTGAGCACCTTGGTCGAGGGGTCGTAGTGACGGATCAGGCCCGCGTCGGCAACGGTGCGGACGACGCGAATGCCGAAGCGTTCTGCCAGCGCGCGCTCGAGAGTCGCCACCGCATTGCCGTCGCCATCGATGCCGATGTCGGCCGCCACCGCTTCCGCGGCGATATCCAGTTCGTCGACATAGTTGTCGCGGTAATGGAAAAAGTCGCGCACCTCCTGGTAGGGCACGAGCGAGTCGGGCGCGTCCTCGGTGCGCATGCGCACCGTTTCGTCGAACCGCAGGATCCGCTCATCCAGCGCGCGGTACGCCCGGTGCAGCGCCAGGTACTGCCGTGCCAGCGTCGGCGTCGTGGCCGCTGCGAGCTTGAGTTCGGAAAGCGCGGGCGAAGGCATTCCCAGCCCCAGGTCGGCGCTCGCTTCACGCAGGTCCGCGATCAGCCGGGTTTCCTCGTCGCTGTCGAACTCACCGGGCCCGACGACGAAGATGCGGGACAGTGCGATCAGCACCCGCGCCGTCACAGGCCGCTGGTTGGTCTCGATCTGCGACAGGTAGCTGGTCGACAGCCCCAGCAGCTTGGCGCAGGCGTCGAGCGTCAAACCCTGCCGTTCGCGCAGGGCACGGACCTTTGGGCCAACGAAGAGCTTGTCCCGCATTGATTTTACAATTTCACAATTTCACAGGATTTCGCAAGTTTATACGCCCTTATTTGCAGGCTACGCAACGCGCGCATGGAGCAAACTAGCGGCCTATACGAACCCAGCCACCCCTGTGGAGAACGCCCCACCCATGCCAACGGCCAAGACATCTGCCTCCGCCGGCGCCAGGTTTCGCGCCGCCCTTGCCGCCGAGAAGCCGTTGCAGGTCGCCGGCGCCGTCAACGCCTACTCCGCCCTGCTGGCAGAACGCGCCGGCTTCAAGGCGATCTACCTGTCGGGTGCGGGCGTCGCGAACGCTTCGTTCGGCCTGCCAGACCTCGGGATTACGAGCCTGAACGACGTCTGCGAGGACGTCCGCCGCATCACGTCAGCCACCGACGTGCCGCTGCTGGTCGATGCGGACACAGGCTGGGGCGCGGCTTTCAACATTTCGCGCACCATCGCGGACCTGATCAAGTCGGGCGCCGGCGCCTGTCACCTCGAAGACCAGGTGCAGGCGAAGCGCTGCGGACATCGGCCCGGCAAGGCACTGGTGACCGCCGAAGAAATGGTCGATCGCATCAAGGCAGCCGTCGACGGCCGCACCGACGACCAGTTCGTGATCATGGCCCGCACCGACGCGCATGCCGTCGAAGGCCAGCAGGCAGCCATCGACCGCGCGCTGAAGTACGTCGAGGCCGGCGCGGACATGATCTTTGCCGAGGCGCTCACCACGCTGGACGAGTACCGGCAATTCACGTCCATCGTGAAAGTGCCGGTGCTGGCCAACATCACCGAGTTCGGCAAGACGCCGCTTTTCACGGTGCAGGAACTCGCCGGTGCCGGCGCGCAGCTGGTGCTGTATCCGCTGTCTGCATTTCGCGCAATGTCGAGGGCGGCCGAGATCGTCTACGGTGCCTTGCGCCAGGAAGGAACGCAGAAGAGCGTCCTCGACCGCATGCAGACCCGCGTCGAACTGTACGAAGTGCTCGGCTATCACGAGTACGAGCAGAAGCTCGACGAACTCTTCGTGCGTGAAGGCGCGGTCAAGTAAACCCGAACGAGAGCACCGATCATGAGCACCAGCACCGAGACCCCTCCTGCCGCCGCCACCGGCTTCAAGCCGAAAAAGTCCGTCGCGCTGTCGGGCGTGCCTGCGGGCAACACGGCCCTGTGCACCGTCGGCCGCAGCGGCAACGACCTGCACTATCGCGGCTACGACATCCTCGATCTCGCCGACAGGTGTGAATTCGAGGAAGTCGCGCACCTGCTGGTGCACGGCAAGCTGCCCAACGCCGCCGAGCTGCGAGGCTACAAGGCCAAGCTCAAGCGGCTGCGTGGATTGCCCGAAGCCGTGCAGCTCGCGCTGCAGGCATTGCCTGCGTCCAGCCATCCGATGGACGTGTTGCGCACCGGCACGTCGGTGCTCGGCTGCACGCTTCCCGAGAAAGACGACCACAACGCCGCGGGTGCGCGCGACATCGCCGACCGCTTGCTGGCCAGCCTCGGTTCGATGCTCTGCTACTGGTACCACTACAGCCACGCGGGCCGGGTCATCGAGGTCGAAACCGATGACGACTCGATCGGCGGTCACTTCCTGCACCTGCTGCACGACGAGCCCGCGCCCGCCTCGTGGGTGAAGGCGATGCACGTGTCGCTCAACCTGTACGCAGAGCACGAGTTCAACGCCTCGACGTTCACCGGCCGCGTCATCGCGGGCACGGGCTCCGACATCTATTCCTGCATCACCGGGGCGATCGGCGCGCTGCGCGGACCGAAACACGGCGGCGCAAACGAAGTCGCGTTCGAAGTGCAGAAGCGCTACGAGACTCCCGACGAAGCCGAAGCGGACATCAAGGCCCGCGTAGAGCGCAAGGAAGTCGTCATCGGCTTCGGTCACCCCGTGTATACGGTCAGCGATCCGCGCAACAAGGTCATCAAGGAAGTGGCGCGCCAGCTGTCCGCCGAAGCAGGCGACATGAAGATGTACGACATCGCCGAGCGCCTGGAGACCGTGATGTGGGACATCAAGAAGATGTTCCCCAACCTGGATTGGTTCAGCGCGGTCTCGTACCACATGATGGGCGTGCCCACCGCGATGTTCACGCCGCTGTTCGTTGTGGCGCGGACGGCGGGCTGGAGCGCGCACGTGATCGAACAGCGCATCGACGGCAAGATCATTCGACCCAGCGCGAACTACACGGGACCGGAAGACCGGAAGTTCGTGCCGATGAAGGATAGGGGATAGGGGTTAGGGGCTAGGGGCTAGTCGGAAGGCCTTCACCTCTCCCGCCTCGCGGGAGAGGTCGGCCGCAGGCCGGGTGAGGGCGTTCGTCGCGCCGGCCCCTTGCGGCACCGCTCCCCCAGCCTTGCACCTAGTCCCTGCTTCCGATCATGCCAGGATCTATTCCTTCTTTAGCTTGCATCCGACTGCGCCAGTCCTTCTGATACCCGAAACTTTCTGTCTTCGTTCCGACTAGCCCCTAGCCCCTAGCCCCTAGCCCCTTCCTCCAATGAACAGCGCATACCGCAAGCCACTGCCCGGCACGAATCTCGACTACTTCGACGCGCGCGCGGCTGTCGACGCGATCGAGCCGGGAGCTTACGACCGGCTCCCGTATACCGCCCGGGTGCATGCCGAGAACCTCGTGCGCCGTTGTGATCCGGCGATCCTCGAAGCGAGCCTGCGGCAGTTGATCGAACGCAGGCGCGACCTCGACTTCCCATGGTTTCCGGCGCGCGTCGTGTGTCACGACATCCTGGGGCAGACCGCGCTCGTCGACCTTGCGGGTCTGCGCGACGCGATTGCGGAGCAGGGTGGCGATCCGGCGCAGGTGAACCCGGTGGTGCCGGTGCAGCTGATCGTCGATCACTCGCTGGCGGTGGAGTGCGGTGGCTACGATCCGGACGCGTTCGCCAAGAACCGCGCGATCGAAGATCGCCGCAACGAAGACCGCTTCCATTTCATCGACTGGACCAAGCTCGCGTTCAAGAACGTCGACGTCATTCCGCCTGGCAACGGCATCATGCACCAGATCAACCTCGAGCGAATGTCGCCGGTGGTGCACGCGATCGACGGCGTTGCGTTTCCCGACACGCTCGTCGGCACGGACAGCCACACGCCGCACGTGGACGCACTCGGCGTGATCGCGGTCGGTGTCGGTGGCCTCGAGGCAGAAAGCGTGATGCTCGGGCGCGCGTCGTGGATGCGACTGCCGGACATCGTCGGCGTGCAGTTGCAGGGCAAGCCGCAACCAGGCATCACCGCAACCGACATCGTGCTGGCCCTGACCGAGTTCCTCCGTCAGCAGAAGGTCGTCGGCGCGTACCTCGAGTTCTTCGGCGCAGGCGCCTCTGCCTTGACGCTGGGCGATCGCGCGACGATCTCCAACATGGCACCCGAGTACGGCGCGACGGCTGCGATGTTCTTCATCGACGCGCAGACGATCACGTATCTGAAGCTCACGGGTCGCGAAGACGCGCAAGTGAAGCTGGTCGAGACGTACGCGAAGCACACGGGCCTGTGGGCGGACAGCCTGGCGACGGCAGTTTATGAACGTACGCTGCAGTTCGATCTCTCGAGCGTCGTGCGCAACATGGCCGGCCCCTCGAATCCGCATGCGCGCGTGGCCACCGCTGATCTCGCGGCGAAAGGCATCGCGGGCGCGTGGCAGGCCGAGGCGGGCAAGATGCCTGACGGCGCCGTGATCATCGCGGCCATCACCAGCTGCACCAATACCAGCAATCCGCGCAACGTCATCGCGGCGGGCTTGCTTGCACGCAACGCGAACCGGCACGGACTCACGCGCAAGCCGTGGGTGAAGACCTCGCTGGCGCCGGGTTCGAAAGCTGTCGCGCTGTATCTCGACGAAGCCGGACTCACCTCCGAGCTCGAACAGCTGGGCTTCGGCGTCGTGGCGTTCGCGTGCACGACGTGCAACGGCATGTCCGGCGCGCTGGACCCTGAGATCCAGCAGGAGATCATCACGCGCGACCTGTATGCGACGGCCGTGCTATCGGGCAATCGCAACTTCGACGGCCGCATTCATCCATACGCGAAGCAGGCGTTCCTCGCCTCGCCGGCGCTGGTGGTTGCGTACGCGATCGCAGGCACGATTCGTTTCGACATCGAAAAAGATTCCTTCGGCACCGATGCAGCCGGCAAGCCGATCCTGCTCAAGGACCTGTGGCCGTCGGATGCCGAGATCGACGCGGTCGTGGCGGCGAGCGTGAAGCCGGAGCAGTTCCGCAAGGTCTATGAACCGATGTTCAGGATCAGCGTGGAATCGGGACCCAAGGTGAGCCCGCTGTACGACTTGGCGTCCGCAGAGCACGTACATCCGCCGGCCGCCGTACTGGGAAGGTGCACTGGCCGGTGAGCGCTCGCTCCTGGGGCTGCGACCGCTGGCGGTGCTCGGCGACAACATCACCACCGACCACCTCTCGCCGTCCAACGCGATCATGCTGGACAGTGCGGCCGGCGAGTACCTCGCCCGGATGGGATTGCCGGAGGAAGACTTCAATTCCTACGCTACTCACCGTGGCGATCACCTCACGGCGCAGCGCGCGACGTTTGCCAACCCGACGTTGAAGAACGAGATGGTGACCGTCGACGGCAAGGTCAAGCCGGGGTCACTTGCGCGCATCGAGCCCGAGGGCAAGGTGACGCGCATGTGGGAAGCCATCGAAACCTACATGGAGCGCAAGCAGCCGCTGATCATCATTGCCGGCGCCGACTACGGCCAGGGCTCGTCGCGTGACTGGGCGGCGAAGGGCGTGCGGCTCGCGGGTGTCGAAGCGATCGCGGCCGAGGGGTTCGAGCGCATTCACCGCACCAACCTCGTCGGCATGGGCGTGCTGCCGCTCGAGTTCAAGCCGGGCACGAATCGGAAGACGCTCGGCATCGACGGCACGGAGACGTTCGACGTGGTGGGCGCACGCGCGCCGCGCGCCGACCTTACGCTCGTGATCCAGCGCAAAGACGGCAAGCGCGTCGAGGTTCCGGTCACGTGTCGGCTCGACACGGCCGAAGAAGTGTCGATCTACGAAGCCGGCGGTGTGCTGCAGCGCTTCGCCCGCGACTTCCTCGAAAACAGGAAATAGGAGAATGTCCCCTGGTTTCCCGCAGCAGGTCAGCATTCCCGCCACCTACATGCGTGGCGGCACCAGCAAGGGCGTGTTCTTCCGCCTGCAGGACCTGCCAGAGGCAGCGCAGTTGCCCGGTGAGGCGCGCGACCGCCTCTTCCTGCGAGTGATTGGCAGCCCCGATCCCTACGGCGCGCACATCGACGGCATGGGTGGCGCCACGTCGAGCACCAGCAAGTGCGTCATCCTCTCGCAGAGTACCCGCCCCGATCACGACGTCGACTACCTCTACGGCCAGGTCTCGATCGACAAGGCGTTCGTCGACTGGAGCGGCAACTGCGGCAACCTCTCGACCGCGGCCGGCGCCTTTGCGATCCATGCGGGCTTCGTCGATCCCGCGCGCGTACCGCGCAACGGCACCTGCACGGTGCGCATCTGGCAGGCCAACATCGGCAAGACCATCATCGCGCACGTACCGGTTACCGACGGCGCGGTGCAGGAGACGGGCGACTTCGAACTCGATGGCGTGACGTTTCCCGCCGCCGAGATCGTGCTCGAGTTCATCGATCCCTCCGATGACGGCGAAGGCGGCGGTTCGATGTTCCCCACCGGGCACCTGGTCGACGATCTCGACGTGCCAGGCGTCGGTACGTTCAAGGCGACGATGATCACTGCGGGCATCCCCACGGTGTTCGTCAACGCTGCGGACATCGGCTACACCGGCACCGAGCTGCGCGAGGCCATCAACGGCGATCCGCAGCAACTCGCGCGCTTCGAGCAGATCCGTGTCGCGGGTGCGCTGCGCATGGGCCTGATCAAGACGCCTGCGGAAGCATTGCAGCGGCAACATACGCCCAAGATTGCGTTCGTGGCGCCGCCAGCAGATTACGTATCCGCAAGCGGGCGCAAAGTCGCGGCCGGCGACATCGACCTGCTCGTGCGCGCCCTCTCCATGGGCAAGCTGCATCACGCAATGATGGGGACGGCCGCCGTCGCCATCGGCACGGCCGCAGCGATTCCCGGCACGCTGGTGAACCTTGCGGCCGGTGGGGGCACGCGCACGGCCGTGCGTTTCGGCCACCCGTCGGGCACGCTGCGCGTGGGTGCCGAAGCGAAGCAGGTGAATGGCGAATGGACCGTGACCAAGGCAATCATGAGCCGCAGCGCCCGCATCCTGATGGAAGGGCGCGTGCGCGTGCCGCGCTGATCGCCGGGCGCAACCATGGTCACTGAGGCCCATCCGCCAGCGGCCTACGAAGCGGCATGCTGCGCGCTCATGGACGGACTGACCGCGGCGTTCCAGGCTCTGCAGCACCCGGGCTGCGTCAGGTTGATCGGCCCGGTGGTGCCGGGCGCAACGATGACTTTCGGTGCGCGAGTTCCGGGGACGTCGTACCAGCTCGATCCGGTGCAGGCTGCGTTCAGTTTCGGCACGATGATCGGCTGGCTCGATCAATGCGACACGTCGCTCGCGACGGGCGCGCTGCATCCAGCCCACATGCTCGGCGCGCTCCTGCCCGTGGCCGATTACCAGGCACGCAAGGCACTGGCCGAAGGAAACCCACCTGGCTCGGTGCACGACATGCTGACTGCTTTGCTCGATGCCCATGCACGGCAGTGCGGCACAGCGGGCCCTGCGCAGCACGACGTGTCTGCGGCACGCTGCGACGCTGTCCGCGCAGCTTGTGCTGCGACAGTGGCGTCCATGCTCGGGGCAACCCAGGCGCAATTGATGACGACGCTGAGTTATGCAGCACGGGACGCCAGTGCGGCGTGTGCGAACGAAACACCACATCGCTGGTGGCTGGGCGACGCCAGCAGTCGCGGCGTGCGCATCGCATTGATCGCGTTGGCCGAATCACCCGCCGACCCCGCCCCTTCTGCCACCGTCCCCACCGCCAAGCAGGTGCTGTCGCTGGACCAGGCAGCAGTCACGCGCATCCGTGAGCGCTTCTGCACCAGCGTCACCGCGCATTTCCCGGGCGTCCAGGCGACGC
Source organism: uncultured Gammaproteobacteria bacterium (assembly GCA_963846885.1). Classification (GTDB taxonomy): domain Bacteria; phylum Pseudomonadota; class Gammaproteobacteria; order Steroidobacterales; family Steroidobacteraceae; genus RPQJ01. The sequence goes on from CAWJXS010000011.1 coordinate 83,135, forward strand.
GCATCATTACCCTGTTCACCGACTTCGAGCGGCTCCGCGCGTTGCCATGCAACGAGGTGGTCTCGCTGACCGTGCGCAATTGAGGGCGCTGCGACCCTCGCGTCGAGTCGCGATGGGTCCGGTGTATCCTGCGCCGATGTCACCCCTCATCGAAGTGGCCGCGACCAATGATTAGTTCCGCAGCGCCGTTTTTTGCCCGCTGGCGCTTCCTCGTCCTCACGTTGCTGATGTGTGCCTGGCTGCTGCTGATGCCCCTGGTGGGCGGCGCCTGGCGCGTGGAACTGCTGCTGGAAGCGTGCATGCTGATCACGCTGCTGGTCACCGTGTGGGCCAATCCGAACTGGAGCCGCTTGCGCAATGCGTTGATCGTGCTCTGGCTGATCTCCATCAGTGGCACGATGCTGTCCATTGCAACGGCCGACCATCCGGCCTGGCGCTGGTCGCGCACGCTCGAGCTGCTGACCCTGGTACCGCTGATGGGCATGCTCGCGGGGGGCATGCTCGCGTTCGTGCTGCGCGAGCGAAAGCTGACGTTCGACAGCATCTTTGCCACGATTGCGGCGTACCTGCTGGTGGCCGGCATGTTTACGCAGATCTACATGTGCCTGCTGACCTGGAATCCGGCCAGCTTCTCGCTGCCCTCCGGTGTGGCGGGCCGGCCGGTGCACCTGCTGCAGGCCGACATGACTTACTTCAGCCTGGTGACGCTCGCCACGGTCGGCTACGGCGACGTCCTGCCGGCTACGAGCACGGCGCGCATGCTGGCCATGATCCAGGCCGTGACCGGGCAGTTCTACATCGCAGTCGTGGTCGCGATATTTGTCGGAGCGTACTCGTCCCAGCGCCGCAACTGACCGGCGGGCTCGTGCCTGTGCTGCGAGGCACCCCGAACCGGTATCCTTGCGCGATGACCGATCTACTGGAAGGGGCCCGCGGCCTCGGTATCGAACTCGACTCTGCGCAGTGCGACAAACTGCTCCAGCACCTCGACCTGCTCGACGACTGGAACACGCGCATGAACCTCACGGCCATCCGCGAGCGGCCCGCGCAGATCACCAAGCACATTCTCGACAGCCTGACGCTCGTGCCATGGCTGCGCGGCACGCGCGTCGCGGACATCGGCAGCGGCGCCGGATTTCCCGGCATTCCGCTCGCCATCGCCCTGCCTGGCGTGCACTTCGCGCTCGTCGAATCGGTCGGCAAGAAGTGCCGGTTCCTCGAATGCGTCCGTGACACCCTCGCCCTGGGCAACGTCGAGGTCGTGCAATCGCGTGCGGAAAGCTACAAGCCGAAGGAGCGTTTCGACACGGTCATTGCGCGCGCCGTCGGCCCGCTCGTGGACCTGGTCAAGAACGGGGGCGGGCTCGTGGCCGGCGGTGGCCGCTTGCTTGCCATGAAGGGGCGCGTTCCAGAGGACGAGCTCGCGAAGAAGCTCACTGGCTGGAAAGTCGTGGCCGTCCACCCGCTGCACGTGCCCGGGCTCGAGGAAGAGCGGCATCTCGTCGAATTGGCCCATTCGCACGCCAAATAGGCTGGCAGAAGCAGGGATGCGACCCTTTTAAAAGGGTAACGTCCCTATTTGCTATCCTTGCGCTGCCCATGAAACGTGTCATCGCAGTCGCGAACCAGAAAGGCGGGGTCGGCAAGACGACCACCTCCGTCAACCTTGCCGCCTCGCTTGCCGCCACGCAGCGCAAGGTGCTGCTGATCGACTGCGATCCGCAAGGCAACGCGACGATGGGATGCGGCGTCGAGAAGGCGAGCCTCGAGCGCTCCACCACCGACGTCCTGCTGGGCGATTGCGAACTGGCGGCTGCGCTGGTGCGCGTCGATCCAGGCAATTTCATGCTGCTGCCCGGCAACCAGGACCTGGTCGCGGCAGAGGTGCAGCTGATGAGCGTCATCGGCCGCGAAGTGCGCCTGCGCAACGCGCTGAAGCCGGTGCGCGACGACTACGACGTCATCATCATCGACTGCCCGCCGTCGCTGAACCTGCTGACGCTGAACGCGCTCGTCGCCGCCGACAGCGTGCTGGTGCCGATGCAGTGCGAGTACTACGCGCTCGAAGGGCTGTCCGCGCTGATGAACACCGTCGAGCAGATCCGCGCCAGCGTCAATGCCGATCTCGCGCTCGAAGGCATCCTCCGCACCATGTACGACCCGCGCAACAACCTCTCGAACGAAGTGTCGGGCCAGCTCATGCTGCACTTCGGCGACAAGGTTTTCCGCACGGTGATCCCGCGCAACGTCCGCCTCGCCGAGGCGCCGAGCTTCGGCAAGGCCGTGCTGTTCCACGACAAGGATTCGCGCGGCGCGCTGGCTTATCTCGCGCTGGCCGGCGAAATGATCCGCCGCGAGGAAGAGGCGTTGGCCGGTCCGGCACCCGAGCTCGACGACGAAGACCAGGGCTAAGCTCACTCGGACCCTCACCCGCGCTCTGCGCGACCTCTCCCGCTGCGCGGGAGAGGTGAAAGCCCAAGCTCTCACTCGGACCCTCACGCGCGCTCTGCGCGACCTCTCCCGCTGCGCGGGAGAGGTGAAAGCCCAAGCTCTCACTCCAACCCCTTCTCGCTGCGCGGGAAAGGGGTCGAGTCGGCATAATAGTGCGCTATGGCAACTAAGCGACCCTCCCTCGGACGGGGACTCGAAGCCCTGCTCGGTTCCGTCTCCGCGCCCCCGGCGTCTGCTGCACGGCCGGCCACGGGCACCGTCGCAGCCGACACCGCAGGCAGCAGCAGCGACAACGCCGCCGCCAGTGCAGCAGCCTCTGCTGCCAGGCCGAGCAGTGCGCCGCGCGACGAAGAGCTGACGCGCGTCCCGGTCGACCTGCTGCAGCGCGGTCGCTACCAGCCGCGACTCGACATGCGGCCCGAGAGCCTGCAGGAACTGGCGAACTCGATCAAAGCGCAGGGCGTGGTGCAGCCCATCGTCGTGCGCCCGCTCGCCGCGCAGCGCACGGGCGAGCCCATCCGTTACGAGATCATCGCGGGCGAACGCCGCTGGCGCGCGGCGCAGATGGCCGGCCTGCACGACATCCCGGCCGTCGTCCGCATCGTGCCCGACGAAGCCGCCGTGGCGATGTCGCTCATCGAGAACATCCAGCGCGAGAACCTCAACCCGCTCGAGGAAGCCCGCGCGCTCGACCGGCTGATCCGCGAGTTCGACGTCACCCACCAGCAGGCGGCCGATGCGGTCGGCCGTTCACGCGCGTCCGTCAGCAACCTGCTGCGACTGCTGGAACTGCCCGACGAAGTGAAGGCGCTCG
>CAWJXS010000012.1:0-198783 GCA_963846885.1 uncultured Gammaproteobacteria bacterium
CGCCGAAGCGCGTCGCCGCGATGCAGCCGCGCATCCAGCAGATCGTCGACGGGCTGATCGACGGGATGGTGGCGAAGCGCGACATCGAACTGCTCTGGGATTTCGCCTACCAGCTGCCGACCCTGGTCATGTGCGACATGCTCGGTCTCCAGGGCGAAGAGCGTTCGCCGGAGAGCCTGGCGCGACTCACGCGTGCCGTCGCGGAATCGTTCATCGTGTTCGAGACGCGTGCACTTGAGCCCGAACTGCTGGCCCAGGCCGACGCGCAGATGGACTTCCTCAACGACTTCTTCGGCCGCATCTACGACCGCAAGCTCGCCGAGCCGAAAGACGACCTGACCAGCGCGCTGGTCGCGGCCCGGGACGAGGACGGCTCGACGCTCAGCAAGGGCGAGGTGGCCAACGTCATCGTGGCGATGTTCGGCGCCGGCTTCGAGACCACGGCGCACCTGATCGGCAACGGCATGCTCACGCTGCACCGCGAGCCGGGACAGTGGCAGGCATTGGTCGCGCAACCCGAGGAGCTGGCGCCGCGTACCGTCGAAGAAGTGCTGCGTTTCGAGTCCTCGCTGCAGGGCACCTACCGCACGGCGTTGCAACCGGCCACCGTCGGCGGCTTCGCCGTGCGCCCGGGTGAGCGCGTGCTGTGCCTGCTGGGCGCGGCGAATCGCGACCCGGCCGTGTTCGAGCGGGCCGAGACCATGGACATCACGCGCAAGGACTCACGGATGCTGTCGTTCGGCGGCGGCATCCATCACTGCATCGGGCAGCAGCTCGCGCGGCTGGAAGGCCGCGTGGCTTTCGCCTCGCTTGCTGCCCGGCTGCCGCACCTGACGGTGGATGTCGAGCACGCGACGTGGCGCGCGGGCTTCCTGTTCCGCGGCCTCACGGAACTGCGCTGTCACGCGTGAAGCGCGGTCAGGCTATTTGCGCCTGAGAAACGCGCGCATCCGCTCCTGGAAACCCGCGGTGCCGCTCAGCAGCGACTGCTGGCGGTCCTCGTTCGCGATCGCCGATTCGAGGCAGGGCGCGTCGATCCCCACCTGCAAACCCTGTTTGGTGAGCGCGAGGCCGAGCGGGTCTGCGTGCAGCAGCGTATCCACGCATTTCTGCCCGGCCGCCTCGAGGTCTGCCGCATCGACCACGGCAGAGACGAAGCCCATGGCAGCGGCGCGCTGGGCATCGAGGAACGCGCCGGTGAACAACATTTCGGCGGCAACCGAAGTGCCGACGGCGCGGGGCAGCAGGTAGCTCATGCCGACGTCGCAGCCGCTCAGGCCCACCTTGATGAAGGCTGCGTTCATGCGCGTGTCGGGCGTGCAGAGGCGGATGTCGGACGCGAGCGCGAGCGCAAAGCCCCCGCCGGCCGCGGCGCCCTGCACCAGGCACACGATCGGCTGCGGGCACCGGCGCATCGAGACGAAGATGCTGCTCAGGCGCTGCTGGAAGCGCAGGCGCGCAGCGGTGTCGAGCTCTTCGATCAATCCAGTCATCTCGCGCAGGTCGAGGCCCGCGCAGAACGCCTTGCCTGCCGCGCGCAGCACGATCACACGCGTCACGGTGTCCTGCACGCGATCACCGAAGTACTCGGCAAGCTCGGCGATCATCCGCGCGTTCATGGCGTTGAGTGCGTCGGCCCGGTCGAGCGTCAACCAGTCGACGTCGCCGCGGTGTTCGACACGGAAGGTTTCGTAGCGGCCTGCAGCGTGGGTATTCATGGCGTTCCTGTCGTCAGGTCCGGGCGAGCATGCCGCCATCGAGCGGGATGACGTTGCCCGTCATGTAGGAACTCCGCGCGAGCCGAGGAACAGCGCCAGCGCGCCGATGTCGTCCTTCGAGCCTTCGCGGCCCAGCGGGATCATCTTGCGCAGCTCGGCCATGCGTTCTTCGCTGCTCGTCATGAAGTGGGTCATCTTCGACGGAAAGAAACCGGGCGCGATGGCATTCACGAGAATGTTGCGCGCTGCCAGTTCAGCCGCCAGCACCTTGGTCAGCTGGTGGATCGCAGCCTTGCTCGCGGCATAGGACCAGGCGCGCAGCACCTGGCTGGTCACGCCGTAGACCGAGCCGATGTTGATGACGCGGGCGGGATCGGCGGGGGTGGCCGCCGCCTGCAGCTTGCCGAGGAACGCCTGCGTCAGCATGAACGGCGCCTTGACGTTGACGCCCAGCACCGAGTCCCACGCGTCCGCCGGGAACTTCTCGAGGGAGGCGCCCCACGTGATACCCGCGTTGTTGATGAGCACGTGCAGCTTGTCCTCGCCCTCGAGTGCAGCGCGCAGTGCCTCGATGCCCTCGGGCGTGCCGACGTCTCCCGCCACCGCGCGCACGTCGCCGAGGGTGGCCAGGTCGCTCCGGGCGGCCTCGAGCGGCTCGAGCTTGCGGCCGGTGATGTAGACGCGCGCCCCGCACCGCAGGTAGGCCTCGGCCATGGCGAGCCCAAGGCCCGACGAACCCCCGGTGATGACGGCTGTCTTGCCGGCGACCGAGAAGAGCTCCGCGTAGGGATTTGGCAGCGTGTGCGGCGGCATTCCTGGACCCTCGATTGACCGTCGTCTGAAAAATAAAACCGGTGGTAGATTTTTTATACCGTTAGTATACTCGACCGCACGGAGCCCCACGACCCATGCAAGCCCAAGACAAGCGACCGCCGGTCTACCGCAGTGCGTCTGGCATCGAGCTCAAGGCGAGCTACGGTCCCGAGGACGTGCCGGCGGAGCATACGCGCGTGCTCGGCAGCGCTCCCGGCCAGCCCCCGTTTCACCGTGGCGGGTTCCCGCAAGGTTACCGCACCAAGCCCTGGCGCATTTTCCAGCTGAGCGGCTTCGGCAAGCCCGAGGACGAGAACGAGCGCATCAAGTTCCTGCTGCGCAACGGCGAGACCGGGTTCCTGATGGAACACGATCGCAATACGGCCGACCACCTGTACAACGTAGATCATCCTGACGTCGTCGCACGCAAGGAAGACGTGGGGCTGACCGGCGCAGTGATGCAGAGCGTGCGCGAGACCGCGCTGTGCCTGGCCGACCTGCCGATCGAGAGCACGTTCGGGCACGCGGGCGGCGCCGTGGTCCAGCACGCGCCGTTCGCGTTGGCTGCCTACTGGACGGTCGCCAAGCGCCGCGGCATTCCGCTCGCGCAACTCTTCGGCACGGGGCAGAGCGATTTCTTCCTGACGTACCTTGGGTGCGTCACCAAGCAGCAGGTGCCGACGGCGCCCGGCTTGCGGCTCAACGCCGACATCATCGAGTTCTGCGCCGAGCACCTGCCGAAGTGGGTTCCCGTTTCCATCGCGGGCTACAACGGCGGCGATACCGGGCTCAATGCCTGGCAGGAACTCGGCGCCGTGATGGCCAACGCCATCGAGTACCTCGACGAGGTGAAGCGGCGCGGCCGCATGGACATGACGGTCGCCGCGCAGCGCGTGGGCGGCGTCAACTTCCGCACCACGATGGAAATCTTCGAGGATGCGGCGAAGCTGCGGGCCGCCCGCAAGATGTGGCACAAGCTCCTCACCGAGCGCTACGGCATCACCGACGAGCGCGCGCTCAAAATGCGCATCCACATCGTCACGTCCGGCGCGTACATGCAGTACCAGCAGCCGTTCAACAACATCGTGCGCGGCACGCTGATGGCGCTCACCGCCGTGCTCGGCGGCACGCAGTCGCTGGGCGTGTCGGGCTACGACGAGGCGATCTCGATCCCGAGCGAGCACGCGCACCAGATGTCGGTGCGCATCCAGCAGATTCTCGAGCACGAGACCAACATCCCGGCGGTGACTGATCCGCTCGGCGGCTCGTACTACGTCGAAGTCGCTCACGGCCGAGCTCGAGCGCCGCGCCTGGGAGTTCGTCGACCAGTTGCTCGCGCAAGGCGGCTTCCTGGCCACGCTCGATTCCGGCTGGCTGCATGCACGCGCGCGCGAGAACCAGGAATCGCAGGCCATCGCCGAGTCGCGCGGCGAGCGCAAGATCGTCGGCGTCAACTGCTTCCAGGAAGACATCACGCCGTGGGAAGTCGATGGCTTCCCGCCCGTGACCGATGCGTATCCGGTCGCGCTCGAGCGGCTCCACGCCGTGCGCCGCGAACGGCACGAAACCGCTGCGACCGCGGCAATGCGCGAACTTGCGGCGACGTGCCGTGACCAGGGTCGCAACATCATGCCCGTGATGATGCAGGCCGTGGACGCCGAGGTGACGATCGGTGAAATCGGCGACATCTTCCGCCAGGCCTGGGGCGACTGGCAGACGCCGAAGCTCGTCTGACGCGCCCGCGGCCGCAAGGACACCACGCACATGTCATCCACCCGCAACGAATCGAACGCCGCCAGCTCCGCTGTCCCGGCCGCTGCAGATCCGGCGCGACGCGTCCTGCTCGCGAAGACGGCGCTCGATGGTCACTGGCGCGGCATCTCCGTCGTGGCGCGGGCCCTGCGCGACGGCGGCTTCCAGGTGATCCTGGGCGGCATGAGCACGGGCACGGAGATCGTCCGCGCCGCGATCGATGAGGACGTGGACCTCGTGGGCCTCAACGTCGGCGGGCACGTCGAAGTGGCCGAGCGCATCATCGGTGAACTGCGGGCGGCCCGTGCCGACCTGCCGATCTTTGCCGGCGGCATCATCGCGCCGTGGGCCGCCAAGCGCCTGAAGGCGCTCGGCGTCGAAGTGTTTCCGCCGGGGTCGCAGCTTGGCGACATCGTGGACTGTGCGCGGCGACTGACGGGCGGCAACAGCGACACGACGGGTTGATTGCCGCTCGAGTGGCAAGCTAACGGCGTCCTGCGCGCCCCAATCGTGGCGCGACTTCTTCCTGAATATCCGCAGGCGTGCCGATGCGCCGCTATTCTGACGTCCTGCCGTCGAACTCCTCCGTATCGGCTTCCGCGTCTGCGCGGGTGCGGTGGACGACACCGTCCCTGTGGTTCGGCGGCGAGTACAGCGTATACAGCTTGAGTGGCGTCACGCCGGTATTGATGATGTTGTGATTCGCCCCGGCCGGCACCAGGACCGCAAAGCCCGCGTGGATCGCCGTCCGCACACCATCCAGGACCGCCTCGCCGGATCCTTCCTCGACGCGGAAGAACTGGTCCAGCTTGTGCACTTCTGCCCCGATCTCTTCCCTGGGCTTCAGGGCCATCAGGACCAGCTGACAGTTTTTTGCCGTGTAGAGCACCTGGCGAAAATCGTCGTTCTTGACCGCCAGACTCTCGATGTCTTTCACAAAGCCTTTCATGCCGACTCCTTGTCGTTGACGCAACGTCCGTCCACACGTTTTACAGCCAGGCGTGGGCGTCCGGCATCAACTTATGCGAGCCGGTGTCGTCAGCGAATGACGCGTCTTGCAGGCGGGAGTGCCCCGTCCCGGGCCATGCCAGGACTTCAGGCCACGAACCCGTTAACGGCCAGTCACGCTCGCGAGCAGTTCAGCGCCGACCGCGCCGAGGTCGGCTGTGCCCGCCTGCACGGCGTCGATGCGCCGCGCAAGCTCGTCCGAACGCAGCGAGTCTTCGAGACGAGTCTCGAGCTGCGCGAGCACCAACCTTCGCAGATGCGAGCCGCAGCAGCCGTTGCTGCCGCTTGGCCATCGCGCCGGTGTCGTGCAGGTGCGTGCGATGCGCGGCAATCGCGTCCCACACTGCATCCGTGCCGCGGTCTTCGCTCGCGACCGTCTCTACGATCGGCGGTCGCCAGGCGTCGGCTGGCAACTGATGCACGGTGCGTTCCAGGTCGAGTCGCGTGGCCTGCGTGCCTTCGCGATCAGCCTTGTTGATCACGAATACGTCGGCCATCTCGAGCAGGCCGGCTTTCACCGCCTGCACTTCGTCTCCCGCGCCCGGGTTCAGCACGACGACTGTCGTCGTCGCCGCCTCGACGATTTCGAACTCGGTCTGGCCCACGCCGACGGTTTCGATCAGCACCCAGGGCCATCCCGCTGCGTCGAGCGCACGGATCGCGAAAGGTGTCGCCAGCGCGAGCCCGCCAGCGCCGTTGTCGGCCGTCATCGAGCGCACGAAAACCCGCTCGTCGGCCGTCGTGTGCTCCATGCGCAAGCGGTCGCCGAGCACGGCGCCACCCGAGATCGCGGACATCGGATCGAGGGCCAGCACGGCGACACGGTCGTCACGGCGAACCGCCGCCTTGAGCAAGGCGCCGACGAGCGTCGATTTGCCGGCTCCGGGAGGTCCCGTGATGCCGACCGTGGCGGCGCGACCCGTGTGTGGACCCAACGTCGCATCGATCGTCACCGCGTCGAGCGGACGGCGGTCGATCAGCGTGATCGCGCGGGCGAGCGCGGCGCGATCGCCGCGCAGCAGTCGCCCGAGCAGATCCGCGGGCACCGTCAAATCACAGCGCCTTGCGCAGCAGCGGCACCAGCGCTTCGGCGTTCGGGATCGGGCGCGGGTTCGTGCCGCACCAGATGTCCTGGAACGTGTAGCCCGCGAGCGGCGCGAGGTCGGCTTCCTTGAGGCCCACGGCCGTGAGGCTGCGCGGCATGCCGAGGCCGCGGATCGCCTCGTCGGCGAGTTCGTGCGCCGGACGGTTCGGCTGCCCGAACGCGATGCTGATCAGCTTCTGCCGCTCGCCGTTGACCGTGCGGTTGTACTCGAGCGCGAACGGCGCCATCACGCACGAGGTGTAGCCGTGCGGCACGTCGAACGAACCGCCGAGCGCATGGCCCACGGCATGGCTGATGCCCATCGGCAGGCCGCAGACGATCGACGTCATCGAGCACCAGGCGCCCATCTGGCACATCTGCCGCGCCTCGAGGTCGTTCGGGTTCGTCTTCACGCGCGGCAGGCCCTGCGAGAGCAGGCGCACCGCGTTCATCGCCATGCCGTCGTAGAAGTCGTTCGAGTTGAGCGAGCCCAGCGTCTCGAAGGCGTGGTCGAACGAGCGCACGCCCGTCGACATCCAGATCCATTCGGGCGTGTGCACGGTGAGCGAGGGGTCGAGGATGATGGCGCGCGCCGTCATCTTCGGATGCACATAGCCCTGCTTGACGTTGGTGACCTTGTCGGTCGAGCCGGAGAGCGCATTGAATTCGCCACCCGAGAGCGTCGTCGGCGCGATCACGACGGGAATGTCCGGTCCTTCAAACGCCGGCGCGGTCACCGAGTGATCGGGGTTCACGACGATGTGGTACGGCTCCATCGAAGCGGGCGTGCGCAGGCCGTGCTTCAGGCACAGCGCCAGGATCTTGGTGAGGTCGGTGCACGAACCGCCGCCGATGGAGACGAGCAGGTCGGGTTGCAGCGGCTCGGCGGCCGCCACGGCGGCAGACACATCTTCGCGCGGGACGTGGGGACGTACGCTGTCGAACACGCCGACGAGCTTCGAGCCGAGCGCGCGGCGCACATTGTCGATCTCATCGGTTTTGTGGTTCAGCGTATTGCTGCAGACGATGAACACGCGCTTCGCGCCGATGGTCGCGGCTTCGTCCGCGACAGCCTGCGCCAAGGGACGGCCGCTGTGCACGCGCTCGAGCGAGGTGAGTGGGATCATCGTCTGGTACATGGACGGCTCCGCAAAAAAGCCGGGAAAATCCCCTGCGGGCTCGATTGTATCGACGTTACCGATGGTGTACAAAGTATTACCAACGGGAAACGTTGAAGACCATTCGGTAGCAGTCAGGCGCGATGCGTACTGCGCTGCAAGAGATTCGTTGCGAGGGGGAATCCATGTCGAGCCCGGCGTCTGCAGCACAGGCACAATCCGCACCGTTTGCGCATTCTGATCCGCGCGTGCCTGCACGAGAGCGCTGCGTCGTCAGGTACCTCATCGACCGCTGGGCGAGCGAACGCGGCGACCAGCCTTACGTCATCTTCGACGGCGGGGCGCAGTGGACCTACGCGCAACTGCGGGCGAAAGTCGTCGCCGTTGCGGCCGGCCTGCAGCAGCAGGGCGTGCGGCAGGGCGAGCACGTGCTGTGCTGGCAGCCGAACACGCCGGACATGCTGCTCACGTACTACGCGCTCAACTACCTGGGCGCCGTCTACGTGCCGATCAACACCGCCTATCGCGGCGGCGTGCTCGAACACGTCATCGAGAATTCCGACGCCAGGCTGGCCGTCGTCCACGCCGACCTCGTGCCGCGCCTCAAGGAAGTGGGGCTCGCAAAGCTCGAGCGCCTCGTCGTCACCGGCACCGATTCGCTGCCGCCCGCGCCGCTGCCCGCGACATTGTTTGCGACGCTTGCGGGCGACGAGAGCTCACTCAAGCCGCTGGCGCGGCCGATCGAGCCGTGGGACACGCAATCGATCATCTATACGTCGGGCACGACGGGCCCGTCGAAAGGCGTGCTGTCGTCGTACCTGCACATGTACACCAACCCGGGTCCGGAAGCCTGGCACTTCATCGACGGCTCCGACAGGTTCCTGGTCAACATGCCGATGTTCCACATCGGCGGCATGGGGCTCAGCTTCGCGATGCTCGCGCGCGGCGGGTCGATCGTGTTGCCCGAGCGCTTCTCCACCGATACGTTCTGGCCCCTGGTGCGCGAGACGCAGACGACGGCCGTGTTCCTGCTGGGCGTGATGGCCACCTTCCTGCTGAAGGCGACGCCTGGTCCGCAGGATCGCGACCACAAGGTGCGCAAGTGCTTCATCGTGCCGCTCAACGACGGCGCCCAGGAATTCCACCAGCGCTTCGGGCTCGACGTCTACACCATCTTCAACATGACCGAGATCTCGTCGCCGATCGTCTCCGAGCCTAACCCGCAGGTGCGCGGCACGTGCGGCAAGGTGCGCCCCGGCGTCGACGTGCGTCTCGTCGACGACAACGACTGCGAGGTGGCCGTGGGCAGCGTGGGCGAGATGATCGTCCGCACCGATCGTCCGTGGGCCATGAACAGCGGGTACTACAAGAACGCTGAGGCCACTGCGCGCGCCTGGCGCAACGGGTGGTTCCACACGGGCGACGCGTTCCGACAGGACTCCGATGGCAATTTCTTCTTCGTCGACCGCATCAAGGACGCCATTCGCCGCCGCGGCGAGAACATCTCCTCGTTCGAGGTCGAGGCCGAGATCGTGCGCTTCCCGGCCGTGCGCGAGGCGGCAGCCGTCGCGGTGCCGAGCGAACTCGGCGAGGACGAGGTGATGGCCATCGTCGCGCCCGCGCCCGGCCAGACGATCGACCCCGCCGCGCTGCTCGAGTTCCTGCGCGAACGGCTCGCCTATTTCATGATTCCACGTTACGTGCGCGTGCTGCCCGAACTCCCCAAGACGCCATCCGCCAAGGTGCTCAAGGCCGACCTGCGCCGACAGGGGATTACCCCGGATACCTGGGACCGCGAACAGGCCGGTATCGTGATCCGTCGCGACAAGATCGGGAGCTGAAGCCTTGGCCACGGCAAAGTCGACGTCCCGGGCCGGCCGGGTGACCAGCGCGGAGACCGGCAAAACGCACGAGCTGCGCAGCGAGGTGCAGGAGTTCAAGCGGCGCCGCATCCTCGAGGAAGCGCGCGAGCTGTTCTTTGCGCAGGGGTACGAGGCGACGACGCTCGACTCGATCGCCGAATCGCTCGACGTCACCAAGCCCTTCCTCTACTCGTACTTCCGCAACAAGAGCGAGATCCTGAACGCGATCTGCGAGCTCGGCATCACCGAGTCGATCGCCGCGCAGGATGAAGTGCTCGCGATGAACATCACGCCGGCCGAGAAACTGCGGCTGATCGTCGAGCGGGTCACTTCGATCGTCATCCGCGACCAGAAATACGTCGTGGTCTACAACCGCGAGGAGAAGAACCTCGAAGCCGCCGAGCAGAAACACCTGATGGAACTCAGGAAGCTCTTCGACCAGCGGCTCGCGCAGTTGCTCGAGGAAGGCAATGCGGCCGGCGAATTCGTGATCGACCAGCCGCGCATGCTCGCGGTCTCGATCAGCGGCATGCTCACCTGGGTGGCCACGTGGTTTCGCCCGCGTACCGCGTATACCGTCACCGACGTCGTGATGCACATGATCCAGATGGTCGAGCGGATGGTCGGCAAGAAGCCACGCGCGCGCTAGGGACGCTCTGCACAGGTCCGCAAGTGACGCGTTGCGTGCGCTTGATCCGGTGCCTGTCACCGAGCTTGGAAAGGCAGACACGCGCTCTGTGACAGGCACCGGATCGAGCACTCTGGCAACGTCGCAGGCTGGCAGGTCGCAAGCGTCCGATCCGGGACCGTTCCCAGAGCGCGTGTCTGCCTTTCCAAGCTCGGGGAACGGTCCCGGGTCGGACGCGCCAGCGACTGCTTGCCCTCGCCTGTTCGACGCGCCGTGCCGAATTGGAAACCGCCGCGGCGAACCTTGAGTGCTCGGTGGCGGCTACCGGATAGTAAGGTGGCCGTGGCAGCCGCTGCGGACCTGTGCAGAGCTTCCCTAGCAGGCCTGCCGCTCGCGTAAGTCACTGATTTAAAAGCCCTCACCCGGCCTTCGGCCGACCTCTCCCGCATGGCGGGAGAGGTGAATCAGCCCTCACCGGCCTGCGGCGACTGTACGCGGGCGGACAGATCCCCCCATTACAAAATTTATTGCAGTGCCGCAAACTTGGCGGATCTGGCTGCGCCCGGTCACCCGCGCGGTCCGCTCATCCGAACCTGATGTAGGGAGAGATTCATGCTGTACACGGGACCCGCCTTCAGCGCCGCGGCGCTGGGCGATGGCATCGTCGAACTCAAGTTCGACCTGGCCGGCGAATCGGTCAACAAGCTGAACGCCGTCGCGCTGCAGGATTTTGCGGCCGCGACGCAGGCGATCGCGAAGGACGGCAGCGTAAAGGGCGTCGTCGTGACGTCGGGCAAGTCCGTGTTCATCGTCGGCGCCGACATCACCGAGTTCGGCGCGATGTTCGCGGCGGGCGAGGAGGGCATCGCGAAGTCGGTGCTCGAGGTGAACCGCATGCTGAGCGCGTTCGAGGACCTGCCGGTCCCGACGGTCATTGCGATCAACGGGGTTTGCCTCGGTGGCGGCCTCGAGCTGGCGCTTGCCGGCGACTATCGCGTGATGTCGACCGCGGCGTCCGTGGGTTTCCCCGAGGTGAAGCTCGGCATTTTCCCGGGCTTCGGCGGTTCGGTGCGCATGCCGCGCATCATCGGCATCGACAACGCGGTGGAATGGATCTGCGCGGGTGCCGACAAGAAGGCCGATGCGGCGCTGAAGGACGGCGCAGTCGATGCGGTCGTGGCGCCCGAGCAGCTGCGCGACGCCGCGCTCGCGATGCTCAAGCAGTGCATCGCCGGCAAGCTCGACTGGCAGGCACGTCGTGCCGCCAAGCTTGCGCCGCTCAAGCTCAACACGATGGAACTGACGATGGCGTTCACGTCGTCGATGGCTGTGGTCGGCGCGCAGGCCGGCCCCAACTACCCGGCGCCGATGCTGGCGCTCAAGAACATGCAGGAAGCAGCCACGCTCGGCCGCGACGCCGCGCTCGAAGTCGAGGCGAAGTACTTCGCCAAGGCGGCCGTCACGCCGCAGGCGAACGCGCTGATCGGCGTCTTCCTCGCCGACCAGGGTGTCAAGAAGGCCGCTGGCAGCTGGGAGAAGAAGAGCAAGCGCGAGATCAAGCAGGCGGCCGTGCTCGGCGCCGGCATCATGGGCGGCGGCATCGCCTACCAGGCGGCCCTCAAGGGCACGCCGATCATCATGAAGGACATCAAGGAAGAGCAGCTTGCGCTCGGCATGAACGAGGCCGGCAAGCTGCTGGCAAAATCGGTCGAGCGGGGCAAGACGACGCCGGCGAAGATGACCGAGACGCTCGGCCGCATTCGCCCGACGCTGAACTACGGCGATTTCGGCGGGGTCGACATCATCATCGAAGCGGTGGTCGAGAACCCGAAGGTCAAGCAGGCCGTGCTGTCCGAAGTCGAAGGTCTCGTGCGCGACGACACGATCATCGCGTCCAACACGTCCACGATCTCGATCAGCCTGCTGGCCCAGAGCCTGAAGCGGCCGCAGAACTTCGTCGGCATGCACTTCTTCAACCCGGTGCACATGATGCCGCTGGTGGAAGTCATCCGCGGCAAGCAGTCGTCCGAGGAGGCTGTAGCCGCGACCGTGAAGCTCGCGAGCAAGATGGGCAAGACGCCGGTCGTCGTGAACGACTGCCCGGGGTTCTTCGTCAATCGCGTGCTGTTCCCGTACTTCGCGGGCTTCCACATGCTCATGCGCGACGGTGCCGACTTCCAGGCCATCGACAAGGCCATGGAACGGTTCGGCTGGCCGATGGGTCCGGCGTACCTGATGGACGTGGTCGGCATGGACACCGGCGTGCATGCCGCCGAAGTCATGGCGCAGGGGTTCCCGGACCGCATGCGCCACGATTGGCGCAACGCGACCCAGGTGCTGGTCGAGAACCAGCGCTACGGCCAGAAGAACGGCAAGGGGTACTACGTCTACACGCCCGACAAGAAGGGCAAGCCGAAGAAGACCGTCGACCCGACGACGTACGAGCTGATCGCGCCGGTCGTGGCGGCGCGCAAGGAGTTCGCGCCGGACGAGATCGTGGCGCGCTGCATGGTGCCGATGTTCAACGAGGTGGCGCGCTGCCTCGAGGAAAAGATCGTCGCCTCGCCGCACGAGGCGGACATGTCGCTGCTCTACGGCATCGGCTTCCCGCCGTTCCGCGGCGGCGCGTGCCGTTACATCGACCAGACCGGCGTGGCGAACTTCGTGGCGATGGCGGACAAGTACGCGTCGCTCGGCAAGCTCTATGAAGCGCCGCAGCTGCTGCGCGACATGGCAGCGAACGGCAAGAAGTTCTTCGGCTGACCGCGGCCCTCACGGAATAACGGAGAGATCAAGATGAGTCTCAATCCCCGCGATGTCGTCATCGTCGATGGCGTCCGCACAGCGATGGGCCGCTCGAAAGGTGGCATGTTCCGCAACGTCCGCGCGGAAGCGCTCTCGGCGGAGCTGATCAAGGCGCTGTTCCGCCGCAACCCCGGCCTCGAAATGAAAGAAGTCGAGGACGTGATCTGGGGCTGCGTCAACCAGACGCTCGAGCAGGGCATGAACATCGGCCGCAATGCGCTGTTGCTGGCGGGCCTGCCGCACACGGTGCCGGGCCAGACCGTCAATCGTCTTTGTGGTTCGTCGATGCAGGCGCTGCACACCGCGGCGGCGCAGATCATGACGGGCCAGGGCGACGTGTTCGTGATCGGCGGCGTCGAGCACATGGGTCACGTCAACATGATGCACGGCATCGACCTGAACCCGGCGGCGTCGACGCAGTACGCGAAGGCGTCGAACATGATGGGCCTGACCGCCGAGATGCTCGGCCGCATGCACGGCATCACGCGCGAGATGCAGGACCAGTTCGCGGCGCGCTCGCACGCCAAGGCGTGGGAAGCGACGCAGACGGGCCGCTACAAGAATGAAATCGTCGGCATCGAAGGCCACGACGCCGTCGGCGCGCGCGTGCTCTGCGAGATCGACGAAGTGATTCGTCCGGAGACCACCGTCGCAACGCTGGCCGCGCTGCCGCCGGCATTCGATCCCAAGGGCGGCACGGTAACGGCCGGCTCGTCCTCGGCGATCTCGGACGGCGCCTCGGCCATGCTGGTGATGAGTTACGAGCGCGCCAAGGCGCTCGGCCTCAAGCCGCGCGCGAAGATCCGCGCGATGGCGGTCGCGGGTTGCGATCCCGCCATCATGGGTTACGGCCCGGTGCCGGCCACGAAGAAGGCGCTCAAGCGCGCGGGCCTCAAGATGGAAGACATCCAGGTGGCCGAGCTCAACGAGGCCTTTGCCGCACAGTCGTTGCCGGTCATCAAGGACCTGGGCCTGATGGACACGTTCGACACCAAGGTGAACCTGAACGGCGGCGCGATTGCGCTGGGCCACCCGCTGGGTTGCTCGGGCGCGCGCATCACCACGGCGCTCGTCAACGTGATGGAGCAGCAGGGAGCCGAGCTCGGCGTGGCGACGATGTGCATCGGCCTGGGCCAGGGCATCAGCACGATCATCGAACGCACCTGACCTCAATTCCCTCTATTCCGGCTCCCTCTCCCGCGACAGCGGGAGAGGGTTGGGGTGAGGGCTGCGGGGTGAGGGCGCGTTGTCTCGTTTCCGCTTGCTGTAACTTGCGCGCATGTCTACGCCCTCCCGCGGCTTCCCGCCGATCGCCGCACCCGACGCGCGCGTCCTGATTCTCGGTTCGTTGCCCGGCCAGGCGTCACTGGCGGCCGGGCAATATTACGCACAGCCGCAGAATGCGTTCTGGCGCGTCATGGGCGATCTCTTCGACGCCGGGCTCGACCTTCCCTACGACCAGCGGGCTGCACGGTTGCGGGCGAACGGCATCGCGCTGTGGGACGTCTGCGCAGCCGCGGTGCGCCCCGGCAGCCTGGATGCCGCCATTGACCGCGACTCGATCGTGACCAACGATTTCGTGGCGTTCCTCGCCGTGCATCCGCGCATCGGGCATGTGTGCGCCAACGGCGGAACCGCCCACCAGCTGTACGCGCGTCGCGTACAGCCCGGGTTGCCAGCCAGCAAGGCTGCATTGCCGCTGCACCGGTTGCCGTCGACCAGCCCCGCGCACGCATCGCTGCGCTACGCGCAGAAGCTGGAGCGCTGGCGCGTGCTGCAGGACCTGCTGCGGCAATAGACCGATCAGGCCGCGGGCACGGTTGCGCCGCGCGCCAGGCGGACGACTTCTTCGGCCGTGTCGGCGAGCTGGATGACGCCCAGTTCTGCGCGCGTGATCGTGCCCTCGTTCACGAGCGTCGCGTCGAGAAAGCCCTGCATCTCGCCCCAGAAGTCGCGCCCGACGGCGATCAGCGGGAAATGCTCGATCTTCTCGTTCTGCAGGAGCGTGGCCAGTTCGAAAGCCTCGTCCAGCGTGCCGAATCCGCCCGGCATCACGACGAAGGCGCACGAGTACTTGACCAGCATCACCTTGCGCACGAAAAAGTGCTCGAAGCCGATGAAGCGGTCCAGGTAGACGTTCGGCTGCTGTTCGCGCGGCAAGTGGATGTTGCAGCCGAGGCTCAGCGCGCCGGCTTCACGCGCGCCGCGATTCGCGGCTTCCATGATTCCCGAGCCGCCGCCGGTCATGACGGCGAAACCGGCCTTTCCCAGCGCGTAGCCGATCTCGCGTGCCAGGGCGTAGTATCGATGCGTCGCGGGCAGCCGTGCCGAGCCGAACACCGTGACGCACGGCTGCTCGAACTCGAAGCTTTCAAAGCCGTGCAGGAATTCGAGGAAAAAGCGCACCGCGCTTTCGAGATCGGCCGCGCGATTGCGGCGGCCCGCAAGAAACAGCTTCTCCGTGCCTTCGACCTGTTGCAGCAGGGATGGCTCGTGCTTTCTTTCGGGGTCTGTCGTCACGCAGAATCTCCCGTCGGCGCGGGCCGCAGCCGACATTCGAATCATACCCAACGGAGTGCACTGGCTGATGTTCGGATTCACGCAATCCAGCGCCTGCGCCCTGCGGGTTGTAGCGTCGTTGCTGCCTCCGTTGCTGCTCACCGCCTGCATTGGCGTCACGCGCGCGCCTGCCCCAACGGCGATTCCGCCGGACCTGCCTGGCGCGCTGCGCGTGTCCGCCGTCGGCGACATCGCGGACTGCCGGCACGGCTCCCCCGCCGAGTCCATGGCCGCGCGCACCGCAGCGCTCGTGCCCCC
Organism: uncultured Gammaproteobacteria bacterium; assembly: GCA_963846885.1. Taxonomy (GTDB): domain Bacteria; phylum Pseudomonadota; class Gammaproteobacteria; order Steroidobacterales; family Steroidobacteraceae; genus RPQJ01. The sequence continues at coordinate 15,606 of CAWJXS010000012.1, forward strand.
GGGTGAGCTCGTGCTCGCGCTGGGCGACATGGCGTATCAATACGCCGACGCCGTGACTCTCGCCTCGTGTTACGAGCCTACGTGGGGCGTGCACCGCCGCACCACCATCGCCATCCCGGGCAATCACGACTACGTCGCCGGTGACGCGAGCGCGTTCATCGACTATTTCCGCCCCGTAAGCGCCCCCGGCGCGGAGTTCATCGCGCACACGCGCCGACTGACCGACCATTGGTTGCTGGTCGCACTGGACAGCAACGTGTCGGGCGGTGCACTCGAGGCGCAGTACCGCTGGCTGGAGGAGTCGCTGGCCGCAGAGCGGGCTCGCGGCGACGCACAGGAGTGCGTACTCGTGATGTGGCACGCACCCTTGTATTCGTCGGGGCTGCATCGCGGATCCGGCGACCACTTGCGTCGGTTCTGGCGGCTGCTCGACGAGTACGGCGCGGACCTCGTGCTGAGCGGGCACGAGCATTTCTACGAGCGCTTCGGACCACTGGATGCGGACGGTCAGCGTGCCGCCCGATGGCGAGGCCCCGCGGCAGTTCGTCATCGGCACCGGCGGCACGCAGCTGTTCGGCTTCTGGAAGCCACCGTACCGCAGCGAATCCCGGGTGCTGACGCACGGCGTGCTCAAGCTCTCGCTCGCTCCCGCTGGCTACACGTGGCAGTTCATCGACGTCGACCGTCGCGTGCGCGATGCGGGGCAGGCGCGCTGTCGCGCCGCAGCGAACTGAGGTAACGTGCCGATGAGGCGGCGCCGACCGTCCGTCGCTATTGCACGCAGGGAAATTCATGGAAACCTTTGCCGCCTGGATCAAAGCCGTCGATTCTTTCGTCTGGGGTCCGGCGATGCTCGCCCTCATCCTGGGCACGGGCTTCTACCTGCAGTTGCGCCTGGGCGGCATGCCGATCCGCAAAATCGGTGCAGGCCTGCGCCTGGTCTGGGGCAGCCGCGGTGGCGATGCAGCCCATGGTGAAGTCAGCCCCTACTCAGCCCTGATGACCATGTCTGGCGGCAACGATCGGCGTCGGCAACATCGCGGGTGTCGCTACTGCAGTCGCACTCGGCGGGCCCGGCGCAGTGTTCTGGATGTGGATGACGGCGCTGGTGGGCATGGCCACCAAGTACGCCGAGGTCCTGCTGGCAGTGCACTTCCGCGAGCGCGACGCCAAGGGCCGCTTCGTCGGCGGGCCCATGTACGCGATCCGTAACGGTCTCGGTCCGCGCTGGGCCTGGCTCGGCACGATGTTCGCGCTGTTCGGCGGCCTCGCCGGCTTCGGCATCGGCAACATGGTGCAGTCCAACAGCATCGCTGCAGCCATGCAGGGCTCGTTCGACATCAGCCCGGTCGTGACGGGCGTGGTGCTTAGCGTCATCACCGGCGCCGTGATCCTCGGCGGCATCAAGCGCATCGCTTCCGTCGCGAACTGGCTGGTGCCGTTCATGGCGATCGGCTACATGCTGGCGGCCATGGTCGTGCTGGTTGTCCACTTCGACCAGATTCCGCACGCCTTCGCGCTCATCTTCGAGACGGCGTTCACCGGCACCGCGGCGGTGGGCGGCTTCGCCGGCGCGGCGATGATCGCAGCGATCCGCTACGGCGTGGCGCGCGGCATCTTCTCGAACGAGGCCGGCCTCGGCACGGCGGGCATCGCGCAGGCAGCGGGCATGAGCAACGACCCGGTGCGCAGCGGCATGATCGGCATGATGGGCACGTTCTTCGACACGATCGTCGTCTGCACGATGACGGGTCTCGCGATCGTCGTCTCGGGTGCCTGGCAGTCGGGCGAGACAGGCGCAGCGTTGACGCAGCTCGCGTTCCAGTCGGCGATGCCCGGCATCGGCGGCGAAGTCGTCGCGATTGCGCTCGGCATCTTCGCGCTCACCACCATCCTCGGGTGGGCTTACTACGGTGAGCGGTGCTGGCAGTTCCTCGCCGGCGACTGGACCATCATGCCGTACCGCATCGTGTGGACGATCATGGTCTTCTTCGGCGCGATCACCCAGCTCGACCTCGCGTGGACGATTGCCGATATTCTCAACGCACTGATGGCGATCCCGAACCTGATTGCGCTGCTGGCCCTGTCGCCCGTCGTCGTGCAACTGACACGGGCGGGGATGTCGAGGGCCCTGCCGGACTGATCGCTAGCGCGGCTTCCAGACGCCTTCGCGCCGCGGGTCGGCGCCGGCTTCGAACGCCGGCGGCGTGCCCCGCACGGCCACGCCGTGCAGGCCCGATTCCTCGCCGCGCCCTGACTTGAGCGCAATGCCTTTCGTCGCGAGCTGCGCGGCCAGTTCGGGCGAGATGCGCGGCATCTCGCCATAGAAGTCGGCACCGCGCGCAATCACGTTGGGCAGGTTGATGGCGGCCTGCAGGGGCAGATCCCACGCGAGCAGGCCGACCAGCGCCTTGACGTTGTAAGCGAGGATGGCCGACCCACCGGGCGAGCCCAGGGCTGCAACGAAGGAGCCGTCATCCTTGCGCAGGACGATGACCGGCGACATCGACGAGCGCGGGCGCTTGCCTCCCGCCACCGCATTCGCAACCGCGCGTCCCTGCTCGTCGACTGCAGTGAACGAGAAGTCGGTCAGCTGGTTGTTGAGGAAGAAGCCGCCCACGGCGCGACCCGAGCCGAACAGCGACTCGACAGACGTGGTCATGGAGACTACGTCGCCTGCATCGTCCACGACGACGAAATGACTCGTGCCCGGCACGTCGGCCGTCGCATCGGCGCCGCTGCGCGTCAGCAGCGTGCCTGGTGGCGAACCGGCGGCCGGTGCCGTCGTCGCGGCACGCTCGCCGATCAGGCGGGCCCGCTCGTCGAGATACCGCGCATCGAGCAGACCCTCGACCGGGACCGAGGTGTAACGCGGGTCGGCCACGTAGCGGTCACGATCCGCGTACATCAGCCGGCTCGCTTCGGCAAACAAGAACCAGGCCTGCGGATCGGTGGGCCCGCGTGCGGCGATGTCCGTGCGTTCGAGCAAGCCGAGCAGTTCGAGCACGCCGACACCGCTCGAGGGCGGCGGCGGAACGCACACTACGTAGATGCGAAACGGCTTGCAGAGCGGCGCGGAGGAGGTGGGCTCGAACGCTGCCATATCTGCGAGCGTGAGCGTGCCTGGGCGCGGCTCGGCTCGCGTGCGCTCGACGATCTTCGCCGCGAGCGGGCCTTCGAGCAGTGCGCGCGGCCCCTGGGCGGCGATGGTGCGCAGCGTCTCTGCATAGGCCGGGTTGCGCAGTGTGTCGCCGGCCTTGATGGTGGCGCCGTCCGCATGCGTGAACAATGCGCGCGCATCGGGCAACGTCGCCTGCGCGAACGTGCTGTTGGCGAAGCGCCCGAGCCGCTGCGGCACGATGAAGCCGTCCGCTGCCAGTCGCACGGGCTCGTCGAAGAGGTCGGCCCACGGCAGGCGACCGTGCTTCGAATGTGCCAGCCCCAGCATCGCGACGGCACCCGGCACGCCGGTCGAGCGTCCGCTGGTGACCGCGTCGCTGTACGAAAGCGGCTTGCCATCCTGGTCGAGGAACATGTCGGGCGTGGCGCCGGCAGGTGCGGTCTCGCGACCGTTGAAAGCGGTGATCGCGCCGGTCTGCGCGTCGTAGTACAGCAGGAAGGCGCCGCCACCGAGCCCCGAACTCTGCGGCTCGACCAGCCCGAGCGCCGCCTGCACGGCGACCGCGGCATCCGCGGCGCCGCCACCCGCGCGCAACACCGCAAGGCCCGCGTCCACCGCGTAGGGATGGGCCGCCGCGACTCCTGCCGTGAGCTCGATGCGCGCAGCGGCCGGCTTCGCTGTCGGCTTGGCCAGCCCGGACGAGTCCGCGGGGGCCGGCGCGTTGCGACAGCCTGCTGCGGCGCCAAGCAGCGCGAGCGTCAAGACAAGCTTTGCCGCGCGTGCGCGGACCGGATCGAGCATGGGCATGGGTGGCGGGCGTTGGACGGTACGGGGCCTGCGACAATAGACTGTCGCACCTCCCACCGTCGAGACTCCTGCATTGCCACACGCACCCGGCTCGTCCCGCGCTCAATCTCTCTTGGTTGCCACCCTGGCGGTCGTCGCCGTGGCGGCGCTCGCCATCCCCGGTCAGGCCGCTGAGCCCACGCCACCGGCTGCATCGGTTGGGCAAGGCCCGGCCCAGGCGGCGCAGCACATCGTCGTCGTGCATGCCGGCCGTCTGCTCGACCGCCCCGGCCGGCCAGCGCGCGGCCCCAGCACGGTCGTGATCCGTGACGGCCGCGTGAGCGAAGTGCGCGACGGCTTCGTCGACATCCCTGGCAGCCACAAGGTCATCGACCAGCGCACGCGCTTCGTGCTGCCCGGCCTCATCGACAGCCACGTGCACCTCGTCTCGGACACGGGTGGACAGATGGGCCAGCTCGAGGACGTCCAGCTCGACGATGCCGAGCTTGCCTACAACGCCCTCGTGAACGCGCACAAGACGCTGCGCGCCGGCTTCACGACGGTGCGTAACCTGGGCGACGAGCACGGCGTCACGCTGGCGCTGCGCGACGCCATTCGCGCGGGCAAGGTCGTGGGCCCGAACATCGTCGATGCGGGCCGCTCGATCTCCACCACCTCCGGCCACATGGATGCCGCACTCGGCTTCCGCGAGGCGCTGCGTGACGTGTTGCACGAAGGCGAGAACCTGTGCGACAGCGTGGAATCATGCCGTCGCGCCGTGCGCGTCCAGGTGGGGCGAGGTGTGGACGTGATCAAGATCGCGACCACGGGCGGCGTCAACAGCCAGGTCGGGGCCGGCCTCGGCAAGCAGATGTTCAGCGACGAGGCGCTTGCAGTCGTGGAGACCGCGCACCTGTACGGCAAGAAGGTCGCGGTGCACGCGCACGGCAACGACGGCATCAAGGTCGCACTCGATGCCGGCGTGGACTCGATCGAGCACGGCACCATGCTCGACGACGACACCATCGCGCTGTTCCTCAAGTCGGGCGCGTACTACGTGCCGACGCTCTCGACGGTCAACGGTTACATCGAGCGCCTCGCGGCCAATCCCAATGCTTATTCGCCCGAAGTGCGCGCCAAGGTGGAGTGGCGCATCCGCGTGACCGGTGAGTCGCTGCGCAAGGCCGTGCCGAAGGGCGTCAAGATCGCGTTCGGCACGGACGCGGGCGTCAGCAAGCATGGGCGCAACGCGGATGAATTCGAGCTCATGGTGAAGCACGGCATGACGCCGGCGACGGCGTTGCAGGCGGCCACGGTCAACGCGGCGGACCTGCTCGGACTGCAGGCCGACGTCGGCACGCTCGAGCCCGGCAAGCGAGCCGACCTGATCGCGGTGGACGGCGACCCGCTGGCCGACGTCACCGTGCTCAAGAACGTGCCCTTCGTGATGAAGGACGGCGTCGAGTTCAAGGACGGCAGGGACTGATCCCGCGCATGGAAGGTCGCTCCCCCTCGTTCGTGCAGCCGCTGCCGTTTTCGGTTGCGTGCGAGCGCAACAAGGGGCCGCTCCTCGAGGTATTGCAGCGTTGGCTGGGCCCGGAGGCGGGCCTGGTGCTCGAGATCGGCGCGGGCACCGGGCAGCACGCCGTGCATTTTGCACGTGGCCTGCCGCACTTGAGCTGGCAGGCCACCGAGCAGTTCGAGAACCTGTCCGCCCTGGCTGCCCGCGTCGCGCTCGAGGGGCCGTGCAACCTGCTGGCGCCACTCGAACTCGACGTCGAGCACGCCACGTGGCCATGCGACGCGGACAGCATCGGCGCCGTCTTTACGGCCAACACGCTGCACATCGTGTCGTGGCCGCAGGTGCAGGCCTTGTTCCGGGGAGTCGGTCGCGTACTGCGGGACGACGGCTTGCTCATCGTGTACGGCCCGTTCCGCTACGGCGGACAGTTCACCTCGCACAGCAACGCTGCGTTCGACGCCGACCTGCGGCAGCGCGATCCGGCGAGCGGCATCCGCGATTTCGAGGCCGTCGATGCACTCGCGGCGGCGCAGGGCCTGCGCCTCGTCGCAGACCAGGCCATGCCTGCCAACAACCAGACACTGGTCTGGCGCCGCGCGCAGGCTTAGGACCCGTGCTGGGGTGTGACTGATAGCGGCCCGCGGCAACCGCAGCGAACGGCCGGTGAGCGAGGCGAGCAGCGCGGGGTGTGCACTCGCTCCCAAAGCGGAAGCAATCGTCCCACACGAAGCTGCGAGTCGTGCACATTGACATACGCGATCTGCGCGGGGGCGCGGCGCATCGACGGTGCACTCCATGGATCTCGCATACATCTTCGAAGCAGCAAAGAGCGGCAACCGCGACGCGGCCTGGCAGCTGGGCGACCTTTACCGCGAGGCGACGCGCGGCGTGAAATACAGCCCTCGAACTGCCTATCGCTGGTACGCGGAGAGCGCGCTGGCGGGCTCGGCCACCGGACAGAACAACGTCGGGGCCGCGTACGAGAACGGCCTGGGCTGCCAACAGAGCTACGCCAAGGCTGCCAAATGGTATGGGATGGCCGCGCGGCAGGGGCTCGGCGTCGCGATGTCGAATCTCGCGTTTCTTTATCTCTACGGATACGGCATGCGGGCCGACAAGGCCGAGGCACTGCGGTGGTTCAAGCTGGGCGCGGCGGCAGGTTGCGTGAAGTCGCAGCGCATGATCAAGACGGTGCTCGGCGAGGAGTGATCCCGCCTCGCATCGACCACCCCCGGGGCTCGGGAAGCGCTTAGAATCGCGCGCTTCGCCTTCCTTCATCGCCAGGGGTTTTAGATGCGCACCTCGATTCTCGGCTTGCTCGGCGTGCTGGCCTGTGCCGCCGCGGGGCAGTCCCATGCGGCTCCGCTGCTGGCCCTGCAGTGCGGCGACGTGTTCGACGCGAAAGCGGCGAAACTCATCGGTGCACGCACCATCGTCACGGGAGCCGATGGCCGCATCGCACAGGTGCTGCCAGGCAAGGCCACGGCGCCGGACGCGACAGTGGTCGACCTGTCCGGCCAGACGTGCATGCCCGGCTGGATCGACCTGCACGTGCACCTCAATGGCGAGTCGAATCCGAAGGCCTACGAAGAGGGCTTCCGGCTCGACGACATCGATTTCGGCTACCGCGCGCTGGCCTACGCCGACCGCACGCTCAAGGCGGGCTTCACGACGGTGCGCGACCTCGGCGGCGACGTCACGCTGCATCTGCGCGACGCGATCAACCAGGGCTACGTGCAGGGTCCGCGCATCTACGCCGCCGGCAAGTCGATCGCGACGACAGGCGGGCACGGTGATCCGCGCAATGGCCTCAACGCCGAACTGGCGCACCTGCTCGGGCCGCCGGGCCCCACCGAAGGCGTGATCAACAGCGTCGACGACGCGCGCCAGGCAGTGCGGCAGCGCTACAAGGAAGGTTCCGACGTCATCAAGATCACCGCGACCGGCGGCGTGCTGAGCTATGCGAAGAACGGCGACGCGCCGCAGTTCACCGTCGACGAGGTGAAAGCGGTGGTCGATACCGCCAAGGACTACGGCTACAAGGTCGCGGCGCATGCGCACGGCAAGGAAGGCATCCGGCGCGCGGTCGAAGGCGGCGTCACGTCGATCGAGCACGGCACCTACATGGACGACGAGATCTTCGCGCTCATGAAGAAGCACGGCACCTGGTACGTGCCGACGATTTCCGCCGGCAAGTTCGTCGCCGGGAAGGCGAAGATCGACGGCTACTACCCGGAGATCATCCGGCCCAAGGCTGCGCGGATCGGTGCCCAGATCCAGGACACGTTCGCCCAGGCGTACAAGGCGGGCGTGAAGATCGGCTTCGGCACCGACCAGGGCGTCGCTCCGCACGGCCAGAATGCGCTGGAGTTCGGCTACATGGTCGAGGCGGGCATGCCGGCGGCGACGGCGCTGCAGGCCGCCACCTTCAACGCAGCCGAAGTCCTCGGTGCCCCGGATCTCGGCCAGCTGGCGCCCGGATTCCGCGCCGACGTGGTGGCGGTGCCGGGCAACCCGCTCGACGACATCACGCTCACCAGCAAGGTGAGCTTCGTGATGAAGGACGGGGCGATCTACGCCGGCGGCGGCGCCGCACGCTGAGCAAGCGCCGGGCGCGCTGCGCGGCCCGCGTCTCAGTAAGACGGGTCGTACATCTCCGCCCGGATCGCACGCTCGACGTCAGCAGGGCGTTCGATCGAGGCGAGACCGTCGCGCAGCGCAATGTCCGCGACGTCGGCGGCGATGCGCGCCGAGACGTCACGCACTGCGCTCAAGGGCGGGTACAGGCTGCCCTGGTCGAGGTCGGCCTGCGTCGTGCATCGCGCCAGCGTGCGTGCAGCGGCCAGGAACATGGTGTCGGTGACGCGCGTGGCGCCGACGACGACCAGCGCCAGCCCGACGCCCGGGAAGATGTACGAGTTGTTGCCCTGGCGCGGCACGAAGTGCCGGCCGTCGGGCAGCGTCACCGGATCGAAAGGACTGCCCGAGGCATACAGCGCGCGGCCGTCCGACCACTCATAGGCCTGCAGCGCCGTGCACTCGGCTTTCGATGTGGGGTTCGACAACGCAAAGACGATCGGACGCTGGTTGATGCGCGACATCTCACGCACCACGTCTTCGTCGAAAGCACCCGGTGCGGCACCGACGCCGATGATCGCGGTCGGGCGCAGTGCCCGCACCGCGCCGATGAAGTCCGGTACCTGGGCGTGGGCATGCGCATACGGTCGCTTGTGTTCGGCGAGTTCGCCGCGGCCTGCAACCACCAACCCTTTTGAATCGACCATCCAGCAACGCGCGCGTGCCGCAGCCTCATTCAGGCCTTCCTCGACCATCGCGCTCACCAGCAGGTCGGATATGCCCGTGGCGGCCTCGCCGGCCCCGAGGCACAGGAACGTCTGCTCGCGCAGCGCTATGCCGGTCACGCGCAGCGCCGACAGGATGCCGGCAACGGCCACCGCCGCCGTGCCCTGGATGTCGTCGTTGAAGCAGCTCACCCGGTCGCGATAGCGCTGCAGCAGCCGGAACGCGTTGTGATTGGCGAAGTCCTCGAACTGGACGATCACGCCGGGGAAGACGTCCTGCGTTGCGGCGATGAATTCCTCGACCAGCTCGTCGTAGGCCGCGCCGGTGAGGCGGCGCTGCCGCAAGCCGAGATAGAGCGGGTCGGCCAGCAGCGCTTCGTTGTTGGTGCCGACGTCGAGCATGATCGGCAGGCACTTCCACGGGTGCAGTCCCGCGCATGCCGTGTACAGCGAGAGCTTGCCGATCGGGATGCCCATGCCGTTCGCACCGAGGTCGCCGAGCCCCAGGATGCGCTCGCCGTCGGTGACCACGATCATGGCCGTCTCGCGATGCGGCCAGTTGCGCATGACCTGCGCGATGCGTCCCCGGTCCTGGGCGGTGATGAAGAGCCCGCGCGGCCGCCGGTAGATGTGGCCGAACTGCTGGCAGGCCAGGCCCACCGTCGGCGTGTAGATGATGGGCATCATCGTGTCCGCGTGGTCCATGACGACGCGAAAGAAGAGTGCCTCGTTCCGGTCGAGGAGGCTCGACAACATGATGTACTTCGACAGCGGCGTCAGCAGCCGGTCGAAGTTCTCGAGCACCCGCGCAACCTGCTCTTCCTGCGTCGCGACGTGCGGGGGCAGCAGCCCGCGCAGGCCGAGCACTTCACGCTCCTGCTCGGAAAAAGCCGTGCCCTTGTTGAGCGCCGGGTCGCGCAGCAGCGCGGTGCCGCGCGGGAACCATTCAGGCAGGGGAGGCAGGGAGCGTTTTGGCATCGGCGTGTCCGAGGAGCAGACACGCGGATGCTAGTGGGCGCTGCGCGCCCGTCAACGCGGGGAAGTCCTTAGGCGCAGGGCCTCAGGACGGTGTCTTCATCTGCGACTGGCAGTAGTTCTGCAGGCCGACACGGTCGACCAGCTCCAGCTGCGTCTCGAGGAAGTCGATGTGTTCTTCCTCGGATTCGAGGATGTCCGCCAGCAGCTCGCGGCTCACGTAATCGCCCACCTTCTCGCAGTGTGCGATCGCGGCCTTGAGGTCCGGATGCGCGATGTGCTCGAGCTTCAGGTCGCAGTCGAGCACTTCGCGGACGTCCTCGCCGATCATCAGCTTGCCGAGGCTCTGCAGGTTGGGCAGGCCCTCGAGGAACAGGATGCGCTCGATGAGCTTGTCGGCGTGCTTCATCTCGTCGATCGACTCGTGGTGAGTGTAATCGCCGAGCTTGTCGAGACCCCAGTTCTTCAGCATTCGCGCATGCAGGAAGTACTGGTTGATGGCAGTGAGTTCGTTCTTGAGGATCTTGTTGAGATGCGCGATGACTTCGACGTCGCCCTTCATTAAATTGACTCCGCGGCAGGCTTGGGGACGCCGCGAGGGCGGCGTTTGGATTCAGGAAGCCTGCGGTGCCGGGGCGCGGGAATCAAGCTTTTCGGAGTCGAGCATCCCGCGTGCGCAGGGCTCGCAGGCCCCGCAGCAGGTGGCCACGCCGGTGCAGGACTGCAGTTGCTCGAACGAGCGCGCGCCTTCCTGGATGGCCTGTTGCAGGCGGTTTTCCGATATGCCGTGGCAGAGACAGACGTACATCAGCCGGTACCTCTTTGACGCTTGAATCCTAGAGCAGGATCGGACTGAATGCAAATGATTCGCATTTAGGTAATTTCCGTAATGACCCCGTCGAACTCCGCAATCGATCTGCGCCTGCGCGTGCCACGGGCGGCACGCAGGACCGGGTGTCGCTCCTGGCCATTTCGGGCGTGGCGCGGGCGCCGCGCGTCTTTGCCTGTGCCGACGTTACACTTGCGGATGAACGACCAGAGCACGGGTCGGCCTCCCGGATTCGAGAACGACGACGATACGACAAGCGGCGCGTGCAGGGCGTGCAGCGCGCGTTCATGGATCGTGCCCGTCGCGCCGTCGAGCACGAGCAGGCGCCCACCCCGCGACGCGTCGGTCACCGGGTCGTGGCGTTCGTAGCCGCCCTCGCCCTGACGTTTACCATCGTCTTCGTGTTCGACGCGTTCCTCTCGAGCATGCAGAAGGTCATGCGCATGATCGATGAGCAGGAAGAACGCCAGCAGCAGGAAGAAATCGAGCGCAAGAAAAAGGAACCGATACCGGCCTACGTCGTGCCTGCGGACTGAGCGGCACGGCGTCGCTGCCGCCGCCAGTGGATGGCGAGAGCAAGCAGCCACACCGCGCCGAACGCGATCACTTCCTTGAGGGTGGCCGTCTGGAAGGCGACCCACGCGATCAGCAGGCACGTGGTCACGGGCACGAACGGGCCGCCGGGCAGGCGCAGCGGCTCGCGCTCGGTGCGCACGTCGAGGTGCCGCAGGCGCAGCACGGCAAGTGCCACGAGCGCATAGACGCACAGCACGGCAAGGCTCGCGAGCACCATCAGCTGCGTAAAGGTGCCGCTCGCAGACACCGCCAGCACGAGCACGCCAAAAGTCATGATCGCCGCGTGCGGCGTATGCCGCGTGGGATGCACCGCTGCGAGCCAGCCAGGCAGCGTTCCGTCGCGTGCCATCGCGTACAACGTGCGGGGCGCCGCCAGGACGGCGCCCGTGGTCCAGCCGAACATCGAGATGGTCGCGCCTGCCAGCAGCACCGACGCGCCCAGCTGCCCCGAGAACGTGCGTGCAGCGCTCGCGAGCGGCGCCACCGTATCCTCGGCCAGTGCCGGCCCCAGCAGTCCCGTCGCGACTGCCTGCACCGTGAGATACAGCACTGTCGCGATGGCCAGCGCGAGCAGCGTGGCGAGCGGCACCGTACGGGCCGCGTCGCGCACCTCGCCGGTCGGCATCAGCGCCGATTCGACGCCGATGAAGGCGAAGATCAGCATGCCGGTGGTCGTCGCGAGGACGGCCGGTGCGGGCAGTTCGTCGATGACGAGGTGCGAGGGCGTCATGAACCACACGCCTGCCAGTACGAAAAACAACAGGGGAACGAGCTTCGCGACCGTCGACCATTCGACGATGCGCGCGCCGAGCCGCACGCCGCGCACGTTGGCAGCGACCAGCGCGAGCACCAGCGACGCCGTGAGCACGAACGGCCAGGCCGCGTGCTGCAGGCCGAACAGGCGCGCTGCGGTCTGGCCGAGCAGGGCGACGATCGCGCCGCCGGAGGCGATCTGCGCGATATTGAGCAGGATGCCGGAGACCAGCCCGAAATACGGTCCCAGGCCGGTCTCGATGTAGGCATACGGGCCGCCGGTCGCGGTGACGCGGCTCCCGGCCTCGGCGAAATTCAGCACCACGAACGCCATGATGACGGCGCAGGCCAGGTAGGCGAGCGGCGCGGCCGTACCCAGCTGCGCGGCGGCGATGGCGGGCACGACGAAGATGCCGCTGCCGACCGTGTAATTCACGATGTGCGCGGTGAGCTGGCGCAGTCCGACTGCGCGCACCAGTTGCCGGTCGGGATTCATGCGGGCCCCTGCGTCAGAACGAACACTGCGGATCGTCGTCGTCACCGAATTCGGCGCCCGCGCGAGCGCCACCCATTGCGCGGTGGTCAGCGTGGCCGGCCGGAAGGGTGCCGGCCGCACGATGCGCAGGCTCCGTTCGGTCGCCACGACCAGGCCGCAGTCTGCGGGAATCTCGGCCGGCGCGGGTAATTACGCGTCAGACCGGTTGGACGAGGGGTTGGCGGGGGCCGGGGAGGGCTTGCGCTTCATGCGTAGCGGCGCGTGGCGGTGGGCTGTGCTACAAGGCCGCACTTTATCCAAAAGAAAGACCCGTGATGCAGATGCTCCGCAAGGCCTGCCTGGGGCTGCTCCACCTGATCGGCTGGCGCACCTCGTTCGCTCCGTTCCCGGAACCGCGTGGCCTGATCATGGTGTACCCGCACACCTCCAACTGGGACTTCCCGCTGGGCGTGCTGTTCAAGCTCGGTCACGGAATGCCCGCCCGCTGGATGGGCAAGGACCAGATGTTCCGCTGGCCGTTTCGCCGCCTGCTGCTGGCCATCGGCGGCGTGCCGATCAACCGGCGCGAGAACACGGGTTTCGTCGCGGCGATGGCTGAGGAGATGCACAGGCACGACGAATTCTGGATGGCCGTCGCCCCGGAGGGCACCCGTGCGTACGGCGAGCACCTGAAGTCCGGCTTCTACCAGCTCGCGCTCGCGGCAGACGTCCCGATCGGGCTCGGCTACATCGATTACGCGCGCCGGCAGGTCGGCATCGACCGCTACGTGCGCATGACCGGCGACGAAGAGCGCGACCTGCAGGTGCTGCGCGATTTCTACTCGACCATCCAGCCGAAGAAGCCGGCCAACGCAGGCGGCCTGAAGTTCCGCAAGCCGTCCTAAGGGGCATTACGAATGGGCTGCGGGGCCCCACGGGCGAACAATGCTCGTCCCGGGGAACGAGGGTTGGCCCAGTGACCACGGCGAGCGCTTCGCACGAGCCTGCCGGCATTGAAGTGCCGGGCGCGAACCGCTTCGCGTTCGTGCTGCACCCGCTGACGATCGATTACCTGGCGCACCATCCGCGTTACCGCTGGACCCGCCACCTGCCACGGGGACTGGTCGAGGCCGCCGCCGCGCACATGCCCGCAGCACGTGTCGGGCACGTGACAGGAGGACTGTCGCCCACGACCGGGCAACCCGTCGCCGGGTTCATCTATGCGCTCGGCGCGACGCCGCGGCAGATGTTGAGCCGGGCCCCTGAGTTCACTTACCGGCGGCTCGATCGCGCGGTGCGCGACGCGGCCGAACGCGGGGCGCAGATCGTCGGGCTCGGCGCCTTCACCAAGGTCGTCGGCGACGCCGGGATCACCGTCGCGCGGCGCGCGTCCATTCCGGTGACGACGGGCAACAGCCTCACGATCGCGGCGACGCTCGAGACGGCGAAGCTCACGGCACGCAGGATGGGTTGGGCCGACCTCGAGCACGCCCGCGCCATGATCGTCGGTGCGACGGGAGCGATCGGCTCCGTCTGCTCGCGCCTGCTGGCAGAGGCGGTGCATGACGTGGTCCTGGTGTCGATCGAGCCCGACCGGCTCATTGCGCTGCGTGAGAAAATCCAGGCCGAGACGCCGGAGGCGCGCGTCGAGATCGACACGACGACCGCACGCCATGTCGGCGACTGCGACCTGATCGTGACGGCGACGTCGGCCTTCGGCCAGCGCGTGCTCGACGTGAGCCAGTGCAAGCCCGGCGCCGTGATCCTGGACGTCGCGCTGCCGCCCGACATTTCGGCGGAGGAGGCGGCGACACGGCCCGACGTACTGGTGGTCGAAAGCGGCGAGGTGCTCATTCCAGGGCCGGTGTCCTTCAGCTTCGACATCGGCCTGCCCCAGGGTGTCGCGTATGCCTGCCTGGCGGAGGCCGCCCTGCTCGCGATGGATGGGCGCTTCGAAAGCTTCACGCTCGGTCGCGACGTTCCTCCGGCGAAGGTCAAGGAAATCTACCGCCTGTTTCGCAAGCACGGCTTCCAGATCGCGCCTTTGCGCACCTTCGGCGAACCGCTGACGGATGAGCTGGTCGCCGCCAAGAACGCGCGGGCCGAGGAACTGCGGCGGGACCCGGCGCTGCTGCAGCGGGTAAAGGCCGCGGCGGCAGCGGCAATTGCGCGCATTCCGCCCCGCGCCAAGGGTGTGTCCCACGCCTGATCGCGGCGTCGACTCCCGCAGCGAGGGCCGCCCGAAGGATTGGCAGGCGCTCGCCGGCTGTGTATACGACACAGCCACACTTCATCCGGACCTGCATCCCATGCGCGCACGCTCATTCTTCGGGCTGCTGACGGCCTCGTTCCTTGCCCTCCTCGCGGGTTGTGCCGGCGCGCCCGCCGGCGTCGAGCCCGTGCACGGATTCGCCGTCGAGCGCTACCTGGGCCAGTGGTACGAGATTGCGCGCCTCGACCACCGGTTCGAGCGCGGCCTGGAGCAAGTCACGGCCACGTACGCGCTCAATGCGGACGGCACCGTGTCCGTCCTCAACAAGGGGTTCCGGCCTGAGCAGGCCGAGTGGTCGCAGGCCGCCGGCAAGGCCCGGTTCGCCGGGGCCAAGGACGTCGCGGCGCTCGAGGTGTCGTTCTTCGGGCCGTTCTACGGCGCCTATAACGTCATCGACCTGGACCCCGACTACCAGCATGCCCTCGTGGTCGGGCCGAACCGCTCGTATCTCTGGATCCTTTCGCGCTCGCCCGCGCCTCCCGCTGCGGTGGTGGACCGGCTCGTTGCCAAGGCGAAGTCGCTCGGCTTCGAGACGTCGGAGCTGATCTTCGTCCGCCAATGCACTGCTGGCTCCAGCGGCGCCGCCTGCGAGGTCGCGTCACGATGAGCGTCGCGCTGCTGCTCTTCGTCGTGACGATCGTGGTCAGCCTCGTCGCGCTGTACGTTTCGCCATCGCTCATCGACCGCCTCGCGTTCCGGCCTTACTTCACGAGCCGCAAGGGGCATTACCACACGGTCATCACGCACGGGTTCGTGCATGGCGACCTGATGCACCTGATCTTCAACATGATGACGTTCTATTTCTTCGCCTTCATGCTCGAGAATCGCATCGGCAGTGCCGCCTTCGGCGCGCTGTATTTCATCGGCCTGGTGCTGGCCGTCAGCACCACGTACTTCAAGCACCGCGATGATCCGGGTTACGGCTCGGTCGGCGCGTCCGGAGCGATTTCGGCCGTGCTGTTCGCCGCCATCGTCTATTTCCCGACGATGTCGCTGTTCATCCTGCCGATACCCGTCCCGATCCCTGCGCCGCTGTTTGCCGTCATGTACGTCGGCTACTCCTGGTACGCGACGGGCGGTGGCCGCTTTTCCGGCGGGCCGGGCGGGCAGCGCATCAACCACGACGCGCATCTCATCGGCGCGCTGGTGGGGCTCGTCTTCGTGCTCGTGACGGACCCGGGCGCCTATACGGAACTGCGGCGCGTCGTCTTCGACTGACCCCCAAAACTGAGAACTGCGTCTGGCTGTGTAGGAGAAAGCCGCGCGCGCCGCGCCGCGGCACTGCGCTGCGCTATATTCATCTGCATTGCCCTTCCCCGGAGTGACGACATGCGGAAACAGTTTTGCGTCTATGCAGTGTGCCTCGCGCTGCTGAACCTGGGTTCGCCGCAAGTTGCACAGGCGGCGCTGGTCGCGACGTCGCAGGCCGTGGCGGCCGCGGATGCGCGCACGGCGGACCTCGCGCTGGTCAATTCGACGCTGGCCCGCGAGCAGGTGCGCCAGCAGCTGTCCGCGCTGGGTGTCGACCCGGCGGCCGTCGATGCGCGCGTTGCGCGCCTCACCGATTCCGAGCTGCGCACGCTGGCTGATCGCATGGAGCAGATGCCGGCCGGCGGCGATGCGCTTGCGGTCATCGGCATCGTGTTCGTGATCCTGATCATCCTCGAACTCGTCGGCGTGATCGACATCTTCAAGAAGACCTGAGCCGGCGCTGCCGCAACGTGCAGCCGGCAGCGAAGTCATTGCTCGTGCGGGCGAGCCGGCGCAGTGAACGGCGTGCGCCGTTGTTCGTCACGGCGCTGGCTCTCATCGGCTGCGTGGGCCTCGGCGGCTGCGCCGGATCGGCACAGGTCACTACGCTGCCTGCGGAGTGGCCCGCGCGCGTCGAGTTGCGCGGAACACCTTTTTATCCACAGACCGAAAATCACTGCGGGCCGGCCGCACTGGCCACCGTGCTCGGCGCCGCGGGCCATCCTGTCGCGCCTGCAGCGCTGGCCAGCGAGGTCTACGTGCCTGGGCGCGAAGGATCGCTGCAACCGGAACTCGTGGCCGCCGCGCGGGCTCGTGGCGTGCTGGTGTACGAAGCCGGGCCAGCGCTGCAGGATGTGTTGGCCGAAGTGGCCGCGGGGCGACCCGCGTTGGTGCTGCAACAGCTCGGCGCGGGCCCATGGCCCAACTGGCATTACGCCGTCGTGATCGGTTACGACCGGGACCGCGGGCGCGTGCTGTTGCGCTCCGGTCGCGACGAGCTGCTGGATTCGCGCGCGGCCCTGTTCGAATCCACCTGGGACCGTGCGGGGCGCTGGGCCGTCGTCCTGGTGGAGCCCGGCCAGATGCCGGCGCGGCCGGACCTGACGCGGTACATGCAGGCGGCCTCCGCACTGGAGTCGGCCTCGCCCCCGGCAGCTGCGAAAGCCTACGACGCCGCGGCCCGCCACTGGCCAGCTGAGCCGCTGCCCCTGCTCGGGTCAGGCAACGTGGCCGCCGCGCAAGGCGAGTGGAGCGAGGCGGAACGCTGGTACCGCGCTGCCCTCGCTCTTGACCCCGCCTCTGCGGCGGCGCTCAACAATCGGGCCGAGGCGCTGGCGCGGCTGGGTTGCCGCGACGCGGCCAGGCGCGCCCTGCAGGAGGGCGTGTCACACGTGGCCGCGGACGATCCGTTGCGTCCGGTGCTCGACGAGACGGCACGCACTCTGGCGGCGGACGCCGGCACGGCGGACCCCGCGGTGTGTCGCGAGTTCACGGTTCACTGACCGGGCTTGCGCACACGCGCGCCAACGCGGTTTAAACTCCGCGCCATGACGCTGCGCGAGCGAGTCGAGGAAATCTTTCCGGAATGGGCCCGGTGGTACCCGAGCCTGTTCGACGCCGCCGTGGACCTGGGCGTCATTCGTGCCCGCGTCTGCGATCCGTCATCGCTGCTGCTGTCGAACCGTCACGCCAGCGTGCGTGCGGCCGCCGAGCTTGCGCATCGCAAGATCTGGAGCGCCGAAGAAAACGAACCCGAGGAGTGAAACGCGCGCGATCAGGCGGGTTGCGGTGAGCGTTCTTCGCGGTACATGCGCAGGATGAATTGCCCGGAGGGCCGCGCACGAAAACGCTCGACCTCGGCCAGCCAGGCGGGATCGCGGATGTCGTTCGCCGTCATGCGCGGGCCGCCGAGGCGGTTGCCTGGGTACTCCGGCGGCAGCACGGCCAGTGCGCCGAGGCTCGCAAAGGTGATGTCCGCGAACGTGAGCGTCGAACCCGTGAGGTAAGGGCGCCCGTCGGCGAGCAGTGCATCCATCTCGTCGAAAATTTCCTGCGTGCGCGCCAGCGAACGCGCCGCGCGCGCAGGCGTAACCCCGAGCATGCGGCGCACCGCAAACGCGAGCACGGGACGCAATGCCTGCAGCAGCACGCGCTGCCACCGCGGGATGGAAGGCTCCGCGCTGCCCCACGAGCGAAAACTCAACTCGCGCTGCTGCAGCAGATTCTCGTACAACCAGATGCGGACGTCGTTGCCGAGGCGCCGGTCGAGGCGGGCCTCGAGTTCGAGCGCAGCCGGCGTCGGTTCCAGGAACCACGTGCGATCGCCGGGCAGGACGCCCGCGTACTCGCCCCACAGGTAGCGCAGGATGCGTGATGACTCAGAGATGCGGGTGAGGCCGGGCGGCACCTCGAGCCACGGCACGGTGCGCCCCGTGAGCAGCACGCCCAGCACGCCGATGTTCGGGACTTCGTCGTAGGGCACGCCCAGCCGGTCGAGGCACCAGCGTGCTTTCTCCGCGTAGTGCGAGAAGGTGATGGTGTGCAGGCGCAGCCGCGCCTGCGGCCGGCGCAGTGCGCGCAGGGAGACTGCCAGTCGCACTGCGATGCCGACGAAGAAGGCGACAACCATCGCGCCGAGTGCCGCGGTGACACCCCAGCCTGCCGCAGCCACGACGACGGGTAGCGCGTACAGGCCGAGCAGGTGCAGCAGACGGGGGTCGCGCAGTCGCATCGCGGCAGTCTACTGGCCCTGCGGGTTGCCGGCGACGCGACAGTTCGCGGCGACGTGCTCGCGCAGGATCTCGACGAGCCGGAGCGTCCCGGGTCCGGCTGCGACGCGATCCGCATGCACGAGGTACAGCGTCGCGAAGCGCTCTGCGCCCGCGGCCAGCGGCAACTGCCGGAGCGTGCCGGCGGCGAGTTCCTCGCGGATGTTTTCCTCGGCGAACCAGGCGTAACCCAGGCCCATGCAGGCAGCGCGGATGGACGTCGCCTTGTTCGACACCGTCCAGCGGCGCTCGTTGAGCCAGCCGCCCGCGCGGGCACGCCGCGCGCTCGAATCGCGCACCACGAGATGGCGATGCGCGCGCAGGTCCTCGAGTTCGACGGCACGCCCGAGTTGCTGCAGGGGATGGGCGGGTGCCGCGGCGCAGACGAAGCGCACCTGCAGCAACGCATCGCCGATGAAGCCGCCCGGCACCAGGGTGCCGACGATGAAATCGACGCGGCCTTCCGTGAGCGCCTCCTCGACGGCGCCGAGCACGGCCTCGATCAATTCGATGCGGATGTCGGGATGCTCGTTGCCGAACTGACCCAGCGCGCGCAGCAGCAGCCACGTGGGAAAAATGGCGTCGACGGCCAGGCGAATCTCGGCTTCCCACCCTCGTGCCAGCCCGGCCGCCGAATGTTCGATCCGGGTCGCGTCCTCGAGCAGGGCCTTGCCCCGCCGGTAGAGCACCTGCCCGGCGGGCGAAAGCACGGAGCGTCGTCCCTGCCGCTCGAACACCTTGAGGCCAAGCTGCTCTTCGAGTTTCTGGATGGTGTAGGTGACGGTCGACTGGGTGCGATGCAGGCGGCGGGATGCGCGCGCGTACCCGCCTTCTTCGACGACGGCGACCAGGGCGGCCCACTGGTCGAGCGCAATGCGCGGAACGGACATATATCGATCCAGTAGATTGATTGAATCGAAAATACCGTCTTTTCAATCAGTTAGATAGATGCAAAATGGCGCCCATCGAGCTTACGCACCGCATCACTCGCACAACACACGACTCTCACGCCAAAGGAAATCGAATCATGAAGACCTGGGAAAATTTCGCTGACCTCGCCGGCCGCGTCCTGCTCGCGGCCATGTTCCTGCTGAGCGGCATCAGCAAGATCTCGGGCTATGCCGGAACGCAGGGCTACATGGAGTCCATGGGCGTACCGGGCGCCCTGCTGCCGCTGGTGATCGCGCTGGAGATCGTCGGCGCCATTGCCGTGATCGTCGGCTTGCGCACGCGCCTCGCCGCAGCCGGCCTCGCGGTGTTCACGCTCGCCGCCGGCTTCATCTTCCACGGCGGTGCCGACCAGATGCAGCAGATCATGCTGTTCAAGAACGTCGCGATCGCCGGCGGCTTCCTGTTGCTCGTTGCACGCGGCGCAGGCGACTGGTCGCTCGACGCGCGGCGCGAGCGGCTCACGGCTCCCGGTGCGCTCCATTCGCGCGTCTGAGCCCGCAAGCAAAACGCTACCGAGCCTTCCATGCAGGAGACAGCGACCATGACTACGTCCCGCAAACTGCAAGCCGTCATCGAATCCGTGGCTGCTGCGGACGGCGCTGGCGTCAAGCTGCGCCGCAGCCTGGGCAGCCGCCAGAACATGCGTTTCGATCCGTTCCTGATGCTCGACGAGTTCTTCTCGGACGATCCGGACGACTACCTGGCGGGCTTTCCATCCCATCCGCACCGCGGCTTCGAAACCGTCACCTACATGCTCGACGGTCACATGCGCCACGAGGACAGCTTCGGCAACCGGGGCGACCTCGGGCCGGGCGACGTGCAATGGATGACGGCAGCTCGCGGCATCATCCATTCCGAGATGCCGCAACAGACGGCCGGGCGCATGCGTGGCTTCCAGCTGTGGATCAACCTGCCAGCGCGCGAGAAAATGAAACCGGCCGCGTACCGCGACATCCCGTCGCGGGAGATCCCGACGGTGGCGCTCGCTGCCGGCGGTGAAGTGCGGGTCATCGCGGGCGAGTTCGAGGAGGGCGGCGCGAAGACCGCGGGTCCGATCGGTGGACTCAGTACGGCCCCGCTCTATTTCGACGTGCGACTGCCCGCCGGAATCGAAGCTTCGATCCCGACGCCGCTCTCGCACAACACGTTCCTGTACGTTTACGAAGGCGATGCGGTGGTCGGCGACGACGCCCGTCCGCTGCCATACCGGGCGGCAGGACTGCTGACCCCTGGTGGCTTCGTCCGCATCCGCGCCGGCGGGCAGGGCGTGCGCTTGCTGCTGCTGGCCGGCAAGCCGATCGGCGAACCTGTGGTGCAGTACGGACCGTTCGTGATGAACACGCCGGAGGAAATCCAGCAGGCTTTGAGGGACTACCAGGGCGGCAAGCTCGCAGTGGCCGGCTGATCACCGCGGGAGGCGCAGGGCGTAATCGTCCTGCGGCCATCCACGATCCGGCGGCGCGACGGCGGGACTATGCTCGCCTGGACGAGGCCTTGCCGCGGCACGGAGGCGTCCATGAGCCACAAACACGAGCATTTGCTGCGCACGATTTTCCAGGATCCCGTCAGCGCCAACATCCACTGGCGCGAGATCGAGTCCCTGCTGCGCCACCTGGCGGCGGACATCGAGCCGCTCTCCGGCGCGCGCCTGCGGATCAAGCTGAATGGCGTCGAAGGCATCCTGCATCGTCCGCATCACGGCATGACGCTGGACAAGAACGCGGTGCGTCACCTGCGCGATTACCTCGCGCACGCGCGCTGCACCCCTTCGCAATACGAGCAGCTGCACCACTGATTGGTCAGGACCACGCGCGAGTGGTCTGGTCGCGGTAGGGACCGCTCAGTTCACTGAGTCAGTCGATGCAGCAGCAGCGCCGCGCGCTTGACCTGCAGCGGCAAGGTCTCGAGGTTCACATACTCGCCGGGCGCATGATCGTTGTCGCCGTCGGCGCCGAGCCCGTCCAGGCAGGCGAGTCGGCCGTCACCGCAGACGAAGGCGATGTCGCCCGCGCCGCGTTCGACCGGCGGTTGCGCGACGATGCTGCCTGCGCCGAGATCGCGGCTCACCGCGTCGAGCACGCCCAGGATTCGTTCGCTGCCGGGGTTGGGGGCCATCGACGGATACTCGTTTTCCACGATGAGCTCGGCCTGCGTGCGCGGCAGGTGGGCCGCGACGATGGCCTGCATCTTCGCGCGTGCCGACTCGAACTGCGCGGCGCCCAGGTAACGGATGTCACCCTCGACCCGCACCTCGCGCGGAATCACGTTGGTCTTGCCGAGCGCGGTGCCGCTCTTGGACGCGGTGTCGAAAGTGACGTTGGTGCCGCCCACGATCACGGACGGGTTGTAGGTCAGGTTGGGTTCGCGCAGCTCGGTGCGGAACTGGTCGAGGATGCGCGCGGCTTCGAAGATCGCGCCATAGCCGCGTTCGTTGCCGAACACGCCGGACGAGTGACCCTGGATACCCGAGACGTGCAGGCGCCACGAGCCGATTCCGCGGCGGCCGATCACTGCCTTGCCCGGCGCGCCACCCTCGAAGGCCAGCGCGATGTCGGATTCTGCGGCCGCGGCCAGCAGTGCTTCGCGCGTCACTGCTTGCGGCGAGCCCGGGTCTTCCTCGTCGCCCGTGAAGACGACCGTGACGTTCATCGCCTGCAGTCGCCCCGTGGCGTGCAAGGCTCGCAGGGCCTCCAGCGCCACCAGGTTGCCGCCTTTCATGTCCGAGGTGCCGGTGCCGTAAGCACGATCGCCGTCGCGGCGGAAAGCTTCGCCCTGCAGCACCGTATCGAGGTGGCCGATCAGCAGCAAGCGCGGCCCCTTGCCCGTGCCGCGATGCTGCGCCACGAAGTGGCCGGCACGCTTCATCTCTGCCGGCAGCGCAACCCAGCGGGTCTCGAAGCCGAGCGCTGCGAATTCACGTGCATAGATGTCGCCCACGGCGCGCACGCCGGCGAGATTCTCGGTCGCGCTCTGCACGTCGACCGTCTCCGCGAGCAGCTTCACCGCGGCATCCATGCGGCCATCGACTGCGGTAACGATTTGTCGTTCGAGCACGGCAGGCGCGTCAGGTTCTGCGCCCGCGGCCGTCCCCGCGAGGCTGAGCATGGCAAGACAGCACAGGTAATGCGGCGCTCGGGTCACAGGGAGCCTCGCAGTCGAATGGTCGGCAGGAACGTAGCTGTGGGTCAGTGCGGCAGCATCGGCGGTACGCCGATGAAGCGCTGGTGGGCCCAGGCGACGAAGATCACGTAGACGACCAGGCCGCCCACGACCGCGAGCACGTCATTCATGAGCGAGGGCGGAGTGGCGACCTTGCCGGCCACCGCGGGACGCTTGCCCACCGAGATGCGATCGACGACCGCCCAGGCCAGAAAGCCGCCGAACAGGAGCACGTCGGCGAGCGTGCCATTCGCGAGCAGATGCGCGAGGGCCCAGGCCTTGGTCGCGGTCAGCATCGGGTGCTTTACCGCCGCCTTGATGCGGCCAGGCAGGTACGCCGCGAACAGCAACGGGAAGACCGGCAGCATGAGGAGCGCTGCGAGGTGGCGCGTCCAGGTGGGCGGCGTATAGAGCACGACTGGCTCTGCGCGCGCCAGGGCGTAACCGTGCACGAGCAGCACGAAGCCGATGACCGAGACCAGGGCATAGATTGCTTTCCACGGTGCAGCGCCCAGTCGCGCGACCATGGCGTTGCGCCAGGCCGGCGCCACGATGGCGAGCGAGTGCACGCCCAGGAACAGCAGCAAACCGGCAACGAGGTAGGTCATGGGGTCTCCCTTGGGTTCGGCGCGAGTGTAGCCGACGCGGGGTTGCCGGGGCGTGCAGGTTCCTTGACCCAGCGGCGTGAACTCGCAGTCCAGCGCAGCAGCAGGTCGGCGGCGAAGTCCGAGAACACGCGGACCTTGGCCAGCTGGTGTCCGGCTGAAGGGTACACGAGCGAGATCGGCGGCCCCGGCATTACGAAGTCCTCGAGGATCAGCTTCAGTTCGCCGCGCGCCACGTACTCGGCGACGAGGAGGTCGGCGGTGTGGGTGATGCCGAGACCGGCGGCCGCCGCGATGATCGGCGCTTCGGCCGCATTGAACGTCATCGCGAACTTCAGGTTGAGGCGCTTCGGCGTGTACGGCGGTGGAAACGTCCATTCGGGTGGCGCGCCCGATGCCTCGGTCAGTCCGACGAGCCTGTGACTGCGCAGGTCGTCAGGCGTGCGCGGCTCGCCGTGATCCTGCAGGTAGGCGGGCGCGGCGCACGTCACGATGTTGATCTGCGACACGCGGCGCGCAACGAGGCCCGACTGGCGAATGGGTCCCACGCGCAGCGCGACGTCGACGCGCTCTGCCACCAGGTCGACGATCCGGTCATTCAGGCGCAGGTCGAGTTCGATCAAGGGATAGCGACGCGTGAACTCGGGCAGGGCAGGGAGCAGCAGGTAGCGCCCGAATGCGACCGGCACGTCCACCCGCAGCTTCCCCTGCGGTTTCGAACGCGTGTCGCGCAGCGTCTCCTCGGCGTCGCGCAATTCCTCGAGGATGCGGCGCGTGCGGCGCAGGAACTCTGTGCCCTCGGCCGTCAGGCCGACGCGGCGCGTGGTGCGATTCAGGAGTCGGGCACCGAGGTGTTTCTCGAGGGCCGCGACGTGCGCGCTGGCAGCGGGGCGGGAGATCTCGAGTTCGTCCGCAGCCCGGCCGAACGAGCCGCGCTCCGCGACCCGCGCAAACACCCTCATCGCGAGCAGTTGATCCATGACCTGATTGTTCTGAAATCCGGAATAGAGTGCAACGGTTATTCGGATTTATCACAACAGAGCAGGGGCGTACCTTGAGCCTCACAAAAGCAGGAGGTTCCCCCATGTTCAATCGCAAGCAGTCCCGTTTCTCAATGTTCGACATCGCCGTCGGCTCCAGTCTCGTCGTCAGCGTGGCGTTCGTCGTCACCATCCTGGTCGAGGCCGTCGCCGGCATGCAGAGCTATCTCTGATCGCATCCGCTCCCGCGAGGCCGGCCGCCTACGGCTTCCTGATGGTTCAAAAGTCTAAAAAAGCATTACAGATCATATGCTTAACAAAATGCTGCGGCGCAGCACGAAATGCGCTAGTCTAGCTTCCGATCGCCCGGTCTGAGTCGGCACTCCGCCACTCCCGATCTCCCCCTCAGGTGGGGCGGAAGCCGACTCCGGCCTCGCGATCAGGAGGTTGCATGAACCGGCTTAACCGCGCTTATCCCTGGGCTCTCGCGCTCTGGCTCGCCCTGGCCACCGCGACGACTTTCCTGGCGCTGGCCAACGCGCTGCAGAACTGGCAGTTGACGATGGGCTGATCATCGGGCGACGCGACCGCTGACGGCCGCGTAGTAGGCTGCGTGCCGGCGCTCCGCCGGCCGCTCGAGAGTCCGCCCATGTCTGGATCACCGCCTGGCCAGGAATCCCTGGACCCCGCCGATTGGGAGGCCATGCGTCGACTGGCCCACCAAGCCATCGACGATGGTTTTGCCTACCTGCAGAGCGCGGGCGATCGCCCCGTCTGGCAGCCGGTGCCCGAATCCGTGCTGGCCCGACTGCACGAGCCGCCCCCGCGGCAGCCGCAGGGTGCCGCGGCGGCTTACCAGGAATTCAAGGAACTCGTGCTGCCCTACGCCATGGGCAACACCCACCCGCGCTTCTGGTCGTGGTTCATGGGCAACGGCACGCCGTTCGCCGCCGTCGGCGATTTCCTCGCGGCCGTGCTCAATCCCAACATGGGCGGCGGCAATCACGCGCCCAACCACGTCGAGTCGCAGGTCGTCGACTGGTGCAAGGACATCGCCGGGTTCCCGCTCGAGTCGAGCGGCCTGCTCGTGAGCGGCGGTTCGATGGCGAACTTCGTCGGGCTCGCGGTGGCCCGCAATGCGCGCGCAGGCGTGGACGTCCGCGCCGAAGGCGTCGCCGCGATTCCGCGCCCGCTGGTGACATACGCGTCGGTCGAAGTGCACAGCTGCGTGCAGAAGGCGATCGAATCGCTCGGGCTCGGCGCGCGCTCGTTGCGCAAGGTGCCGGTCAACGCCCGCTTCGAGATCGACGTCGATGCGCTCGCCGCCATGGTGGCGGAGGACAGGGCCGCGGGGCGACAACCCTTCTGTGTCATTGGCAACGCCGCGACCATCAACACGGGCGCGACCGACGACCTGGATGCGCTGGCCACGCTCTGCGCACGCGAAGGGCTCTGGTTCCACGTCGACGGCGCCATCGGTGCGTTGCTGGCCCTGGCCCCGGAGCACCGGCACCTCGTCCGCGGCATGGAGCGCGCCGACTCGGTCACGCTCGACCTGCACAAGTGGCTGCACATTCCGTTCGAGGCTGCCTGCGTGCTGGTGCGCGACCGCAAGGCGCATCGCGAGGCCTTCGCGCTGACGCCGGAGTACCTGGAGAAGACGGAACGCGGCCTGGCGAGCGGTCCCTTGTGGTTCAGCGAGTACGGGTTGCAGCTTTCACGCGGCTTCCGCGCGCTGAAGGTCTGGCTGTCGATCAAGGAGCACGGCCTCGACCGCTTCGGCCGCCTGATCGATCGCAACATCGCGCAGGCGCATGAGCTCGCCGCGCTGGTCGCGGCGGAGCCCGACCTGGAAGTGCTCGCGCCCGTCGCGACCAACATCGTCTGCTTTCGCTACAACCCGGGCGGCCTCGACGACGAACGCCTCAATGCGCTCAATGCCGAGCTGCTGATCCGGCTGCACGAGAGCGGCATCGCCGCACCGTCGTACACCACGCTGCATGGCCGCTATTGCCTGCGGGCCGCGATCGTGAACTTCCGCACCACCAGCGCCGATTTGCCGGTGCTGGTCCGCGCCGTCAGGGAGATCGGGGCGGCGCTGCCGCGTCATTGAGCTCGAGCACGCCGAGCGTGGGCGCATGCAGGCTCTGCACGTAGAGCCTGCCCGCGTGCTCCGTCGCGCCGCTCGTCTCGGGCAGCTTGCCGTCCGGGTCCTGCAGGTCTGCCAGCACGCGGCCCTGCTCGTCGAAGGCGAGCACGTGGCCGTACACCGGCGGCACCGGCCAGAGCGACTTCGGCAGTCGCAAAGTCAGCGCTCGCAGCCACGGCTTGTCCGACATCGAGTCGATCGCCGCGCTGCGCGGCTTGGTGAAGCCCGTCCAGTAGCGGCCATCCGGGCCGCGCGTGAGGTTGTCGGGAAAGCCAGGCAGGTTGTCGAGCACCACGGCGACACCTGCGGCTTGCGTGCGTAGAGCTGTCCCTGCATCGACGCCGTCGGCGGAGCGCGCGATTTTCAGGATGCGATACGTGCCCGTCTCGGCGACCAGGGCTGATTGCTCGTCTGCGGCAAGCGCAACGCCGTTTGGAAAGCACAGCCCCTGCGCGACGACACGCGTCGTGCCGGCGGCCGGATCGAACTCGAGCAGGCGTCCGGTGCAGGACTGCTCGAGAATGTCGTAGAGCGCAGCGTCGAACGTGCCGTAGTCGCGCGGCGAGCTGCGCTGGGTCGCGTCCGTGAAAAGGATCTTGCCGTCGGTCGCCACGACGAGCGCGTCCGCGAAAAGAATCGGCGTGCCGTCGACCTTGTCGGTCAGCACGCGCACCTCGCCCGCGGCATCGACGGCCAGCAGGCCGCGCAGCGCGTCGGCAACCAGCAACTGTCCATTCGCATCGAACGCGATGCCGAGCGGACGACCGCCGGTGCGTGCCACGACTTCCTGCGCACTGCCGTCGGGATTCATGCGCAGGACCGCGCCCGACAAGGTGCCCGTGTACAACCGGCCATCCGGTCCGAACTCGATGTGTTCGGGTCCGATCTCGGGCGCGATGGAAACGAGGCGCACCGCCGCGAGCTTTTCGTTGCGCGCGTGGACGCCTGCATAGCCTGTCGACGCAGGGGCCTGCCACGCGACCGGATCGATCGGCACCGGCCACGCGAGCAGGTAGGCCGCAACCAGCAGGATGACTACGCCCGCCACCAGGATGAACTTGCGCATCGTCTCGATCTCCGGGCAGTGCCGCGCTCAGGCGGCGAGGTGCAGCATCTGCCGCGCTTCGGCGGGAGTCGCGATTTCCCTGCCAGCCGCGCGAGCCAACGCGACGATGGCTGCAATCAGTTCGCCGTTGCTGCGCGCCTTGCGACCGTCCGGCAGGTAGAACGTGTCTTCGAGTCCGGTGCGCAGGTTGCCACCGAGTTCTGCGGTGCGTTGGTGCAACGGCCAGACGTTCTCGCGTCCGATCGCGGTCACCTGCCAGGTCGCACCCGTGGGCAGCAGCCCGACCAGTATCGGCAGCAAGGCCGGGTCCGCCGGCATCCCGGAATCGACGCCCATCACGAAGTTGAGGTCCGCGTGGCCGCGATAAAGGCCGGCGCGCATGAACATCCCGACGCTGCGCACGATGCCGACGTCGAAACACTCGAATTCAGGCAAGGCGCCGGTTTCGCGCATCACCTCGAGGAACGCCGCCACCTTCTCGACGGGGTTGTCGAACAGCATCGGCGGCCAGGCCCAGCGGCCGTCGCCACGCACCTTGAGGTAATTGAGCGAACCGGCATTCGCCGCCGCGATCTCCGGGCGGATCGCGCGCATGCAGGCCACGGGGCCGGCGATGTCCGGTCCGACCACGCCGGTGGATTGATTGAAGATGACGCCGGGGCAGGCATCCCTGATCGCCTGCGCGATTTCGAGCGCGATTGCGGGATCCCAACTCGGCAGATGGCCCTTGCCTGCGTCCTGTTGCCGAAAGTGCACGTGCACCACGCTGGCACCGGCATCGCAGGCGGCGCGCGCCTCACGCGCCATTTCTGCTGGCGTCACCGGCACGTTGTGCTGGGCCGGATCCGTGAGCACGCCGGTCAGCGCGCACGTCACCACCACCTTGTTCGTCATGCCGCGTCTCCCTCGTAGCGCACGAGCATGTGCCCCGGAACGACCTGGTCGCCCGTCGCCACCCCGACTTCCGCGATCACTCCCGCCCGCGCCGCGCGGACTTCATGCTCCATCTTCATGGCCTCGAGCACCACGAGCCGGTCGCCCTGCGCGACCGTGGCGCCGGGCAGGGCCAGCACTTCGAGCACGCGGCCGTTGATCGTGGCGCGCACCGTGGCGGCGCTCGCTGCCTCCGCCTGGGCGGAACGCACGGGCTCGCGCCGCATGTTCTGGAAGGCATGGTCGCCGCGCGGGGTATGCAGCCACAACGTTGCGCCAGACCAGGCGTAGCGGTAGTCGCAGCGCTCGCCGTCCACCTCGGCGTGCCCCGTGCGGCCCGCCATTGCCGCCACGCCCACCACGGTATGCCGGTCGGACTCGTGTTCGATCTGCGCGCTGCACGGCGTCAGGTGCAGGCGTCCCCGCATCGTGCCGGTGCCCGCCGCGAAAGCAGCCGGTGCGCGCCAATGCAGCGCCCAGGGCTGCGGGAGGGGCCGGCCCGTGCTCCAGTGTCGCCATGCCGCTGGCGTGCATTCGGCCTCGGGCGCACCCGCGATCGACAGCCATGCGGCGAGTGCCCACGTCCTCGGGTCGGGTGGCGCCGCGCGCGTGCCGGGCTCGCCGAAGTGTCGTTCGACGAATGCCGTCGACACGTCACGACCGGCGCGGAAGCCGTCGTGTCGCAGGGCACGGGCCAAAAATACGCGATTGCTCGGCACGCCGAGCAGTACGGTGCGGTCGAGCGCGTCGGCCAGTTGTTCGATGCACTCGTCACGCGTGGCGGCGCGGACGACCAGCTTGGCAACCATCGAGTCGTACCAGGCGGGTATCGCGGTGCCGATGCCAAGCGCGTGGTCGCAGCGGATCGTGTCCGGCACCGACCAGTCGAGCACCGTGCCGCTGCCCGGCAGGAATTCGTCGACAGGCGACTCGGCGCACAGCCGGACCTCGATCGCGTGCCCGTCGAACCGCACTTCGTCCTGGCGCCGGGGCAGTGGTTCTCCGCGCGCGACGCGCAACTGCCACTCGACCAGGTCGAGCCCCGTGACGCATTCGGTGACGGGGTGTTCCACCTGCAGCCGCGTGTTCATCTCCATGAAGTAGTAGTGTCCTGCGCGATCGAGCAGGAACTCCACCGTGCCCGCGCCCACGTAGCCGATTTCGCGGGCGACGGCGACCGCGGTGGCTCCCATGCGCTCACGCAGCCCGGCGTCGACGGCAGGCGAGGGCGATTCCTCGATCACCTTCTGGTGGCGGCGCTGCACGGAGCAATCGCGCTCGCCAAGGTGCAGCACGTTGCCATGCCCGTCGGCAAAGACCTGTACCTCGACGTGACGCGGCTCGACGATGGCGCGTTCGAGGATCAGCCGGCCGTCACCGAAGGCTTTCGCTGCCTCGCTGGCCGCGGAGCGCAGAGCGTCGGGCAGGCGCGCCGCGTCATCCACGAGACGCATGCCCCGCCCACCGCCTCCCGCGGCAGCCTTCACCATGACCGGGAACCCGATCCGTGTCGCCTCACGGCACAGCGTGGTGGCGTCCTGGTCGTCGCCGTCATAGCCGGGCACGACGGGAATGCCCGCAGCCGCCATGCGCTGCCGCGCACGGGCCTTGTCACCCATTGCCGCGATGGCTGACGGCGGGGGACCGACGAAGACGAAGCCAGCGTCCAGCACTGCGCTTGCGAACTCGGAGCTTTCTGCGAGGAAGCCATATCCAGGATGAATCGCGTCGGCTCCTGCCGCGCGTGCTGCAGCCAGCAGCTTGGCGATGCAGAGATAGCTGTCGGCCGCAGCCAGGCCGCCCAGGGCCACGCTGTCATCACAGGCGCAGACATGTGGGTTGGCGCGATCGGCGTCGGAATAGACCGCAATGGTGGCGATGCCCATGCGGCGCGCAGTGCGCGCGATGCGTGTGACGATCTCGCCGCGATTGGCAATCAACAGGCGTCGCACGGACATCAGGTGAACTCCGGCAAGGCGGGTACGCCGGTGTGCCACCGCGGCGGTCGCCGTTCGCGACTGGCAGCGATCCCCTCCTGGGCAGAACCGGCGCGTAACAGCGTTGCAAAGTCCTGCGCCGCCGCATCCAGCGCAGGCGCAAGCGGCGTCGACTGGTTGCGCAGCGTCAGTTGCTTCGTGACGCGCAGCGCCGCGGGCTCGACGCGTGCAAGCAGCGCGAGCTCCGCAGCCACTGCGGCTTCGAGTGCGGACGACGCTACGACGCGATCTGCGAGGCCCATGGCCAGCGCGGCCGCAGCATCGAGTCGCGCTGCCGTCATCAGGTGCCAGCGCGCTTGCACGCACCCCAAGCGCCGGGCAACGAAAGGGGCGATCTGGGCCGGAGCCAGGCCCAGCGCGGTTTCGGGCACGGCGAACACCGCGTCGTCCGTTGCGATCACGCGGTCCATGACACAGGCGAGGCCGACGCCGCCACCCATCGCGGCGCCACGGACGATGCCGAGGGTTGCCACCGGCAATGCAGACAGGCGCTCGAGCAGCGTGCCGTAGAGGCGATTGTGCGTGGCGATGGGATCGGTTTCGGCCGGTGGTGGCGTCGTCGCCATCAGCGCCTGGAAGCGATCGAAGTCGCCGCCTGCGCAAAAGCTGCCGCCCGCGCCCCAGAGCACCAGTGCCCGCGCGGTTGGATCGCGGTCGACTTCGTCGCACAGCGCGAGCAACTCGCCGATCATGGCTTCAGAGAGCGCGTTGCGCTTGTCGGGGCGATTGAGCCGTGCGAACCAGAATGCGTCGCGTCGCTCGACCTGCACCAGGCTCATGCGCCAGGCCTCGACAGCGTGCCGTTCAGCTTGCAGATGATCGACAGCATGACCTCGTCCGCGCCGCCGCCGATGGAGCCCAGGCGACCATCGCGATAGAGGCGCGAGACACGGTTCTCCCATGTGTAACCCATGCCACCCCAGTACTGCAGGCACTTGTCGGCCACTTCGCGCGACAGCCGGCCCGCCTTGAGCTTGGCCATCGAGGCCAGTTGCGTGACGTCCTGGCCGGCGACGAACAACTCGGTCGCGCGATACACCAGCGCACGCAATGCTTCGACCTCGGTCTGCAGTTCGGCGAGCGTGTAGTGCACGACCTGGTTGTCGAGCACGCTGCGGCCGAAGATCTGGCGGCTGCGCGTGTACTCGATCGTGTCCGCGATGGCGTGGTCGAGTCCGCCGAGCGCGTTCGCCGCGCCCCAGAGCCGCTCTTCCTGGAACTGCTGCATCTGGTAGGTGAAGCCCAGGCCTTCTTCGCCGATGCGGTAGCGCTGCGGCACGCGCACGTCGTCGAAGTGAATCTGCGCGGTGTCGGAGGAGTGCATGCCGAGCTTGCGGATCTTGCGCGCCACCGTGACGCCCGGCGACTTCATGGGCACGACGATCAGTGACTTGTTGCGGTGCGGGCTGCCGTCGGACGTGTTGGCGAGGCAGCACATCCAGTCGGCCTGCGCGCCGTTGGTGATCCAGAGCTTGCCGCCGTTGATGACGTAGTCGCCGCCGTCCTTGCGGGCGGTGGTGCGGATCGAGGCCACGTCCGAGCCGGCGCCGGGTTCCGATACGCCGATGCAGGCCACCTGTTCGCCGGCGACGGCGGGTACCAGGAACTCACGCTGCAACTCGGGGCTGCCGATGCGGGCGAGCGCGGGCGTGGCCATGTCCGTCTGCACGCCGATCGCCAGTGGCACGCCGCCGCAGTTGCACGCGCCCAGAGCCTCGGCCAGGACCACGGCGTAACTGTAATCGAGCTCGGCGCCGCCGACCGTTGCCGGCTTGGTCAGGCCGAGCAGGCCCAGTTGGCCCAGCTTGCGGAAGACCTCGTGGGCAGGAAAGGCACCGGAGTCTTCCCAGGCATCGACGTGTGGGTTCAGTTCTTCGCGGCAGAAGCGCTCGACCGTGCGGCGGAGTTCAGCGTGCTCGTGCGTGAATAGCATGGAGGCCTCGGAAGGTCAGGGTCGGGCAACGCCGAAAGTGAGCGGTCGCAACGTGAGCGCGTCTGCGCGCCGGAACAGGTACAGCACCTGCGTGAGCACGCGGCGCGTCTCGCGCGGATCGATGATGCCGTCGTCGAGCAGGCGGCCCGACGTATAGAACGACGCAGTCTGGCGCTCGAACGTGTCGACGATCTTCGCCCGCATGCCGTCGATCTGCGCGCGGTCGGGTTCGAGTCCGCGTTCCTTCGCCGAGGCTTCCATCACGATCGCCATGGTGCCGGCCGCCTGTTCCGCAC
Organism: uncultured Gammaproteobacteria bacterium; assembly: GCA_963846885.1. GTDB lineage: Bacteria > Pseudomonadota > Gammaproteobacteria > Steroidobacterales > Steroidobacteraceae > RPQJ01. Next base: position 48,305 of record CAWJXS010000012.1, read on the forward strand.
CCATGACGGCGGTGCGGGCGTTGGGCCACGAGAACAGGAAGCGAGGCGCGAAGCCGCGCCCGCACATGCCGTAGTTGCCTGCGCCGTAGGATGCGCCGCACTGGATGGTGACTTGCGGCACCGTCGCGTTGGCCACGGCCTGGATCATCTTGGACCCGTGCTTGATCATGCCTGCACGCTCGGATTCGCGGCCGACGATGTAGCCCGTGGTGTGCTGCAGGTAAACCAGCGGCAACCCGGACTGGCAGCACTGCTGGATGAAGTGCGTGGCCTTGCTCGCACCCGCGGGGTCGAGCGGGCCGTTGTTGGTCAGGAGGCCGACCGGAAAGCCGCCGATCGACGCATGCGCGCAGACCGTGGCGGGCCCGTAGGTCGGCTGGAACTCCATGAAGTCCGAGTCGTCGCAAAGGCGCGCGATGATCTCGCGCATGTCGACCGGCTTGCGGCCATCGACCGGCATGATGCCGAGCAGGTCCTCGTCCGGGAAGCGTGGCGCTGGCGCAGCGGGCAACGGCGCCTCGTGCCGATGCCAGGCCAGCCGCAACAAGTGCTCGCGCAGCGCGCGGATCGCGTCGGCATCGTCCTCGGCGAGGCAGTCCGCGAGCCCGGACACGGTGGCGTGCATGAGGGCGCCGCCGAGTTCCTCTTCGGTGGCGATTTCGCCGGTCGCAGCCTTGAGCAGGGGCGGACCCGCGAGGAAGGCACGGGCCCGATCGCGGACCATGACGACGAAGTCGGACATTCCGGGCATGTAGGCGCCGCCCGCTGTCGCGCTGCCGTGCACGATCGTGAGCACCGGAACGCCAGCCGCCGAGAGCCGGGCAAGCCGCGCGTAGTGCGAGCCGCCGCTGATGAAGTCTTCGACGCGGTAGCGCAGCAGGTTGGCACCCGCCGACTCCACCAGGTGCACGAACGGCAGCCGGTTCTCGAGCGACAGTTGCTGGGCGCGCTGGAACTTCTCGAGCCCCATCGGTTGCAGCGCGCCCGCCTCGATGCCGGAATCGTCCACGACCACCACGCAACGCGCGCCGCTCACCTCGCCGATGCCGGCGAGCAGGCCGCCGCCCGGCGTTGATTTCTCCGGATCGGGTTGATCGAGCAGGTAGCCCGCGCACGCCGAGAGTTCGAGGTAGGGAGCCCCGGCGTCGAGCAGCAGCCCGAGGCGCTCGCGCGGCAGCAGTTGTCCGCGCCGGGCGAAGCGCGGCCCGGCCCTGCCCGATGCGGCAGCCGTGCGCTCGCGCAACTCGTCATGGCGGGCGATCAACGCCAGCATGTGCGCCCTGTTCTCGCCACAGGCGGCGCCCGCCATGTCCAGCGACGACTCGAAGACCGGCATGCACCACCTCGCGCTGATCGATGAGCCGATCGTAGAGCAAGCGCTTGCTTGAATAAAGGGGGTGGGCCTAAGCTTGGGACGTGCAACCCCTGTGGCTCAATCCCGCCCGTCAGACGTCCGGCCACCAGGCCCTGCGTGAGACCGTGCAGCGCTTCGTCGCGCGCGAACTGGCGCCGCACGCCACCGAGTGGGACGAGGCCGGCGAGTTCCCGCGTGACCTGTACCCGCGGGCCGCGGCCGCGGGGTTGTTCGGCCTGCGCATGCCGGAGGAATTCGGCGGCGTGCCGGACGCCGACTTCCTCCACTCGCTGATTCTCTGTGTTGAACTCGCGCAATGCGGTTCGGGCGGCCTGCTGGCATCGTTGCTGTCACACGCGATTGCGGCGCCGCCCATCGCGGCCTTGGGCTCGCGCGAGCTCCAGCAGCGGACCTTGCCTCGCATCTTGTCAGGCGAGTGGATTGCAGCGCTCGCGATCACCGAGCCGTCCGGTGGCTCGGACGTCGCTGCGTTGCGCACCGTGGCGCGGCGCGACGGCGACGCCTACGTGGTCGACGGCGAGAAGACCTTCATCACTTCGGGCATGCGCGCGGACGTCTACACGGTGGCCGTGCGGACCGACCCGGACGCACGCGGCGCGCGTGGCATCTCGCTGCTGGTGATCGACCGCGACACGCCCGGGTTCACGCGCACGCCCCTGCGGAAAATGGGTTGGTGGGCGTCGGATACCGCGCACCTCGCATTTGCCGGCGCGCGCGTCCCGGCCGCAAACCTGCTGGGCGAGGAGGGCGAGGGCTTCCGCGCCATCATGCACAACTTCACCGCCGAGCGATTTTCCATGGCGGGCTTCGCGCTCGGCTTCGCCTGGGTCTGCTACTGCGAGGCGCTCGCCTGGGCACAGCAGCGCAAGACGTTCGGCCAGCGGCTGGTGGACCACCAGGTGGTGCGCCATCGCTTCGTCGACATGCTGGCGCAGATCGAGTCGACGCGCGCGCTGCTCGAGGATGTGGCGTGGCGTCTCGATCACGAGGGGCCTGCGGCTCCTGCGGTGGTCGCCGCCGTGTGCATGGCCAAGAACACGGCGACGCGCACGATGCAGTTCTGCGCCGACGCCGCCGTGCAGACGCTCGGCGGCATGGGCTACATGCGCGGCACGCACTCCGAACGCATCTATCGTGAAGTGAAGGTCAACATGATCGGCGGCGGCGCGGAGGAAATCATGAAAGACCTGGCTGCACGCCAGCTCGCGCTGTGAGCGCCACGCTGCAGCGGGCGCCGCGGCGCAGGCGCGCCGACGCCACCGAGGCGGACGGCAATCGACGCCGGCAATTGCTGCGCGCGTCGGCCCGCCTGTTCCGCGAGAAGGGGTACGACGGCACGTCGGTGCGCGACATCGCGCAGGCGACGGGAATGCAGTCGGGGAGCTGGGTGTATCACTTCGCGACCAAGCAGGACATCCTCGAAGCGGTCATGCGCGAAGGACTGGTCGCAGCGCTGGCGCGCATCGAGGCCATCGTCGCCGAGGCGTCGCCCCCGCGCGCGACCTTCGAGCAGCTCGTGCGCGCGCATCTCGAGACACTGCTCGGACCCGGGCAGGACTTCATCCCGGTCGTGTTGTATGAGTGGCGGTCACTCGAGCCGGCGGCCCGGCGCAAGATCAAGGTGCTGCTCAAGCGGTACGAGGCCATCTGGCAGGAAGTAATTGCGGCGCTGCAGCAAAATGGTGACTGGCCAGGCAGCACGCGCATCGACGCGTTGCTGCTGTTCGGCGCGTTGAACTGGATCGCGCGCTGGTACGACGTGCGGCGCGCACTCGACGTGGATGCCCTGGCCAGCGAATGCATCCGCTTTTTCCTGCGTGAACCGGCGCGGTCGACGCGCAGGAAAACCGCTCGCCCGCAGCGGCGGAGGGGGCCGGCGTGACGCGTCAGACACCCGCCGGAGCCACTCCAGATTTTTTGCATGGCAAAAACGCAACGCTTACTCAGGTTGTCTTGTGCCCGGGCCACTGGCAACCTTGCGCAACGGGGAATTTCGATAGTGGTATTTCGGATACTCACTACTGTGACTGTGGATGGTCAGGACTAGCCTCACGCGGATGGCAGTGCGGCCGATCCGGCCAGGCGATGTATGCGATGGGGATCACCTAACTACGAGCGGCGGCACGGCAAGGAAGTCCAGAGCGGCCAGATTTTGCGGATGCCGCAAGTCAGGTCCGCGAGAATATTTGCAACTGAGTGACTCACAGGCAACTGGGGGATTTCTAATGACGAGTGAAATGACGAATCGGGATCGCCGCAGCGCGCAGCTGGCTGCAGTGATCGGCACGGTGCTGGCGACCTACGCAGGCAGCGCGGCCGCAATCGAATTCGAGTTCGAGAACGGCGGCAAGCTGAACTGGAACACCACCGTATCGGTGGGTGCGAGCTGGCGCGCCGAGGACCCGAGCGAACGGCTCTTCACGCGAGCGGACGGTTCACTCATCGGCAAATACTCCAGCCCCCTGATCCCAGGTACGGCTGTCGGTCCCAGAGACGGCCTCGCGGGCAACCACGCCGCAGGCGACGGCAACCTGAATTACGCGAAGAACGACCGGTTCTCGACTCCGTTCAGGGTCCTCACGGATCTCGAATACAAGAAGGGCCGCTTCGGCGCCCTGGTGCGGGCCAAGTACTGGTATGACCAGGCCTTGAACCAGGAAAACGTGCTCGTCGGCAGCCAGGCCAACAACTTCAACGGTGTTCGACCTGGGCTCGGCCCGATCCCCGGAGGTTTCAACCCCTGCACGCCAGCGACCCCGGCCGGAAGGCCTTGCCTGCCCATGTCTCCACCCGGACAGAACCTGTGGCCCAAGGGCAAGTTGAGCGACCGGGGCTTCGAGGCGGAACAGCAGTTCGAGAACTTCTATCTGCTGGACGCGTACGTCTATGGCTCGTTCGACGTCGGCAACACCGACCTGCAGCTGCGTGTCGGCAACCAGGTGATCAACTGGGGCGAAAGCATCTTCATCCAGGGCGTCAACCAGATCAATCCGATCGACGTGCCGGCCGCCCGCCGTGCGGGCGCAGAGCTCAAGGAGATCCTGCTGCCGGTGTGGGCCATCTACGCGAACTGGGGTTTCGACTTCGGCTCGCTCGAGGCCTTCTACCAGCTGAAGTGGAACAACACGTCGGTGGACGCTTGCGGCACGTACTTTTCGGCGACCAGCACGCTGATCGGAGCCGATCCGGGCTCGTGCGACAGCCTCACCGTCATCGGCGGCCAGTTGGGCAACCGGGCGCCCGGCACGTCATCGCCGATCGTCCCGCAGCTGGGTTCGCAGCCCTTCCTGCAGGCGTCCGGCACGTTCCTCCCAGGCAGCCAAGGCCGCGAGCCGAGTGACTCCGGCCAGTTCGGCCTGGCTTTCCGCTTCCCGGTCGAAAAGATCGACACGGAAATCGGTTTGTATGCCATGAACATCCACAGCCGTCTGCCGGTGGCGGGAAGCGTCACGGGCACCAACTGGAAAGACCTGCCGGCCGCGCAGCAGGCTGCGTTGCGGGCCGCGGGTCTCATTGGCTCCGATGCTTACGGCAACTACTGGACGTCCAGTCGCTATCGTGGACTGTTCCCGACCGTCGAGGCCGCGGCCGAAGGATTCCTGGCCTCCGTCGGTCTGCCGACCAACCTGAATTCGGCGCGGGGCTTCTGGGAATACCCGGAGGACATCCAGATCTACGGCATCAGCGCGGCAACCAACCTGCTGAGCTGGTCCACGTCCGCCGAACTGAGCTACCAGGTCGACGTCCCGGTCATGGCCAATGGCAACGACCTGATCGGCGCCGGTATCCTCGGCATCGGGCCGTACAGGGAACGCGCGGCCGCGATCCAGGCGCAGAGCGAGGGCTCGTACCTGACCGGCCATGACCGGTTCAACAAGACCCAGTTCCAGGTCAACGCGGTCAAGACCTTCAGCAACATCATGGGCGCCGAGAGCCTGCTGGTCGTCGGTGAGATCGGCTCGCAGTGGAACGACGTGCCCGACTACACCAAGGGCGGCATCCGCTACGGCCGTGGCTTCATGTTCGGGACAGGTTCCGGCCCGGGTTACGGGCCGGGGGGGTTTCCGGAAGGGCAGCCTGGGCTCGGCGGCATCAGCCAGGGCAACTTATGTTCCCCGACCTTTACGGGCGCGCCAATGCCGTCTGCCTAACTCGCTCTACAACCCGCAGCCGGACGGCTGCCGCAACGACGGCTACGTGACGGACGTGGCCTGGGGCTACCGCCTGCGTGTCTCGGCGGACTACAACAACGTCATGGACACCGGCGTGACTGTCACCCCGAGCGTGTTCTGGGCGCACGACGTCGAAGGCGTCTCGATGGACCCGACCTTCATCGAGGACCGCATGACGCTGGGACTCGGGCTGAAATTCAACTACAACAAGAAGTACGTGCTGGACGTCAACTACGTGAGTTACGAAAACGGCGGATTCGATCCGTTGTTCGATCGCGACTACTACTCGGCTGCTGTCAGCGTGACCTTCTAATCGGATCCAGGAGACGAACCAGATGAAGAATTTGAACAGGATCCTCGCCACCGCGATCGCGGCGGCAGGTCTGCTCGGCACGGCACTGCCTGCGTACGCCAAGCTTTCGGCTGCCGAGGCTGCCCGCCTCGGGGCCGATCTCACGCCGATGGGCGCTGAGAAAGCCGGCAACAAGGACGGCACGATTCCCGCATGGACCGGCGGCCTGTGCGCGCCGCCCGCGGGGTGGACGCCGGCCAAGGGCTATGCGAACCCGTTCGCTGGCGACAAGCCGAAGTTCACGATCACCAAGGCCAACGCAGCGCAGTACAAGGACAAGCTGACGCCAGGCACGCTCGCGCTGCTCGCGAAGTACGACAACTTCAAGATGCCGGTCTACGAGTCCCGCCGGACGGCGTGTTATCCGGACTCGGTGTACGCGGACGTCAAGACGAACGCGCCGAAGCTCGAACTCGTCGGTTTCGGCATCACGGGCGGGCGCGCGGACGTGCCGTTCCCGATCCCGAAGAGCGGCATCGAAGCGATCTACAATCACCAGCAGCGTTACCTCGGCACCGGCGTGCTGCGCGAGTACAACAGCTTCCCGGTGCGGGCGAACGGCGACTTCTACAAGATCGGCTCGCGCGAGTACCGCATTTTCAATACGAGCCTCGACCAGCCGCAGCCGAACCTGCTGTTGGCGTTCCAGTCGGCCTTCACCACGCCGGCGACGCTCGAGGGCACGATGTTCCTCGTGCACGAGCCGATCGACCAGGTGAAGCAGACGCGCTCGGCGTGGATCTACAACGCGGGACAGCGGCGCGTGCGCCGCGCCCCGGATCTCGCCCACGACAACTTCACCGACGGCACGGAGGGCATGCGCACGTCCGACCAGTTCGACGCCTGGAACGGCGCGCCGGACCGCTTTGACTGGAAGCTGATCGGCAAGAAGGAGATCTACATCCCTTACAACGCCTACAAGCTGGCCGACAAGACGCTCAAGTACAAGACCGACATCATCCAGAAAGGCACGATCAATGCCGACCTCATGCGCTACGAATTGCACCGCGTGTGGGAGGTCGAGGCCACCCTCAAGCCGGGCAGCAAGCACATCTACGGCAAGCGGGTGTTCTACCTCGACGAGGATTCCTGGTCGGTGATGTACGAAGACGCCTATGACACGCGCAAGCAGCTGTGGCGCATCGGCGTCCATCCGATGATGCAGTTCTACGACGCGAAGATCCCGTATTACCGCGCCAACGTCTGGCACGACCTGAACAGCGGTGCGTATTATCCGCGGGCCTGGACAACGAGATCAAGACGCCGTGGGACTGGAACCAGAAGGGCAAGTGGGGCGATTTCCAGCCCGATGCGCTGCGTCGCATGGGCACCAAGTAACCGCCCGTACGGCGACAACGATGTCTCGTTTGAGCTGACGATGGCCGGCCCCCGGTTCCGCCGGGGCCGGCCGTTTTGCGGCAGGGGGAGCCCGGCCGCGGGGGAAACAAGAAAATGACGTATCGGGCAGGAATTGCCTGTGCCTTGCTTGGCGCGACACTGTGCTCTCTTGCCGCGCCTGCGCGCAGCGAAGACAAAGCCGCCGCAGCGAAGCCTGGGTCCACTGTGGTCGTCGATGTGCGCAGTGACCGCATCGTGCTGCTCGACATCGCGCGGGCCGGCGACCGGCTCATCGCCGTCGGCGAGCGCGGCTTCGCGCTCGTCTCCGACGATGGCAAGGCATGGAAGGGCGTGCAGACGCCCATCACGCGCCAGCTCACCGGGGTGGCATTCAAGGACGACAAGGTCGGCGTCGCGGTCGGCCACGGCGGGTCGTTCGTGCGCACGGACGATGGCGGCGCCACCTGGTCCCAGGTCGTCGTCGACGAGGCGGGCCCCGACTCCCTGCTCGGCGTGACTCACCTCGATGGCGACCACTTCATCGCGTACGGCGCGTTCGGGCTGTACTTCGATTCGGTCGATGCCGGCAAGACCTGGCAGCGCGGCATGGTGATGTCCGAAGACTTCGATCGCCACATTTCGCAGGTCATCAAGGTAGGCACGTCGCTGCTGCTGGTGGGCGAGTCCGGCACGCTCGCGCGGTCCGACGACGGCGGCGCCAACTGGACCGCTCTCACGTCGCCGTACCCGGGATCGTTCTTTGGCGCGCTGGCGGTCAGGGACGGCAGCGTCCTCGTCTTCGGCATGCGTGGCAACGTGTACCGGACGCTGGACGTCGGAGCGACGTGGCAGAAGGTCGAAACGGGCACGACCGTGTCCTTCATGTCGGGCCAGCAACTTGCCGACGGGCGGGTGATGCTCGTTGGCAACTCCGGCCTGATCGCGGAAAGCGCCGACGCAGGCCAGAGTTTCGTACTGCACACGGCCAAACCCGGCAAAGGCTTTGCCAGCCTGATCGAGAACCCGGGCGGCGGCATCCTCTTCGCGGGCGAAAGCGGCGTCACGCCGCTCGACCCGGCCTGGCTCAAGGGCCAGTAACGGCAGCGGGCAAGGACAAAAGAAATGGCGAACGACGTTAAGCCCGGCATGAGTGCCGACGATGCCGCGATCGAGAAGATCCAGTTCGCGCCGGACTGGGTCGGCAAGATTTCCTACTGGATTTTCCACTACCGCAAGCCGCTGCTGATCCTGTTCATCCTGATCACCGTCCTGCTGGGCGCGATGGCGAGCCAGCTGCGCGTGCAGGCGGCGTTCACCAAGATGATCCCGCTGAAGCACCCGTACATGGCGACGTTCCTGGAGTACCAATCGGACTTCGGCGGCGCCAACAAGGTGCTGGTTGCGCTGCAGAACAAGAAAGGCGACATCTACGACAAGCAGTTCATGGATTCGCTGCGCAAGGTGACCGAGGAGGTTTTCTATATTCCCGGCATCGAGCGCAGCTCCGTTGCGTCGCTGTTCACCTCCAACGTGCGCTTCACCGAGGTCGTCGAGGACGGCTTCCGCGGCGGCAACGTCGTGTCCGCGGATTTCGCAGGCACGCCCGAGCAGATGGCGAAGGTGAAGGAAAACCTGCTCAAGTCCGATTGGGTCGGGCGACTGGTCTCGAACGACCAGACCGCAGCGATGGTCGTGGCGACGCTGATGGAGAACGACCCCGAAACGGGCGAGCGGCTCGACCTGCAGGCGGTGGCGGCCCAGCTCGAGGCGATCCGCGCCAAGTACGAGAACGAAAACACCGGCGTCCACATCATCGGGTTCGCCAAGGCCGTGGGCGACATCGCCAAGGGCGCGGCCGGCGTGCTCGTCTTCTTCGGCATCGCGTTCGTGATCACCGCGCTGCTGCTCTACTGGTATTCCGGCTCGCTGATGATCACGACGCTGGCGCTGATCTGCGCGATCGTGCCCGTCATCTGGCTGCTCGGCCTGCTGCCGGTCTTCGGCTTAGGGCTCGACCCGATGTCGATCCTGGTGCCGTTCCTGATCTTCTCGATCGCCGTCTCGCACGCGGTGCAGATGACGAACGCCTGGCGGCTCGAAACCCTGCATGGCGCAGACGGCATCACCGCTTCGACGCATTCGTTCCAGAAGCTGTTCATCCCGGGCGCGATGGCCTTGCTCGCGAACGCGCTCGGCTTCATGGTCATCGCGTTCGTCGAGATCGAGATCGTGCGCGAGCTCGCCTTCACGGCGACGATCGGCGTCACGGTGATGATCATCACCAACAAGATGCTGCTGCCGATCCTGCTCTCCTACTACAAGTTCACGCCCGAGCAGGCCTCGAAACTGGCCGGCAAGGAAACGGCGGGCGACTGGCTCTGGGAACGCGCCGGCGTGCTCGCCACCAAGCGGGTCGCGTGGATTCCGATCGTCATCGGGCTCGGGCTGCTGGCCTTCGGCCTGTCGCAGGCGCGGCACCTGCACATCGGCGACATCGGCGAGGGCGTGCCCGAACTGCGGCCAGACTCGCGTTACAACCAGGACGTCGGGATGATCACCAGCCACTTCGCGATCGGCGTCGACCTGCTGCAGGTCATCGCCGAGGCGAAGCCGGCGGACGACGAAGACTCGCCCTGCGTCGACCGCGAGGTCATGGACAAGATCGAGGATTTCGAGTTCCAGATGCGGCAGGTCGACGGCGTCGCCACCGTGCGCAGCCTCGCGGGCTTCGTGAAGTCGATGACGCAGTCGTTTGCCGAGACGTTCGCCAAGTGGCGCATGCTGCCGGAGAGCCGCGCCCAGATCGCGCAGGGCGTGGGCTACGCGACGCGCCTCGGCAACGAGTTCATGAACTCGCGCTGCACCGCGATGCCGATCAGCATCTACACCACCGACCACCAGGCGCAGACGATCGAGCACATCGTGGACGAGATCAAGCAGTTCAAGGCTGCGGGCGGCGACACCGAGCGCGTCACGTTCCGGCTTGCCAGCGGCAACGTCGGCGTCATGGCCGCCACGAACGAGGCGGTGCACGCAGCGGACAAGTGGGTGAACCTGGCGTTGTTCGCGTCGGTGCTGCTGCTGTGCCTGATCACGTTCCGCTCGTTCCCGATCACTCTCTGCATCATCCTGCCGCTCGCCCTGGTGACGATCCTGTGCAACGCGCTCATGGCCATGCTCGGCATCGGCGTGAAAGTGAACACGCTGCCCGTCGTGGCGCTGGGCGTAGGCGTGGGCGTCGACTATGGCATCTACCTGTTCGAGCGCATGAAGCACGAGATGGAGGACAACGGCCTCAAGCTGCAGGACGCGTTCGTCGAAGCGCTCAAGCAGCGCGGCACGGCATCGGTCTTTACCGCGGTGACGATGACCATCTCGGTGGCGACGTGGATATTCTCGGCGCTGAAATTCCAGGCCGACATGGGCATCCTGCTCGCGTTCATGTTCCTCGTGAACATGTTCGGCGCGATCCTGTTGTTGCCCGCGCTCGCGGCCTATCTGGTGGGCGACAAGAAAGCCGCGCCCAAGGCGCAGGCGAAGGCGGCGTAAAAAAAACGAGCCGGCTCCCGGGCCGGCTCGTTTTCGACGCTGCTCCTGCGAGCGCGCAGCGGCTTCAGCGGGGGCGGCGCTCCTGCACCAGCTGGTCGAGGCGTTCGATGAACTTGCGCTCTTTTTCGCTGACCAGTTCGCCGCCGATGCCCATTACGTCGCCTTCGCGGGCTGCGCGCGCAACACGCGTCGCCAGCGACAGCACGAATTCGCCGTAGTGCATGAGGTCTTCAGCGGAACCGTGCGTGCCCAGTGCGTCGAGCGCATGCCGCGCCGTTTCGAGCGCTTTTTCCTGCAGTCGGTCGGGCGTGCGATGCGCTTCGTCGAGCGTGTAGAACCATTTCCGCACGTCGTCCTGCGCGTGCATGATGTGCGAGCTGCCGCCGATCTCGCTGACCAGCGGGTGCGTGCTGTTGGTTGCGTCGACGACGGCCTGCAGGCCTGCCGAGCGCTCCAGCATCTCGTCGAAGGCGCTGCCGCCCGACGACGAGACCGCGATGATCACGTGGTGCGGTGTGTTCCGCACGGCCTGCCACTGCACCACCGTGAGCTTGTCCTTGGTCAGCATGCGCAATTCCTCCATCCCCGATTTGTGGTGCGACGCAGGCCCGGGAGCCGCGCGTCAGCTTGCGCAGGATCATACCCCGCCACGGGGAGAGGTTAAACGATGGACGTCCTGAATCGGCCGCTGCGCCTGCCCTGTGGCGCCACGCTGCCCAACCGGCTGGCCAAGGCCGCGATGACCGAGGGGCTGGCAGACGCCTGGCTGCGCGCCACGCCGGCACTGGAGCGGCTGTACCGCACCTGGAGCGAGGGTGGCTGCGGGTTGCTCATCACGGGCAACGTGCAGGTCGATCGCTTCGACCTCGAACGGCCGGCCAACGTCGCAATCGACCAGTCTGAGCCGCGGACGTTCGACGCCGCAGCGCGCGCCCGGCTCGCGGACTGGGCCCGGGCGGGGCAGGCAAGCGGCAACGCACTCTGGGTGCAGCTTTCGCATGCCGGCCGGCAGACACCGCGTTATGTCACCGGACGGCCCGTCGCGCCCTCGGCCGTGCAGCTCGACCTGCTCGGCAATTACGCGCGGCCCCGCGCGCTCACCGAGGACGAGATCCTCGGACTCATCGGCCGCTTCGCGCATGCCGCGCAGGTCGTGCGCGACTGCGGGTTCTCGGGCGTGCAGGTGCACGGGGCCCACGGGTACCTGATCAGTTCGTTCCTGTCGCCGGTGACGAACCAGCGCACGGACGCCTGGGGCGGGCCGCTCGTCAACCGCGCCCGCTTCCTGCTCGAGACCCTGCGCGCGGTCCGGCGGGCCGTCGGTGACGATTTCCCCGTCGCGCTCAAGCTCAACTCCGACGACTTCCGCAAAGGCGGCTTCACGCACGAGGACTGCCTGCAGGTCGTGGCGTGGCTCAATGACGAGCGCGTCGACCTGCTGGAAGTGTCCGGCGGCACGTACGAGCAGCCCCGCCTGATCGGCTTCGAGGGGCGCGCGGAGGACGCGATGCCGGTGCGCACGAGCACCCGCGCGCGCGAAGCGTATTTCCTGGACTACGCGTCGGCGATCCGCAAGGTGGCCCGCATGCCGTTGATGGTCACGGGCGGCTTTCGCTCGCGGGCGGGCATGACGGCGGCGCTCGCCGGCGAACCGGCGGGCGCTGCATCAAGCGACGACGACGGCGGCCGTGGCGACTGCGACGTGATCGGACTCGGCCGGCCATTGTGCTGGATGCCGGACTTCCCGCGCCGGTTGCTGCAGGGCGAGATGGACGAGATCGGCGATCTCGACGCACGACTGCGTCTGCGTGAACGCGGCTGGCTCTCGCCACAGGGGAAAACCATCGTGGCCAGGGCATTGAACGCGTTTGCGGCGCAATCCTGGTACTACTGCCAGCTCTTCCGGCTGGCAGAGGGGCAGCCGGCGCAACTCGATCGCAGCGTCGCGTCGACGCTGCGCGAATACCTCGGCGCGGAGCTCAAGGCTGCGTATCGGACGCGCCGCGTCTACCCCAGGGCCGGCTAGACGCAGAGCGTGGTAGCCTCTCCGTTCCAACCGGAGAGGGGTGTTTCATGCGCATCGCGCTGCTGCTGTTGGTGTTCGGCTGCCTCTCCGTTTCGACTGGGAGGGCCGCGATCGTCGAGAAGCCCGCCGCGCTCACCGCCGACGGCATGCCTGCCGTGCCCGCTGAACTGGCCGAGCGCACGCGCCCCTACATGGAGTTCCGCACCGCAGAGTTCCTCGGCTGGCATCCGCGGGATCGTTCCATGCTGGTCGCCACCCGCTTTGGCAACACGAACCAGGTGCATCGGGTCGCGCAGCCGGGAGGCGCGCGCGAGCAGCTGACGTTCGAGGAAGATCGCATCATCGCTGCCTCGCACGCACCCGTGTCGGGCGACGTCACCGTCGTGCAGAAGGACGTCGGTGGCAACGAATTCTTTCAGCTCTACACGCTGGCGAACGGCCGGCTCACGCTGCTGACCGACGGCAAGAGCCGCAACCGGCTCGGCGCGTGGAGCAGGGACGGCAAGCGCATCGGTTATTCGTCGACCCGACGCAACGGGACCGACACCGACCTCTACGTGATGGACCCGCGCGACCGGGCGACCGATCGACTGGTCGCGCAGCTCAAGGGCGGTGGCTGGAACATCGCCGACTTCGCGCCGGACGGCAAGCAGGCGCTGGTCATCGAGTACGTGTCGATCACGAAATCGAACCTGTGGCTGCTCGACGTGGCCTCGGGCGCGTTGCAGCCCGTCGGCGATCATGCCAGGTCGATCGCGTACGGCGGCGCACAGTTCGCGCCGGACGGAGCGCTCTGGGTGACGTCGGACGAAGGGTCCGACTTTCGGCGACTAGGCACACTCGACCTGAAGTCCGGCCGATTCACGCCGCGGGCACCCGAGACGAAGTGGGACGTCGAGGCATTCGACATCGCCGATGACGGCGCTTTCGTCGCCTATGCAGTCAACGACGCAGGACGCAGCGTATTGCGCCTGCTCGACCTGCCTGCGGGCTCGGCGCGGACGATCCCGACGCCGGCGGGGACGATCGGCGGCATCGAGGTCGCGCCCTGGGGCGAGATCGGCCTGACGTTGACCTCGGCGAAGAGTCCGGCGGACGCCTTCTCGGTCGAGCCGAAATCGCTCGCTCTGACACGCTGGACGATGAGCGAGACCGGTGGTCTCGACCCCAACGCCAACGTCGAGCCCGAGCAATTGCAGGTCAAGAGCTTCGATGGCGTGGTGGTGTCCGGCTTTCTTTACCGGCCCGACGCGAAGCGGTTTCCCGGGCCGCGACCGCTGATCGTCAACATCCATGGCGGTCCGGAAAGCCAGTCCCGGCCCGGCTTCCTCGGTCGCAATAACTACCTGATCAACGAGCTTGGCATCGCGATCTTCTATCCCAACGTCCGCGGTTCCTCGGGTTACGGCAAGACGTTCGTCGGTCTCGACAACGGTCCGTTCAAGCGCGAGGACTCGGTCCGGGACATTGGCGCCTTCCTGGACGCGCTGGCGCAGGACCCAGGGCTCGATGCGCAACGCTTTGCCGTGACGGGTGGTTCGTACGGCGGGTACATGTGCTATGCCGCAGCGGTGTTCTACGGGCCACGGCTCGACGGCGCGCTGTGCGTCGTGGCGATCTCGGACTTCGTGACCTTCCTCGAGAACACGCAGAGCTATCGGCGCGACCTGCGCCGCGTGGAATACGGCGACGAGCGCGACGCGAAGCAACGCAAGAAGCTGCGGGAGATCTCGCCGCTCACGCGCGTGCGGGAGATCCAGTTGCCCATGATGGTCGTCACGGGCGCGAACGACCCGCGCGTGCCGTCGAGCGAGGCCGATCAGATCGTCGCGGCGATCCGTGCCAATGGCCGCACGGCCTGGCACCTGGTCGGCAACGACGAGGGCCACGGTTTCGCCAAGAAAGCGAACCAGGATTACCAGTTCTGGACGAGCCTGTTGTTCTGGCAGCAGACGCTGCTCGACCCGCAGGAGGCAGGGACGAAGTGAGCAGGCGACCGCGATCCACAGCTAGCGTTGCGCGAACCACTCCAGCGCAAGGTTCGCGATGAGCTCCGGTCGCTCCAGCGGCAGCCAGTGCCCGGCACCCTCGATGCGCTCGTAGCGCCACGGAGCCCGCATGCGTTGCGCCGAATCGCGCATCTGGTCTTCGGCGAGGAAATGATCGCCGGAACTCCAGACGCCGAGCGTTGGCACGGTGCAGTCTTCCCACGACCCAAGCAGCACGCGCCGCAGGTTCGCCCGATACCAGTTGAGGCCGGCGGTGAGGCGCCCGGGCCGCGCCATGTCGCGCACGCAGTCTTCGATGCGCGGGTGTTGCCGGGCCCAGCCGCGCAGCCCGGCGAAGTCACCCTGCGCGAGCCAGCGCTCGGCGAATCCCGGCACCTGCCACAACAGCGTGTACAGGCCCTTGAGTTTCTGCTCGAGTCCCGCGCGCGCGTATTCGCGCGGATGGCCAACGGAGACAGCAACCAGCGAGCGCACGACCTGCGGGTGCTCGAGCGCGAGACACCACCCGGCGACCGCGCCCCAGTCATGTCCGATGACGTGCACCGGCTCTCCGCCTGTCAGACGAGTGACCAATGCGCGCAGGTCCGCCACGCTGCGACCCAGTGCGTATTCACCGACAGCCGTCGGTGCATCGGACCCTCCGAAACCGCGCAAGTCCGGCGCAATGACCCGGTGGCCCGCAGCGAGCAAGTGGGGCGCCACGTCGTCCCAGAGTGTCGAGGAATCGGGAAACCCGTGCAGTAACAGCACGGGCGGGCCGTGACCCGCCTGGCGTACGTGCAGGACTACGCCGCTGGCGGGACATCGGGCAGCGGTCCAGCGGGACATCGTTGCCTCCTCGGAGCGGCGGCAATTCGTGCGCGCCGCGAAGGAATCCTTATCGCACCTGTCGTGGTGTCTTGCCAAGGCGGTCTTTCTACGCCCGGGCCGGCAGGGCATCATGCCCGCCTCGCCGTGCACTGCCCTGACGAGGGAATCCTGGATGAACTTCCGCAAACCATTGCTCGCCACCGTCCTCATGCTGCTTGCAGCTGCGTGCGCCACCAGCCCGACCGGCCGCACGCAACTGATGCTGGTGTCCGAGGAAACCGCGATCAAGTCATCGCGCCAGGCCTACGCGCAGGAAATGGGCAAGTACCAGAAGCGAGGGCAAGCTGGTCACGGACCCGCGCGTGCTCGAGCGCGTGCGCGTCATCACCGAGCGCCTCGTGGCCCAGGCCGTGAAGGAACGGCCCGACAGCGCGCAGTGGCAGTGGAGCGTGCAGGTGATCGACGATCCCAAGGTCGTCAACGCCTGGTGCATGGCGGGCGGACGCATGGCGATCTACACCGGCCTCCTCATCAAGATCGATCCCACCGACGATGAACTCGCCCAGGTCATGGGGCACGAGATTGCGCACGCGCTCGCCAACCACACGGCGGAACGCATGTCGACGGCGATGGCCGCCAACGCCGGCATCATTGCCGTGGGCGTGCTCTCGGACAACCCGGGCCAGGCGATGGCCATGGCCGCCGCTGCCGCGACCGTCGCGATCAAGCTGCCGAACAGTCGCGCGTCCGAGAATGAAGCCGACCAGATCGGCCTCGAAATCGCCGCCAAGGCCGGTTACGACCCGCGTGCTGCGAGCACGCTGTGGCAGAAGATGGCGCAGACGGGCGGCGGCGCCCCGCCGGAATTCCTGAGCACGCATCCGAGCGACGCTACCCGCCAGCAGCGCCTCGGGGCGCTCGCGCCCAAGATGATGCCGTATTACCAGCCCCAGGCTGCGCATCCACGTTACCCCGTGCGCATGGGCGCGGCAGGCGTCTGACTCGTAGCGCATGACTGCAGGATCGCCGTCACCGCCTGTCGCGGCGGTTCGTCCGCACGTCGTCGCAGCGCCGCACGGCGCGCGCAATGACGACTACTACTGGTTGCGCGACGATACGCGCACCGATCCCGGCGTACTGGCGCACCTGCAGGCAGAGAACGCGTATCGCGACGCGGTGGCGGCGGCGTGGCAGCCGCTCGAAGCAGAGCTGTACCGCGAGATCGTCGGACGCATCCGCCAGGATGATTCGAGCGTGCCTTACCGCGACAACGGTTACTGGTACCTGCGCCGCTACGATACGGGCGACGAATACCCCGTGTATGCAAGGCGTGCGGGCAGCGCCGACGGCCCCGAGCAAGTGCTGCTGGACCTGCGCGAGCACGCGCGTGCGCTCGATTTCTACGATGTCGGTTCGATCGAGGTCAGCCACGACAACGCCCTCGCCGCATTCACGGAAGATACCGTGGGCCGGCGCGAGTACACGCTGCGCTTCAAGGACATTGCGACCGGCGAACTGTTGCCGGACGTCGTGCCGAACGTCGAGGAAGGAATCGTCTGGGCGGGCGACAACCGGCGCGTGCTCTACGTGGAAAAGGACCCCGTCACGCTGCTCGGCCTGCGCGTGCGGGTGCACGAGCTCGGCACGGACCCGGCGCACGACCCCATCGTGCACGAGGAAGCGGACGAGTCTTTCTATACGTCCGTCGGCCTCACCAAGGACCGGCGTTTCCTGCTGATCGATTCGAGCAGTACGATCACCACCGAAGTGCGCTATGCGGCGCTGGACGATCCCACGCTCGCTTTCCGCAGCTTCCTGCCGCGCGAGCGCGGGCATGAATACTCGATCGACCATGTGGGCGAGCGCTGGGTGGTCCGCAGCAACTGGCAGGCCGTCAATTTCCGCTTGCTCGAGGTGGCGACGCACGCGGCCGGGACGCGCGATCACTGGCGCGAGTTCATCGCGCACCGCGACGACGTGCTGATCGCAGGCTTCGACGTGTTCGACGAATTCCTCGCCATCGAGGAGCGCGTCGATGGCCTGCGCAGGATCCGCATCCGGCGCTGGGACGGCCAGCGCGAGTTTCACCTCGACTCGGACGAGCCCGCCTACCGCATGGCGCTCGACGCGAACGAGGAGGTGGACAGCCACATCGTGCGCTACGCCTACACTTCGCTCACCACCCCGCGCACGATCTACGACTACGACGTCCGCACGGGCGAGCGGCGACTGCTGAAGCGGGAGCCCGTGCTCGGCGACTTCGATTCATCGCGTTACGAGACACAGTACTTGTCGGTGCCGGCGCGTGACGGCGAACGCGTGCCCGTCGCGATCGTCTACCGGCGTTCGCTGTTCCGGCGCGACGGCAGCGCTCCACTGCTGCAGTACGGTTACGGGGCCTACGGCATTTCGTCCGATCCGGTGTTCTCGTCGAGCGTGCTGTCACTGCTCGATCGCGGCTTCGTCTACGCCATCGCGCAGGTGCGGGGCGGGCAGGAGCGGGGCCGGCGCTGGTACGAGTCCGGTCGCCTGCTGCAGAAGCAGCATTCGTTCGAGGATTTCATCGACGTCTCGCGCTTCCTGGCTGCGGCAGGGTATGCCGACCCGGCGCGCATTTTTGCGCGGGGTGGCAGTGCCGGCGGACTGCTCGTGGCCGGCGTCGCCAACATGGCGCCGGAGCTGTACCGCGGCATCGTCGCACACGTGCCGTTCGTCGACATCGTGACGACCATGCTCGACGAAAGCATCCCGCTCACGACCAACGAATACGACGAATGGGGCGACCCCAACGAGCGCGACTGCTACGAGTACATGCTCGGCTATTCGCCCTATGACAACGTGAGGCAGCAGGCTTACCCCGCGTTGTACGTGACGACGGGCTTATGGGACAGCCAGGTGCAGTATTACGAGCCCGCGAAATGGGTGGCCAGGCTGCGACAGTGCAATACCGGCGACCGGTTGCTCGTCATGCGCGTGAACATGGAGGCGGGGCACGGCGGCAAGTCGGGCCGCTTCGAGCATTTGCGCGAGGTGGCCGAAGAGTATGCTTTCCTGATCCACGAAGCGGGTACACGCTAGGGAGGAACGGTCATGACAACCGGTATCGCCGGAACGGCGGTGGCGTTCGTCTACGCTGCAGATCGCGCACGTGCGATCGCCTTCTATAAAGATGTCCTCGGACTCGAACTGCGCAGTTCGGACGACTTTGGCGACTTCCTCCAGTTTGGCGGAGCACTGCTGCGCATGACGGTGCTGCCGCAGTGGCAGGCCAATGCGCATCCCGTGCTGGGCTGGAACGTGCCCGACATCGTGGCCACCGCCACGTCGCTGCGTGACCGCGGCGTCAAGTTCGCGATCTACGAAGGCATGGGTCAGGACGAACTCGGCATCTGGACCGCGCCGGACGGCGGGGCGAAAGTGGCGTGGTTCACCGACTCCGAAGGGAACGTGCTGTCCCTGTCGCAGGCCTGACCCTCTCCCGCCGGAGCGGGAGAGGGCAGACGCTTCGCTACTTCGTCGCGGCCGGAGCTGCCGTCTTGGCAGCCGGCACCGGGAAGCCGCGCTTGCGCATCAGCGCATCGATGCCCGGTTCGCGGCCGCGGAATTCGCGGTACGCAATCGCCGGATCCACCGTGTTGCCGATCGAGAGCAGCTGCTTCAGGCGCTTGCCCACGTCCTTGTCCCAGGCGCCACCGGCTTCGGTGAACGCTTCCCACGCATCGGCCGTGATCGTGTCCGACCACAGGTAGCTGTAATAGCCTGCCGAGTAGCCGTCACCCGAGAAGACATGGTTGAACTGCGGCGTGCGGTGCCGCATGACGATTTCCGACGGCATCTTGAGCGCGGCCAGCGTGTCGCGTTCGAACTTGTCCGCGTCGATCTTCTGGTCGCCCGCGAGGTGCAGCTTCATGTCCACGAGCGCGCTCGACAGGTACTCGACCGTCTTGAAGCCTTCGTTGAACTTCTCGGCCGCCTCGATCTTCGCCACGAGCTCGCGCGGAATCGGCTTGCCCGTCTGGTAATGCAGCGCGTACTTGTTGAGGATCTCGGGCGTCGACAGCCAGTGCTCGAGCAGCTGTGACGGGAACTCGACGTAATCGCGCGGCACCGACGTGCCCGACACCGACGGGTAGTTCACGTTCGAACTCAGGCCGTGCAGGGCGTGGCCGAATTCATGGAAGAGCGTCGTGGCGTCTTCCCAGCTGATCAGCACGGGTTCGCCGGGCTTGCCCTGCACGAAATTGGAGTTGTTCGAAACGATCGTCCGCACGTCGCCGTCGAAGCGCTCCTGGTTGCGATAGGCATTCATCCAGGCGCCCGACCGCTTGCCCTTGCGGGCGTAGGGGTCGAAGTACCAGAGGCCGACGAGATTGCCCTGGGCGTCGTTCACTTCCCAGACGCGCACGTCGGGGTGATAGACCGGCACCTTGCCCGCCTCGACCGGCTTGAAGCTGAAGCCGAACAGCTCCTTCGCCATGTAGAACATGCCTTCGCGCAGGTTCTCGAGCTGCATGTAAGGCGTCACCTCGCTCTCGTCGAGGTCGTACTTGTCCTTGCGGACCTTTTCCGCGTAGTAGCGGTAATCCCACGGCGCGATCTTGATGCCGGCCTTCTCGGCATCGGCGATCTTCTGCATGTCGGCGACTTCCTCGTGCACGCGAGCGACGGCCGGCGTCCACACCGCTTCCATCAGTTCCATCGCGCGGTCAGGCGTCTTCGCCATCGAGTTTTCCAGCCGCCAATGCGCATGCGTCGGGAAGCCGAGCAGCTTCGCGCGCTCGGCGCGCAGCCGCAGGATGTCCGAGATCGTCGCGTTGTTGTCCGTGGCGCCGCCGTTGTCGCCGCGATTCACGAACATGCGCCACACCTGCTCGCGCAGCGCCCGGTTCTCGGCATAGGTCAGGAATGGCTCGACGCTGGAGCGCGTGTTGGCGATCGCCCACTTGCCTTTCTGGCCGCGGCCCTCGGCGCCCAGCGCCATGCCGTCGCGCACGCCCTGCGGCAGGCCGGCCAGGTCGGCTTCCTTGTCGATGTAGATGACTTCTTCGTTCTCGTCCTTGAGCACGTTCTGGCCGAAGGTCGTGAACAGGCCGGCCAGTTCCTGGTTGATCTCCGACAGGCGCTGCTTGGCCTTGGCGTCCAGCTTCGCGCCGGCGCGCACGAAATTGGTGTAGTAGAGCCACGTGAGGCGCTGCTGCTCGGGGGTGAGCCCGGACGTCTCGCGCGTTTCGTACACCTGCGCGATCCGCTCGAACAGTTTCGCGTTCTGCGTGATCTGGTCACTGAACGCGGCGAGCTTCGGCGACATCTCGCGCTCGACCACCTGCACGGCATCGTCATTCAGGTTCGAGCTGTAGATGCCGTAGACGGTGCCGACGCGTTCCAGCGTGCGTCCCGTACGCTCCATCGCTGCGATGGTGTTCTCGAACGTCGGCTTGGCCGGGTCGTTGGCGATGCGATCGATTTCGACAAGTTGCTGGGCCATGGCGGCCTCGAGCGCCGGCTGCAGTTGCTCAACCTTGGCCGCGTCGAACGGCGGCACGCCGCCGTAGGGGCCGGTCCACGGAGCGAGCAGGGGATTGGCGGCAGCGGTTTTCATGTCGGCGGCTTCGACGGGTGAGAATGTGAGCAGCGCCAGGGCACTGGCGGTGGCCAGGAGGGTTTTCATGTGGCGGAAGTCCTTGGGGGAATCGTGCTTGGCACGCAGCCCGTAAGATTACCCCAGGCGAGCCCTGCGAAAATAGCGGCGCAGGGCGGGGTGCTGGAACGCCGCGGCGGCGAGCGCGGTGAACAGGGTCACGGCACCGAGGATCAGGACCAGCCGCAGATACGGCTCGCCGTGGTGCAGGCGCACCTGGGCCAGTCCCACCGTCGTGCGCACCCACTCAAGGGTGGCAATCACGAGCACGACCTGGATTGCACGGGCGGCCCACGGCCGCCGCAACCCCAGCAATCCGATGGAGAGCACGGAGACTGCGGCCAGCGGCAGCCATCCCGCGTGGACCAGGTGGGCCGCCAGCAGCACGAGCGCGAGCGCAGGCAGGCCTAGCAGGGCCGCGGTGCGCAATGTCAGGCGCGCTCCCACATCAGGTCGGCATGCTGCCTCACCGCTGTCTCGATCATGTCCACCAAGGGCACGGCCCGCAGCCGGAGCTTGACCGGGCGCTCGCGCGGTTCTGCCTGGTCGGATTCGGCGTCATCTGCGTCGTCGGCAGGCGCCGGGGCTGGCGAATACTCGTCGCCGTGCAGTTCGAGCCCGGACTGCAGCCTGGCGAGGAACGCGGGCAGGTCGGCTTCGAGCACGGCGCTGGGCACCGTGCCGGAATGTCCGGCAAGGCGCAGCAGCGCCAGCGCGGGCTCGCCCTGCATGAGCAAGTGGCCGAAGCGGGTCGTGAACTTGACTAACATGGCGCTGCAACTGCCTTTCGATTCAAGGAAAAATGCTGTGCGGCGCTCGCGCTGCCCGCATGCGGGCCCCGCCGCTCGAGCAGGAAGCGCGCGACTCGTTGTCTTCGATCATCAAGATACGCAACGCGACGTCACTCCTGCACGGCAGAGCGTGGGCCCGGGCCGGACTGGCTGGCGGCACGGCTCTCCAGCCTATTCTAAGCTGTACTCGCCCCGGATTCGCGAGTCTGTGCCATAACGGGCACTGCGTGAATGAACCGTAAGATCACTGTGCTCATGACCAGAAGCAGTCCGTCCCTGATCATGGTCGTCGATGACGACCGGCTCGCGCTCCTCTCCCGGCTGAATTCTTTGCTAGAGCTGCCCATCACAAGGTAGATTTTCAACCCATGGAACCACCCGTACCCGCCCGAGTCTCTCGTCGACGACGAGGCCCGCGCCTTGCGACTCATGTGCGGGCGACAGGGTCCTCGACGTCAGGAAACTGCTCCAGGACGTCAACAACGAACTTTCCATCGCCGTGCTGCAGCTCGAATGATGCTCGAGACGGGCACGGCCGAGGCACGGTAGCGCGGCGTCGTCCTCGTTCTACTCGCCGGGTGGGCGGCCTGCGTTTGAGCGTGGCAGGGGCTGGCACCCCGACTCCGCCGCCGCGCACGATGGCCGACGTCATCGCGGCCTCGACCCCGGCGGATTGGCGACCGCTCGAGCCGGAGAACACCCTCTACCTGCAGTTGGCGCAGGGCCGGGTCGTGATCGAACTCGCGCCGGATTTTGCGCCGCAACATGCGGCCAACATCAGGGCCCTGGCGCGGGGCAAGTATTTCGACGGCCTGGCGATCGTGCGTGCGCAGGACAATTTCGTGGTGCAGTGGGGCGATCCCGAGGGCAAGCGCAGCCTCGGTGACGCCAAGGCGACGCTGCCGCCAGAGTTCACGGTCAAGCTGACTCCCGCGCTGCCGTTCGAGGTCCTGCCGGATCGCGACGGTTACGCGCCCGAGGTCGGTTTCAGCCAGGGCTTTCCTGCCGCCCGTGACGTGGCCCGCGGCGAGGCCTGGCTGGCCCATTGCTACGGCATGGTCGGGGCGGGGCGCGGCAATGCGCCGGACAGCGGCAACGGGGCCGAACTCTACGTCGTGACCGGCCACGCCCCCCGCCAGCTCGATCGCAACATCGCCCTGGTCGGCCGTGTGGTGCAAGGTATCGAGTTGCTCTCGTCGCAACCTCGTGGATCCGGTCCGATGGGGTTCTACGAAAAGGTTGAACAGACGGTGCCGATCACGAGCGTCCGTGTCGCGGCCGACCTGCCGGTCGCCGAGCGCGCAAGCCTCGAGGTCATGCGCACCGACACGGAACGTTTCCGGCAACTGGTCGAGGCACGGCGCAATCGTCGTGACGACTGGTACCTCGTGCCGGCAGGATATATCGATCTCTGCAACGTGCCCGTGGTGGTGCGGCCGCGGCCGTAACCGGGCGGGCAACAAAAGCCTTCGGGGGAAGGACTCATGGAACGAATCTGGCTCGAGCATTATCCGGCTGACGTCCCGCACGACGTCGACATCACGCAATATTCCTCGCTGGTCGAGCTCATAGAGCACGGCTTGCGCCAGCACGCCCAGCGCAACGCCTACGCGTACATGGACCGGTACTTCACCTTCGGTGAAATCGACCGGTACTCGGCCGCGTTCGGCGCGTGGCTGCAGTCGCAGGGCCTCGCCAAGGGCGCGCGCGTCGCGATCATGATGCCGAATGTCGTGCAGTACCCGATCGCGCTTGCGGGCGTATTGCGGGCGGGCTACGTCGTGGTGAACGTCAATCCGCTGTACACGCCACGCGAGCTCGAGCACCAGTTGCGTGACTCGGGTGCCGAGGCGATCGTGATCCTGGAGAACTTCGCGAGCACGCTGCAGCAGGTGATCGCGCGTACCGACGTGAAGCACGTCGTGGTGGCGTCGCTCGGTGAAATGCTCGGCTTCCCGAAGGGCGCGATCGTGAATTTCGCGGTGCGGCGGGTCAAGAAACTGGTGCCGGCCTACTCGCTGCCGGGACACATCAAGTTCACCGAGACGCTCGACGCGGGCGCGCGCCGGCGCCTCGAGCCGGTGACGATGACGCTACAGGACACGGCTTTCCTGCAGTACACGGGCGGCACCACGGGCATCTCCAAGGGCGCCACCCTCACGCACGGCAACCTCGTGGCGAACGTGCTGCAGATGGAGGCCTGGCTGACCCCGGCCCTGACCGATACCGAGCGCGGCCCGGTGCCCGAGCAGTTCGTCTACATCTGTGCGCTGCCGCTGTACCACGTTTTCGCGCTGGTGGTGAATTGCCTGTTCGGCCTGCGCATCGGCACGCTCAACGTGCTCATCCCGAACCCGCGCGACATCGGCGGCTTCGTCAGCGAGCTGGCGAAGTACAAATTCAACGTGCTGCCCGGCGTCAACACGCTCTATAACGCGCTGCTGGAGAACGAGGAGTTCCGCAAGCTCGATTTTTCCAGCCTGCGCGTCGCGAACGGCGGTGGCATGGCCGTGCAGAAGGCGACCAGCGAGCGCTGGCTCAAGCTGACCGGCGTGCCGATCATCGAAGGGTATGGACTGTCGGAGACTTCGCCGGTCGCAACCTGCAACCCGATCCTGAACCGTGAATACAACGGCACGATCGGCCTGCCGTTCCCCGGCACGGAGATCGCGATCCTCGACGATGCTGGCCAGCCGGTGCCGCTGGGCCAGCCCGGCGAAATTGCGATCCGCGGGCCGCAGGTCATGGCGGGCTACTGGAACCGTCCCGACGAGACGGCGAAGGTCATGACGCCCGACGGATTCTTCAAGTCGGGCGACGTCGGCATCATGGACGAGCGCGGCTACATCCGGATCGTCGACCGCAAGAAGGACATGATCCTGGTCTCGGGTTTCAACGTGTACCCGAACGAGATCGAGCAGGTCATCACCACCCACCCGGGCGTGGTCGAATGCGCCGCGATCGGAGTGCCCGACGACAAGTCAGGTGAAGCGGTGAAAGTTTTCGTCGTGCGCAAGGATCCCGCGCTGACCGTCGAGCAGTTGCTGGAGTTCTGCAAGGAGAACTTCACCGGCTACAAGAAGCCCAAGTACATCGAGTTCCGCGACGAATTGCCGAAGAGCAACGTGGGCAAGATCCTGCGGCGTGAATTGCGCGACGCAGCCGTGGGCGCGCAGGCGAAGAGCGCGTAGGGAAGGGGAGGAAGGGCAGGAAGGACAGGAAGGGCAGGAAGGACAGGAAGGACAGGAAGGACAGGAAGTTATCTGACGCTTGCTTTCCTGATCGATACATTCAGGACCCGAGTTCTTCAGGTTCCAACTGCCCTTCCTGACTAGCCTTCCTAGCCCCTAGCCCCTTCCACCCTACTGCCCGCGGAAGTTCGGCGGCCGGCGTTGCATGAATGCCTGCATCGCCTCGCCGAGGTCGTCTGAATGCAGGAACGCGGCATTCCACACGGCCACGTAGTCGAGCTGGCTGTCCACCTCGCGTCGCGAAGCGAATCCCAGCACGTGCTTCGAGCCCTGTACGGCGAGCGGTGAATTAGCCGCGATCGCGGCCGCCATTTCCTGCGCACGGGCCATCAGCGCCGCAGGATCAGGCAGCACGTCGTTCAGCAGTTGTACCTCGCGCGCCTGCTGCGCGGTGTAGTCGCCGCCCGTGAAGATCCACTCGCGCGCAGCGCCGTCGCCGATCACGCGCGGCAGGCGCTGCAGCGAACCGACGTCGGCCACCATCGCGATGCGCGTCTCGCGCACCGAGAACGTGGCCTCGGCGGACGCGAGACGAATGTCGCATGCCGTGATCAGGTCCATGCCGGCGCCGATGCAGGCGCCGTGCACCGCGGCGATGACGGGCTTGTTGGTGTCGGCCAGGCTCGAGCACGTGCGCTGGTAGGCGCGGATGTCGTCGTACAACTGACGGCGCTTCGCGACCGCCGAGCCGTCGCTCGCGCCCGTCAACGAGCCGCCCGCCAGGCCGGGCGCATGGTCCATGAGATCGATGCCCGCGCAGAAGGCCTTGCCGCGCCCCGCCAGGATGATGACGCGCACTTCCGGGTCTGCGTCGAGCGCCGCTACGGCCGCAGGGATGCTGTGCCACAGCGGTCGATGCAGCGCGTTGAGCTTCTCGGGTCGATCGAGGAACAGCGTGGCGACGGTGCCTGTGCGTTCGATTGCGATGTGCGCGAAGGTCTCGGCCATGGACGTGTTTCCGTGCAGTGATTCAGGGGTGGCGCGTCAGCGTGGCTTGCGAGTGCCCGTGCGTCGAGCGACGTTCATGACGCTGCGCACGAGGACGTCGGTGGCGCCGGGGGCCAGCGCACCAAGTTTCTCCAGCAGTGCGCCGCCCGGGGGCACCGCGACTTCGGCCAGCTTGAGGCGCACGGCCGCAAAGACCGCCCAGACGACCCAGGCCGTGGGCATGTTGAGCGCCTTGGGCCAGAAGCCCTGTGTGGTCGGATCCGCGGCGGCGGCGGCTGCCATCGGAGTGTCGATCACCCCCGGCAGGACGAGCGATACGCCGACGTTCGTGCCCAGGAGTTCGGTGCGCAGGGCCTCGGTCAGGCCGACCAGTGCGAACTTGCTGGCGCAATAGCCGCCGAGCGGCGAGAAGCCGCGCCGTCCCGCGAGCGACGCGACATTGACGATGTGACCACCCGCCGGCTGCGACTGCATCAGCTTCACCGCGGCCTGCATGACGTGCAATGCGCCGAAGAGGTTGACGTCGAGCATGCGCCGCAGATCGGCCGGATCGAGGTCGGCGACCTGGGCGGGAATCAGGATGCCCGCATTGTTGACCACGATATCGACGCTGCCGAAACGCCGCGCGGCTTTACGGAAGCAGGCGCGCACCGCCACGGGGTCCGTGACGTCGGTGCCGATCGCAAGGGCGCCGACCCCGGCATTCCTTGCGGCGCTCGCGACCTTGGCAAGCACCGCTGCACGCCGGGCGACCAGCACGACGTTGGCGCCTGCCGCAGCGAAGGCGAGGGCGGTTTCACGGCCGATGCCGCTCGACGCGCCGGTGACGAGGACGGTTTTGCCGTCGAAACGCAGGGCTGGGAGTTGCATGCGCCAAGCCTAGCGCGTTCGGCGCGCCGCTCCCAGAGAACAGGGGACATTCACCAATTTCTGGCCAGAAACCGGTGCATGTCCCCTGTTTGACGGCTGCTACTGCAGCACTGCCGCGACCGGCACGTGCTTGTAGCCGAGTTCGCGCGCGACGGCCGCGTTCGTGATCTGGCCGTCGTGCACGTTGAGGCCGTTGGCCAGGTGCGGGTCCGCGCGCAGCGCCTTCTGCCAGCCCAGGTCCGCGAGCTTGCGGGCGAAGGGCAGGGTCGCGTTGTTCAGCGCGAACGTCGACGTGCGCGGCACGGCGCCCGGCATGTTGGCGACGCAGTAGTGGATCACGTCGTCGACCACGTACGTGGGATCGGCGTGGGTCGTCGCCTTGCTGGTCTCGAAACAGCCGCCCTGGTCGATCGAGATGTCGACGAGCACCGAGCCCGGCTGCATGCGACGGACCATGTCGCGCGTCACGAGCTTGGGCGCCGCGGCGCCGGCGATCAGCACCGCGCCGATCACGAGGTCGGCTTCCATCACCAGCGTGTCGATGTGTTCCTGTGTCGAATATTCGGTGCGCAGTGAGGCGCCGAAGATCGACGACAGTTCGCGCAGGCGCTTCACCGAACGATCGACCACGGTGACGTCCGCGCGCAGGCCCACGGCCATCTCGGCCGCATGCGTGCCGGAAACGCCGCCCCCCAGGATCACGACCTTGGCGGGCGCCACGCCCGGCACGCCGCCGAGCAGGATCCCGCGGCCGCCGGATGCCTTCTGCAGGCAATACGCGCCGACCTGGATCGACATGCGACCCGCGACTTCGCTCATCGGCGTAAGCAGCGGCAACGAACCGTCAGGGGCCGTCACCGTTTCGTAGGCGATGCAGGTGGCGCCGGATTTCACGAGCGCCTCGGTCTGGCGGGGATCGGGCGCAAGGTGCAGGTACGTGTACAGCACCTGGCCTTTGCGCAGCATCGCGCATTCCTCCGGCTGCGGTTCCTTGACCTTCACGATCATGTCGCTGGCGGCGAAGATCTCGGCGGCCGTCGCGGCAATCTTCGCGCCGACCCGCAGGTAGTCAGCGTCTGCAAAGCCGATGCCGGCCGCTGCGCCGGTCTGCACGAGCACTTCGTGGCCCGACTCGACCAGTTCACGCACTGCGGCCGGAACGAGGCCGACCCGGTATTCGTGGACTTTGATTTCCTTAGGCACGCCGATGCGCATGGCTCTCTCCCCGGTTTGCTGTTGTGGCGCACCGCTGCGGTGCATCGCGGAAGAATAATTGGCGCGTAGCGGTGAAATCATGCAAAGTCAGGCCATAAGTCTCCATTAGACGCAACTTTCTTCTGCTAGAAGTCTGCTTGATGGTGGAATCTGCGAATCATGAAACTGGATCGCGTAGACAACCAGATCCTGGCCGCCCTGCAGCGGGACGGCCGGGTCAGCAATCGCGAACTCGCCGAGCAGGTGCACCTGAGCGAGTCCGCCTGCCTGCGACGCATGCGCGCACTGGAGCAGGCTGGGGTGATCGATCGCTACGCCGCGCTGGTGAACCAGGCCAAGGTGGGTTTGCCGGGCAACGTCTTCGTGAGCATCACGCTCAATCGCCAGGAGCAGGCCGACCTGGCGGCGTTCGAGGACGCGGTAAAGCGCGTGCCCGAAGTCATGGAGTGCTACCTCATGACCGGGCAGCAGGACTACCTGCTGCGCGTCGTGGTCTCGGACGCCGCAGACTTCGAACGACTGCACAGCCAGCATCTCACGCGGCTTCCCGGCGTCGCGCGCGTGCACTCGAGCTTCGCGTTGCGTACCGTGCGCAAGGGCAACGAACTGCCGTTGCGGCACGAATCCTGATCACTGGTCCCGTGGAGACCCAAGCATGAGCCTCGTCGCGCAACTGGTCCTGGTCGGCGGTCTGCTGCTGGCGGGGTTTTTCGTCCTCGCCTGGCGGCGCATCGAACGCGCTCATGCCGGTGACGCGGATAAGGCGGCTGCGAAACTCCCCACGCCCGGTGGACTGGTCCTTGGTTTCGTCGCCAATTTCTTCGACACGCTCGGCATCGGTTCATTCGCGTCGACCACGGCCTGGATCAAGTTCCGCAACCTGATCCGCGACGAGCTGATACCGGGCACGCTCAACGTCGGTCACGCGCTGCCCACGATCACGCAGGCCATCATCTTCACGACGGCGATCGCCGTCGCTCCCGTCACGCTGGTGGCGATGGTCGGCGCCGCGGTGGCGGGCGGCTACCTGGGCGCGGGCGTCGTCGCCAAGCTGCCGCGTCGCGGCATCCAGCTTGGAATGGGCATCGCGTTGCTGGTCGCCGCAGCGCTGTTCGTGCTGAAGATCTTCGGCTTGCTTCCGGCGGGCGGCAATGCGCTGGGCTTGAGCGGTGGCGTGCTGGTCTTCGCGGTGGTGGTCAATTTCTGCCTCGGTGCGCTGATGCAGCTCGGCATCGGCCTGTACGCGCCGTGCCTGATGCTGGTGAGCCTGCTCGGCATGAACCCGATCGCCGCGTTCCCGATCATGATGGCCTCCTGCGCGTGCCTGATGCCCGTGGGCAGCCTCAAGTTCATTCGCGAACGCAGGTACGACCGGCGTACCGCCATCGGTCTCGCCATTGGCGGAATCCCGGGCGTGTTCCTCGCGGCGTTCGTCGTCAAGTCGCTGCCGCTGCAGTGGTTGTACTGGCTCGTCGTCGTCGTCGTGCTGTACGCGGCGACGCTGATGCTGCGTTCGGCGCTGCAGCCCCAACCGGCCCTCGCAGGAGACAAGGCATGATTCGTCCCGCGCTGCTCGATCCCGCTGCCGTCAGTTCGCTGGTCGCGTCCTTGCCCGGATGGGCGCTGGCAGCCAATGGCAAGGCGATCAGCCGTCGTTTCAAGTTCGCGGACTTCGACGTGACGATGACGTTCGTCAACGCCATCGCCGACGTCGCGCGGCGGCACGACCATCATCCGGACATGAAAGTCGGTTACGACTATTGCGAGGTGTTGTTCACCACGCACGACGCCGGCGGGCTCACCGAGCTCGATGCCGACCTGCGCGCGAGCGGCACAGGAACTCGCGGCGTAGGACACGCACCGACCGAGGTTCAGCGCGCTGCGGTCTCGTCGAGGTAAGCGCTTAACGCTTCGAGGTGCCGCGCGAAATTCCGCGCCCGTCCTGAGGCGTGCTGGTAGAGCGGTTGACGGACCTGCCAGACGCTGGCGGTCTTCACGGCGTTGGCGCGCTCGTGAAAGTCCAGGCACGCTTCGTCCCAGTCCAGGCCGCAGGATTCGAGCACACGCTCGACGATCGGGCGCGGCTCGCGAACGAGCTCGTCGTAGTGAACGTCGATGATGTCGTCGCCATAGAGCGAGTGCCAGTGCGCCATGAGACGCGCGGTACTGCCGGTAGTAATGCCCGATATCGAGCAGGTCGAGGGCGTACGGCATCGAGTGATCGAGGTGCAGGAAAAACACCGAAAGGCAGTTGTCGAGCGGGTGGCGCGTCGTATGCACGATGCGTGCAGCAGGGAACAGAGTCTTGATCAGCCCGATGTAGAGGAAATTGTCGGGGCGCTTGTCGAGGAGACGTTCGGCACCGGGGTGTAGTCGGGCCTTCATCGCGCGATAGCGGTCCGCAAGCCGCGCGGCGTGACGGTCAGTCAGTCCCGCCATCGAGGCCGGAAATGGTGCGAGCTCGGTGCGCACGATGGCTGGCAGGAAATCGAGTTCGCCGCCGGACACCACCTGTGGATGGCCCGCGAGGATTTGCTCGACCAGTGTCGAGCCCGACCGAAACATACCGCAGATGAAGATGGGCTGTTCCTGAGGAGCGGGCGACGGGTCGCGCTGTTGTGGAACCGGGAAGGCGGCGATCAGCGCATCGATGAAGCGCTCGTGTGCCGCGCGATCGTAGCGCGCCCCATTGGGGCCGGCGCTCAAGCGGCTCTGCGAATTGGCCTCGGTGATGGCGGCGAAGGCCTCGTCATACCTGTCCGCCTTGTCCAGCGCTGCGCCCAAGGCGAAACCCAGCATCGCGCGGTCCGCCGCGGTCAGGTCCGCCTGCGCCAGCGTCCGTTGCAGCCGCCCTGTCACGGCCGGATCGGGCCCCGTCGCTGTCTTGAGACTTACGTAACGTGCCAAGCCGACGTAGCAGCGCGGATCCTCGGCAAGCAGGCGTTCGTAGAGTGCCAATGCATCGTCACGTCGTCCTAAATCCTCCTGCAAGTTGGCGAGGTTCAGCAGGGCGGGCACGTAACGGGGGTTGATCTGCAGTGCGGCTCGCAGTTCAGCGGCCGCAGCGTCGTCTCTGCCGCAGGCAATCCGAATAAATGACACCTCGGTTGAGATGCACTTCCTCAGGCTGCTTGATCCCTCGGTCGAGGGCTTGCTGATAGGACATCAGCGCCGCATCGAAACGCCCTGCCTTGCGCTGCAGGACAGCGAGGTTGAACCACGTGTCGGACAGGTCGGGGTAGAGGACTAGCAGGCGCGTGTAGGCAGCTTCCGCTTCGTCCAAGCGACCGGCTCGCTCCAAAGCGAGGGCCGCCTGGCCCATTTCCAGGAGTTCGGGAGTCATCTTCACGGGGGAGGCCTCATGAGTGACATGGTAGTCGCCCGCCAAATCGCGGACAAAAAAAAGCGGCGGCCCCTTGCGAGGCCGCCGCCCGTTTCGCCTAGATCAGGACGGTATTAGAAACCGACCTGCGCGCGGATGAAGATCCAGCGACCGAGCGCGTCGTAGGTCTGCGGGAACGTGTTGCCGTTACCCGTGGTACCCACAGCCGAGCTGATCGGCGGATCCGAGTCCAGCACGTTGTTGACGCCCACCAGGATCGAGGCCTTCTCCGTGAGTGCGATGTTCGCGGCCAGATCGAAATAGTTCTGCGCGTCCAGCGTCTGGTCGATCGTGCCCGGGGGCACGCCGTCTGACGTGTACTGGTCAACCTCGTCGAAGTAGCGCCAGGTGAGCGACAGGTCGACCGACCACGGGGTCTGCCAACCGATACGCGCGTGGTGGCGCCATTCCGGATTCGGCGTGCCGCACGAGCTCGAGAAGAAGCCGGCGCAGTCGTACGCGTCGATACCCGGACCCGGAACCGTGATCAGCTCGTCGAGATACGTGCCGGTCAGGTTGAAGTTCAACGAGCCGAACGTGCCGATCTCCAGCCCGCTGTAGTTGACGTTCAAGTCGTAGCCGGTCGTCTCGAGCGAACCGATGTTGACGTTGAGGTCAGTGACGTTGCCCGCACCGCGCCACAGCGAGCCATTGTTCGGATCGCGGTTGATGCGGCTGCACGAAGCGGCGTCATTGTTGAAGTAGCAGGCATTCAACGTGTTTTCGGCTCCGAACGTCGAGATGGTGTCCGTGATCTCGATGTTGAAGTAGTCCACCGACACAATCAGCTTGGACAGGAAGCGCGGCTGCAGGATGACGCCGAAGGTGACGGTCTCCGAATCTTCCGGAGCCAGGTCGGGGTTGCCGCCCTGCAGGAAGTTGTACTGGCCCGCCGGGCTGTCAAGGTCTGCGCTGCGCAGTTGGCTGGCCGGAACGCCCGTGGCGAGACAGGCTGCATCAGAGGCCGCGCGGCTGCTGCCCGCGTACTCTGCGCCGCAAGGATCGCCGACCATGTCGAACAGGTTGAAGCCCTGCGCCGTGAACAGCTCGACCACGTTGGCGGCACGCACCGCCTTCTGGTAGCTGCCGCGGAACCTGATGTCTTCCACCGGGGCCCAATCCGCACCGAACTTGTACGTGTCGGTGGTGAGGGTGTCGTAGTCCGAGTAGCGGTAGGCCGCGTCGAACCCGAGGCTGTGGGCGAAGGGCACGTCGTTCAGCAACGGCACGTTGATTTCGGTGAAGAGGTCGGTCACCGCCGTCTCGCCGCTGATGCTGATCGTCGCACCGCCCGTGCCGGACAGCTGTGCGCTGGTCAGCAGTTCATCGGTGTAGTTGTCCAGCTTGTCCTTGCGGTATTCGGCACCGAAGGCAACCTGCACGCCTTCCGAGGCCATCGGGCTCTTGATGCCGATGTTGGCGAGGTCGCCGGTGATGATGCCCTGATACACCGTCTGGTCGATCGTGCCCTGCTGCAGGCCCTTGACCTGGAGGTAGTTCAGCGCCTCATTCGTCACGCCGCCGATCTGGAAGATGTTGTAGGGGACGCAGGCCGGGTCGGATCCATCGACCACCGAGGCGCAGGTCGGGACGCCGCCGACGTTGACGACGTCCAGCGAGCGCTGGATGCGGTCGATCTTGAAGTAATTCAGGGTGCGCTGGTCGGCCTTCACCTTGGAATACTGCACCGACGCGTCGTAAGCCCACGTGTCGGTGATGTCGCCACGAACGCCGAGCAAGGAACGGAACGAGCTGTTCTCGAACGCCTGCTGGCGGCCACCACCTTCGACGTTGCGGCGGAAGAGATAGAACGGCACTTGAGTGCCGGCAGTGATGTCTGTTGCCGAGCAACCCAACGTGGCGGCCTGCTGTGCAGACATCAGCGGATTGTCGCAATTGACGTATGTCGAGTCGCCGAAGCTGCCGCCCGGGGCAATCTGGGCAACCGACTTGTAGTCGGTGAACATCAGCTGCGTGTACACGTCGGCGTAGTCGGTCAGCTCGTAGTGACCCATTGCGCCCAAGGTGTAACGGGTGTCCGGACGCTGGTAGTGGTTCGTCGGACCGAAGTTGTACGCGTCACGGCCGGCGACGTACGGGATGAACGTGTTGCCGGTGGTCTGGTCGATCGTCAGGGTTCCGGGGCCATCGTAGAAAATACGGCCGGGGTAGCTGGTGCCCGAGCCGCCGCAACGAGAACGCGGTGGTCGGGTTCGGATTCAGCGAGCAAGCCGAGTAGTCACGGTCGCGCTGCAGCACTTCGTCGTTGTCACGAACGCCGGCATACGCAGTGATGTTGCCGCGGCCGTCTTCGGTGCTCACGCCCATCAGGACGTTGAATTCCGTGCCTGCGCCGTCGGTGACGTAGTTGCCCGGCAGGCGGAAATGCTGACGGGTTGGTCGCCGCGCGGCCCGCGATGACGTCACGCAGCTTGACGGCGCCAGCGACCGCCGTAGTTGTTGTTGTGCTGGTAGAAGCCGTACTGGGCGTCGAACTGCACGCCCTCGAAGTCCTTCTTCATGATGAAGTTGACGACGCCGCCGATGGCGTCCGAACCGTAGACGGCCGAGGCGCCGCCGGTGAGGACTTCAACGCGCTCGACCATCGCGGCCGGGATCTGGTTCAAGTCGGCCGCCGAGTTGGTCACGCCGCCGTAGGGCAGCCGGCGACCGTCGACGAGGACGAGGGTGCGAGCCGAGCCGAGGCCGCGCAGGTTGACCGTTGCGGTACCCGTCGCGCCGTTAGACACGTTCGCGTTCTGCGCAGCGAAAGCCTGCGGCAGCTGGTTGATCAAGTCTTCGACGCGCGTGACGCCCTGCGTCGCGATGTCCGCGCTCGTCACCTGCGTGACGGGGCTGGTGCCCTCGAGGTTCGCCATCTTGATGCGCGAACCGGTGACGACGATCTGTTCGATTTCCGCATCCTGCGCGTAAACCGGGAGCGCGCTGGTGCCTGCGAGTGCGCTGATCAGGAGCGTGTGACGCACCGCACGTTGAAGTTGATTGGTTCGCTGCATTACGAGAATCCTCCAGAGGAACTTAGGTCGCTTGATTTGTCGTTGAACTTGTTGCCGGCCTGTCAGGCAAACGGGCCCCCCAACAGTGCGTGCGAATACTAACAAGTATCTTCCGCAATACAACCCCATGTTGGGATTCAGCCACATCTATTTTTCGGCTCAGACTGCGTCTAGAGCCTTGATTTTAGGGGTTTGGTCTCGGGGGTTGCACGGGTTGTCGCAGCAATTGCCCTGCTTTGACCCCCCTGTAGCTTTAATGCAACGGGGTCGGCGGACGACTTGGCAACAACTGCGCAGGATTCCTACGGGCGTAGCGCCCGGCGCAGCCGTCAGCGGATGCGGGTGACCTTGCTGGAGCGGCCGTTGGGGGCCACGACCGAGTACGACCCCAGGGCGCCGGAGCGGATCGTGACCTGGTCGCCCGTCTTCACGCGGATGCCCGAGTTGGCCTGGATTTCATACCAGACCTGGCCGTTATCGAGGGTCAAAATGAGCTCGCCGTAAGGTTTTGCGGCCACTTTGGTCACCGTAGCGCGCAATTCCTTCAGTTCGGCCAGTTCCGGAGCCTTCTTGGCTTTTTCTTCCTTGAGGTCGCCCCGCAGGCCGAATCGCTCCTCCTTGGACAGCGGAACCGCGGCTGCGGCAGTGGCGGCAGCTGCCGGTGCAGCGCTTTCGACCGGGGGCGCTGGCTGGGCGCGGACCTGCGCCACTGCCGCGTCGAAACAGGCGAGGCGCCGGGCATCGTCCTGCTCGCCCGCGCAGGACATGAAGGCGGCATTGGCGGTGGTTCCCGCGGCCAGGGCGGGGCTCAGCCAGCACTGAGCCAGGCCCAGGCCCAACGCCAGGCCCAGGGTCGATCCCAGGATCGAGCTCGGCCTGGATCCCGGGGCGAGGCGCGCAGCCGTCCCCGCGCTCCGCGCGCTAACCGTTGCAGTCTGCATGCTTCGACTCCGTAGGCCGGGGGACGCGCCCCGCTAGTTGTCCCAGTCTGGCTTAGTGCCGGTGTGCGCGTCGATGGCCGCAAAGAGTTCGGTCACCAGTTCGCGCTCGACCAGCGTCAGTTCGGGCCGCCAGACATCGAACAGCAGGATGACGCGCGTCTGGTCGCTGTCGTTCCAGGCTTCGTGGTCGATGCTGTCGTCGAACGCCCACGCCTTGCCGGTGACCCACTCGCGCGTCTCGTTACCCACGCGGAACCGGCAACCCGCGGGTACGACCAGCGGCAGGTGGCAGATCAGCCGGGTGTTCACCAGCCCGTTGTGGGGGGGAATGTGCGTGCCTGGCTTGAGCAGCGAGAAGAGCACCACGGGCGACCGGTTGGGCACGCGCGCCAGCGGGGCATTGCGCAGCGCACGCATCACGCTTGGGCAGCGCTCGAGGTTCTCCTGTCACCGGCTCGCCGTTCTTCCAGAAGTAGAACGCGCTCCAGTCCGGATTGTTGAGCATCCCTTTCTCTTCCTTGCGCGGCCGGTTCGGGTCTCCGGTCACGTAAGGCGAGAACGCCCCCGGGTTGCGCATGACTTCGAGCAGCTCGGCACGGATCGCGTCGGTCTCGGCTTCGACGTCGTCCATCCACTGGAACGATTCGCGTTCGTAGAACTGGATGTTGGGCAGGCCGGGGAAATAGAAGTAGCGCGGCTCCTGCACGTAGATGCGCTTTTCGCCGAACACGATGTCGAGCGCCTGCGCGAAGCGTCCTTGCGTGCGTGCGTCGAAGCCGCGGTCGACGAGGCGAGTGCGCAGGTAGTCCTTGTATTCACGCGCGTGGCGCGCGCAGGTCTCCTGGGCGCGGCGCAATTCCGGCAGCAGATCGGGCGGAATCTTGTCGGCGGGGGGTGCCGCGCGCAGCGCCGCGAGGTAGAAAGCCGAGGCAGAGCGAGAATCGCCCGCTGCCGCAAAGTGGTCGGCCTTGGCGATCAGCGCACGAACGTTGCGAGGGTCGGCCGCGAGCGCGCGATCGATGGCGGCGATGCCCGGCAAGTCGTTGCTGTTGTTCATCGTGCGGGTCGTATTGTTGCCTAAGCCAGCGCGACCTGCAAAGCTTGCCAGTCCGCTTTTCCCTACTTCTGCCATGGTGTGATCGCATGAATACGACAGGCACGGCCGAGCGGCCGGGTGCGCTGCAGGACGCCGCCAACCGCAACCAGGCCGCCATGCGCGCCATGGCCGCGGGTGACCTGATCGGCGCCGAGGCCGCGCTGCTGCAGGCCGTCGCCGTGGCGCAGCACTACCTGCCGGCGTGGCTCAACCTCGCCGCCGTGCGCCGCCAGCGCAACGAACTCGATGGCGCGTTCGAGGCGATCCGGCAGGCTCTGACCATCGACGGCCGCAATTTCGGCGCGTTGATGATGAGCGCCACCATGCTCGAGCGAGAGGGCCATGCGGTGCCAGCCGCGCTCGCGTACGGGGCGGCGCTCGCCAACGCGCCGCCCGACGCAGCCCTCGATGCGGCGACACTGTTGGCGGTGAGACCGCGGGCGCGAAGTGCACGGCGCCTATACCCGCAGCTCGGCGACCACATCCGCAGCCAAGATTGCCGCTGACGGAAAGCGACTGCACGGCTGTCGGAGCGGCGACGGCTCGACTCATTCATCAAGATGACGCTGCGCGTCCAGCCGCGCTTCCAGCAGGCGCCGTCCGATTACTACTACCCGGGACTGCCGCCGATCGAGTTCTACGAACGCAGCGAATTTCCCTGGCTCGAGGAATTCGAGGCGCAGACCGATGCGGTCCGTGCGGAGCTGGCGCAGGCGCTGCGCGAGAGCGCGAGGCCGATTTCACGCCCTACATCCATTACGGCGAGCACATGCCGCTCGACCAGTGGCGCGAACTCAATAACTCGCCGCGCTGGACGTCGTACGAGTTCTATCGCGAAGGCCAGCCGATCGAGGAAAGGTTCCAGCGCGCGCCCGCGACCGTGCGGGCCATGCAGGCCCTGCCGCAGGCCGTGGTGCCGTTGCGCTCGCCGTGCGCAATGTACTCCGCGCTGCAGCCGCGCACCCGCATTCCGCCGCACACCGGCGTGGCTAACTTCCGTCTGGTCGTGCACCTGCCGCTGGTGCTGCCGCCCGGTTGCGGCTTCCGCGTCGGCAGCGAAACGCGCGCCTGGCGCATCGGCGAAGCCTGGGTCTTCGACGACACCATCGAGCACGAGGCGTGGAACGACAGCGACGAGCCGCGCTACATCTTCATCTGCGACATCTGGAATCCGCGCCTGTCGCCGCGAGGAGCGCGCCGCGATCGCCGGCGTGATCGCCGCGACCGACACGTTCAACGGCACGGTTCCAACCGCGCAGATCTAGGCCGCGGACGCCTGAGGGGTACACCATGTTCCTGCGTATCAAGAACGTACTGACCGCCGCCGAGGTGGCGCGGCTCGAACAACTGAGCCGCGAGCTGCGCTTCATCGATGGCCGCATCTCCAATCCGGCCAACCAGACCAAGGACAACCTGCAGGCGGATCCAGCCGATGCCAAATCGGCCGAGAGCTCGCAACTGGTGCAAGCCGCGCTGCTGCGGTCGCGCGAGTTCGTCGATTTCACGCTGCCGAAGCGCATCGCGGCGCCGCTGCTGGCCCGCTACGAGCCCGGCATGAAGTACGGCGCGCACGCCGATGCCGCGATGTTGCCGCTGGTCGGCGGTCGCCTGCGCTCCGACATTTCCTGCACCGTCTTCCTCGCCGATCCCGCGACGTACGAAGGCGGCGAACTCGCGATCACGGTCGGCAACCAGACCATAGCGTTCAAGGGCGGCCCCGGCGATGCCATCGTGTATCCATCGACCACGTTGCACGAGGTGGTGCCGGTGCGCTCGGGCCAGCGGCTGGTCTCGATCACGTTCATCGAGAGCCTGATCGCGGACCAGCACCAGCGTTCGCAGGTGTACGAGCTCAATGAGATCGCCGCGCTCGAAGGCCTGCGCATGAACTGGGAAAGCCGCGTGCGGCTCGACGTCGTGCGTCAGAACCTGATGCGCATGTGGGCGGTGACCTAGGGAGGCCCTGCACAGGTCCGCAAGTGACGCGTTGCGTGCGCTCGATCCGGTGCCTGTCACCGAGCACTCGAAGTCAGCCGCGCCGGTTTCCGATTCGGCACCGCGCGTCGAACACGCGAGGGCGACCCGTCGCTGGCGCGTCCGACCCGGGACCGTTCCCCGAGCTTGGAAAGGCAGACACGCGCTCTGGGAACGGTCCCGGATCGGACGCTTGCGACATGCCAGCCTGCGACGCTGCCAGAGCGCTCGATCCGGTGCCTGTCACAGAGCGCGTGTCTGCCTTTCCAAGCTCGGTGACAGGCACCGGATCGAGCGCACGCAAAGTGTCACTTGCGGATCTGGGCAGAGCTTCCCGAGGCCGCACTCGCGTGCAGCACGCGCGCCACGGCGGGTTCTGCACGCGCGAGCGTTTCGAGCCAGGCCAGGCCACGGTGGATTTCCTGCGCGTGTTCCTGCCGCGCCTGCGCCAGCACCTGCGCCCGCAATGCCGGGCTGTACTCGTGGTCAGGTGACTTGGAATAGCGGGTCAGCGCCGGGTCAGACGCCAGCTGGCCAAGCCAGCCGGGCGCGGTCTGCAGCGCGAAATGCGCGGCCACCCGGGCCATGACGCCCGGCATGTCAGCCAGCAAGTCGTCGAAATCGACGGCGAGCGCCTGGTCCGGCGCCTGCGTCAGCACTTCATGTTGCGTGAGTGATTCGGCCAGCCAGCTCATCGCCGCGAGTTCGCCGTGCGTCAGGGAGTGCAGCGGTTGGGTGGGTGCACTGAGACGCTGCTGCACCCGGCGCATGCGCTCCGGGCCATGGCCGCGGAGATCCACCGCTGAGTTCGGTCCCGCGAGCAGTGTCGCGAGATAAGGCTCCGCGCGCAGGTTCAGGTAGACCGCGCGCGCGCCGGGGTCGCGGCGCAGCAGCGCGGGCGCGATACGCGCGGCGGCGCTGGTCGCCTTGAGCACGACGCTGTGGGTCGACGCGTACCCGCGGCCCCACAGCCGCGCGAAAGTCTCGAGCAGCGCATCGAACTGTGCAGGACTCAGCAAAGACTCGGGCTGGCCCACGCTGTCGCCGGCCTCCGCCAGCGTGCGCAAGGGCAAGGGCTCGCGCAACGCCAGCACGTTGCCCGTGGTATCGAGCAGGCGGCTGAGCAGGGTGGAGCCCACGTGACCGGTGTGCAGGATGTAATGCAGCGGCCGCGCATTCCGACTCGACCTCGCTGCGGCAACGACCTGTTCGAGTGGCAACCACGCGCCTACCGTGGCGGGGGCCAGGATGCGGTCGTCGAGAAAGCTCGCGGCGCGGTAGGACGCGGCGTCGAGCCCGATGAGCAGCGCGCACGAACGGACGAGGTCGAGCTTTTGCGGGTATGAATCAGGGGAGTGGGGCAGCGCGGCCAGCAGGGCGGAGGCCGTGGAACCAGTCTTGCTCGTTGCCATCTGCGGGCTCGCCTTCCAAGTCTTGACCCCGGGAACTAAACTGACGGGTCGAATTGCGCACCGAAGCAGCCACCGGAAGCGGCGATTCTATTGGACAATCGCGCACCCGAACATGGTGCCCACCTGACTATTGTGCTCGCTCGGCCGGGGATTCAAATGAAGCTTGGTGTTCCCTTCCTGCAGTTTCCGTTGCAGTTCGATGCCGAGGCCCTGGCCGCCGAAATCCAGGCGATCGATGAATCGGCGTGGCGTCCCCATCCCGCGGGCTATGCCGGCAACGACGCGCTGCTGCTCGTGACGGTCGACGGCGATCCGACCAGCGACGCGACTTCGGGGCCGATGAGCGCCACCGAGCACCTGCGGCGCTGCCCTTATCTCATGCAGGTGCTCGATGCGATCGGCGGCACCTGGGGGCGTTCGCGCCTGATGCGCCTGTCTGGGCGGGCCGAAGTCACCTCGCACGTCGACATCAACTATTACTGGCGCGAGCGCGCGCGCGTGCACGTGCCGATCGTGACCCAGCCGACCGTGCGTTTCGTCTGCGGCGAGGCCGAGGTCAACATGCGCGCCGGCGAGTGCTGGATCTTCGACACGTGGGCCGAGCACAACGTGATCAACGACCACTACCTGTCGCGGATTCATCTCGTGGCCGACACGGTGGGCGGCGCCGGCTTCTGGGAGCACGTGCACAATGCCAAACCGCACGGTGCGACGATCGACAGTTGGCGGCCGCGAGCCATCGCCCCGGTTCCCGGTTTCATTCCCGACCTCGATTTCGAGGCGGAGAACTTTCCCACGGTGATGACGCCGTGGGAGATCCGCGCGCACTACGCCTTCCTGATGGGCGAGGCGGCGCCGCACCCGGCTGTGCCGCTGGTGCACCAGTCGTTGCTGCAGTTCACGCGGCTGTGGCAGGCGCTGTGGTCCCGTTACGGCGAAAGAGCGGAAGGCTGGCCGCGGTATCGCGCGGCCATCGAGGCCGTGCAGCACGAGCTGGTGCAGGGCGGCGCGGAGGGAATCGAATTGCGCAATGGCGTGCGGCTGCTCGAGGCGCTGCAGGCCTGGGTTTTCGAGCCCGCGCTGGCCGCGCACCGCCGCACGGTCGACTCCGACATCCGCCAGCGTGCAGCGCAGGCCACGGCCGTGTTGCCGACGACACAGGCCGCGCCACAGCCTGCAGCTGCGGCCATCGCCGTGACTGCGCCGCGTGCCGCACGCGACCCGGTGTTCGAGCAGCCCGTATTCATCGTCTGTCCGCCGCGCTCAGGCTCGACGCTGCTGTTCGAGACCCTGGCGCAGTCACCGGGCCTGTACACCATCGGCGACGAAAGCCATCAGCTGATCGAGGCCGTGCCGACGCTCGCGCCCGCCGCGCGTGATTTCGAGTCGAACCGGCTCGAGGCGGCCGACGCGACGCCCGCGGTCATCGCGCAGTTGCGCGAAAGCTTCTTCGCGGCCCTGCGCGATCGCGCCGAGCGGCGGCCCGTTGCTGCCACGCGAGTGCGCATGCTCGAGAAGACGCCAAAGAACGCACTGCGCGTGCCGTTCCTCGCGCGCGTGTTTCCTGAAGCGCGCTTCATCTACCTGCACCGCGATCCGCGCCCCGTTCTCGCGAGCATGATCGAAGCGTGGCAATCGGGCCGGTTCCGCACGTACCCGAACCTGCCGGGCTGGACGGGCCTGCCCTGGTCGCTGCTGCTGGTGCCAGGCTGGCGCGATCTCGTCGGGCAGCCGTTGCAGCAGATTGTCGCTGCCCAGTGGAACGTCACGACGCAGATCCTGCTCGACGACCTCGAGCGCCTGCCGGCCGGTTCCTGGTCCGTGGCGAACTACGACGCGCTGGTCAGCGACCCCAACGCCGAAATCCGCAGGCTTTGCGCCGCGAACGGACTCGGCTGGGACCTCGTCCTGCCGCAGTCGCTGCCCCTGTCGAGCTACACGGTGTCGACTCCTGATCCGGCCAAGTGGCAGCGGTTCGCAGCCGAAATCGACGCTGTCCTGCCGCTGATTGCGGCCCAGGCCGGGCGTGCCGAGCGGATCGCCGCGCGCTTCCAGAACTCCTAAAGACCCAGGCGAACTTCATGCAACCGACCCCATCCACTGCGTTGTCGAGCACGCGCGACAGCACCATCAGCACGGCTTACGAACTGCTCAGGGCCGGCCGTGTCGAAGACGCCGAGAAGCTGTGCCAGGGCCTGCTGGCGCTGACACCCAACATCAAGACGGCCGCGCTCGCGAGCACGATTGCCGAAGAGCGCGACGACCTGCCGCGCGCGCTGCAGATCGTGGAGGACGCGATCGAGCATCACGGCGTGAGCACGGAGCTGCTGCTGCGCAAGGCGCAGGTGCTGATGCGGCTGCGCCGACGCACCGAAGGTGTCAGCGCCGCGCGTCGCGCCGCCGAGATCTGTCCGCCCGATGCGCGCCTGCTGCAGGCGCTGGCCAAGGTGCATTCCGAGCGCAATGAGCCGGCCGAGGCCAAGCCGCTCCTGCAGCGTGCGCGCGAGCTGCTGCCGCTGGATCCGGCCATCCTCTACGACTCGGCCGTGTGCCATTTCTATCTCAACGAGATGGAGGAGGCCGCGGCGCTGCTCGAGCGCGTGCTGACGCTCGCGCCGGGCAACGGCTTCGCGTTGTACGTGCGCTCGCAGCTCGGCACCCAGACGGTCGAGAGCAACCATGTGGGGCAACTGCGCGAAATGCTGCTGCGGCCGCAGATTCGGCGGCAGGACGCCATCTCGACCTACTTCGCGCTGGCGAAGGAACTCGAGGATATCGGCGAATACCAGGAATCATTCGCTGCGCTCAGCGAGGGCAACCGCATCAAGCGCGGCACGCTCGACTATGACGTGCGCAACGACGTCGCTGCGATGCAGAAGGTCATGGCGCATTACACGCGCGATGCACTCGCTCACGCCACGCGGGGCGATCCGTCGACGGGCCCGATCTTCATCCTGGGAATGCCGCGCACGGGAACGACGCTGGTCGAGCGCATCCTGGGCAGCCACTCCGACGTCGTCTCGCTCGGCGAGCTCGTGGACTTTCCGGGGGAAATGACGGATCTGGCGCAGGCCACCCATGCGCGGATCGGGGCGACCGACCCGGACCTGCTGCGCGCTTCGCTGCAGATGGATTTTGCCGAGCTGGGCCGCAATTACCTGAACGCCGTGCGGCCGCTCGCCGGCGACAAGAAGTTCTTCGTGGACAAGCTGCCGTTCAACTTCCGCTACTGCGGCCTGATCCACCAGGCGCTGCCCAACGCGAAGATCGTGCACCTGACCCGCGATCCGCTCGATACCTGCTATGCCATCTTCAAGACGCTGTTCATCAACGCCTACCATTACTCGTACCAGCTCGACGAGATCGCGCAGTTCTACATCGAATACCGGCGCACGATGGACCACTGGCACGCGTTGATGCCGGGCGTCATCTGTGACGTCAGCTACGAAGAACTCGTCGCCGATCCGCCCGCGCAATGCCGCAGGCTGCTCGAATATTGCGGTTTGCCGTGGCAGGACGAGGTGCTCGAGTTCCACCAGTCGCGGGCCGCGTCGACGACGGCCAGTGCGGCGCAGGTGCGCAAGCCGATCTACCGGTCATCGGTAAAGAAGTGGCGCAACTTCGAGAGCCAGCTGCAGCCCGTGGTGCGTCGACTCGCCGAGGCGGGGCTCGTGGACGCCGCCGGCAATCCGGTTACCGCACCCGCGCGAGACTGAGACGACGGCCTGCGACGTTCGGGTCCGGTGCGTCGCGCTCAGGCCGACCCATCGACCGGGCGGTCACGGATCCATTGCGACAAGACCCACTTCACGCCCTGGGTGGGCGCGAGGCCGGCGTGCAGCGTGTCGTAGTCGAGCGCGCCGGAGGGCTGCACGTTCCAGAAGAGCAGGGCGTCGCCGGCCGCCGCGCGATGACGCAGCCCGATGCGCGGAAACTCGGTCTCGCCGCCCGTGTAATCGTCGT
Organism: uncultured Gammaproteobacteria bacterium; assembly: GCA_963846885.1. Lineage (GTDB taxonomy): Bacteria > Pseudomonadota > Gammaproteobacteria > Steroidobacterales > Steroidobacteraceae > RPQJ01. Next base: position 92,434 of record CAWJXS010000012.1, read on the forward strand.
TGAGGTAGACGAGCGCAGTGGCGACGCGCTGCCCGCGGCGGGCCACTTCCTGCGCCAGCGCGGGTGTCGTCGGTGCCTGGAAGTCGCAATGCGGCGCGAAGTACTGCCCCGGCTCGTAATGCAGCAGCTTCGCCACCTCGAACATGGCGGCGGATACGCCGACAGCGGTCGCGATGCGTTCGATGACCAGCCGCAACACGAGATCGGCATTGCCGATGGTGTAGTCCGCCTCCGAGTTGGTGCGCGTGCCCGCTTCGACGAAGCCGGGCCCGTCCTTGCGGTAAATCTGCGCGCGCCGCAGGCTGCCGCGCGCCCGTTCGATCAGCCAGGCGCATTCCTCGCGCGAGGCGAACCCCTCGATCGCGAGAATCCGCGGCGCCGTCGCGAGTACCCGGACAGGTCGCGGCGTGGTCCACGCGGCGACATCCACCTGTTGTCGCAGCGCACGCCAGTCCGTACCGGACCCGCGGGCGAGGAACCGCAGTTCGCGCTGGGCCGGCGGCCAGCCAAGTTCCGCCGCGCGCAGCAGGTGATCGAGCGCCTCGGGCCAGTGCTGCGGCCGCAACACGCCCCAGGCGGCGAACAAGGCGAGCTGTGCGGTGGCTTCGGCATCGCCACGCTCCGCGGCCTGCGCGATACAGGCATAGCCCTCCTGGGGTGACTGGGCGACGCCATGGCCCAGCAGCAGGCGCTGGCCCAGCGTCCGTAGTGCCTGGGCATCGCCGTCGCGCGCGCGAACGCGCAGATTTTCCAGGGTGACAGTGCTCATGCTTGCTTCCGACTTGCCAGCCGCGGCCGATCGGAGTTAGATCGGCCCATTCGCCAAGAGTAGCAGGGCGATCACGGGCGTCACCTTCGACGCCTGAACCGACCGCGGTGCACGAGGTCGAAGTACGCATGAAGCCCCCAGCGCCAGCACGCATGATCCGGTCGCTCTGCGGCCCGCTCGTGTTCGCGGCCACGGCCCTGCTGGGGCTCGCGTCGGCGGCGCAGGCCAGTGAGGGTGTCGATGTGCTGGAGCAGGCGCTGTATGCAGCGCCCACGCGACCCGACCGGGTGGGCCGCATGCTGGCCGCGGTCGAGGTCAACGGCTCGGGTCCCTACCGGTTCATCATCGATCTCGGCGCGAACCGTTCGGTGCTTTCTGCGCGGCTTGCCGCGCAACTCGGCCTCGACGCGACGGGCGCGGCAACGGTCCAGGTGCATGGCGTGACCGGCTCTGCGATCGTACCGATGGCGCTGGTCGACGAACTGCGCGTGGGCCACCTCGTGCTGCAGGACCAGGAGATGCCCGTGCTGGGCGGCCACGTCTTCGCCGACGCCGATGGCATCCTGGGTGTCGACGGCCTGCAGCAATCACGCATCGAAGTCGACTTCCGCAACGACAGCGTGCGGATCGGCGCGTCCGACCGTCGGCGTGCGCCACACGGCTACCTGACGGTGCCGGCGCGCACGATGTACCAGGGCTTGCTGCTGGTAGCCGGCCGCGTGGGCGGCGTCGAGACGCACGTCGTGATCGATACCGGCGCCGAGTACACGATCGGCAACCTGCAGCTGCAGCAGGCGCTGATGCGCCGCCTGCACAGCGACCGCCCGGGCTCGGTCGTCTCGGGCGCGACGCCTGGTGATACGCGCGGCATCACCTACGCCACCCCCAGCATCCGCATCGGCGAAGCGCGTTTGAGCAACGTGCCGGTGACGTTCAGCAACCTGCACGTCTTTTCGTTGTGGGGGCTGGCCGACGAGCCCACGCTGATCGTCGGCATGGACGTGCTCGGCACGCTGCAGAGATTCGTCGTGGATTACGGCCGCCGGGAATTCCAGATCAAGACCTACGTGCAGCGAGGCGCGTCCATCGATCGCTGCGTGTCCGGCGGCAATTGCGCCACGCGCCTCCGGGGCAGCCCCAACTAGCTAGGGAAGCTCTGCACAGGTCCGCAAGTGACGCGTTGCGGGCGCTCGATCCGGTGCCTGTCACCGAGCTTGGAAAGGCAGACACGCGCTCTGTGACAGGCACCGGATCGAGCGCTCTGGCAGCGTCACAGGCTGGCATGTCGCAAGCGTCCGACCCGGGACCGTTCCCAGAGCGCGTGTCTGCCTTTCCAAGCTCGGGGAACGGTCCCGGGTCGGACGCGCCAGCGACTGGTCGCCCTCGCGTGTTCGACGCGCGGTGCCGAATTGGAAACCGGCGCGGCTGACCTTGAGTGCTAGGTGACAGGCGCCGGATCGAGCGCCCGCAACGCGTCACTTGCGGACCTGGGCAGAGCTTTCCTAGCGGGCGGCACCGCAGGCAGGCGTTTCAGCGGGCCAGCCGGCGTCGAGGCGCAACACCCGGTCGCCGACGGCGATGGTCTGGGCGGCAATGGTGCCGGCCTTCAATTCGACGACCAGCGACACGGGCACGCCCGAACTGATCTGCGCGAGCGAACCCGGCCTTGCGTTCTGCTTGATGGTCACGATGCAGCCGCGCGCATCGACGAACAGCATGTCGAGCGGCAGCAGCGTGTTCTTCATCCACATGGTGACCAGTTCGGGCGGGTCGTACGTGAAGATCATCGCCTGGTCGGGACGCACGGCCGCGTCCTCGACGAACATGAAGCCCTGCGCCTGGGTGCGCCGAGTCTCCGCACGCCATGCCTCGAACAGGTGGCGGCGGATGCTGGCCCGCGTTTCGATCGCGATGCGCTCGCGGGGAAAGTCGCTGAGCGGCATCGTGCCCGCGGGCGCTGCCGGGGCCGCGGCGGGCACCAATGCACAGAGCGTGCTCAGCAGGAGCGTGGCGAGACGAACAAGCATGGTCAGTCCTTCGGGTAAGCGACGACGGCTACCGCATCGAAGCGCGTCACCAGCACCGCGCCGTTACCACTCAGCGCGCGCGCCGGCTGCGTGCAGTAACCGCGGGCAGTCAACCGGTATCGACCTGTCTGGCCAGCGATAGGTTCCTGCCGCACTTCGTCGAGCGCGCACTTGTCGTCGCCCTGGGTCGAGTAGAACTCGCCCGCACCCTCGCGCACGACCGTGACGTTGGCGGGCACGTTGCGCGCGCTGGCCGTGTCGCGCGCAAGGCTCGCGACGCCGATCACGATCAACAGCGGGGTGCCGTCGAGCTCGCCCTTGTAGACGAGCCGGACGCCGTCGCCCTGCGGCCGCGTGCCACCCAGGCACGGCGCAACCTGCGGTGGCGACCAGTCGAGTTCCGCGTCGATGGCGCCCTGCAACCGGGCCCGTAAAGAGCCTTCCGGTGCCGGCGCGCACAGCAGCTCGGGCTTGTTTGCCGGGGCTGCGGCTGCGGGCGGGTTCGGTGTTTCGGCATGGCCGCAGCCAGCGGCGAGCACGGCCCAGGCGGCCAGCGCCGCCGCCCGGGCCGCGATTCCGGGCGCGACGGCGTCAGGGGACGGCGGGCTCATCCGCTGCGCGGGGAGCGTGCACGAGCAATTTCTTGGCGAGCTGGCCATGCAGGTAACCGATGCCCCGGGCGAGATGCAGCGTAACGGTGAGCAACACTACACCCAGGACCGAAATCAAAGGCAACAACGCCGGGTGCGGCGACTCGAGAGTGCCGTCGATGGTGACGAAGCCGCCGTGATACAGCAACACGACGATCGGGGCCAGCGTCAGCGTCAGTGAGAAGACGATGCCGACGATCGCGAACATGAAGTAGAAAAGTCCGAGCGGCAGCATCAGCAGCAGGTAGAGCAGCGTGCCCCACGTGCGCGGGTCCCGCAGCATGCCGAGCACGCGCTCCATCCAGCCCAGTTGCGGGCCCGGGTGCACGGGCCTGCGCGGCATGCGCGTCCCGAGCAGCGTTTCGACGATGCGACCCTCGGCAAGCGCGAGCACGCGGGTCGTGCCGATGAACAGCAGGAAGAACGGGATGCCGATGATCAGGATGGCAAACCCGGCCGACAGCGACAGGCCGGTGACGGCGAACATGAAATAGAAAATGCCCGTCGCCAGCGCAAGCAGCATGTAGGCGATGCTGAGGTACGCACGCGGATCGGCGAAGACGCCGAAGAAGCGCCCGAGCGCCGTGTGCTTCGGTTTCGGGGGCGGCGTCCGCAACGCGGCCTGCACGCGCATTTCATTCGAGCGATAGGCGTCTGCCACTTCGGCCGGGGCGCCGTAGCTCGCCACGATGCGGTCGAGCATCGTCTCTTCCGTGACGTCCGGGTGCTGTGCGAGCTCTGCGCGCAGGTGCTCCTCCGCATCGTAGAGCGCGTCCTGCACCAGGGCGCGGTCGGCGCCCTGCAGTTCGGCGCGGAGCAGGTCGAGGTAATCCCCGACGGTGCGAGGTGTCGCGGCCGTCATGACGGCATCTCCTGTGCAGCAGTGGACGTGGGTGGCACGATGGTGTCGACGAAGGCGCGGGTGCTGAGCCATGTTTCACGCCAGGCCGCGAGCACCTCGTGGCCGAGTGGCGTGATGCGGTAGTAACGGCGGGGTGGCCCGGAGTACGAAGGCACCACGCGGCTGGTGAGCAACCCGGCGCCGCTCATGTTGCGCAGCACCGGGTACAGCGCGCCTTGCTTGAAGGGCGCGGCCGGTGCGTCGTCGCTGCTCAGGCGGCGCGCGATCTCGTAGCCGTAGAGGTCCGTCTCGGCTTCGGCCAGGACGGATAGCAGCACCAGTGACGTGAGGCCCGCGCTGAGTTCACGCTGGAACTTGCGCGACAGGGCGTCGGCCGACGTATCGGACTCCGTCTCGCTGGCGATCGTGTCGTTTTCGTCCCGCGTCATGCGGTCCGTCTCCTTGGTGACTGGAGCATAGTAGGCATCAACTACTAGTAGGAAGTCAATACTATAGAGCGATGCCGATTACTGCGTTGCAGCAACGGATTTATTGCAGCCCCGTTCTGTGACATGGTGGCGGAGCCGAAGCGGCGAACGGAGACCCCACGGATGTCGACCGAACAGCAAAAAATTGGTGCTCCGCGCCGTTACCTGAGCCGGCTCACTCGCGGCACCCTCGCGGTCATCATGGCGGGTGGCCGCGGCGAGCGACTCCGGCAACTCACCGAAGACCGGTGCAAGCCAGCCGCGCCGTTCGGCGGCAAGTTCCGCATCATCGATTTCGTGCTCTCGAACTGCCTCAACTCTGGGATCCGGCAGATCTCGGTGCTCACGCAGTACAAGGCGCACTCGCTGATCCAGCACATCGGCAAGGGCTGGGGTTTCCTGCGCGGCGAGTTCGGCGAGTTCATCGAGATCATTCCTGCGCAGCAGCGGCTCGGTCCCGAGTGGTACCAGGGCACGGCGGACGCCTTGTGGCAGAACATGGAGCTGATCCGCGCGCATCGTCCGCTGCACGTGCTGGTGCTCGCGGGCGATCACATCTACAAGATGGACTACGGCCCGATGATCGGCTTCCACGTCGAAAAGGAAGCCGACATCACCGTAGGCGTCGTCGAGGTGCCGATCGACCGCGCGCGCGAGTTCGGCGTCGTCGGCGTGGATGAATCGAATCGCGTGCTCAATTTCCTCGAGAAGCCACGCGACCCGCCGCCGATTCCCGGCCGTCCCGACGTCGCCATGGCGTCGATGGGCATCTACGTGTTCAATCCGCGGCTGCTCGAGCGGCTGCTGCGTGCCGACGCGGACGACCCCGACTCCACGCACGACTTCGGCAAGAACATCATTCCCGCGGCGATCGAGAAGCTGCGCGTGTTTGCTTACCCGTTCGAGGACGTGCGCAGCAAGGCCCAGCATTACTGGCGCGACGTGGGCACCATCGACGCCTATTACGAAGCCAACATGGAACTGGTGCGGGTTTCGCCCGAACTCAACATCTATGACGAGCAGTGGCCGATCTGGACCTACCAGGAGCAGCTGCCGCCGGCGAAGTTCGTGTTCGACGACGAGGACCGCCGCGGCTGCGCCATCGATTCGATGGTCTCCGGCGGCTGCATCATCTCCGGTTCGCGCGTGACCAACTCGCTGCTGTTCTCGCAGGTGCGCGTGCACGACTATTCGACGGTCGACCGCTCGGTGATCCTGCCGCGCGTGCGCATCGGTGAGAGGTGTGTCATCCGCAACGCGATCATCGATGAAGGCGCCGTCGTGCCGGACGGCACCACCATCGGCGTGGACCCGGCACAGGATCGCGAGCGCTTCTATGTCAGCGAGAACGGGGTTACCCTCGTCACCGCTTCGATGCTGCGCGCTACTGCGCGCAGTGGCGCCTGATCCACACTACTGCCAAGGAATGCCGATGCTGCTGTTGCGAAACGCCCGGTCACGCTGGATCGCGACGGTTACGGGCCTGTTGGTGGCTCTCACGCTGGTGGCTGGCTGCACCACCTTCGGCGAGGATCTCGAGTCGCCCGAATTGAGCCTGGTCGGGATCCAGATGCTGTCCACCGACATGTTCGCGCAGCGATTCAAGGTGCGCGTGCTGGTCAAGAACCCGAACGCTCTCGAGATCCCGGTGCGCGGCATCGACTACACGATCATCCTCATGGGCGACAGCTTCGCGGAAGGCGTCAGCAACGACAGCTTCCTGCTGCCGGCGAAAGGCGAGGCCGAATTCGACATGGTCATCACGACCAACTTCGTGAGCAGCTTCGGCCGGTTGCTGAGCCGCGTCGGTGGCGGCAAGTTGCAGAACCTGCAGTACGAGATCACCGGCAAGATACTCATCGACAAGGGCATGATCCGCAAGATTCCCTTCAGCCACCAGGGCATGGTGGACATCACGCGGGCGCTCGCGCAGGCGAAGGGCGCGGCGAATCTGAGGGAAGGGGCTAGGGGCTAGGGGCTAGTCGGAACGCGCTACGCGCGACGAGAGCGCCGACGGGAGCCCTCACCCGCGCCTGCGGCCGACCTCTCCCGCGGCCGGGAGAGGTGAACTCAGCGCGCAATCGCGCGCTTCCGACTAACCCCTAGCCCCTAGCCCCTAGCCCCTCCAACCCCTCGTAGAGCGCCTCATAGTCGGCGACGCGCGCATCCCACGAAAAATCCTGCCGCATGCCGTTCTGCATCAGGCGGCGCCAAACGCTCGGCCAGCCATACCATTCGAACGCCGTCTGCAGGGCCCAGCGCAGGCCGCCTGCGTCGAAGTCGTTGAAGACCACGCCGGTGCCCGTGCTCGTGGCGGGATCGAAATGCTGCACGCTGTCGGCGAGCCCGCCCGTGCGCCGGACCACGGGCACCGTGCCGTACTTGAGGCTGTACATCTGGTTGAGACCGCACGGCTCATACAGCGACGGCATCAGGAAGATGTCCGCGGCGGCCTCGATGAAGTGCGCGAGTTCCTCGCTGTAGCCGCTGTAGAACACGACGCGTCCCGGGAAGCTTTGCTGCAGTTCGTGCATGAACTGCTCGTACTGCGGCTCGCCGCTGCCCAGCGCCACGAAGCGGAAATCATGTTGCTGCAGCAGCGCGGGGAGCGTGTCGGCCAGCAGGTCGATGCCCTTCTGCCGCGTGAGGCGCGTCACCATGCCCACGAGCGGAGCGGAGACGGGCGCCGGCATGCGCAACAGGTCGAGCAGCGAGTCGCGATTGCGCGCCTTGCCTGCGAGATTCTCGGGCCCGTAGTTGAAAGGCAGGTAGCGATCCGTCGCGGGGTTCCACGCGTCGTAGTCGACGCCGTTCAGGATGCCGCTGACTGCATTGCTGCGGGCGCGCAGGTCGGCGTCGAGTCCGTAGCCACCCTCGGGGGTGCAGATCTCCTGCGCGTAAGTCGGGCTCACCGTCGTTACGGCGTCCGCATGGAGGATGCCGTGTCGCATCGGGTTGATGCGGCCCAGTCCGAGGTCGCCCTGATGCAGTGATTCGACGCCGAGGCCTGGCCCGACGTCGGCGGCCGCCGCGGCGCTGAACACGCCCTGGTAACCGATGTTGTGGATGGTGAACACGCTGCGCGTGGCGCCGAAAATACCCGTGTCCCAGGCATACGCGGTGCGCAGCAGCAACGGCGCGAACGCCGTGTGCCAGTCGTTGCAGTGGACGATGTCCGGCGCGAAACCGAGCCGCTGGCAGCTCTCGAGCGCGGCGCGCGTGAGCACCAGGTAGCGCACATGCTCGTCCGCCGCATCGGAGTAGATGAACGGGCGGTCGAAGACGGCCGGGCAGTCGATGAAGTGGACCCAGAGGTCCGACCCGGGCAGGCGCGCCTCGTGCACGTCATAGTGGAACTCGGCAGCGCCGACCGTGACGGACGCGCCCTGCAGCGGGACCACGGGTCGCTGCTCGCAGCCCTGCAATTCGGACAGCGCATGCAGCGGTGCGAATACCCGCACGTCATGCCCACGCCGATGCAGCTGGCGCGACAACGCCGCCGCCACGTCGCCGAGGCCGCCGGTCTTGGCAAAGGGGGAAATCTCCGCCGTCAGGAAACAGATGCGCTGGCGTGCCATGGGCCCACTAGTTTGCCACACACGGGTGCGGGCTCAGCACGATCCGGGTGGCTGCCGGGGCGGGCGCCGGTATCCTGCAGCCCATGAACGAGAGAGTCATCGACGACGAACCTGTGGCGGCTCCCGAATTCCGCCGCATTGCTCGCGCCATCGAGTTCGTGGCCGCCAATGTCCGCAACCAGCCGTCGCTGGCGGAGATCGCCGCGGCCGCCCATTGGAGCGAGTATCACTTCGCACGCGAGTTCCGCCGCTGGACGGGCATCTCGCCCAAGCTCTGGCTGCAAGGCCTGTCGCTCACCGCCGCCCAGCAGTCGCTGGCGGACCAGCGGTCCGTGCTCCAGGCGGCGATCGACGCCGGCCTCTCGGGACCCGGCCGGCTGCACGACCTGTTCGTCACCCTGGAAGCCGTGACGCCTGGCGAATTCAAGTCGCGCGGCCGCGGACTGACGCTGCGGCATGGCGTCGCCCCGTCGCCGTTCGGCGACGCGCTGATCGTGCATTCGGCGCGTGGCATCGCCTTCCTCGCTTTCGCTGACGAAAGCGGCGGCTTCGATGGCTACGACGCCTTCCGGGCCGCATGGAGGGATGCAACCTGGGAACGCGACGATGCCGGTGCTTGCCGCATCGCGCACGCGATCTGGAGTGACGAGCCGGCCGCCGACCGCCGGCTCACGCTCTGGGTCCACGGCAGTAATTTCCAGCTGCAGGTATGGCGCGCGCTGCTGGCAGCGGGACAACACCGCACCCTCAGTTACCAGCAGCTGGCGCAGTCGATCGGTCGCGGTTCGGCGAGCCGCGCAGTGGGCACCGCGGTGGGAGCGAACCCGGTGGCATGGTTGATTCCATGCCATCACGTGCTGCGCGCCAACGGCGCGCTGGGGGGTTATCGCTGGGGACTGGACCGCAAGCAGGCGATGCTCGCGTGGGAATTCGCGCGCTCGGTCAGGAACGCTTCTCGTCGTCGTCCTTCGGCTTCTCCCGCTTCGGCAGGATCGCGCTGAGCATCGATTCCTGCATCTTCGCGAGCGTCTCGATGTTCTGGCGCGTGAGGTCGGCCATGGTCGCGAGCGGCGTGTGCGCGACGATCTTCGAGATCTGCGCCTGCAGCGATTCCTGCTGGTGCAGGAACGTTTCCACGCTCTTCTCGAGGAAGCTCGCGAGGAACCCCTGCATCGAGTTGCCGTAGAAACGGATGATCGACTCGAGCACGGTCGTGCTCAGGATGGGCCGTCCGAACTGCTCCTGCTCGGCGATCACCTGCAGCAGGATGTGGCGGGTGATGTCGGTCCCCGTCTTGTCCTCGACCACGCGGATCTTCTCGCCCTTGACGATCAGCAGGCGGATGTCGTCGAGGGTGATGTGACGGCTTTGCGAGGCGTCGTACAGGCGACGGTTCGCGTATTTCTTGATCAGGCGTTCCTGGCTCATGGCCCGAAGTGTACCTGACCGGTTGTGCGGTGCACGAAATGCGGTGCAACACGCCGCACGGGGCAGTGGCGGAACTCGCCGCTGCCCGTGCAGGAGCAGCCTCAGGCGGCCTTGCCGCTCGCGAAACTCGAGGCGTCTTCCATCCACTTGGCGAGGCTGGCCTGCGATTCAGTGGCCATTTCCGCCAGCGCCTGCTGCCGCAGGGTCGCCTTCTCGGCGAACTTCGTCGCGATTTCCCGCTGCGTGGCGAGCAGGGTGGGCAGGTCCTTGGCCTTGACCGAGGCGTGCAACTGGTCGAGCGCCAGCTGCATCAGGTCGCCCGTCACTTCGTACTGGAAGCGGGCGACGCGCTCGATGTTGCCGACCAGCGTCTCGTTGAAACGGGTCGCGGGGGCGAAAGCGCGCTTGGCAAAGTCCGTGTAGTCCGTCGTCGTCTTCGTGGCGGCCATGGGAATTCCTTTCTGCGGGCGGGTAGGGCGTGTCATGGCCGCATTGTAGCAGCGGAGCTTTTTGCAGTGCAATAAGTCGGCTGAACTGCTTTCCAAGGCGTATCGCTCTTTCTTGTTGCGGCGCAATATCAAGCGCGAGGTTGGCGTCCCGCCGGCTTCCTGCCTGCGTTACCCTGCGTGCCCCGCAACCTGAGGGCAGCAACATGGGCGAACAGTCGGCCGCGCAGCGCGTCATGGCGCAACTCCAGCCGCAGATCGGCAGCGAAATCCATTGCAGCGAGTGGCTGGACGTCAGCCAGCAGCGGATCGCCGAGTTCGCCCAGGCGACCGGCGACCACCAGTGGATCCACGTCGACCCCGAGCGTGCCGCGCGCGAATCGCCGTGGCGTTCGACGATCGCGCACGGCTACCTGACCCTGTCGCTGTACCCGCTGCTGCGGGGACTGGTCGACGCGGACAAGCCGATGTTCCCGGGGGTGACCCGCGTGATCAACTACGGGCTCGACAAGCTGCGGTTCCCGAATGCGGTGAAGTCCGGCAGCCGGGTCCGGGCGCATTGCGTATTGCTGAAAGTCGAGGAAGTGACGGGCGGCCTGCAGCTGACGGAGCAGTACACGGTGGAGATCGCCGGCGAAGCGAAGCCTGCCTGCGTGGCCGAGGCGATCATGCGCGTCTACTTCTGACCCAATTCCCGCGCGGCATTAGCACGGCCGCCAACCTTGGCTATAGTCCGAGTCTGAGCGCAACGCCCGCAGGGCGAAGGATCCAGCCATGATTTACGACAGCATCCTGCATACGATCGGCCGCACGCCGATCGTGCGCGTGAACCACATCGCGCCGAAGCACGTCTCGATCTACGTCAAGTGCGAGTTCTTCAACCCGCTCAGTTCGGTGAAGGACCGCCTCGCGATCGCGATCATCGAAGACGCGGAGAAAAGAGGCGCACTGAAGCCCGGGCAGACCGTGGTCGAGGCCACCTCCGGCAACACGGGCATCGCGCTCGCGATGGTGTGCGCTGCCAAGGGCTATCCGTTCGTCGCGGTCATGGTCGAGACGTTCTCGGTCGAGCGCCGCAAGATCATGCGCATGCTCGGCGCCAAGGTGATCCTGACGCCCGCCGCCGAACGCGGCAGCGGCATGGTGCGCAAGGCGGCGGAGCTGGCCGAGAAGAATGGCTGGTTCCTCACGAGCCAGTTCGAGAACGCGGCCAACCCGGCGTATCACCGCCAGACCACGGGTCCGGAGATCCTGAGCGACTTCGCCGGCCGGCGGCTCGACTTCTTCGTCACGGGCTGGGGCACGGGCGGCACGCTGACCGGGGCCGGCGAGATGATCCGGCTGGCACGGCCGGACGTGCGCATCGTCGCGACCGAACCGGCCAGCGCGGCCCTGCTGTCCGGCGGCGAGTTCAAGCCGCACAAGATCCAGGGCTGGACGCCCGACTTCGTGCCGAAGGTGCTGAACCGCTCCGTGCCGCACGAGATCGTCACCGTCACCGACGAAGAATCGATCGCGGCCTCGCGCGCGCTCGCTGGCAAGGAAGGCATCTTCTGCGGCATCTCGTCGGGCGGTAATTTCGCGGCTGCGCTCAAGGTGGCGGAAAAAGCGCCGGAGGGCTCTGTGATCCTCACGGTGCTCGCCGACACCGGCGAACGCTACCTGTCGACCGCGTTGTTCGAGGGCATCGCCGAGGGCTCCGACCCGGAACCCTGAGCCACGCGTAACGGGCACATCCGCGAGCGAGCGGCGTGCGAATCGGGGATAATGCAAAGCTTCCCCCGATCCGCGCTGTCGCGCCCGCAAACACCCGATGCCTGATTCCCTGCGAAAGGTGCTATTCGGCACCCTGATTGGTGCCCTCGTCGTCGGCTTTGCCTGGCATCTCGCGGGCGAGCGCGCGAAGCGTGCGCCTGCCACGATGGGTGGCCCCCCTGCGGCGGCCAAGGCCGGTCCTGGCGCGTCCTCCGGTGGCGGCGGGCCAGTCATCCCGGTCGTGGCGACGGCGGCGAGCCTCCAGAACCTCGCGCTGGAAGTCGAAGCCCTCGGTACCGCGAGGGCCAGCGAGTCGGTCGACGTAACCGCCAAGGTGTCCAATCTCGTCACGGCCATCCGCTTCACCGAAGGCCAGCAGGTGCCCAAGGGCGAGGTGCTGGTCGAACTCGACGGCGAGCAGGCGCGAGCCGACCTCGCGGTGGCGAATGCCGCGCTCACCGAGAGCGCGAGCCAGGTCAAGCGCAGCCGCGAGCTGTATGCCACCAAGGTGCTCTCCGACCAGCAGATCGAACAGATCGAGGCGACCCACGCGGCGAACCAGGCGCGCGTCGCGTCCGCACGGTCGCGCCTGAGCGATACCGTGATCCGCGCACCGTTCAGCGGTCGCGTCGGACTGCGCCGCGTCAGCGTCGGCGGCCTGGTCGCGCCTGGCACCGTGATCACCACGCTCGACGACACCAGTTCGATCAAGCTCGATTTCACGGTGCCCGAGCGAGTCGTCGCAGCCATGCGTGCCGGGCTCGAGATCGAGGCGACCAGCGTCGCTTATCCGGGGCAGACGTTCTCCGGCCGCGTGGCCAGCGTCGATTCGCGCGTCGATCCCAGCACGCGTTCGGTGATCGTGCGGGCGATCGTGCCGAACGAGCAGGGGTTGCTGAAGCCCGGCATGTTCATGAACGTGCGAATCTCGCGCGGCGCCGCCGACGTCCTGGTGGTGCCCGAGGAAGCGCTGGTGCCGGAACAAGGCGACGTGTTCGTGTACGTGGTGGAAGACGGCAAGGCGTCGAAGCGCAAGATCCAGACGGGCCAGCGCACCATCGGCAACGTGCAGGTCACGGACGGCCTGCGGGCAGGCGACATGGTCGTCACCGAAGGCACGCAGAAGTTGCGTGACGGGGCCAGCGTGACGCTGGTCGAATCCGCGGCGGCGCCCAAGCGTGCCGCAGCGGGCGCGCCGGGCGGGCAGGCCGCGCAATGAAGATCTCGGAGCTTTCGGTCAGGCGGCCGGTCTTCGCCGCGGTCATCAGCCTGATGCTGGTGATCCTGGGCGTGCTGGCGGCCTCGCGCCTGCCTATACGCGAGCTCCCTGACGTCGAAGCGCCGATCGTCTCGATCGACACGAACTACCTGGGTGCCGCGGCCGACGTGGTCGAAACCAAGATCACGCAGGTGATCGAAGAACGGGTCGCCGGGCTCGAGGGCATCACCAAGATCACCTCGCAAAGCACCGACGGCCGCTCGAGCATCAACATCGAGTTCGATCCGTCGCGCGACGTCGACGAAGCTGCCAACGACGTGCGCGATCGCGTGGCGCGCGTCGCCGACGACCTGCCGCTCGAGGCCGATCCGCCCGAGGTCGGCAAGGTCGATTTCGGCGCCGACCCGATCATCTGGCTGTCGCTGTCGAGCGACACGATGGACGTGCTCGAGCTCACCGACTTCGCGGAGCGCGAGCTCATCGACCGCTTCAGCGTGCTGCCGGGCGTGGCGCGCGTGCGCATGGGCGGCGCTCGCCGTTACGCGATGCGCGTCTGGCTCGACCGCGAGGCGCTCGCGGCGCGGCAGCTGACCGTGGCGGACATCGAGGCGTCCCTGCGTCGCGAAAACGTGCAGTTGCCCGCGGGCCGGCTCGAATCGTCGCAGCGCGAACTCACGTTGCGCACCGAGACCGGGCTCAACACCGAGGCCGAATTTCGCGAACTCGTGATCGGCCGTGGCGCCGGTGGCTACCTCGTGCGGCTGGGGGAAGTGGCCGACGTGCGCCTGGCGGCCGAGAACGAACGCTCGATCTCCCGCACCAACGGCGTCCCGGGCATCAGCATCGGCATCGAGCAGATCTCCAAGGCCAACACGCTCGCAGTCGCGCGGGCGGTCCGCGCCGAGCGCGAGCGGGTGATCCCCGACCTGCCGGCGGGCACCAAGCTCGAGATCAACCTCGACCGCTCCATGTACATCGAAGCTTCGATGATCGAGGTGGTCGAAGCGCTCGTCATCGCGATGGGCCTCGTCATCGTGGTGATCTACCTGTTCCTCGGCAACCTGCGGGCCACGCTCGTGCCGGCCGTGACGATCCCGGTGTCGATCATCGCGGCCTTCATCGTCATGGGCGCGCTCGGCTTTTCGATCAACACGCTGACGCTGCTCGGCCTCGTGCTCGCCATCGGCCTCGTCGTCGACGACGCGATCGTCGTGCTCGAGAACATCTATCGGCGCATGGAAGCGGGCGAGCCCGCGCTGATCGCCTCGGTCGACGGCTCGCGCGAGATCGGTTTCGCCGTCGTCGCGACCACGATGGTGCTGGTGGCGGTGTTCATGCCGATGTCCTTCCTGCAGGGCAACGTCGGCAAGCTGTTCCGCGAGTTCGGCATCACGATCGCCGCGGCGGTGGCGTTTTCCTCGCTCATCGCGCTGACCCTCACGCCGATGATGACGTCGAAGCTCTTCGCGGGCGGCACGCACCGGTCGCGCATGGCAGTCGCCGTCGACGATTTCTTCCAGCGGCTGTCGGCAGCGTACGACCGCGGCCTGCGGCGGGCGATGCGCCGGCCGTGGCTGGTCGTCGCCGGCACCCTTGCGGCCACCGCCCTGGCGGCGCTGCTGCTCAAGGTGCTGCCGAGCGAGCTGGCGCCGGTCGAGGACCGCGGCTTCGTCTTCATCGGCCTGAACGGCCCCGAAGGCGCCTCGCTCGAGTACATGGACCGGCACCTGCGCATCGTCGAGGAGATCACCGCCAAGGAAATCGCGACCGGCGACGTGGTGCGCGCCAGCGTGCGTGTCCCGGGTGGCTTTGGCGGGGCCGGCAGCCAGCTCAACGAAGCGCGTGGCTTCACGCTGCTCGCTCCGTGGGGCGAACGCGACCGCACCGCGGAGCAGATCGCGCAGTCGCTGCGCACGCAGCTCAACCCCATTCCAGGCGTGCGCGGTTTCGTGACGGTGCCGGGCGGATTCGGCGGTGGCGGCGGCGGCGCGGCCGTGCAGGTCGTGCTGCAGGGCACGGAATACGAAGACCTCGTCCAGTGGCGCGACCTGCTGATGAAGCGCATGGGCGAGAACCCGGCGGCTGACCAACATCCAGTCGAACTACGAGGAGCGCAAGCCACAGGTCGAGGTCACGGTCGACCGCAATCGCGCGGCCGACCTCGGCATCTCGCTGCAGACGGTGTCGCGCACGCTCGAGACCGTGCTCGGATCGCGCAACGTCACCACGTTCATCGACCGCGACCGCGAGTACAACGTCATCCTGCAGGGGCGCGCCGAAGATCGTGCCACGCCCACCGACCTCGACAACCTCTATGTCCGCTCGGATCGCACGGGCGAGCTGGTGCCGCTCGCGAACCTGGTCGTGCTGAAGGAGCTGGCAGGGCCCATGCGCCTCAATCGGTTCGACCGCCTGCGCTCGATCACGGTGAGCGCCGCGACCACGCCGGGTTACTCGCTGGGCGATGCGCTCAGGTTCGTCGAGAACGTCGTCGCCACCGAAATGCCGCCTTCGATCAAGCTGTCGTTCGACGGCCAGTCGCGCGAGTTCAAGCAGTCCGGGTCGCAGCTGTACTGGATGTTCCTGCTCACGCTCGTGGTCGTGTTCCTGGTCCTGGCCGCGCTGTTCGAAAGTTTCCTGCACCCGTTCATCATCATCACGACGGTGCCGCTCGCCATCATCGGCGCGCTCGTCGGGCTGTGGATGTACGGGATGTCGATCAACGTCTTCAGCCAGATCGCGGCCATCATGCTCGTGGGCCTGGCCGCGAAGAACGGCATCCTGATCGTCGAGTTCGCCAACCAGTTGCGCGATCGTGGCGTGGAATACACCGAGGCCGTGATCGAGGCTGCTGCCATCCGGCTGCGCCCCGTGCTGATGACGAGTTTCTGCACGGCGTTCGGCGCACTGCCGTTGATGCTGGCCTCGGGCGCGGGCGCCGGGTCACTGCAGTCGATCGGCGTGGTCGTCTTCTACGGCGTCGTGATCTCCGTGCTCATGACCCTGTTGGTGGTGCCAGCCGTGTACGCACTCGTGGCGCGCAACACCGGCTCGCCGGACGACGTCGCGCACCGCCTCCAGGACCTGCGCCAGCAGGCGGCCGGTTCCAGTCCGGCCGATAGTGTCCAACACGCTGATTCTTAAGGGTTAATTGCCCGGGTGGGCGGCCTGGCCGACGGCCGTGGCCGCGGCTTGCTACAATTCGCGACCGATCCCGGGTCCCATTCACGCGCACGACGCGGCCCTTTCGCACCCCGCGAGGGAGCGGCTTCCCGTCCGCGACCGGCCATGGCACAGAGTCCTTATCAGCAGTTAGAGCAGGAATTCCGCCGTCTCCACGCCTTCCAGGGCGCGGCGAGCCTGCTGCGGTGGGATTCCGCCGTGATGATGCCGCGCGGCAGTGCCGACGTGCGCGGTGAGCAGCTCGCGGCGCTCGACGAGGAGTGCCATGCACTGCTCACGTCGCCCAAGGTCTCGCGGCTCATCGACCGCGCCCAGGCCAACCAGGCGCAGCTCGAGGACTGGCAGCTGGCCAACCTGCGTGAAATGCGCCGCGAGCGCGATCACGCGATCGCCACGCCCCTCTCGCTGGTGACCCGGCTCGCGCGCGCGACCTCGCTGGCGGAGGTGCGGTGGCTCGAGGCCCGCCAGAACGACAATTTCTCGCTCTTCGCGCCGCACCTCGAGGAAGTGGTCGCGTTGACGCGCGACAAGGCCCAGGTGCTGTCGAAGGCCCTGGGGCTCGCTCCGTACGACGCCCTGATCGACGGCTTCAGCCCGGGCTTCCTGAGCGCCGACATCGACCAGTTGTTCAAGGTCGTGATCCGGCGCCTGCCCAACCTGATCCGCGACGCCATCGAGTTGCAGGCCGAGCGGCCGCCGCTGCCGATCACGGGCAAGGTCAGCGTGTCCAAGCAGCGCAACCTCGCGCATGAAGTCATGCGCGTCATCGGTTTCCCCTTCGACCGGGGCCGCCTCGACGAAAGCAGCCGCGCGTTCACCGAGGGCGTGTGGGGCGACGTGCGCATCGCGACACGCTACGACGTCAACGAGCCCTTCACGGCGCTCATGGGCGTGCTGCACGAAGTCGGCCAGGCAATGTACGACCTGGGCCTGCCGGCCGAATGGCGCGACCAGCCCGTGGGCCGCGATCGCGGCATGGCGCTCGAGGAAAGCCAGTCGCTGCTGCTGGAGATGATCATCGGCCGCAGCCGGCCGTTCCTGGCCTGGCTGCGCCCGCTGCTCGACAAGCACTACGGTTGCAACGGGCCGGAGTGGGAGGTCGAGAACCTGTACCAGACGCTCACGCGCGTGCGACGCAGTCCGATCCGTGCCGACGCGGACGAACTGACCTATCCCGTGCACATCATGCTGCGCTACGACCTGGAGAAGCAGATCTTCGAGGGCACGATGCCCGTCAAGGACCTGCCCGAGGCGTGGCGTTCAGGATTCGATCGCAGGCTCGGCCTGCGCCCGGCCAGCGATACTGACGGCTGCCTGCAGGACCCGCACTGGGCGCTCGGGCAGTTCGGCTATTTCCCGTCGTACGCGCTGGGTTCGTTCATCGCGGCGCAGTTGCACGAGACGCTGCGCACGCAGAGCGAGCACTTCGACGCGGAGATCGCGAGCGGCCGCTTCGGTGGTTTGTTCGAGTGGCTGCGCCAGAACGTGCACGGCCGCGGCGCCAGTTGCGGCGCCCAGGAGCTCATCAAGGACGCGACGGGCCGCACGCTGTCGGCGGCGCCGTGGCTGCGCTACGCCGAGGCGAAGTACCTCGAGACCGCGGCGGAAGCCGCCGAGAGTGTGGCAGCTGGAGTGGCCCGCGCCCGCGAACGGGGCTAGACCGGTTCGCGCACTGCTCAGGGCAGGTCGTCGATGCCGAGCCCGGGACCCGTGGCGATCTTCGAGGCTTCGAGTTCGACGGCGATCGCCGAGGCCCTGCGTCGCGCCAGCACGACCGCGCCGCCAGCATCCATCCAGTCGGCGAAATCGCGCGCCTTGAGCGGCGGCGAGACGTAGTGACCCTGGATTTCGTCGCAGCCCAGCCAGGACACCATCTCCAGCGACTCGGCGTCTTCGATGCCCTCGGCCACCGACCGGATCCGCAGCGCCTTGGCCATCGCCACGACTGCCGCCGTCACTCCCTGCGCACCGACGTCGGTGTACAGGTCGGCCATCAGTGACCGGTCCAGCTTCACGCAGTCGAACGGCAGGCGACGGATCTGGCCGAGCGACGAAGAGCCGGTGCCGAAGTTATCCATCGAGACGCGCACGCCACTGCGCCGCAGCGCCTCGAGCATGCGTCGCGCCGCCGGCGGTGCATGCACGATGCTCGTCTCCGTGATCTCGATCTCGAGTGCCTCCGCAGGCAGCCGATGCTTGTCGAGTGCCGCCTTGATGCGGTCCGCGAACTGCGGGTGACGCACCTGGCGCGCGGCGACATTGACCGAGACGAAGAAATCGTCCTCGAAGCGGGTGCGCCAGGCTGCGAGCTGACGGCAGGCCTCGTCGAGCACCCACTCGCCGATCGATTCGATGAGCCCGGTTTCCTCGGCGATCGGCAGGAATTCGTCGGGCCCGACCGATCCGAGTTGCGGATGTTCCCAGCGCAGCAGGCATTCGACGCCCGTGATGTCGAGCGTGCCGCTTGCGACCCGCGGCTGGTACATCAGGTGCAGTTCGCCACCGTCGACCGCGCGCCGCAACGCCGACTCGATCGCCAGTCGCCTGCGTGAACGCGCGAGCGGCACCGGCGAGAAGAGTTCGCAGGAGCGGGGTTCGTGCGCCTGCGCGGAGGCGGTGTGCGCGTTGGTCAACCACTGCTCGGCGTCTGCCGTGCTGGCGTCGGCCAGCGCCAGGCCCGCGCTCACGGCCGGCAGGTACTCGGTACCCAGACTGGTGGGCTGGCCGCTCACGCGCGCCAGCACGGAACCGATGAGCTCCTGCAGGTTCTCGACCGGCTCGCGGTTCTGGACCAGCAGGGTGAGCACGTCCTCGGACGTGCGACACACGGCAGCGGCGCGGGCATGCAGGTGCAGCGTGCCCTCGGCGCTGGCCGCGGCCATGTGCTCGCCGATCTGCCGGGCCACTTCGGACAGCACTTTACTGGCGAGGTCGGAGCCGTGTGCCTGCACGATGCGTTCGAGTCCGTGCACACGGAACGCTGCGACGCACGAGGTGGCCGCAGGTTCGCGATTCTTGAGCGCGAGCGCCAGTTGCTCGAGCAGAAAGAGTCGGTTGGGCAGGCCCGTGGCGCTGTCGAAACTGGACAGCGTGCGCACGGCGTCTTCGGCTCGCCGCAAGCGGGTCAGGTCCTGCAGCGTGACGAGGACCGTGCGCGCGTGCGCCGACCCGGCGGCCTGGATCAGTTCCGCCTCCTGGTGGATGTAGAGATCCTTGCCCGTCGCGGTCTTGACGCTGTGTTCGAAACTGAACCGTTCACCTTCGGTGGCGCAGGCGAGAAAGGCCTGCCGCGCCAGGACCTGCTCGGCGGGATCCAGCATCCTGACGAACGACTCGTAGCGTTCCAGCGGCTGCGCAGTGCGCTCGAGCATCTCGCCGACGATGGGCGACATGTCCAGCGTCCTGCCGTCGAGGGTCAGTTCCCAGTGGCCGACGCGCGCGATGCGTTGCGCCAGCAGCAGCTTGGCGCGGCTCGACCACAGGTCGTCCTGCATGGCGCGGTCGCGCAGCAGGAAGCGCACGCGCTCGACCAGCAGGCGCGGGTTCATGCCCTTCTGGGCGAAATCGCTCGCCCCGGCGGCGAAGGCTTCGCTGATCGAGACGATGTCGTTGCGTCCCGTCAGCATCAGTATCGGCAGCCGCCGGCCGTCGTCACGCTGACGGATCGCCTGGCAGACCTGGATGCCCGACATCTTCGGCATGTTCACGTCGAGAACCACGCAGTCGGGCCGGGTCAGCTCGAACTGGCGGACTGCTTCTTCACCGTCGTTCGCGGTGTGCACCACGAACCCGGCGCCACCGAGGGCAGCCTCGGCGAGCAACAGGTGTGCGGGATCGTCGTCCGCGATCAGGATCGTGGTGATGCGGGTCGGATCCATGCGCGCGCCATCTCCGTCGCGGTTGAGGTCGGTCAGGGTCATGCGGGTGAGGTTCCGGTGGTGCGCTCGGCCTGGCCGCGCAGGGCCTTTTCGAGCTGCGTGTAGGCTTGGTCGAGGCCGGAGGCGGCGCGACGCGCGGCCTCGAGGTCGGCCTGCTCCAGGATCGTATTCTCGAGCACGTCGAGCAACTCGGCGAGCCGTCGGCCACCGAGATTGTTGACGGCGGACTTCAACGAGTGCGCGGCCGTACCGGCCGCTTCGAGTTCGCCCGCGTCGAGCGCCGCGCGGACCCTGCGCAGCGCTTCCGGTGCGGACGCGTACAGCATGTCGCACAGGCGCTCGAAAATCAGCGGCCGACCGAGACCACGAATCGCCTTGACCTGCTCGAGGTCGAGGATCGGCACACCGGGTGCCGGAACCGCTTCGAAGAAACCGGTGTCGAGCAGATCCAGGGTCGCCGTCGCGGTCAGGTCGGTGGCGTCGGCCGCGGCAGCAGCGGCGCTGGACGCTTCCTGGCGTGCTGCCGCAGGAACGACTGGCTCGCCCTGCGCGGCAGGATTGAACGGCAGCAGGGTGCCGCGAGCTTCGGCAATCGGACGCAGCATCCGCGCCAGCTGGGCCTGCGTGAAGGGCTTGGCCAGGAAGGCATCCATGCCGACAGCCAGGCAACGTTCGCGGTCGCGTGTCAGTGCATTGGCTGTCAGCGCGACGATCGTCGTCGCGGGCCTGCCGCGCGCGCTTTCCTCGCGCCGGATCTCGGTGGTGGCCGCATAGCCATCCATGACGGGCATCTGGCAGTCCATCAGGATGACGTCGATGTGGCCGGTGCGCGCGTGCTCGACCGCCGCGCGCCCGTCTTCCGCGATGACGACGTTGCACGCAAGCTGTTCGAGCATCGCGCTCGCCACGCCGCGGTTGATCGCGTTGTCATCGGCGACGAGGACGTTGAGTCCCAGGCCCGCCAACGGCTGGCCCGCGGGCGTGGGGGACGCCTCGGACAAGTCCGCGGCTTCGTCGGTTCCATCGCGTGCCGCGCGCACCGTCCGCAGCAGATTGCGCAACTGCTGCTGCCGCACGGGTTTCGCAATGCAGACGTCAGGCCGCACCGCACGAGCGCCGACCTGCCGGGGCTCGAAATCGAATGCGCTCAACAGCGCCACGTACGTATCAGGCGCTGTCGAGTCGAGCCGGATCGACCGCAGCAGGTCTTCGGCCGTCGCATCGGGCAGCGCATGATCGAGCAGGACCACGTCGAAGGGATGGCCGAGCCGCGCCGCGCTGCTGACGACGTTGTCGAGCGCGCGTCCGCTCGTGACTACCGTGACCTCGACGCCCCAGCTGGCGAGCACCTCTTGCAGCGCCATGTAGCTCGTCGCCACGTCGTCCACGATGAGCGCACGCAGCCCCTTGAATTCCGTGCCGTCCGCCACGGGCGCCGACTCGGCAATCTCGAACGGCAGCTCAAACGAGAACGCGCTGCCATGTCCGACCTGGCTGTGCAGTTCGATGCGCTCGCCGCCCAGCAGGCGCACGAGGCCGGTCGCGATCGACAGGCCGAGTCCCGTCCCGCCGACCCGGCTCGCGTTCTCGAGTTGGGTGAAGGCCTCGAAGACCGTCGCATGATGGCTCGGAGCGATGCCGGGGCCGGTGTCCGAGACGCGGAAGTGCAGCCGGCACTTGCTCCCGTGCTCGAGGTCGTCGATGCCGACCCGCACCTGGATCTCGCCGTTGTCGGTGTACTTGACCGCGTTGGAAAGCAGGTTGCCCAGCACCTGGCGCAGGCGCAGCGCATCGCCGATCACGACCTTGGGCACGCCCGGTTCCACCTGGCAGCTCAACTCCAGCTTCTTGGTTTCGGCGCGTCCGGAATACAGCTGCGCGGCCTGCTCGACGAGGTCGCGGACCTCGAACGGCTCGCACACCAGGTCCATCTTGCCCGCCTCGATCTTCGAGTCGTCGAGGATGTCGTTGATGATCTGCATCATCGTGCCGGCCGCCTCGCGCATCGAATCGACGAAGCGCCGCTGGCGCTTGTCGAGCGTGGTGCCCGCCAGCAGCTCGGCCATGCCGAGCACGCCGTTCATCGGCGTGCGGATTTCGTGACTCATGTTGGCCAGGAACTGGTCCTTCGACCGCATCACGCTCTCCGCCCGCTGCAGCTGCAGCTGCAGGTCGTGCGTGTGTTCCAGGATCTGTTTCCGCGCGGCGAGTCGCACGTTGCGCATCTCGCGCTCGTTTTCAGTGAGCTTGTGGGTCAGCGCATGGAAGTTGTCCGCGAGCCGGGTGAACTCGTTGCCGCGCCGCCCGTCGGCCGCCTGGACCGGCTTGTACCGCTCCTCGGGCCGCGTCGTCTCCACCAGCTGCTCGAGCGGTTCGGCCACGTGGTGCGTGAGCCGGCGGGCCACGAGCAGGGCAAGTACCCAGCCGAACGCCAGGATGAAGGGCGTCTGCAGCAGGTGTCGCTGCGCCACGCGCCATGACGACGGCGTGGCAATGAGCAGGCTCAGCTCGGCCGGAACGTTGGCGGAGAGCGGGGCCGAGCGAGTGACGTACGTCAGTGCCTGGTGCAGGCCCGCGTCGAGCCGGTTCTGCTGGTACCAGGCGGCCCGGGTCTCGGTCAGCGGCGGCGCGCGTCCATAGGCGACGACGGCCCCGAGGTCGGGCGCATTCCGGTCGAACGTCCACAGCACCTCGCCTGCGGGCTGCTCGAGCGTGGCTGCGATGACGCTGGGTTGGGACTGCACCCCGGCGAGAACGTCGCGGTTGCCCCGGCCGTCCTCGTGCTGGAGGATCGCGGCCGCGACCTCGGCTGCACGGTTGCGCGATTCGACGTAATTCGCAGCGATTTCAAAGGTCGCCACCAACAGTTGGGCGACCAGGATCGTCAGCGTGACCGCCGCGAGGATCGCGAGCCGGAGCTGGCCCGCCAGCGGCATGACATCCCAGGCCTCGCGCCAACGCTGGCGCAGGCGCTGCCCGGCAGTCTGTGCGGCCACCGGCGCGCGCGGGGTCGGCGCCGCTTTTTTTGCCTTGGGCTTCATGCCGCCGGGAGTCCAGCGCGCAGCGCGGCGGTGGCGTGCGATACCATGCCGCGTGGACCCGAGGTGTATTGAATGGTTTGCATCGCAGTAGCGCTGGCGCGAGCGCCTTCCATGGTTGGGCCGGTCTTGCAGTTGACAGAATACGGGTCCGGCCGGCGGTGAAACCGTGAACCGGCACAAGCATTTGGGCCCCGAAGGGGCTGAAACCGCGGGCACGGCGGCTGGTCCCGTTGCGACGGCGCCCGCCCTGCACGCATCGAACACTTTCAAGCGCCTGCAGGCCCGGCTCCGCGGTCTCGTCGGCAAGGCGATCGACGACTTCCGCATGATCGGGGAAGGCGACCGCGTGATGGTCTGCCTGTCGGGCGGCAAGGACTCGTACACGCTGCTCGACGTGCTGCTTTCGCTGCAACGCAGCGCGCCCGTGCGGTTCGACTTGATCGCGGTGAACCTGGACCAGAAGCAACCGGGCTTCCCGGAACACGTGTTGCCCGAGTACCTGACGGCGCTCGGGGTGCCGTTCCACGTCATCGAGCAGGACACTTACCGCGTCGTCAAGCGCGTGATTCCAGAGGGCCGCACGATGTGTGGTCTTTGCTCGCGGTTGCGGCGCGGCGCCCTGTATCGCTACGCGGCTGAAAACGGCATCACCAAGATCGCGCTCGGCCATCATCGCGACGACATCGTCGAGACGTTGTTCCTGAACCTGTTCTTCGGCGGCAAGCTCAAGACGATGCCACCCAAGCTGCTCTCCGAGGACGCGCGTCACATCGTGATCCGGCCCCTCGCGTATGTGCCGGCGAGCGAGATCGAGCGTTATGCGCGGGCGCGGCAGTTTCCAATCATTCCCTGCACGCTGTGTGGTTCGCAGGACCAGCTGCAGCGTGTCACCGTGCGCAGGATGCTCGCCGACTGGGAGCGCGAGCATCCGGGACGCACGGAGACGATCTTCTCGTCCCTGGGCAACGTCGCGACGTCGCATCTTGCCGATCCGAAGGCGTTCGATTTCGCCGGGCTCGAGGCGCGGCGTGCGGCGGCGTTGGCAGCGCTGCAGTCCGCTGCGGCCGCAGGTGACGGCGTGCTGCGGGAGCCGTGGGAGGAGTAGGTCGCCCGTGCGCGCCGACTGCGATGGCTTTCCCGAGCTTGGAAAGGCAAACACGCCGGTCAGTGCAGGCGTGCGATTCGGGGCCTTTTCCCGAGCTTGGAAAGGCAGACACGCGCTCGGGAAAAGGCCCCGAATCGCACGCTGGATACGCCGCGCCTGAGCTCGTTTTCGGCGCGCCGAAAACGTCGCACGGCGCACGAGTCGGGCCGAGGTGCCGACCGAGTCCGCGGCTAAAGCCCGCGCGCACTGTCTGCGATGCACGGCGGGATTTCCGCGGCGCCATCCATGGGCGCATCCTCGACGCAGCGTGCGCCGTGCCATTTTCCGGCGCGCCGGAAAATGCTCAGGCGCGTGACGTCAGGCGTTCGATCCGGAGTGTCCTGGCGCGCGCGTGTCTGCCTTTCCAAGCGCGACAGGACACTCCGGATCGAACGCCCTGACCGGCCCCATCCCTGATCGGCTCTGGCTGGCCGATCGGCGACAGGTCAGGCCTGCTGCTCGCGGATCCGGGAGTGGCGGTAGCCGTAGAAGAAGTAGATGGCGAAGCCGATGCCCGTCCAGATTGCCAGCCGGATCCACGTGTCATGCGGCAGGGCCAGCGTCATCGCCAGGCACACGACCACGCCTGCAATCGCTGTGAAGCCTGCAAACGGCACGCGGAACGGACGCGGCGTGTCCGGCTGCGTGCGACGCAGGACGAGCACGCCCGCGCACACCGCCGTGAAGGCGAGCAGGATGCCGATCGAGATCAGTTCGCCCAGCACGTCGAGCGGGAACACGCCCGCGAAAAACGCCGCGACGACGCCGGTCACGATGGTGGCCACGTGCGGCGTGCGGTACTTCGGGTGCACCTTCTGCATGGCCGGCGGCAGCAGGCCGTCGCGCGACATCGCCATGAAGATGCGCGGCTGGCCCAGCAGCGACATCAGGATCACCGACGTGAGGCCGACGATGGCGCCGATCTTCACCGGCAGGCCCAGCCATTTGAGCTCGGGGTGCGCGTCGAGCGCCACGGCGACGGGGGCCGCGACGTTCAGCTCGGTGTAGGAGACCATGCCGGTCATCACGGCCGACATCAGGACGTACAGCGTCGTGGAAATGAGCAGCGCGGCGATGATGCCCCAGGGCACGTCGCGCTGCGGATTGCGGGCTTCCTGCGCGGTCGTCGCGGCCTGGTCGAAGCCGATGTAGGCAAAGAAGATGATCGCGGCGCCCTGCAACACGCCGCTCATGCCGAAGTGGCCGAAAGTGCCTGCGTTCTGCGGCAGGTACGGAGTCCAGAGCTGCGGCGAGATGTACTTGATGCCCACGGCGATGAACAGCACGATGATCAGGATCTTGATGATGACCATCACGTTGTTGACGCGCGTCGACTGCTTCACGCCGACGTAGCAGACCCACGTCAGCAGTGCGACGATGAGCACGGCCGGCACGTTAACGAGTGCCCCCGTCGCTACCAGGTGATGGTCAGGGCCCTTGCCGAGCGGCGCGTTGGTGAGCGCTGCAGGCAGGTGCACGCCAAACTCGGCGAGCAGGTTGACCACGTACCCGGACCACCCGACCGCGACCGCCGCGCCCGACATGACGTATTCCAGGGCCAGGTTCCAGCCGACGAACCAGGCGACGCCCTCGCCGAGCGTGGCGTAGGTATAGCTGTAGGCGCTGCCCGAGATGGGGATCATGGAGGCCAGCTCGGCGTAGCAGAGCGCCGCCAGGCCGCAGCCGATGGCCGCCACGAGGAAGGCCAGGGTGACTGCCGGGCCGGTATGCTGCGCTGCGACGGTGCCGGTCAGCACGAAAATGCCGCTGCCGATCATCGAGCCGAGGCCCACCGACGTCAGGGCCTGCCGGTTCAGGATGCGGTTCAGCTTGGGTCCGTTCTCGATCTCACGATTGATCGCAGCGACCGACTTGCGGGCTGCCAGCTGCTTCAGCACTGAGTCTCTCCCCTGGAATTTTGCCGCAGTCTCTCACAGCCGTACCGGCAGTCGCACCCCGTTGCCTTATCATGGCGCCCATGGCACCGCCGTCGTCGTCCGACCCCGCCAACGCGCCCGACTGGACCCTGCCGCGGCCCATCGACGCATCCTATTGGGTCGTGCCCGGTCGACTGCTGGTGGGCGAACACCCCGGTTCGCGTTCGCGCGCGCAATCGATGGAGCGCCTGCGCCGTTTCCTCGAGGCCGGCGTCACTTGCTTCATCGACCTGACAGAACCGCGGGAGATGTCGGGCTACGAGATGCTGCTGCCGTTCGAGACGCCCACGGGGCGTCGCGTCGAATACCTGCGCGAGCCGATCATCGACCACGGCGTGCCGGCCGACCGCGAGACCATGGGTCGAATCGTGGCGATGATCGACGGCGCGCTCGACACGGGCCATTGCGTCTACCTGCATTGCCGGGCGGGCATCGGGCGCAGCGCGATGGCAGCGGGTTGCTGGCTCGCGGAGCGCAATGCGGTGGGCGGCGAGGCGGCGCTCGCAGAACTCGCGGACCTCTGGCCACAGTGCGTGCAGTCGCGCTCGTGGCGGAACGTGCCCGAAACGCCCGAGCAGGCGGCGTTCGTGCGGTCGTGGCAACCGCTGCGACTCACGGGACCGGTCGCCGGACGTGCGCGTCGCACCCAGGCGGCCGGCGCCCAGGCAATCGAGGAGGGTGCCGGGGCAGCACTGCTGTTGCAGCAACGCATGCGGGGCGCGTGGCACGGCCTGGCCCT
Source organism: uncultured Gammaproteobacteria bacterium (assembly GCA_963846885.1). Classification (GTDB taxonomy): domain Bacteria; phylum Pseudomonadota; class Gammaproteobacteria; order Steroidobacterales; family Steroidobacteraceae; genus RPQJ01. Next base: position 119,557 of record CAWJXS010000012.1, read on the forward strand.
CGGCGACGCGCTCAGCCATTCGGACCCGGCAGACACCCAGGCCCCGCTGGCCTGGACGCAGCACACCGCGCTCACACTGTGCCTGGCGGAGAGCCTGGCCACCTGCAACCGTTGTGATGCTCGTGACCAGATGGAGCGCTACTGGCGCTGGCTCAAGGACGGCTACTGTGACGCCAGGGGCGAGCCCGGAGAAACCACGGCCTCGGCCGACATCGCGAAGGCGCTGGCAACGTACCGCTGGCGCGGCCAGCCCATGGCGGGCTCGCACGATCCGAAGGATGTGTCGGCAAATAGCCTGCCGCGGGTGCTCGCCGCCGTGCTCCATGCAGGCAGCGACGTGGCAGGCGCCATCGCGCTTGCGGCAGAGTGTTCGCGCACCACGCATCAGTCACCCCTGGTCCTCGACGCCTGCCGTCTCTATGCGGCGACGCTCGCCGGTGCGCTGCGGGGGCAGGCGGCGTCGGCCGTCCTGCAGGACGTGCCTGAACCCGCCGCCGGATGCTTCGGCAACAAGCCGTTGCGCAAGGACGTCCGCAGCGCCTGCACCGTGACTGCGGCGGGCAAGGCCAGCGCACTGCCCGAGGTATTGCGTGTCCTCGCGCACGCGCGTCGCATCGTCCACGCGGCACCCGACTTCACCGCGGCAATCGTCGAGGCGCGCCGTGTCGGCGTCGAGGACGGCTCGCCGCTCGCGGCCATCACTGGAACACTCTACGGCGCGTTGCATGGGTTCGACGCGCTGCCGGTTGCGGCAGGGGTGCGGCTGGCGGGGCGTGACCAGATCGAGGTTGCCTGCTCGCGCAGCGTGGCACGCGAGGTGGGCGCAGGAGTCGGCGCATGAAGCCGCGGCGGCCGCGCCGTCGCGAACCCGCGTGGACGCGTCTCGACGACGAGGCGCTGCTCGACCTGCGGTTCTGCGACCTGCGGCTTTCGCTCGCGAGCGCGGGGCTGGAAGACGCCGTGCAGCGTCTGTACGAAGAACTGCGCCGCAAGGACATCCGCTTCCGGCCGCATGTCTGGCTCTCCGAGGAATGGTTTTCGCCGGACGGCATTCCTGGCATCGCGATCCCTTTCTACCTGGCGCATCCCCGGTTGCAACGACTCGAGCGCCGCTTCATGCACGAGGTGGAGGGCGGCAACGACAAGTGGCTGATGCGCATCCTGCGGCACGAGACCGGGCATGCAATCGACACCGCGTTCCAGTTGCGCCGGCGGAAGTCATGGCGCGACGTGTTCGGCAAGGCCTCGCGACGTTACCCGTCCCGCTATTACCCGCGGCCCGCCAGCCGGCGATTCGTGCTGCATCTCGGTCACTGGTACGCACAGAGCCACCCCACCGAGGACTTCGCCGAAACCTTCGCCGTCTGGCTGCCGCGCGCCTCGCGCTGGCGCAGCCAGTACGCCGGCTGGCCTGCGCTGCGCAAGCTCGAGTACGTCGACGCGACGATGCGCGACCTCGAGGGGCGGCGCGCATTGCGCCTGAGCCGCGACGTCATCGAACCGCTCGCCGAGAACACGCGCACGTTGCGCGATCACTATCGGCGCAAGCAGCGTCGCTACGAGCTCGACGCGGCACGCACTTACGACCGGCGCCTGCTGCGCGTCTTCAGCTCGGCCGAGGACAATCCGGACGGGCTGCACGCCGGCCGCTTTTTGCGCAAGGTGCAACCGCAGGTCGAGCGACTGATGATCCGCCGTGCGAGAATGCATCCCTACCTGGTGCAGCATGTCCTCAAGATTGCAATCCAGCGCGCACGGCGCATGAACCTGAGGCTCAGCCACAACCAGCGCGACACCAAGCGCGAGGTGCTGGTCATGCTCGAGCGCATCATGCTCGACATGCTGCTGCGCGACCGCGAGAACTACGCCCTATGACAAAGAAGCCGCTGCGTGTGCTCGTCCTCGTGCATGAGACGCTGGTGCCGCCGGACTCCACCGCGGGCTACTCCGCCCAGCAGATCGACGAGTGGCGCACCGAGTACGACGTGACGTCCTCGCTGCGGGCGATCGGCCACGAAGTGAAGGTGCTCGGCATGGGCGACAACCTGGCCGAGCTGCGCTCCACGATCATGGAATGGAAGCCAGACGTCGCGTTCAACCTGCTCGAGGAGTTCCAGGGCATCGTCACCTACGACCAGTACGTCGTCGCGTTTCTCGAGCTGATGCGGCTGCCCTACACGGGCTGCAACCCGCGCGGCATGATGATTTCGCGCGACAAGGTGCTCTCGAAGCAGATCCTGGCCTATCACCGCATCGCCACGGCGCGTTACGCGCTGCTGCCGCGCAAGCGCCGCTACATCGAGCCGCGCAAGCTCAAGTTTCCCCTGTTCGTGAAGTCGGCGACCGAGGACGCGTCGCTCGGCATCTCGCAGGCCTCGATCATCTACGACGCGCAGAAGTTGCGCGAGCGCGTGGAGTTCATCCACGAGCAGACCAATTCGGACGCCCTCGTCGAGGAATACATCGAGGGCCGCGAGCTCTACATCGGCGTGATGGGCAACGACCGTCTCACCACGTTCCCGGTCTGGGAACTCAATTTCGGCACGCTGCCGGACGTGATGTCGATCGCCACGCGCAAGGTGAAGTGGGACCGCAAATACCAGCAGCGCCATGGCATCGGCACGGGACCGGCGCGCGATCTGCCGCCCGGCCTCGCGTTGCGGCTGTCCGCGCTGGTGAAGCGCATCTATCGCGCGCTGTCGCTGAGCGGCTATGCGCGCATCGACCTGCGGCTCAAGCCGGACGGCGGCGTCTACGTGCTGGAGGCAAACGCCAATCCGAACCTGGCGCAGATCGAGGATTTCGCCACGTCGGCGCTGTCATCCGGGGTGGGCTACGACGCCGTGCTCGAGCGGATCATGCAGTACGGGCAGAACTACGACGCCGCGTGGCGCGAGGGCTGAACAGTCAGAGCGTGTGGCCCGTCTTCTGGAAGTGCGTGCGCTCGAAGATCGTCTGGCAATCGATGCAACGCAGGGCATGTGGCGTGATCTCGAGGCGCTTGCCGTCGATGGGTTTCTCGCACACCTCGCAGCTGCCGTAGCTGCCGTCGGCGACGCGCAGCAGCGCGGCCTCGATCGCGCGCAGCTCCTCGAGGTCGCGATCGATCTCGGCCAGGCCCACGTCCACGATGAGGTCGGCGAAGGACTCATCCTCGAGGTCGCGCACCGAATCCGCAATCTGCAGGTAGTGCTCCGAGTCGCTCTTGAGCAGCGCCTGGCGGATTTCTTCGCGCAGTGCGGTTTGCCGCTCGCGCATCGTCATGCGCAGTCGTTCTATCTGGTGTCGATCGAGGTCGCGGGTCATGGGTCGTATCCCTTGCGTCACGCCCCAAGCATCGACCGCGATCCGTGTCCTTTGAATACGGGAGTTGCGCAATCGGCTGCGCCAAATGCAGCCGTGATTGCGGCCAGCCGTGTCAGTCGGGCGGCAACACGCTGCGGTCGGGGAAGAGTTCTTCCTCGAATCCGAACAGCCGCATGTCGGTGACGCGCATCGGATACAGGATGCCGTCCAGGTGATCGACCTCGTGCTGCACGACGCGCGCGTGGAAGCCGGTCACCTCCCGGTCGATCGCGTTGCCCTCGACATCGAAGCCGCGATAACGCAGGCGCGCGTGGCGCGCAACGACGCCCCGCATGCCAGGCACCGAGAGGCATCCTTCCCAGGCCTCTTCACGCTCGGTACCCAGGGGTTCGAGCACGGGGTTGATCAGGACCGTGTAGGGCACCGGCTCGGCCTGCGGGTAACGCGGGTTGTGGGTGACCTCGAAGATCACGACGCGCAACGAGACGCCGATCTGCGGCGCCGCGATGCCGGCGCCATTGCGGGCACGCATCGTGTCGTCCATGTCGGCGACCAGGGCGCGCAACGACGCCGTACCGAACTGCTCGACGGGCGCGGCCACCTGCTGCAGCACCGGGTGGCCCATGCGAAGGACGGGACGAATGGACATCGTGGCTTCCACTGAAGGGTGTCCAAGCCTAAACGACCCGGGCTGATTGACAAGGTTCCAGCGGGAGCGTAGCTAGGGCGCGGTCACCCCAGGAGTTCGTCATGAGCGTAGCTTCGTTCCTGCGTTCCGTATCCTCGTCCGTGCTGTGCGCGGTGCTGTTCGCCGCCAGTTCCGCCGCGCAGGCCGATCCTGCAGCGCAGACGCTGGACATCGCCGCCTTCGACCAGCTCAAGGCGCTCGCGGGCCGCTGGGAGGGCACCATGGAAGCTCCTGCGACCGGCGCTGCTTCGATCGAGTTCGAGGTGACGTCGAATGGCCGCGCCATCATCGAGCGCCAGTTCGGGGGCACGTCGCACGAAATGATCACCGTTTTCTCGCTGGCCCACGACCGGCTGCAGGCGAATCACTTCTGTGCGATGGGCAACCAGCCGGCCTATCGCCTGGCCGACGCATCGACCCCGCGCGACATCCGCATGGAGTTCGTGGGCGGCACGGGCCTCGACCCGCAAAAGGACCACCACGCGAACGGTGAGCGCATCGAGGTGGTGGGTCCGGACGAGTTGCGCGTCGAGTTCCAGTTCCGCACCGGGCAAGAGCCGCCGACGAGCGCCGCGATGCGGCTCAAGCGGGTCGCGGTCACGCCCCCGCAGTCGTCCGCGCCGTCGCCCGCGGCTCGGTCCTGAGCCCTCGCATGGATCACGGATTGCGCTGCTGGAAATGCGGCGTCTCGCTGGCCGACTATTCGCTGCCGCTGCGGCGCCTCGAAGAATGTCGCGCCTGCCGGGCGGAGCTGCATGCGTGCCGCATGTGCGAGTTCTACGACACCAGCAAGGCGAAGCATTGTCGCGAGACCATCGCGGAAGAGGTCAAGGACAAGCAGGCGGCGAATTTCTGCGATTATTTCCGGCCGACGCCGGGGGCCTACAAAGCCGCGGCCGTCAGTGCCGCGGACCAGGCCAAGGCCGAACTCGAGGCGCTGTTCGGGCGCAAATGAAGACCAGGAGACTACTGTGACGATCATTCGACGAGCGGTACTGACCAGCATCGCGGCCATGACCCTGGCGGTAACGGGTGCGGCAGGCGCCGCTGCGGCTCCCGCGCAGCCGGCAGCCCAGGCGACCCCTGCGGTCGTGCCGGCACGCCCCGGGATCTACGCCCCCTTTACGCTGCAGTCCGATCTCGCGTGGCTCACGGAGAACGAGCGCCGCATGCTGGGGCTGTTCATCGACGCTGCGGACGTCATGGATGGCCTCTTCTGGAAGCAGGCCTATGGCGACCGTGACGCGCTGCTCAAGAGCCTGGCCGGCGACGCGGACGCGCAGCGTTTCGCGAAAATGAACTACGGCCCGTGGGACCGTCTCGCCGACAACGCGCCGTTCGTGCCTGGCGCCGGTGCGAAGCCCGCGGGCGCCCAGTTCTATCCGCACGACATGACCAAGGAAGAGTTCGAGCGGGCCAACCTGCCCGGTTCGCGCAGCGAGTACACGGTGTTGCGACGCGACGCCAAGGGCGCGCTGCGTACCGTGCCCTACCACGTCGAGTACCAGCCGGAAGTGGAACGGGCCGCCGTCCTGCTGGACCAGGCTGCGGCACTCGCGACCGATCCGGGGCTGCGGCGCTACCTCGAGTTGCGCGCCAAGGCCCTGCGCACGGACCAGTACCGCGACAGCGACCGGGCCTGGCTCGACATGAAGGACAATCGCATCGACCTGGTCATCGGCCCCATCGAAACCTACGAGGACCAGCTCTTCGGCTACAAGGCTGCGTACGAAGCGTACGTGCTCGTCAAGGACATGGAGTGGAGCAAGCGCCTCGCACGCTATGCGGCGATGCTGCCCGAACTGCAACGCGGCCTGCCGGTCCCGGATGCCTACAAGGCCGAACAGCCGGGCACCGACTCCGATCTCAACGCCTACGACGTGCTGTATTACGCGGGCGACAGCAATTCGGGCTCGAAGACGATCGCCATCAACCTGCCGAACGACGAGCAGGTGCAGCTCGAGAAAGGCACGCGCCGCCTGCAGCTCAAGAACGCGATGCGCGCCAAGTTCGACGCGATCATGGTGCCGATCGCGGACGAGCTCATCGTGCCGGAACAGCGCAAGCACGTGACGTTCGACGCGTTCTTCGGCACCACGATGTTCCACGAGGTCGCGCACGGGCTCGGCATCAAGAACACGCTGGACGGCAAGGGCACGGTGCGCGACGCACTCAAGGAACTCGGCAGCGGGCTCGAGGAAGGCAAGGCCGACATCCTCGGTCTCTACATGATCACCAGGCTGCACGAGAAAGGCGAGGTCAGCGGATCGCTCGAGGATTACTACGTCACCTTCATGACGGGCATCTTCCGCTCCGTGCGCTTCGGCGCCGCATCGGCCCACGGCCGCGCCAACATGCTGCGTTTCAACTTCTTCGCGGACCGCGGCGCCTTCACGCGCAACGCGGACGGCCGCTATCGCGTCGACATGGACAAGACGCGCAAGGCGATGGACGAGTTGTCCGCGCTCATCCTCAAGCTGCAGGGCGACGGCGACTACGCCGGCGTCAAGAAGCTGGGGGACGACCTGGGCGTCATCCGCCCCGAACTGGCTGCCGACCTGGCGCGACTGTCCGCCCGCAACATCCCGGTGGACGTGACGTTCAACCAGGGCAAAGCGGTGCTCGGGCTCAAGTGACCGCTGCGCCGCGCATCGTCGAGCGCGTGCTGGAGCCGCGCACGCGCGACCTCGGTGATTTTTCCGTGCGGCGCGCGCTGCCGGCGGGTGGGCTGCAGACGGTGGGTCCGTTCATCTTCTTCGACCACATGGGTCCGGCCGAATTCGGCGCGGGGCAGGGCGTGAACGTGCGCCCCCACCCGCACATCGGCCTCGCGACCGTCACCTACCTGTTCGAAGGCGCGTTCATGCACCGCGACAGCCTCGGCAGCGAGCAGGTGATTCGCCCGGGCGACGTGAACTGGATGGTGGCGGGACGCGGGATCGTGCACTCCGAGCGCACGCCGCCGGAGGTCCGCGACGCGGACGGCCGTACGCGGGCGCACGGCATCCAGACGTGGGTGGCGTTGCCGCAGGCGGAGGAGGAGCGCGAGCCATCGTTCGTCCATCACCCGGCAGCGAGCCTGCCGCGCATCGAGCGCCCGGACGCGACGGTCACCGTCATCGCGGGCACCGCCTACGGCCTGCGCTCACCGGTCGCGGTGTTCTCGCCGACGCTGTACGTGGATGCGCGACTGCGGGCAGGGGCCGTGCTCGAGATCGAGCCGGAGCACGAGCAACGCGGCTGCTACGTGGCCGCAGGACGCGTGGAACTGGGGGGCGAGAGTTTCGGCGCCGGGCAATTCGTGGTGCTGGCCCAGTCCGCCGGCTCGGTCAGCCTGCGCGCACTCGAGGATTCGCGCGTCATGCTCGCGGGCGGCGCGGCACTCGACGGGCCGCGCTACATCGAATGGAATTTCGTTTCCAGTTCGCGCGAGCGCATCGAAGCGGCCAAGAGCGACTGGCGCGAGCGCCGGTTTGCCGCTCGTGCCGGGCGACCCTGAACGCATCCCGCTGCCCGGCGAGTAGCGCCTCGACGCGGCAGGTCAGTTCGGGTTCAGCCGACTGCCACAGCCACGATACTGCTGCCCTTCGAATTCGACGGTGGCGGCATGGTCGAACTCGATCCCGCCGTCGTCGACGCAAGCCGCGTTGCGCAAGGTCGCCTTGATTGCATTCGTGCCCTGCTGCGCGACGTAGGTCACCGCGCCGTCGGTCGTGGCAGCCTGGGCCTGGTCGAAGTCGTAGCGCAATTCGCCGTAATTGGTCGTCCAGCTCAGCCGGGTGCCGGGGCCGACCTCGAGCACCCAGCCGGGTTCGTTGCCGAGCGCGCGGAAGGTCACGCCCCGTGCACGCGCGTCTTCGCGCAAGGATTCGGCGCGTCGTTCCTCGCAGGTCACGACTGGCGCGCCCTGGCGCTCGAGCGTGGCGGCGGAGCCCTTGGTCCAGAACACCGCCACGGCATCGGCATAGCGTACCCCTGACGCACTCACCGTCTGGTCGAGGCGGCGGGTGCCGTCGTGGAAGTCGATCGCAATGGCTCGTTCGCGGAACAGGTTGCGCATCACGAGCCGCTGGCCGTCCGCGCATTCCCAGACGTAGGCGCGCAGCACGCCCTCAGGCACTTCTTCGACCGCCGCCGTGACGGCAGGTGCCGGCACCGGGACCGCCGCAGGCGTGGCTGGCGCGATAGCCTCCGTCGCAGCGGGCTCCTTGCGTTGGCAGCCTGCGGTCGTCGCCAACGCGAGCGTGGCGCAAAGGGCGAACGGCCAGCGGGCGGGCGTGGTCGGCGAGGTCGTCATGGGTTCGATCCGTGCGGCGGGACGCCCGGATTCTACACAGCCGCCTCGCCCCGGCGTTCAGCAGCGGGCTTCGCGCAGGCTGGCCCTGGCGCCGCGCCACCTTTCCCAGAGACGTCCGGCTTCGCGCGCCGGATAGCCCGCCCGCATCTGCGAATCGACTTCGTCGAGCGCAGCTTCCAGCCGCAGGCAGGTTGCGGTGCGATCAGCTGCGGCCCGCGCGGCAGCGACATCCGCCTTTGCGGCTGTATCCCGGCGTGCCTGCGCGGCCGCAGCCGTCGGTTCGGCGATGGTCGATGATTCGCCTGCCGCCGCCGGCTGTGGCAGGTCGAGCTTGAGTTCGCGCTGTCGTGCAGCCGGACCGCAGGGCCGGTCGGCGAACGTGACCAGCCCCGGCGTCACGCAGGTGTAGACGAGGCGCGTCGTCGGCCGCGCGCGTTCCCGCACCGGCTCGGGAATGACGGACCCCGCGCTTGCCACGGCTGTATCGACGGCAGGCTGGGGCAGCACTTGCGCACTGAGCGCGGGCGTTGCGAACTGCCACGCGACGGCCGCAGCCGCGGCGAGCAGGCAGAAACCGGGTTTGGGGCATGACACGACAACCGCTCCTGGCTGAAGGACCGGGAGTCATGCTCGTGGGTTGCGGCGCGCCCGTCGCGCGCGATTCGTGCCGGGAACGCGCGGTTACGCGTCGGCTTTATGCTTCAGGCCCGCCCGACGTTCGAGTCCGTGGGCGCGTGGAAGTACTGGCTCTCGGTCGAGAACTGTTCGACGAGGCGCCGCAGTTCGGCCATGCGGCCGTCAGCAGTGCCGATGGCCAGGCAGTCTTCGCAGCGAGGATCGCCGCAGGGCTGGCGCGTGTACAGCCAGTACTGCACGGCACCGGCCAGCAGGCCATCGGCGATGTCCCAGAGGTCGGCTTTATCGTCGCCGTCCGCAATCTGGTTGCCGAGGTCGACAGCCCGGCTGAAGGCTTCGTCGAAAGGCTGGGTATCTTCGGTTTGCGTGTTGGCGGTCACGATGGCAAGGGCAGGATGAGCAAACCGCGATGATACCAGAGTCGTGGCTATCCCCGTCGCCGCGCGACCAAAAACCCCATGAAAATCAGTTGATTCCGACGGTCAGATGCCGGCCTTGCCGAGTGCGTCGACGAATGCGCGCACGGCTCCCGCGACGCCGGGGTGGTCGGCCTCCAGGCGCACGGCCGCGCTTTCGAGCGCGTCGGCCGGGGCATTGGGATCAGGGCTTGCGACGTCGGTCGGCTGACTTGCCAGCGTGGCCTGGATATCGGCCACGGCAGCTTCCAGCATGGCGCGCTCGGCGGGGTCGAGCCGCGGGGCGTTCGACAATTCGCGGTGCAGGTCGCGCAGCGTCTGTTGCAGTTCGCTCATGGCAGGTCTCCATCGGGCTTTCATTCGGAGTGTAGCAGCGCCGCGCCCGCCACCTGCTGCGGAAAGACCGGACCGCGCGCGTTGCGAGCCACTACAATGCAACGCTGGACAGCCCCACTCGAGGCACGCATGCAACCAAGAATCCGCCCTTTGTTTCGCTGGCTGCTGCCGGCTGCCGCACTGCTCGCGTGCCCCTGGCCGGCACTGGCAGATTCGCCCCGGTTCGAGCTGACGCCTTTCGTCGGCGCGCGGGTCGGCGGGGGTTTCGACCTCAACAATGCGACAGAAGGCACCGACGAATCGGTCGACCTGGGGTCCGGCGCGAGCTTCGGCATCGACCTCGGCCTGTATCGCGACAGCCAGTCGTTCTACGAACTGCTCTATTCCACGCAGACGGCGGAGGTCGACTCGGACAGCCCTGCCGTGGACGGCGTCGACCTGCGCATCGACTACCTGCAATTCGGCGGCACCCTCTTTTTCCCTCAGGAAAACAACCACTTCGTCCCGTACATGTCGCTTACCGTCGGCGCGACGTTGCTCAAGCCCGATGGCAATTTCGACTCGGAAACCAAGCTGTCCGGCAGCCTCGGCGGCGGCTTCCGCTTTCCGCTCAACGACAACGTGGCGGTGAACCTGGGCGTGCGCGGCTACCTGACCTTGCTCGAATCCGACACCGAACTCTTCTGCGTCAGCGATTCGACGCAGGCCGGATGCCTGGTGCGATCCTCTGGCAGCACGTTCTTCCAGGCCGAGGGTCAGCTGGGGGTCAGCGTCCGCTTCTGACGAGGCCCCCGACCGGTGCGCGCCGCGTCATAGCGCGGGGACGGCGCTGGCGTCGCGCACTTCGGGCGGCGAATCGGTGAACAGCACGCGCAGCCGCACCCCCACCTGCTCCTGCGGCGTGAGTGCATTGCGGTCCCGCATCACGCCCACGAGCAGCGCCGGATCGTCGGTGATGATGTTGTCGACGTCGCGCTCGATCATCCGCAACATCACCTCGGGCTTGTTCACCGTCCAGACGTGGACTTGCTTGCCCGCGGCCCTGGCCTGGTCGACGAGCGTGGCCGTCGCGCGCGCCGAGTTGAGGCTCACGAAATCGGTGTCCGTCCGCGTGACGTTGCCCACCGCTGCCGTGACGATGAGGCCCGTGTCCAGGCTCGGCATGATCTTCTCCACCTGGCGCAGCGACGCGTGGTCGAGCGAGGTGATCACCACCTGGTCGAGGAAATCCATCGAGCGGACCAGTTCGATCACGGCAGGAGCCAGTCCCGGGTCCGGCACGTTGTACTTGAGCTCGATGTTGATGCGGAACTTGCCACGCGCGTAGTCGATCACCTCGGCCAGCGTCGGCACTTTCTCACCTGCATGCGCGGGTCCCCGCCTTAGGCCGATGTCGATGGCCCTGATCTCATCCAGCGTCAGGTCCTTCACCTTGCGCGCATCGCCACCCATGCGCAGCAGGTCGCCGTCGTGGAACACGACGATCGCCCCGTCGCGCGTGCGCTGCACGTCGAGTTCGACGTAGTCGGCGCCCGCAGCGTGCGCCGCGCGAAATGCCGCCATCGAATTCTCCGGCGCCTGCAGCGACGCGCCACGATGAGCGGTCACGGCGACGTCTTCGCGCACGTCCAGTCGCTGCAGCAGGTAGGCGCCGACCAGCAGCGCGAGCGCGGCGAGGAGCACCGTGGCGAACACGAGGGGCCTGCCCGCACGGGCCCGCGCCTGTTCGGCGACGGCATCCGCTGGATCGCCGAGCAGCAGCGGCGCCTCGCGCCGGTCTGCGTACATGCGCGTCGCCAGGAACTGGTGGCCGGCGAACTGCAGCGTGGCGTAGACAAAGCCGAATGCGATCGTCACCGCCATGAACACGGCGACCAGCGGCAACACGCGCTGGGGATCGACGCCTGCCCAATCCATCGCGGCGCTGGTGACGACGCGACCGGCGCGCAGGCACAGCGCGGCCAGCCCGGCCAGCAGCAGCCACCACAGCAGCAGCGGAGCGATCGAGCGCACGAGGCGGCCTTCCAGCATGCGCTCGCTCGCGCGCAGGACCTGCGCCGGGCTCAGGTCATGGAACATCGCGATCGGCATCGTGAAGAGCCAGCGTGCGAACTGCGCGAGCAGGACGAAGCCGTACCCGGCGCCGCAAACGACTGGCGACCAGCATGGCGCGGCGCCATTCGGGCGGATGCTCGGCCAGGTAGTAGTTCACGTCGCGGCCGGCCAGCGTCGCGAACCAGACGAACGCGAGGATCGCCAGGAAGGGCAGGGCGAGCAGCACCACGCGGACGAAAACGCGCGCGCCGACGCGGACCAGCAGCCGCAACTTCTGCGCCACGGCGCCGATCGTTCCCCGGAGCGTGACCGGTCTGTCGCCGATGGCGTGGGCGGAGATCCAGGCGTAGCCGGCCAGCTGCGAGGTCTGGAAGGCGATCGTCGCAACGACGGCCAGCACGATGAAGATCGCGCCGGGGAGCGACAGCACGAAGCTGGCGATATCGTAGTTGCTGACGACGTCGGAGCCCGAACGCGCCACCACGCGATCGGCCAGTGCGCCCGCGAGCGGGGTCACGGCGATGAAGCCGAACAGCTGCACGAGCAGCTGCCAGCCGAACACGACGCGCCAGCGGCGCGCGAAATCACCGCGTGTGCGGCGGGCCAGGTCCAGCAGGTACATGGCGGATGCCCCGTCTCGTTTGAATGACTGCCGCGCCCGCGATCGCCGTGATCAGACGAGGACTCGTTCGATGCCGCCCGCGTTGGCTCGCTGCACGTAGGTTTCGAGCCAGGCGGGGCCGAGCAGGTGCCGTGCCATCTCGACCACGATGTAGTCGGCGCCGGTGCCCGCGTCGTCATCGTACCGTGCCAGGCCCTGCAGGCAAGACGGGCACGAGGTCAGCACCTTGACCTCACCTGCAAAGCCGTCGGCCCGCAGGCCGGCGGCGCCCTGTTCCATCTCGCGCTGCTTGCGGAACCGCACCTGCGTGGCGATGTCCGGCCGGGCCACCGCAAACGTCCCGGATTCCCCGCAGCACCGATCGTTCTTGCCGATGCGGGCGCCGGGCTCGCTGGCCAGCAGTGAATTGACCACCTTGAGCGGGTCGTGCGTCTTCATCGGCGAGTGGCAGGGGTCGTGGTACATGTAGCGCACGCCGGTCGCCTGTTCGAGCCGAATGCCTTTCTCGAGCAGGAATTCATGGATGTCCAGAATGCGCGAGCCCGGGAAGATCTGGTCGAACTCGTAGCCTTGCAGCTGGTCGTGGCACGTGCCGCAGCTGACCACGACCGTCTTGATGTCGAGGTAGTTGAGCGTGTTCGCGACGCGATGGAACAGCACGCGGTTGTCCGTGATGATCTTCTCGGCCTGGTCGAACTGGCCCGCACCGCGTTGCGGATAGCCGCAGCACAGGTACCCCGGCGGCAACACCGTCTGTACGCCCGCGTGCCAGAGCATCGCCTGCGTCGCGAGGCCCACCTGCGAGAACAGCCGTTCGGAGCCGCAGCCCGGGAAGTAGAACACCGCTTCCGAATCGCTCGTCGTCTGGACGGGGTCGCGGATGATCGGGACGTAATTGCGGTCTTCGACGTCGAGCAGGGCGCGCGCCGTTTTCTTCGGCAGGCCGCCTGGCATCTTCTTGTTGACGAAGTGGATGACCTGCTCGCGCAGCGGCGGTCGGCCGCCGGTGGTGGCGGGCGGGTGCCGCGTCTGCGCTGCGCCCAGCTTGCCGAGCGTCCGATTGCCGAGCCGTTGCGCCTTGTAGCCCCAGTCGATCATCAGCTTGCGCGTCAGCTTGATCGTGCCCGGGTCGTTGGTGTTCAGGAAGAACATCGCAGCCGACTTCGCCGGGTTCACGGGTTGGTTGCCCAGGCGCCGCAGCACGTCACGCATTGCCATCGAGACATCGCCGAAATCGATGTCGACCGGGCAGGGCGCTTCGCACTTGTGGCAGACCGTGCAGTGGTCGGCGACGTCGCCGAAGGCGTCCCAGTGCTGCAGCGAGACGCCGCGCCGCGTCTGCTCCTCGTACAGGAAGGCCTCGATGAGCATCGAAGTGGCCAGGATCTTGTTGCGCGGCGAATAGAGCAGGTTGGCGCCCGGCACGTGCGTGCTGCAGACGGGTTTGCACTTGCCGCAGCGCAGGCAGTCCTTGATCGCATCGCTGATCTGCGCGATGTCCGACTGCTGCATGATCAGCGACTCGTGCCCCAGCAGGTTGAAGCTGGGCGTATAGGCGTTGCGCAGGTCGGCGCCCGGCAACAGCTTGCCGGCGTTGAAGCGGCCTTCCGGATCGATGCGGTCCTTGTAGCTGCGGAAGTCCCGCGTTTCCTCGTCCGTCAGGAACTCGAGCTTGGTGATGCCGATGCCATGCTCGCCCGAGATCACGCCGCCGAGGTCGCGTGCGATGCGCATGATGCGGGCCACCGCACGATTGGCTGCCTGCAGCATCGCGTAATCGTCTGAGTTGACGGGGATGTTGGTGTGCACGTTGCCGTCCCCGGCATGCATGTGCAGCGCGACGAACACGCGCCCGTGCAGCACGCGCTGGTGCAGCGCTTCGAGCTCGGCCAGCAATGGAACGAACTGTCCGCCCGCAAATATGCGCTTCAGGTCCGCGCGCAATTCGTGCTTCCACGAAACGCGGATCGAGCGGTCCTGCAGCAGGTCGAACACGCTGAGCGACGGTTCGTCCACGAGCCGGCGCTGCGCCGCGTCCGCGATCTCGTCGCGGCCGATCCGGCGCAGGTCTTCGAGTACGGCGCCCAGCGGACGATCCATGTTCCCGGCATACCACGACCAGCGCGTGCGGCACCGCTGCAGCGCCTCGAGTGCCTGGCTGATCCGTGCGCCCAGGACCTCTGCACGCGGCAGCCGGTCGACGTCGGCGTCGCCGGTCTTGCCGAGCTTCGGCTCGCCGGACAGATACGCTTCCACCGCGTCGAGCAGTTGCAGCTTGTTGGCCAGCGAGAACTCGATGTTGATGCGCTCGATGGCGTCCGTGTACTCGCCGAGTCGCTCGAGCGGGATCACCACGTCCTCATTTATCTTGAAGGCGTTGGTGTGGCGTGCGATGGCCGCCGTCTTCGCGCGATCACGCCAGAACGCCTTGCGCGCCTCGGCGCCCGCCGCCGTGAACCCTTCGCCGTGCCGCAGGTTCGCCAGTCGCACGACGTCCGAGGTGCAGCGCGCGACGGCCGCTTCGTCGTCGCCCACGATGTCGCCGATCAGCACCATCTTGGGCAGCGCGCCGCGCTTCGACTTGGTCGTGTAGCCCACGGCCTTCAGGTACCGCTCGTCGAGGTGCTCGAGTCCGGCGAGTTGCACGCCGGTCGTGCGACCCTGCCGCAGCAGTTCATCGCGGATCTCGACGATCGCAGGGATCGCATCGCGCGCCTGGCCGAAGAACTCGAGGCAGACCGTGCGGATGTGCGCCGGCATGCGATGGACGATCCAGCGCGCCGACGTGATGATGCCGTCGCAGCCTTCCTTCTGGATGCCGGGGAGACCACCGAGGAATTTGTCGGTGACGTCCTTGCCGAGCCCCGTCTTGCGGAAGACCGTGCCGGGAATTTCCAGCCGTTCGGTGCGCAGCACCTTCGCCGTTTCCGGGCCTTGCCGCCCGTCTTTCCAGGTGAGTTCGAACGTGGCGACGGGCGCGTCGTGGATCCGGCCGCAGTTGTGCCCGATGCGCGTCACTTCGAGCCAGTCGCCCTGCGGGTCGACCATGCGCCACCAGGCGAGGTTGTCGAGCGCGGTGCCCCACAGCACGGCCTTCTTGCCGCCGGCATTCATCGCGATATTGCCGCCGACGACCGATGCGTCGGCCGACGTCGGATCGACTGCGAAGACGAAGCCCGCGGCATGCGCAGCTTCCTCGACGCGCCGGGTGACGACACCTGCCTCGGTGAACAGCGTGGGGACCGGCTGCGCCACCCCGGGCAACGTGGCCGGCTGGACCTTGTCGATGCGCTCGAGCTTCTCGATGTTGATCACGGCCGCGAACGGCGTGAGCGGCACGGCGCTGCCGGTGTAGCCGGTGCCGCCGCCGCGTGGAATCACGGTGAGCCCCGATTCGAAGCAGGCGCGCACGAGTCCGGGGATCTCGGCCTCGGTGTCGGGCATCAGCACGACAAAGGGCGTTTCGACGCGCCAGTCGGTCGCGTCGGTCGCGTGCGACACCCGCGCGTACGCGTCGAAGCAGACGTTGTCACTGCGCGTGTGGGATGCAAACGCCTTGCGGGCGCGCCGGCGCATCGTTTCGGTCCTGCCGAAGGAGGCAGCGAAGTCATCCACCGCAGCGCGCGCGAAAGCGAGCAGCTTGCCGACCTTCAGGTCGCGCGTGGCGTCGGTCGTGTCGCGGCGCTTCTCGATGTCGGACAGGCGATGATGCAGTGCCTCCACCAGCAACTCGCGCCGCCCCGGGTTGTCGAGCAGGTCCTGCTCCAGGTACGGGTTGCGCCGCACGACCCAGATGTCGCCGAGCACCTCGTACAGCATGCGTGCCGAGCGTCCGGTGCGGCGCTCAGCACGCAAGTCGTCGAGCAACTCCCAGCCGGCGGCGCCGAGCAGCCGGATCACGATCTCGCGGTCCGAGAAGGACGTGTAGTTGTAGGGAATCTCGCGCAGGCGCGGTGGCGGATCGAGATCTGCTGCGTGCGGCGCGGTCGGGATGGCAGTGGGCGGGATGAGGTCGGCGGTGTTTGCGTTCACTTAGCGGAATCGAGCTTGGCCGTGGCCGGCAGGGCGCCGCCATTGTTACCCGTTATTGCCGTCGCGGGTAGCGTGGAAGTTGCGTGACTTGCAACCGCGACTCCCCTCAGCGGGATCGGCCAGCGGCGCAGGGGTCGGCGCATCGCAGGCCTCGCCGATCCAGTGTCCGGGCAGGTGCAGGCTGCTTACCAGCGAGACGATGACGGCCGCAGCGTAGGGAATCGACTGGACCAGCAGCACCGTCACCCACACGGTCAGGTCGGGGCTGCCTACCAGTCCCGGCAGGTCGCCATCCATGTCGGGAATGCTGCTCACCGCGTATGCGGCAATCCAGAGGCCGCACATGAGTACCGCTTCTTCGCGTGCCGCTGCAAGCGACTGCAGCCAGGCATGGCGGGAGGTGCGCTTCGGCGTGCGGAAGAACGGGCGCTCCTTGTTCACGAACCCGCTCAGCATGGCCGAGCCGACGGTATGCGACAGGCCGAGACCTGCGATGGCCGCCGCCACGGTCTGGGTGAACGTGGCGCCCACGCGCGAACGGTACAGGTGCAGCAGCTTCACCAGCTTGAACAGGAACAGCGACAGCGGCAGCACCGAGAACAGCAGCAACGGCGGCTCGATGTGGCGCGGGAACAGCACCATGACCAGCGACCAGGTGAGGGCCGCCATGTTCACGAGCAGGTTGAAGCCGTCGGCGAGCCACGGCAGCCAGCCGGCGACGAAGTGATAGCGCTGCCCGGCGGTCAGTCCCGTGTTGCGACCGTGGATGAGCGCGTCGAAGTGCCGGCGCAGGATCTGCATGGCACCGAACGCCCAGCGCGAGCGCTGCTTCTTGAAGTCGAGGAACGTGTCAGGCATCACGCCGCGGCCGTAGCTCGTCGCGATGTACGTCGTCTCGTACCCCTCGTCGAGGATGCGCAACCCGAGTTCGGCGTCTTCCGTGATGCACCACTCCGACCAGCCGATGCGCTCGAGCAGCTCGCGCCGCACCATCGTCATCGTGCCGTGCTGGATGATCGCGTTGCGCTCGTTGCGCGTGACCATGCCGATGTGGAAGAAACCGCGATACTCCGCGTGGCACATGGCCTTGAAGGCGCTCTCGCCGGCGTCACGGTAATCCTGCGGCGCCTGCACGACGCCGGTGCGCGGATTGGCGAATGCAGGCGCGAGGTCGCGCAGCCATTCGGGACGCACGATGTAGTCGGCGTCGATCACGGCCACCACGGTCGCGTCCGGTGCGGTGTGGCGCAGCGCGAAGTTGAGCGCGCCCGCCTTGAAGCCGTCGAGCGGCGACACGTGGAAGAAGCGGAACCGCGCACCGAGCTTCGCGCAATGCGCTTCGACGGGACGCCAGACGGCTTCGTCGGGCGTGTTGTTGTCGATGACGAGCACTTCGAAATCGGGGTAATCGAGCCGCGCGAGCGCGTCGAGCGTCTCGATCAGCATGTCCGCCGGTTCGTTGTAGGCCGGGACATGGATCGATACGCGAGGGAGCTCGCTGTTCGGCACCCGCGACGGCTGCAGCAGGCGGCGGTGCGTATCCGCCCAGCGTGCCTCGGCCCATTCGTGCGCTTCCGCGAACAGCACGGCGATCACGCCGAGCATGCCCACCATCAGCACCGCGCCGACGAGCACGCTGCCCACCGTCAGGTACTGCTGCGAGAAATCGTAAAGCGTCCAGACCAGCAACGTGGCTGTGGCGTACACCACCAAGGCGAGGAAGCTGCGGCCACGGTTACGCAGCGAGTGGCTGTGGAAATAGAACAGCCACAGCATGAACGCCGCGGCCAGTACGGATGCGGCTGCCAGCACGTGCCAGTGCGGCACGCGCACGATCGGCGCGCGGAACTCGAATTTCTGCTGGCGGTCCGCGTCGTAGACGCCCCAGTACGCGCCCACCTTGCCTTCGGCCGCGGCTTTCCATGGCTGGTCGAACGCTTCCATCACGAAATACTCGAGCCGCTGCTGCTCGGCGTACGCGAGGAAGCGGCGCAGGAACAGCGCCTCGTTGGCGGTCGTTGCCACTGCCGATTCGCGGGTGCGGCCTTCGCTCGGCCAGCCCACTTCGCCGATCACGATCGGCTTGCCCGGGAACGCGCGCTGCACTTCGGCGAGCTTCGCGATGACGTAACCGACGGAGGACTCGACCTCGACGCCTTCCCAGTACGGCAGCATGTGCACGGTGATGAAGTCGACGTGCGCGGCCAGTTCAGGATGCTTGATCCAGACGTGCCAGGGCTCGGCGGTGCTCACGGGTTGCCGCGTCGCTGCACGCACGCGATCGAGGTGGGCGAGCAGGTCGGGCACGGGCAGGTCGCCGCGCAGCACGACTTCGTTGCCGACGAGCACGCGGTGGACGTTGCGGTGCTGGTTCGCGAGCCGGATGACGGCTTCGATCTCGCGCTCGTTGCGCTCGCGGTCCGCATCGAGCCAGCTGCCGAGCATGACCTTCAGGTCATGCTTGCGCGCCAGGGCCGGAATCTCGCCGAGTGATCCGAGCGCGCTGTACGTGCGCACCGCGCGGGTCGTGCCCGCGAGCAGCTTCAGGTCGCCCGCGATCTGTTCGACCGTCGGGTCGTTGCCCGTGATCGCGTTCTGGTCTTTCTGGTAGGGCTGGAACGCAAACCCGTTGATCACCCGCGGCAGGGCCGGCTCGGTGCTCGGACGATTGGCATAGCCCCAAGCCGCCACCGTGAGCATGGCGAACAGAACGACGATCAGGAAACCCGACAGCTTCTTCATCGACCACCCGGGGGAACAGACCGGGCGCGATTCTATGTGCGGTGCAGCGTAACCAAAGGGGAGGGTGTGTCGGGTTTTGGCGACAATGCGCGGCAATCGCCGCCCGCTGCACCAAGGCGGGGCATTTGCTAACTAAATCAGTGCTTTATGCCGCTTGCAGCGGCCCGAAAAGTCAGAACTTCCAGACCAGGCTGAGCTGCAGCGTGTCGGTCGAGGGGGATCCGGTGGCGTTCTCGAAATCCATCCAGCGCATGCGATAGGCCGCATCGGCAGCCAGCGCGTTGCTGAAGTCGTAACGCATGCCAATGCCGACTTCATAGGCGAGGCCGTCGACCGTGCGGGTGTCCTGCCACGAGGTGCAGACGTATCCCCACCACGGATGCCACCAGCAACCGACCTCGGGTGGCGCGGTCGCGATGTTGGTGTCCACCCAGGCCCAGCCCACGCCGCCGGCGATATAGGGCGTTATGGGCCCCGTCATGAAGGTGTAGGCCGCGTCGATCATCACCGACATCGTGTCGATGCTGCCTTCGATCGCGTAGACCTCGCCGGCCGTGTCGCCCACCACGTCGGCGTCGTAGTCCTTGCTGTCGTAACGGAAGCTGCCGCCCAGGCGCAAACGGTCGGTGAAGTTGTAGCCGCCGCCCGCCATGAAGCCGAAGCTGCTCTTGATGTTGGCCGTGGTGCCGCCTTCGAAATCGATGTCGGTCGAGCCCGAGGCCGTGAGGCCGGCCGCCGCTTCCCACTTTCCGGCCTGCGGCGGAGCCGCGCCGAAATCCCACCCGCGGCTGTCCTGGCCGCCAGCCGCGGCACCAGCGGCGGCACCCAAGCCGGCTGCGGCGGCGGCGTTGGGCAGGTCTGGCACGTTGGCCACGTTGTTTGCCATGCGCACGTTGTCGGCGACCGTCGCCAGGTCGTCGACACCGAGCTTGCGGTAGGAGGCCGCCAGGATCTTGAGCGCCGGATCGACCGCCGGTGCGCCGTCGAAGTTCTCGACGACGCCCTTGGCGCGGTTGGCGGCGCCTACATACGCGCCGCGCTTGAGGTAGAAGCGCGCCACCTCGACTTCGTAGTCGGCGAGGCGGTTACGCAGGTAAATCATGCGCTGCCGGGCATCGGCCGCATACGGGCTCTTGGGGTATTGCTGGACCAGCGTCTGGAAGGCCTGGAACGACTTGCGCGCCTCGTGCGGCGGACGCTGGGCGATGTCGGCCTTGAACTGGCGCTCGAGCCAGTTGGCCCCGGACTCGAAATACACCAGGCCGCGCACGTAATAGGCGTAGTCGACGCGCGGGTGAGTGGGGTTTTCGCGGATGAACTGGTCGGCCTGGTCGATCGCCGATTCACTCGCGCGGGCCTTGTAATACGCATAGATCAGATCCAGCTGACCCTGCTTCGCCTGCTCGCTGAACGGGTAGCGGCCTTCGAGGGTCTCGTAGCGCTCGATCGCCGCCGGGTAATTGCTGTTCCTGATGTTCTTGATGGCGTCGCGATACAGTTGCTCGGGCGACCCTTCGATGACTTTTTCGCCACCCTTGTCCCAGAACTTGAGGCTGCTGCAGCCGGCCGTCGCGAGGAGGGACGACGCGAGCAGGACCGTGGCGAGGACACGTGTGGACAAAGCGGCAGCCATGCGGAGATCCTGGGGTCGGGCCCTGCGGAAGGGCGTGAAGTATATAGAATTCGACACCATGACGACCTCAACCGTTCACCTCCGCCTGCAGATTCCCACGAACCTTGCAGGCCAGCGCCTGGACCAGGCCCTGGCCCAGCTGCTGCCCGATTACTCGCGCAGCCGGCTCAAGACGTGGATCGATGCCGGCGAAGTGCTCGTCGATGGCGTGGTCAGCCGGCCCAAGGACAAGCTGAACGGCGGCGAGTCGATCGAGGTGGCTGCCACCCTTACGGAGGAAACCGCGGCGGAGGCCCAGGCCATCCCGCTCGCGATGGTCCACGAGGACAAGCACGTCTACATCGTCAACAAGCCGCCGGGCCTGGTCGTCCATCCGGGTGCCGGCAATCCTGACCGGACCTTGCAGAACGCGCTGTTGTCGCGCGACCCCCAGTTGGCCGGCCTGCCGCGGGCCGGCATCGTCCATCGCCTCGACAAGGACACCAGCGGCCTGCTGATCGTCGCGCGCACGATCAAGGCGCACACGGCGCTGGTCCGCATGCTCGAGGCTCGCGACATCCATCGTGAGTACGAGGCCATCACTCGCGGCGTCATGACGGCGGGCGGCACGATCGACGCGCCGATCGACCGCCATCCGACCGACCGCGTGCGCATGGCAATCCGCCAGGGTGGTCGTGACGCCGTCACGCATTACCGGGTCATCAAGCGGTATCGCGCGCACACGCACGTGCGCGTGCAACTCGAGACCGGACGCACGCACCAGATCCGTGTGCATCTCACCCACGCCGGCTATCCGATCGTCGGCGACCGGGTGTACGGCGGTCGCCTTGCGCAACCCAAGGGCGCGACCGAAGAATTGCGCGTGGCACTGCGCGAGTTTCCGCGGCAGGCCTTGCACGCCGCGAGACTGCAGCTCGAGCATCCGGTGACTGGCAAGCCGCTCGAGGCACAGGCGCCTTTGCCGCAGGACATGCGGTCCTTGCTTAAGACGCTGGCGGCCGACCTCGCCACCGTCAAGGCATGAGTCCGGGCGTCGCGTTGCCGCAGGGCTCCTGGTTGACGCCCGACTGGGAGGCCCCGGCGCACGTCCGTGCACTCTCGACATTGCGTAGCGGTGGCTGCAGCACAGGCTCGTACGCCAGCTTCAATCTCGCGCAACACGTCGGCGACGAACCGGGCCACGTGCGCGACAACCGCACGTTGTTGCGGGCAGCGGCAAGCCTGCCGGCCGAACCGTTGTGGCTCGAACAGGTGCACGGAATGGCCGTCGCAGTGCACGCGGACGCTGCGGCCGACGCAGGCGCCCCTCCGCCGCGTGCCGATGCCGCCGTGGCCTTTGTCCCGGGGCGTGTGTGCGTCGTGATGACCGCCGACTGCCTGCCGGTCGTGTTCGCAGATCGAGCGGGCACACGCGTGGGCGTGGCCCATGCAGGTTGGCGCGGACTCGTGGGCGGCGTGCTCGAAGCAACGGTCAGCGCATTGCAGACGCCTCCGGCAGAGCTGGTTGCCTGGCTCGGGCCTGCCATCGGTCCGCAGGCGTTCGAAGTGGGATCCGAAGTGCGCGCAGCTTTTGTCGCACGCGACGCCGCGAATGCAGCGAGCTTCACGCGCAATGCAGCCGGCCGCTACCAGGCCGATCTGTACCAGCTCGCCCGGCAGGCTCTGGCGCGCAGCGGTGTGGTTGCAGTCACGGGCGGCGGACACTGCACGCATGGCGAGCCGGAGAAGTTTTTCTCGTTTCGGCGCGACGGCGGCCGCACCGGGCGCATGGCGACGCTGGCGTGGCTCGCGCCCGACGCCACCGGTCCGGCGCCGGCTGCAGCTGCCGGCCGCGGCGATTCCGCCAGGGGCGCGTGCTAACCTGACCGACTCCCGCTGGCCCCGCATGCAGAACAAAAACCCTTGAGCACCTTGCACCTGATCGTCGTGTTCACGGCGCTGAGCGGTTTGCTGAGCGCATTGGCCGCGGGCGTGTTCCTGGCGCTCGGCGCGAAGGCGCGTTCGGCCTTGCTGCCGCACCTGGTGAGCTTCGCCACCGGCACTCTGCTGGCCGCCGCGTTCCTCGGCCTGATCCCGCACGCGCTGGAAGGCGCAGGCCCCGAGGCCACGCACCACGTTGGACTCGCGCTGCTCGCCGGCATCCTGCTGTT
Organism: uncultured Gammaproteobacteria bacterium; assembly: GCA_963846885.1. GTDB lineage: Bacteria > Pseudomonadota > Gammaproteobacteria > Steroidobacterales > Steroidobacteraceae > RPQJ01. The sequence continues at coordinate 142,470 of CAWJXS010000012.1, forward strand.
CTTCCTGCTCGAGAAGTTCGTGCTCTGGCGTCACTGCCACGACGATCCGTGCGAGATGCATTCGCCCACGCCCGACGCGCGCGACCGCGCCTCGGCCAACCTGATCCTCGCGGGCGACACGTTTCACAACCTGCTCGACGGCGTGTTGGTCGCCGCGGCCTTCATGACCAATCCGCAACTCGGCATCGTGACGGCGCTGGCGGTGTTCGCGCACGAGATCCCCCAGGAGGTGGGCGACCTCGCGATCCTGCTGCATGGCGGCTTCAGCCGTGCGCGCGCACTGACCCTGAACCTGGTCTCGAGCCTGACCTCGGTGGTGGGTGGCGTGATTGCGTATTTCGCGCTCGGCACCGCGCTGGAGTTCCTGCCGTATGCGCTTGCGTTCGCGGCAGCGAGCTTCATCTACGTTGCCGTCGCCGACCTGATCCCCGGCCTGCACCGACGAGTCGACTTGCGGGCCAGCCTGGGCCAGGTCGTGTTCATCGCGCTGGGCGTCGCGCTGGTGTTCTTTACGCACCAGGGCATGCATTAGGGAGGGGGAAGGGGAGGAAGGGCAGGAAGGGCTAGGGAAGGGGCAGGAAAGGGAGCTAGGGGCTAGGGGCTAGTCAGAAGTGCTGCCTCAACTAAGCATACTTTTTAACCTACTGATTTTATTAGTACTTTTCAGCTCCGTACCTGCCCATCTTGTCCGTCGTGCGCTTCCGACTAACCCCTAGTCCCTAGCCCCTAGCCCCTTTTAGTTCGCGGCTCCGGCCCCAAATTTAGGCGCAAGACGTCCCACGGACAGAGCCCCCCATGCGCCAAGACAAATTCACGACCAAGTTCCAGGCCGCGCTCGCCGAGGCGCAATCGCTGGCCCTGGGCCGCGATCACCAGATCATCGAGCCCGTGCACCTGCTGCAGGCGCTGCTTGACCAGCAGGGCGGCACGATCCGCCCGCTGCTCGACAAGTGCGGCACCAACGTCAGCGTGCTGCGTGGGAAGTTGCGCGACGCGCTGGACCGCCTGCCGAAAGTGGAGGGCACGGGCGGCGACGTGCATCTGTCCAACGACCTCGCCCGGTTGCTCAACCTCACCGACAAGATCGCGCAGAAGCGGGGCGACCAGTACATCACCAGCGAGCTGTTCGTGCTCGCGGCGCTCGAGGACAAGGGTCCGCTCGCGCAGGTCCTGAAAGACGCCGGAGTGCAGATGGCGGCCGTCGAGCGCGCGATCAACGAGATCCGCGGCGGCAACAAGGTCGACGACCCCAATGTCGAAGAGCAGCGTGGCGCGCTCGAGAAATACACGATCGACCTCACCGAGCGTGCGGAGCAGGGCAAGCTCGATCCCGTGATCGGCCGCGACGACGAGATCCGGCGCACGATCCAGGTGCTGCAGCGGCGCACCAAGAACAACCCGGTGCTGATCGGCGAGCCGGGCGTCGGCAAGACCGCGATCGTCGAGGGGCTCGCACTGCGCATCGTCAACGGCGAAGTGCCGGAGAGCCTGCGTGACAAGCGCATCCTGGCGCTCGACATGGGCTCGCTGATCGCGGGCGCCAAGTTCCGCGGCGAGTTCGAGGAGCGGCTCAAGGGCGTGCTCAACGACCTCTCCAAGCAGGAAGGCCGCGTCATCCTGTTCATCGACGAGCTGCACACGATGGTCGGCGCCGGCAAGGCCGAAGGCGCGATGGACGCCGGCAACATGCTGAAGCCCGCACTCGCGCGCGGCGAACTGCACTGCGTCGGCGCGACCACGCTCGACGAATACCGCAAGTACGTCGAGAAGGACGCCGCGCTCGAGCGACGCTTCCAGAAAGTGCTGGTGAACGAGCCGTCGGTCGAGGACACGATCGCGATCCTGCGCGGCCTCAAGGAGCGCTATGCCGTGCACCACCGTGTCGAGATCACCGACCCGGCGATCGTCGCCGCGGCCACGCTCTCGCACCGGTACATCAGCGACCGGCAGCTGCCCGACAAAGCCATCGACCTGATCGACGAAGCCGCGTCGCGCATCCGCATGGAGATGGATTCGAAGCCCGAGGAAATGGACCGTCTCGACCGTCGCATCATCCAGCTCAAGATGGAGCGCGAGGCGCTCAAGAAAGAGAAGGACGAGGCGTCGACGCAAGCGGCTCGACGCACTCGACGAGCAGCTGGGCGGAACTGGGCCGCGAATACGCCGACCTCGAGGAAATCTGGAAGGCGGAGAAGGCGAGCGCGCAGGGCACCGCACAGATCACGCAGGAACTGGAGGATGCGCGCCAGGCGTTCGAGACCGCGCGCCGTGCGGGTGACCTCACCCGCATGTCCGAACTGCAGTACGGCAAGATCCCCGAGCTCGAGAAGCGCCTGAAAACGGCGCAGGAAGGCGAGGCGCAAGACCACCACGCTCGTGCGCAACAAGGTCACCGACGAGGAGATCGCGGAAGTCGTCTCGAAGTGGACCGGCATCCCGGTCTCGAAGATGCTCGAGGGCGAGCGCGAAAACTGCTGCGCATGGAAGGAAGGCGCTCGCGCAGCGGGTCGTCGGCCAGGCCGAGGCCGTGAAGGCCGTGTCCGATGCGATCCGGCGTTCGCGCGCGGGTCTCTCGGACCCGCATCGGCCGAACGGCTCGTTCCTGTTCCTCGGGCCCGACGGGCGTCGGCAAGACCGAGCTCTGCAAGGCGCTGGCGGAATTCCTCTTCGACACCGAAGAGGCGATGGTGCGCATCGACATGTCGGAGTTCATGGAGAAGCACTCTGTCGCGCGACTGATCGGCGCGCCTCCGGGCTACGTGGGTTACGAGGAAGGCGGCTATCTGACGGAGGCCGTCCGCCGCCGCCCGTACTCGGTGATCCTGCTCGACGAAGTCGAGAAGGCGCACCCGGACGTCTTCAACGTGCTGCTGCAGGTGCTCGACGATGGCCGCCTCACGGACGGCCAGGGTCGCACCGTCGACTTCCGCAACGCCGTGGTCATCATGACGTCGAATCTCGGTTCGAACGTGATCCAGGAACTGGCGGGCGAGGCGAACTACGACGCGCATGAAGTCCGCCGTGATGGAGATCGTCGGCCAGCACTTCCGGCCCGAGTTCATCAACCGCGTCGACGATGTCGTGGTCTTCCATCCGCTCGGCAGGGAGCACATCCGGCGCATCGTCGATATCCAGCTCGGCTACCTGCGTCGCCGACTGGCGGACCGGGACATGGGGCTGGAACTCGACGATGCGGCCAGCGACCAGCTGGGCGAGGCGGGGTTCGATCCGGTGTATGGCGCACGTCCGCTGAAGCGGGCGATCCAGCACCAGCTCGAGAATCCGCTGGCGCAACGCATCCTGCGCGGCGAATTCGCGGCCGGCGAAACGATCCGGGTCACGGCACGGGACGGCGTGCTGGCGTTCGAGCGCGCAGCGGTCCCGGTATAATCGCCCCCCGTTTCGACTACCCTAGAGCCCGGTTCACCGCGCCAGAGCACCATGCCGATCTACGAATACCAGTGCCAGAAGTGCCAACACCACCTGGAGGCGCTGCAGAAATTTTCTGACAAGCCACTGCGCGAGTGCCCCGAGTGCGGCAAGCACTCGCTCAAGCGGCTGATTTCTGCCCCGATGTTCCGGCTCGCTGGCAGCGGCTGGTATGAGACCGACTTCAAGTCCGAGAACGAGCGCAAGCGCAACCTGGCTGGCAAGGACGACGGTCCGCCCGCTGAGGCCGCATCTGCGGACAAGGCAGCGAAGACGGAGGCGTCGGCCGAAAAGAAGCCCGAGCCGAAGTCCGAGTCGAAGTCCGAATCCGGCAGCTCGCAGAAGAAAAGCGCTGCCGTGAAGAAGCCGGCGGCGAAGCCCGTCGCGAAGCCTGTGGCCCGTGCCAGGCCCGCGGCAAAAAAGCCGGCGCGGAAAGCCGCCAGCAAACGTTGAATGCGACGGGCTGCGGGCCCGCGCCGCGGAGTGGACGCCAGTGCCTGAATTGAAGCCCACGGCCGAAGGCGACGAAACCGCGAACCGGCAATGCCAATGGCCGGCGCCATCCTGCGCGTCAGCTGCGCAATTACCTGATTGCGGGGCTCCTGATCTGGATCCCCGTCATGGTGACGGTCTGGGTCATCAAGTTCCTGTCGGGCATCCTCGACCAGTCCCTCGTGCTGCTGCCGCCGTCGTGGCGCCCCGAGGCGCTCGTGGGCCAGTACGTGCCCGGCGTGGGCATCGTCCTGTCGTTCGTGCTGCTGGTCGTCACTGGCCTGGTGGTCCGCAATCTTTTCGGCGGCCAGATCGTCGAGGGGTTCGAGAACCTCGTCCGCCGCATTCCCGTGATCGGGGCGGTGTACGGTGGTGCCAAGACGTTCAGCGAGACCGTCCTGACCGACAAGGGCAAGTCGTTCAAGCAGGTCGTCATGGTCGAGTTCCCGCGGCGGGGCATCTTCAGCGTGGGCTTCATCACGTCCGAAGAACTGGAAGAGGTGCAGGCGAAAACGGCGCAGGACGTGGTCTGCGTGTTCGTGCCGACGACGCCCAACCCCACGACCGGCTTTTTGTCGTGGTCGCCCGCGCGACGAGGTCGGTCCACTCGACATGTCCGTGGACGAGGCTTTCCGCATGCTGCTGACACTGGGCGTCGTGGTGCCCAAGTGGAAAAACAAGCCTTTGGCGGCCGATCTTGCGCCGCAGCAACCCCCTCCGTAACATTCCCCGGCTGAGCCTTGCGGGCCGGCCCTGGCCGGTTGCGGCGCCCCTTTCTTGCGGACTTTTCCCATGCCCATGCGCACTCATTATTGCGGCGACGTCAACGAGCGCCTCGTCGGTTCCACCGTCGAAGTAGCGGGCTGGGTCAGCCGCCGCCGCGACCACGGCGGAGTCATCTTCGTCGACCTGCGCGACCGCGACGGCCTGCTGCAGGTGGTCTTCGACCCCGATGCGGCCGACGTCTTCGCCGAGGCGGAGCGCCTGCGTGGCGAATGGGTCATCAAGGTCACCGGCACGGTGCGTCCGCGTCCCGCCGGCACGGCGAACGCCAATCTCGCATCGGGGCAGGTCGAGTTGCTCGCGCGCGGCATCGAGGTGCTGAACCGCTCCGAGCCGATCCCGTTCCAGCTCGACGAGGAAGTGAAGGAAGAGACGCGGCTCAAGTACCGCTACATCGACCTGCGCCGCGACGTGATGCAGAAGCGGCTGCGCCAGCGGCATGCCATCACGCGCTCGATGCGCGAATACCTCGACGGCAACGGCTTCATCGACGTCGAGACGCCGATGCTCACCAAGGCCACGCCTGAAGGCGCGCGCGACTACCTGGTGCCGAGCCGCACGCAACCGGGCAAGTTCTTCGCGCTGCCGCAGTCGCCGCAGATCTTCAAGCAGCTGCTGATGATGTCGGGCTTCGACCGCTACTACCAGATCGTGCGCTGCTTCCGCGACGAGGACCTGCGCGCCGACCGGCAGCCCGAGTTCACCCAGCTCGACATCGAGACGTCGTTCCTGACGCGCGACGACATCATGGGCCTGATGGAAGCGCTGGTGCGCAAACTGTTCCGGGACGTGCTCGGCCAGTCGCTGCCTGAGCCGTTCCCGCGCATGACCTACGCCGAGGCGATGCGTCGCTACGCGTCCGACAAGCCCGACCTGCGCATCCCGCTCGAGCTCGTCGACGTCGCCGACCTGGTCCGTGACTGCGAATTCAAGGTGTTCTCCGGGCCGGCGTCCGATGCGGAAGGCCGCGTCGCCGCGTTGCGCGTGCCGGGCGGTGGTGAAAAGCTCTCGCGCAAGCAGATCGACGATTACACCGCGTTCGTCGCGCGCTATGGCGCGAAGGGCCTGGCTTACGTGAAGGTCAACGACGCGGCGAAGGGCCGTGATGGCCTGCAGTCGCCGATCCTCAAGTTCCTGTCCGACGACGCAGTCGCCGGCCTGATGAGCCGCACGGGCGCGCAGACCGGCGACCTGGTCTTCTTCGGCGCCGACAAGGCCAAGGTCGTCAACGACGCGATCGGCGCGCTGCGCATCAAGGTCGGCCAGGACCTCGGCCTCGTGCGCGAGGGCTGGGCGCCGCTGTGGGTCATCGATTTCCCGATGTTCGAGTGGGACGCCGACTCGAAGCGCTGGGCGGCGATGCACCACCCGTTCACGGCGCCGGTCAACGACGAGCCGTCCGCGCTCAAGGCGAGCCCGGGCGACGCGCTGGCACGCGCCTACGACATGGTGCTGAACGGCTCAGAGATCGGCGGCGGCTCGGTGCGTATCCACCGCAACGAGATGCAGTCGACGGTGTTCGAGATGCTCGGCATCGGCGCGGAAGAGGCGGAGAAGAAGTTCGGCTTCCTGCTCGACGCGCTCAAGTTCGGCGCGCCGCCGCATGGCGGCATCGCGTTCGGCCTCGACCGTCTCGCCATGCTGATGGCGGGCGCCGATTCGATCCGTGACGTCATCGCCTTCCCGAAGACGCAGACGGCCACCTGCCCGCTGACCGACGCGCCCACCGAGGTGTCCGAGCAGCAGCTGCGCGACCTCCACATCCGCGTGAAGCTGCCGCTCAAGGAGTGAGAAACAGGGGACATTCACCTGTTTTCTTCACGCAACTCATCCAAGCCACTCGCGCGCCGGAAATAGGTGAATGTCCCCTGTTTCCAGGAACGAGCCCGTCGTACTCGTGCACGGCCTGTGGATGAACGGGCTGGAGTTCGGGGTGCTGCGCCAGCGTCTGCAGCAACGGCACGCTTTCGACGTGCACGTCTTCTCGTACGCATCGCTGCACGGCAGCGCCACCGAGATCGCAGCGGATCTGGCGGACTTCGCGCGTACCCGCGCAAGTGCAGGCGTGCCCGTGCACCTGGTCGGGCACAGCTTGGGCGGTGCGATCGTCTACAAGGCGCTGGCGGAGCACGGCCTGCGCGAACGTCCGGGCAATGCGGTGGTGATCGGATCTCCGCTCAACGGCAGTCGCGCCGCACAGGGCGCGGCGCGCTTTGCCGTGCTGCGGCCGCTGCTCGGGCCCCACATCCTGCATGACCTGGCTGAACCGTGCGGCCGCTGCTGGTCGTGCGGCTCGCCCACGGCCTTGGGTGCGATCGCGGGGACGCGACGCATGGGCGCTGGCCAGTTCTTTGCGCAGTTCGACGAGGAGAACGACGGCACCGTCGCCCTGAGCGAGACCGTCATTCCAGGCCTCGACGACCACCTGGTGGTGCAGCACAGCCACATGGGCCTGCTGTTCGCGAACGACGTCGCGGACCAGGTTGCGCACTTCCTGCGCCACGGACGTTTCGACAAACCCTAGAGAGGGTGCTCGTTGCCGTCCGGATCGTTCCGGCGCCTCGACGAAGGCGATGCCGAGCGGGCCGCTCGCCAATACGGTTGCCACCGGCGCCGAGCAGGCGACGGCGACGCAGAGCAGGGTGACGACGCCGGAAGTGAACCTTGGCTGCAGCAAGGTGCGACTCAGCTCATTTCGCCGGCGCCCAGCCGCCGCCCAAAGCGCGGTACAGGTCGACGTAGCCCAGCGTGCGGGACAGCTGCGTCTGTGACAGCTCGATCTCTGACGCGAACAGCTGCCGCTGTGCGTCGAGCACTTCGAGGTAGCTCACCACGCCCGCGATATAGCGCTGCTTCTGCAGGTCGAGCAGCCGGCGGGCCGCGTCCCGCCGGATCACTGTCTCGGCGATCACGTCGCGGGTCTTGTCGGTCACGACCAGCGCATCAGCGGTTTCGCGGTACGCCTGCAGCACACCCTTGCGATACGCGAGTTCGGACTGCTTGAGCTGCGCCCGCGCGACTTCGACATTGCCCGTGCCGTAGCCCGACTGGTAGATCGGCATGTTGACGAACGGGCCGATCGAGAACAGGTCCTGCGCCGGGTCGTTGCCATTCAGCAGCTTGCCGAGGTCCGGGCTGATTACGCCGAAGAACGACGTCAGGCCGATCGACAGGTACGGGAAACGGGTCGCCTCTGCCACCCCCACGTTCGCAGTCGCCGCGTGCAACTCGTTTTCGAGCTGGCGCAGGTCGGGGCGTCGCGCCAGCAATTGTGCTGGCAGGCCCACCGGGATGTCGGCCGGGACCGGGAAGGCGAGCGGCTGGCTGCTGCGCGCGACCGGGCCTGGCTCGCCGCCGAGCAGGAACCTGAGCAGGTTTTCGGTCTGGACGCGGGTGAGCTCGGCCTGCGGCAGTTGCGCACGCGTCGCCGACAGTTGCGACAGGGCCTGCATCTCCTCGGTCGCCGACGCGATGCCGTTGCGCTTCTGCGAACGGATGAGGTCGAGCGACGCCGACTGGCTCTCGATCGTGCGCTTGATGATCGCGACTTCCTCGTCGGTCTCACGCAGGCGGAACCACGTCGTGGCGACGTCGGCCACCAGCGCGTTGACCACGCCGCGCTGGAAGTCTTCGGTGGCCAGCAACTGGGCCCGGGCAGCCTCGTTCGCGCGCCGCAGCCGGCCGAACAGGTCGATCTCCCAGTTGAGGGCGAGACCCAGAGAATAGGTGCTGTCGTCGGGCGTGCCCGGCGCCGGCGCGGTGCTGCCGCTTACGCCGAGGCTGGGTCCGAGGTAGCTGCGTGCGACACGCGCACGGCCACGGAACTCCTCGACTCGCGCAGCTGCGATGCGCAGGTCGAGGTTGTTGGCGAGTGCCGTCTCGATCACCGCGCGCAGCTCTGGGTCGTTGAAGGCTTCGGCCCAGTGCAGGTCGGCGATCGACTCGGCCTGTTGCGGCGACAGGACGCCGCGGAACTCGACCGGCGCCGGCAGGTCGGCCGGCCGCTCGTAGTCCGGGCCGATGGCACAACCGGCCAGCGTGGCCGCGACGACGGCGGCAAGCAGGCGACGGGTGCTCATGCCGTGGCCTCCGCCGTCGACTCCTGGGGGGCGTGCGGCGGCTTGCCGCCGAACCGCTCCGACAGGCCCTGGATCAGCACATAGAACGCCGGCACTGCCAGCGTCGTGAAGAGGGTGGCGCAGAGCATGCCGCCGAACACAGTGATGCCGACCGATACCTTCGACGCGGCACCTGCGCCGCTCGCCAGCACCAGCGGCACCACGCCGAGGATGAACGCCAGCGAGGTCATCAGGATCGGCCGCAGGCGCAGGCGCGCCGCGGCCATCGCGGCCTCGTAGATCGGCATGCCCTGTTCGCGGTTCAGCTTGGCGAACTCGACGATCAGGATCGCGTTCTTGGCCGACAGGCCCACCAGCGTCACCAGGCCGATCTGGCCGTAGACGTTGAAGGGAATGCCGACCGCCTTGAGCGCGAACAGGGCGCCCATGAACCCGAATGGCGTCGCCAGCAGCACCGCGAAGGGCACGGCCCAACTTTCGTACAGCGCTGCGAGGAACAGGAACACCACCACGATCGACAGGCCGAGCACGATCGTCGAACTGTTGCCGGCCTCGATTTCCTGCTTGCTCTGGCCGGACCATTCGATGCCGTAGCCTTCCGGCAGCGTCTCGCGCGCCACTTCCTCCAGCGCGCGGATCGCATCGCCCGAACTTGCGCCCGGCGCCGGCGCGCCGCTGAACGCCGCGGTGCGATACAGGTTGAAGCGCTGCAGGAAGCGCGCGCCCGTGCTCTGCTCCCAGGTGGTGAGCGTGTCGAGCGGCACCATGCCGCCGTCCTTGTTGCGCACGAACAGCCGCGAGATGTCGGTGACTTCCTGGCGGAAATCGGACTCGGCCTGCATCGTCACCTTGTAGTTGCGGCCGAAGCGGCTGAAGTCGTTCACCTGGTAGCCACCGAGGAACGTCTGCAGCGTCGTGAACACGTCGCTGACCGGCACGCCGAGCTTCTTCGCCTTCTCGCGGTCGACGTACAACTGGTAGTTCGGCGTGGCCGCGCTGAAGGTCGTGCTGATGCTGCCGATCTCGGGCCGCTGCTGCGCCGCAGCGATGAATTCCTGGGCCACCGCGGCCAGTTCAGCGGGCGGCGGGTTCGAGCGCGCCTGCAGCATCAGTGAGAAGCCTGACACCGAACCGAAACCCGGCAACGCCGGCGGATTGAACGGCATCACCACCGCCTCGGGGATGTTCCGCCCGAGCCCATAGAGCTGCATCAGGATCGAGCGCACGCCGGTTTCCGGCGTAGTGCGCTCGGCCCACGGCTTCAACTTGACGATCACCAGCGCGCCGTTCGAGGCGGCAGTGCCCGACAGCAGGTCGAAGCCGGTGACGCCGACCACGGAGTCGACGCCTGCGATCTGGCGAACCTGCGGTTCGAGCTTCGCCAGCACGTCTGCAGTGCGCTCCTGCGATGCCGCGTCAGGCAGCAGCACCTGCATGAAGACGGCGCCCTTGTCCTCGTCCGGCACGAAGCCGGTCGGCACGGCGCGGAACAGGCCCGCGGTCACCAGCACGACGATGCCGAGCGTCAACATCACCAGCAGCGTGCGGCGGGCGAGCACTGCGGCCGCGAAGCCGTAGCGGTCGTTCAGCCAGTCGAAGCCCGAGTTGAATCCCTTGAAGAAGCGCGCCACGGGCCCGTTGCTTTCCTCGTGCGGCTTCATCAGCAGGATGCACATGGTGGGTGTCAGTGTCAGCGCAACCAGCGCCGAGAACCCCGTCGATACCGCCACGGTCACGGCGAACTGCTTGTAGAGCTGGCCCGTGACGCCGGGGATGAAGCCCATCGGCACGAATACCGCCGCCAGGATCAGCGCGATCGCGATCACCGGGCCCTGCACTTCGTCCATGGCCTTGATCGTGGCCTCGCGCACCTTGAGCCCCGTGCGCATGTTGTGCTCGACCGCCTCGACCACGACGATCGCGTCGTCGACCACGATGCCGATGGCCAGCACCATGCCGAACAGCGACAGGGTGTTGATGGTGAATCCGAGCAACTGGAAGGCGGCGAAGGTCGCCACCAGCGACACCGGCACCGCCAGCATCGGGATCAGCGTCGTGCGCCAGTTCTGCAGGAACAGGAACACCACGATCAGCACCAGCACCAGCGCCTCGATGAAGGTGTGAATGACTGCCTCGACCGAGGCTTCGACGAACGCCGACGTGTCGTAGACGATGCTGTAGTCCATGTCCTGCGGAAACGCGCCGGCCAGTTCGTCGAGCTTGGCCTTGAGCAGTGCCGCGGTCTCGAGCGCGTTGGCGCCGGGCACGAGCGAGACGGAGATCGCCGCCGCGGGGTTGCCGTTGAACGTGGAGACGTTGCTGTAAGTGCGCGCGCCGAGTTCGACGGTGGCGATGTCCTTGACCCGGATGAACGAGCCGTCCGGCTTCGAGCCGACGATGATGTCGGCGAACTCGGCGGACTGGGCCAGGCGCCCCTTCACGCGCAGCGAATACTGGAAGCTCTGGCCGCGCGCGGCGGGCGGCTGGCCCACCTGGCCGGCGGGCACCTGCACGTTCTGCTCGCGGATGGCCTGCGCGACGTCGTTGGCGGTGATGCCCAGGCTGGCCATGCGATCGGGTTTGAGCCACACGCGCATGCCGAAGTCGGAGCCGAACACCTTGACGTCGCCCACGCCCTTGACGCGCTTCAGTTCGTCGACGATGTAGACGAAGCCGTAGTTGCTGATGAACAGCGGGTCGTAGGTGGCCTTGGGCGAGTACAGCGCGAAGTACATCAGCACGTCGGGCGACTGCTTCAGCACCGTGATGCCCGCGTTGATGACTTCGGAGGGCAGTTGCGAGTTGGCCTGCGAGACGCGGTTCTGCACCTCGACCGCCGCCAGGTCTGGATCACGCTCGAGGGCGAACGTGACGCTGATGGCCGAACTGCCATCGTCGCCGCTCACCGAGCTGATGTAGAGCATGTCGGTGGCGCCGTTGATCTGCTGGTCGATCGGCGCGGTCACCGACTCCTCGACCACGTCCGAGCTGGCGCCAAGGTAGAAGCTGTTGACCTGCACCGTCGGCAGCGCGATGTTCGGGAACTCGCCGATCGGCAGGCCGATCAGCGACAGCGTTCCCACCAGCATGAGGAACAGCGAGACCACGATCGCAAGGACCGGGCGGTCGATGAAGAAGCGGGACATGGCGCGGTACCGGTCAGTTCGCGGTGGCGGTTGGGGCCGCGCCCGCGTCGGTCGCGGGAGCGCCGCCGGCGGGACGGTCGAAGTCCTCGAGCTTGACCGGCACGACCTTGAGCGTCGTACCGGGGCGTGCTTTCTGGATGCCCTCGACCACCACGCGGTCGCCCGCCTGCAGTCCGCCGACGATCACCTGCCGGTTGCCGAAGCGCTGCCCCAGCGTCACCGGGCGCATCTCCGCCTTGTCGCCGTCCGCCACGACCGTCAGGAAGTAGCGACCCAGCTGCTCCTGGACCGCACGGTCCGGGACGATCAGTGCATTGTCGAGCTTCGCGCCCGTCGCCCGCACCCGCGCGAACAGGCCCGGCAGCAATGTGTGGTTCGGGTTGGGGAACTCGGCACGCAGCTTGTAGGTGCCGGTGGTGGCATCGATGGCGCGGTCGCTGAAGTTGATGCGGCCGCGGAGGGGATAGACCGAGCCGTCGCTCAGGACGAGCTGCACGTTGCGCAGCGGGTCGTCCGCGGCCACTTCCCGCCCGCCCATGCGACGCTCGAAGTCGAGCAGTTCCGCCTCGCTGATCGTGAAGTACACCCAGGCCGGGTCGTCGGCCGAGATCGTCGCGAGTTCCGTCTGGCCGGCCGTGATCAGTCCACCGGGAAACACCTGGGTTGCGCCGATGCGCCCGTGGAGCGGCGCCCGCACCTCTGCGTATTCGAGGCCCAGTTCCGTTTCCTGCAGGGTGGCGCGGCTGGCGTCGACCTGCGCCTGCGCCTGGCGCGCGGCGGCCACGGCATTGTCGTACACCTGCCGGCTGATCGCCTCGTCGGCCAGCAGCGGCTCGTAGCGAGCGACGTCCTGGCGGGCGCGGTAGAGGTTCGCCTCGGCCGAGGCGAGTTGCGCACGGGCACTGTTGGCCTGCGCACGGTATTCGCGCGCGTCGATCGAGAACAGCAGCTGGCCCTTCTCGACCAGTGCGCCGTCCTCGAAATGCGTCTGCAGCAGGATGCCGTTCACTCGTGCCCGCAGGTCGACTTGCTGCGAGCCGCGGACTTCGCCGACCTTGTCGGCATAGGTGATCGTCGAGCTGGGCTCGACCGTGATGACCTTGACCTCGACTGGCGCGTGCGCCATGGCTGGCGGCGCCTTGTTGCCGCAGGCCGGCAGGGCGAGGGCGGCCAGCGTGGCAAGGCTGGCGAGGGCCAGGGCGCGTGACGTCGAACGAGTCTGTACGGGGGTCACCGGTGAGGCCTCTGCGGGTCAGTTATGCCAGCGAATGTGATCGGGCAGTCTACCTGCGTGGCCGCGGAGCTGTCAGGCGCGAGGCATCGAATGGACCCCCTTGCAGCAACACCGGACTGCCCGAAATGGGGCCATCGCCGATGCGGGCGATCAGGGCTGCGAGTCCAGCAGTTCCTTGAGCCGGAACAAGACGTCCAGCGCCGCGCGCGGGCTCAGCGATTCAGGGTCGACTCCGTCGAGCATGCGCCGCAGTGCGGATTCGGTTTCGTTGGCGGGCGGTGCGAGAGCGAATTCCTGCTGCGGCGAGGGTGGCCGGGTGGCGTGCTCGCGCCGTTCCAGCTCGTGCAGGTAACGGCGGGCCTCGCCGATGACGGCCTTGGGGACGCCGGCCAGCCGCGCCACCTGCAAGCCGTAACTCTGGTTGGCCGGGCCTTCCTTGACCGCATGCAGGAAGACGAGCTGGTCGCCGTGCTCGGTGGCGTCGAGATGCACGTTGGCGCAGGCGGGCAGTTCGTCGGCCAGCGCGGTCAGCTCGAAATAATGCGTGGCGAACAGCGTGAACGCGCCGGTCTCGCGGCCAAGGTGGCGCGCGCAGGCCCAGGCGAGCGAGAGGCCGTCGAACGTACTGGTGCCGCGGCCGATCTCGTCCATGAGCACCAGGCTGTCGCGCGTGGCGTTGTTCAGGATGTTGGCCGCTTCGGTCATCTCCACCATGAAGGTCGAGCGGCCGCCTGCAAGATCATCGGCCGCGCCAATGCGCGTGAAGACGCGATCGACAGGCCCGATGCGCGCAGTGGCCGCCGGCACGTAACTGCCGATGCCGGCCAGGATCACGATCAGCGCGGCCTGGCGCATGTAGGTCGATTTGCCGCCCATGTTCGGGCCGGTGACGATCAGCATGCGACGCCCGTCGTGCAGGTCGAGATCGTTGGGCACGAACGGCCCGTCGATGTGCTGCTCGACCACGAGGTGACGGCCCCCGCGGATGTCGATGCAGGAATCCTCGCAGAGTTCGGGCTGCGCCAGCCGCAGCGTGACCGCGCGCTCCGCCAGGTTGCCGAGCACGTCGAGCGCGGCCAGCGCGGCGGTCGTGGCCTGCAGTGCAGGCAGCGTGTCGATGAGCGTGTCGAGCAGGCCCTCGTAGAGTTCGCGCTCGCGGGCCATCGCGCGGTCACGCGCGCCGAGCACCTTGTCCTCGAACGACTTGAGCTCGCTGGTGATGTAGCGCTCGGCGTTCTTCACGGTTTGCCGGCGCACCCAGTCGGCAGGAACCTTGTCGGCCTGGCTGCGGCTCACCTCGATGAAATAGCCCTGCACGCGGTTGTAACCGAAGCGCAGGTTCTGGAAGCCGGTGCGTTCACGCTCGCGCGTCTCGAGGTCGAGCAGGGCCTCGTCGCTGTGCTCGCTGATGCGGCGCAGTTCGTCCAGGCTGGCATCGAACCCGGTCGCGAACACGCCGCCTTCGCGCAGCAGGGCGGGTGGCGTCTCGACCAGCGCGCGCGCGAGGTGCTCGTGAATCGCCGGATGCGTGCCCACGCCGGCAGCGAGCCGCGCCAGCAGCGGCGCGTCCAGCGTCGACAGTTGCGACTGCAGTTCCGGCAGGCATCCCAGGGCTTCGCGCAACTGTGAGAGATCGCGCGGACGCGCCGAGCGCAAAGCCACGCGCGCCAGGATGCGCTCGACGTCGCCGACCCGGCGCAGCAGGGCGTGCAGGCTCGAATGCGCGCCGGCGTCGATGAGCGTCTCGATGGCGTGCAGGCGCAGCGCGCGAGGCTCGACGCCACGCAAAGGGCGCTGCACCCAGCGGCGCAATTCGCGTCCGCCCATCGCAGTGGCTGTGCGGTCGAGCACGCCGAGCAGCGTGCTGTCGCTGCGGCCGGAGAGGCTGCTGTCGAGTTCGAGGTTGCGGCGCGTGGCGGCATCGAGCAGCAGCGCGTCCTCGCGCAGTTCGGTGCGGATGCCACGCAGGTGCGGCAGCGCCGACTTCTGCGTCTCCCGCACGTAGTTGAGCAGGCAGCCCGCGGCACCGATCGCAAGGAATTGTCCCGCGAGGCCGAAGCCCGCGAGATCACGCGTGCCGAACTGCTCGCACAACTGGCGCTCGGCGCTGCCGGCCTCGAAATGCCACGGTGGCCGCTGTCGCACCGCGAGATCGCTGCGCGCCTGCAGGTGCGCGAGTGCGTTCTCGGGCAGCAGCAGTTCGGCAGGGCGCAGCCGTTCGAGCTCGGCGGCGAGCGCTTCTTCTCCGCTTGCCTGCAGCGCGTGGAAGCGGCCACTCGATAGTTCGAGCCACGCCAGGCCGAAGCCGTCGGCGCCGGGTGCGATGGCTGCCAGCAGCGTGTCACGGCGCTCGTCCAGCAGCGAGTCGTCCGTGACCGTGCCCGGAGTGACGACGCGGACCACCTGGCGCTCGACCGGGCCTTTCGCCTTGGCGGGATCGCCGATCTGCTCGCAGATCGCGACCGACTCGCCCTTGCGCACGGCGCGGGCCAGGTAATTATCGAGTGTCTGGACCGGGACGCCGGCCATGGGGATGGGCTCGCCGCCCGAGGTGCCCCGTGCCGTCAGCGTGATGTCGAGCAGGCGTGCGGCCTTGCGCGCATCGTCGAAGAACAGCTCGTAGAAGTCCCCCATGCGGTAGAACAGCAGCACGTCGGGGTACTGCGCCTTGATGCGCAGGTACTGCGTGATCATCGGCGAGTTGGGGGCGGAATCGGTGGCGGCCATCGGTTTCTTGCAGGATGGCGCGGCGGAAAGCCAGCGCGGCCGTGACTTTACAGGCCACGATGGCGTCCGTCGAACCGTGCAGAGTACGATTCCCGCAGGGTCCGTCCGGGCCCGCGAGGATCCCATGCGCAAGACGATCGATTTCCTGCTCAACGACTGGCTCGACGTTCCGTCGCTCGCGGCGCGGCCCCGCTACGCGGATCACAGCCGCGCCACGTTCGAGTCCGTGCTCGATACGTGCCAGCGCATCGCGGAGGAGAAGTTCGCGCCGTTCAACCGGCTGGTGGACGTGGAGGAACCGAAGGTCGTCGATGGCAACGTCGTGCTGCCGCAGTGCAGCTACGAGGCGGCTCGCGCCTACGTCGAGAGCGGCATGCTCGCGGCTGCGCAGGACTACGAGCTCGGCGGCATGCAGCTGCCCTACGTGGTGGACCTGGCAGCGAACGTGTTCTTCGCCAAGGCCGGGATCGGCCTGGGCGGCGGGGGCATGCTGACCGCGGGCAATGCCAACCTGCTGCTGGCGCACGGCACGCCGGCACAGGTCGCAGCGTTCGCGACCAACGAGTTCCAGGGCAAGTGGTTCGGCACGATGTGCCTGTCGGAACCGCAGGCGGGCTCGAGCCTGTCCGACATCGTGACGCGAGCCGTCCCCGACGGCCCGGACCATGGCAGTGATCCGCTGGGGCCGCGTTATCGCCTCACCGGCAACAAGATGTGGATCAGCAATGGCGAGCACGATGTCTCCGAGAACATCGTGCACCTCGTGCTGGCCAAGATTCCCGACGCCGAGGGCAAGCTCGTGCCTGGCGTGCGCGGCATCTCGCTGTTCATCGTGCCGAAGAAGATGGTGAATGCGGCGGGCGCGCTCACCGGTGAACGCAACGACGTCGCGCTCGCCGGACTCAATCACAAGATGGGGTACCGCGGCCTGCCCAACACGCTGCTCAATTTCGGCGAAGGCCGCTTTCCCGTCGCCGGTCGTCCCGGTGCGGTGGGCTATCTCGTCGGCAAGCCCGGCGATGGCCTCAAGTGCATGTTCCACATGATGAACGAGGCGCGCATCGGCGTCGGACTCGGTGCCGTGGGTGTCGGGTATGCGGGCTTCGAGGCGAGTCTCGATTACGCCCGCAACCGCAAGCAAGGTCGTCCGGCGACGCCGGCCGGCAAGGATCCCGCATCGCCGCCGGTCAACATCATCGAGCACGCCGACGTGAAGCGCATGCTGCTCGCGCAGAAGGCCTACGTGGAGGGCGGGCTCGCGCTTTCGCTGTACTGCGGCCGGCTGGTCGATGAAACGCGCACCGGCACGCCGGAGAGCATCCCTGCGGTGAAGGCGCTGCTCGAGATCCTGACGCCGATCGCGAAGAGCTGGCCCAGCGAATGGTGCCTGGAGGCCAACAACCTCGCGATCCAGGTGCTGGGTGGTTACGGCTACACGCGCGACTTTCCGGTGGAGCAGTACTGGCGCGACAACCGCCTCAACATGATTCACGAGGGCACGCACGGCATCCAGGGGCTCGACCTGCTCGGACGCAAGGTGGTCATGGACGACGGCAAGGCGTTGCAACTGCTGGTCGCGCGGATCAGGCAGTCCCTGCAGGCCGCAGCGGCACATGCGGAGTTGCAGCACGAAGTCGCTGCGGTGGAGCGTGCGCTCGAGAGCCTGCTGCGAGCGACGCGCGACGCGTGGAGCACACGCGAGCCCGATGCAGCGCTTGCCAACGCCACGCCCTACCTGCAGGCGTTCGGCCATGTCGTGCTCTCCTGGCTCTGGCTCGACGTGGCACGCGCGGCCGTGGCGGCATCGACGCCGGCTGATACGAGTGAACGCGCTGCGTTCCTGCGCGGCAAGCGTCAGGCGGCGCGATATTTCGTCGACTACGAACTGCCGAAGATCGACGGCTGGCTGTCGGTCGTGGCGGCGCGCAACACGACCTGTCGCGATATGCAGGATGCCTGGTTCGCGAGCTGACGATCCGGGCAAGTGTGGCTTGCCACTGTCGCCCCACTGTCGCCAATGTCACGCGATTGCAAACCTTTATACTGTTTTTACCAAGCAAAACTCAGGAGCAGTTCACCGATGAAACTCGTCAAGTATTCGATCGCTACCCTCTGTCTGGCGTTTGCGTCGGGATGCAGCACGCCCGAGGTCGCCGCCACGCCCGCAGCCACGCCCGCAGCCGCGCCGAGGGGCGAGGCCGTGGTCGCGACCATCGAGGTGACCGCGACGGTGACCGCGATCGACCAGGCGACGCGCGCCGTCACGCTGAGGAAGGACGATGGCACCGAGGTCTCGTTCGTCGCCAGCGAAGACGTCCAGAACCTCGCGCAGGTGCAGGTCGGCGATGTGCTGCACGTGGTGTATGCCGAGGCGCTTGCCTACGAAGTCAGGAAGGGTGGCACGGCGGCGGCGCCGGTGACCGCGATTGCCGGCGGCGCCGCCGAACTGGGCCAGCGGCCGGCTGGCGCGCTGGCACGCCAGACCACCGCGACGGTTGCGATCATCGCGATCGATCCGCAAGTGCCCTCGGTGACGTTCCAGGGTCCCGCAGGCAATACACGGACGATCAAGGTGCTGCATCCCGAAAAACTCGAAGGCGTGCGCGTCGGTGACACGGTTGACGTCACCTTCACCGAAGCCCTCGCCATCAAGGTCGTGGAGGCACCCGCCAAGTAAGCCAGATCCGGCTGGCGCCGCCCTCCCGGTGTGCATTGCCATCGGGCGGGCGCGGGCGAGTTCGATGGTCGGCGTGGCAGGCGGGTGCACGCGCCGTGTTAGGACTCCTCCGACTGGATGCGCTCCTCGCACCTGACCTTCACCGGGCGCCGGTCCACCTATGCTCGGCCCTCTCCCCAGAGCGCCACCCCGGAGGATCCCATGCAGGTACGCGAAGTCATGACGCCCCAGGTCACCACAGTTCGTCCCGATTCACCACTGGTCGAGATCGCGCGGATCATGCGCGAGGAGGACATCGGTGCCGTGCCCGTCACCGAAAACGAGCAACTGCTCGGCATGGTCACGGACCGTGACATCGTCATCCGCGGGCTCGTCGCAGGCCACGACGTTCTCGACCGCAAGGCCGCCGACGTGATGTCGCCCGACGTGCGCTGCTGCACCGCCGATGACGACGTCGATGAGGTCCTGCGCGACATGGGCGACCAGCAGGTGCGCCGCCTCCCGGTCGTCGACGGCAGTCAGCGCCTGGTCGGGATCGTTTCGCTGGGCGACCTGAGCCGCGAGGCAAATCCGCAGGAGGCAGGCAAGTCGCTCAAGGACATCTCGCAACCGACCGGCGAACTGAACCCGTCGGCTTCGCGTCTGCCATCGAGTTCCGTGGCTAACGGCCGGTGTATTGCGCGGAAATCAGTCCAAAAAAAAGCCGGGCATCGCTGCCCGGCTTTTTCATTCGCGCTGCAAGCGGCGCGGCGCGCTGCTACTTCTTCTCGGCCGGTGCGACCGGAGCCGCCTGGCCCGCCACGAACGGATACTGCGAGAAAATCGCTGCGACCGCATTCGTGAGCGTGCCCTGCTTGTCCTGCATCATCTTGGACGTCACCACGTCCTCGAGTCCGCCCTGGAACACGGCCTGGCGCTTCTCGCGGTCGATGACGTCCATCACGAGCGTGCCGACGTTGTAGCGACGGGTGGACACTTCGGTGGCGCCATAGCCGTACGCGCCGTAAGGCGCGCCGTACCAGCCGCGGTACCCGAAGGACGGCCCGTAGTAAGGCGCAGGCGTCGACTGGATGTCGGTCTTCTCCTCGAGCTTGCCCTTGAAGTTCAGCAGCAGGTCCGGATCCTGTGCCTTGACGTAGCCACGCGCTTCCATTTCACGCGCCGCGGCGTCCTGGATCATCTGCTGTGCGATCGACTTGAACTCGGTCCCGTCGGCGCCCTTTTCCGCAAGGAAGTTGTAGGTCTTGTACTTGCTGAAGTCCGCGCTGCGATCGTAATCGCCGCGGACGTCCGGGCCGCTGGCGCAGCCCGCGAGGGCGGCGGCCGCGACCAGGACCGCGACGAACCGCAAGTGATTCCGGCGAAGGGTTGGCATGTGAATTACCTCGGCAATGGCAGCAGGCGCTTACTGCGCGAGCGGAACAGCCTGGACGGCCGGCAGCCGCAGCAGCGTGTCGAGCTTGTTCTCGACCTGCACGAAACGCAGCACCTTGGTCGTCGGCAGCGCCTGGTCCATGCGCTTGGCGTACTTCTTGACCAGCGCTTCCTCGTCTTCCCGCAGCTTGAACCAGTCCTTGAGCAGACCCTTGGCCGCGTCGTCGGTCATCGAGTCGTAGTTGGACGAGTAGGCATTGATCAGGTCGATTCCGCGCTGCATGAGCTTCTTGCGATCGGCCTGGTAGGCGTCGTAGATCGGCGTGAACGCCGCCATCTGCGCGTCGTCGAGCGCCATGGCTTTCAGCACGACAGCGCGCTTGTCGGCCTGGATCTGCGCGATGAGCTGCTGCGTGTCGTCGTAGGTGGACTGCGCCTGCGCCGCGAACGGGGCGGCGGTGGCGAGCAGGGCGGTGGCGGCAAAGGCCAGCTTGAGATGTTTCATCGTCGTGGGTTCCCTGGATAATCTGGTTTATTGCGCGATCGGGATCAGCGTGTAGACGTCGTTGCGGATCGCGTTGTTGACCCGCGTCTCGACCTGCGCGTAACGCAGCGCCTTGATCGGTGGCAGCACCTTGGCGACTTTCTTGGTATAGGTCTGCTTGAGCGCTTCGCGTTCCTTTTCCAGTTCCATCTTCTTCTTGAGCATCGCGGCGGCGTCGGTGTCGGTGATGGTGCCGAACTTGGCGGCGTAGTCGTCGACCAGCGCCAGGAACTGGTCGTCGACCTTCTTCACCTTGCCTTCGTATTCGTCATAGATCGGCCAGAACGCACGGCTCTCGGAGTCCGTGAGCTGCAGGTTCTGCGCGAACACGGCGCGCTTGTCGGTCATCACCTGCTTGTAGAGGATCTGCTCGTCGGCCTTGACGCTCTGCGTGGCCTGCGCGTGACTCATGACGGGGACGGCAATCGCGGCGAGCGCAACTGCAACCAAAGCTATTTTCATGGGTTCCTGCCTGTTTGTTGGGTAGCCAAGCCTCGCCCTGCCAGCGGCGACGGGCCGCTGCCGACAAGGGGCGGGTAGAATTGTCGCATGAGCACCCCCACCGATGTCGAACTGCAGCAGCTGGCCGGTTCCGTCGGCGCGCGCCTGGCAGCGCAACATGCGACGCTGGTCACGGCCGAGTCCTGCACCGGTGGCTGGATCGCCAAGGTGTGCACGGACGTGCCTGGCAGCTCCGACTGGTTTGCCGGGGGGGTCGTCGCCTATTCCAACGCGCTCAAGTCCGGCCTGCTCGGCGTGCCCGCGGACATGCTCTCGGACTGCGGTGCGGTCAGTGAGCCAGTGGTACGCGCGATGGCGGTGTCTGTGCTGCGGCAGACAGGTTCCACGGTGGCCGTGGCGGTCAGCGGCGTGGCGGGCCCCACGGGCGGCACACCCGACAAACCCGTGGGTACCGTCTGGCTGGCCTGGGTGTGGCGCGAAGCGGACGGCTCGTTGCGTGCCGAGGCGCAGTGCGCGCTGTTTGCGGGCGGCCGCGAGTCCATCAGGCGGCTGACGGTCCAGGGAGCGCTGCAGCGCCTGCTCGGCGCATGAACGAGCGGCTGTTCTTCGCGCTCTGGCCAGATGAATCGTTGCGCGACTCGATTGCGCGGCGCCTGCCTGAGTGGACAGCGGGGATCGACGGACGGCTGCAGCGTCCTGACCAGTGGCACGTCACGCTGGAGTTCATCGGTGATGTCGCCACGGAGCGCCAGGTCGCGCTGCATGCCGCGGCAGGTCGAGTACCCATGCGCCCGGCGGTCATCGAGTTCGATCGGTGCGAAGTCTGGCGCAAGCCGCAAGTGTCGTGCCTCGTAGCGTCGCAGACGCCGCCAGCACTCGTGGAACTGGTAACCGGTCTGCGCGCCGCGCTGGCCGCGGCAGGTTTCACACCAGACAGCCGGCCGTTCCAGCCGCACGTGACGCTGGCGCGGAAGGTACGGTTCGCACGCCGCTACACAGTCGAACCACCACTGCGCTGGCCGGCGGCCGGTTTCGCGCTGGTGCGTTCCCTGGGTGATCCCGCAGGCTCACGCTATGAGCCCGTGCAGTGGTGGAATGCCAGTGATCGCGGCGACTGAGAAACCGGTGTTTCCGGGCAATTTTTCGAGCCGCCCCCGGGCAGGGCTGTGGAATAATGCAGCCATCCCGTTGATCCAATCCACGAGCCGGGCACACCCGGCTCCCACGCCTGAACCATGAGCAACGCAATGGAAGAAAACCGCAAGAAAGCCCTGGTCGCAGCGCTCGGCCAGATCGAGAAGCAGTTCGGCAAGGGCTCGGTCATGCGCCTGGGCGACTCCAACAGCTACGACGTCGAAGTCGTCTCCACGGGCTCGCTCGGCCTCGATATCGCGCTCGGCGTCGGCGGCCTGCCCAAGGGCCGCGTCATCGAGATCTACGGGCCGGAATCCTCGGGCAAGACGACGCTTGCGCTTACCGTCATCGCGCAGGTGCAGCGCGCGGGCGGCACGGCGGCCTTCGTCGACGCCGAACACGCGCTCGATCCGGCGTATGCCGAGAAACTGGGCGTCGACGTGAACGAACTGCTGGTGTCCCAGCCGGACAACGGCGAGCAGGCGCTCGAGATCACCGACATGCTGGTGCGTTCCGGCGCGGTCGACATCGTCGTCGTCGACTCGGTCGCGGCGCTCACCCCCAAGGCTGAAATCGAAGGCGAGATGGGCGACATGCAGATGGGCGCGCAGGCGCGCCTGATGTCGCAGGCGCTGCGCAAGCTCACCGGCAACATCAAGCGTTCGAACACCATCGTCGTCTTCATCAACCAGATCCGCATGAAGATCGGCGTGATGTTCGGCAACCCCGAAACCACCACGGGCGGCAACGCGCTCAAGTTCTATGCCTCGGTGCGCCTCGACATCCGCCGCATCGGCGCGATCAAGCAGGGCGAGGAAGTCGTGGGCAACCAGACGCGCGTCAAGATCGTGAAGAACAAGGTGGCGCCGCCGTTCCGCGAAGCCGAGTTCGAGATCATGTACGGCGTCGGTATCTCGCGCGAAGGCGAGATCATCGAACTGGGCGTGGCGCAGAACATCGTCGAGAAGTCCGGCTCGTGGTACGCCTACAAGGGCGAGCGCATCGGCCAGGGCAAGGAAAACGTGCGCACGTACCTCACGCAGCACCCGGATACCGCGCGCGAAATCGAGAACGCCATCCGCGCCAAGCTGCTGGTCGCGAAGAAGGGCGAGGCGCCGGCAAGTGAGGCGTCGGAAGGCTGAGCCCGGGGCGCTGGCGGACGCGGACGAACGCACCGTACGCACCGCCGGTTACGCCCTGCTCGCAGGGCGTGACTTCAGTCGCCACGAACTCACCGAGCGCCTGCTCCGCAAGGGGTATGGCGCCGCGGTCGTCGCCGAGGCCGTCACACGCATCGCCGCTGAAGGCTTCCTGCGCGAGGAACGCTTCGCCGAGCAGTTCGTGACCCAGCGCGCCGGACGCGGCCATGGGCCGCTGCGCGTCCGGATGGGGCTGCGCGAGAAGGGCGTAGAGCCCGACACCATCGACCAGGCTCTCCACGCCACCGAGACGGACTGGATCCAGGCGGCCCGTGAAGCCCGGCGCCGCAAGTTCGGGGCGGAACCGCCGGCCGACCGCCGCGAGCGTGCAAAACAGGCACGCTTCCTCCAATATCGCGGGTTTTCTTCCGACCAGATCCGGGCCGCCCTGGGGCCCGCCGCCGATCCCGAAGACGACCCATAAGACCACCCCGACACATGACCAGCACGACGCCCCAGGCTCCCGCGAAATTCATGACCAGCACGCAGCTGCGCGCGGCGTTCCTCGACTTCTTCAAGGAGCGCGGTCACGCGGTCGTGGCCTCCAGTTCGCTGGTGCCGGGCAACGATCCCACGCTGCTGTTCACCAACGCGGGCATGGTCCAGTTCAAGGACCTGTTCCTCGGCAAGGAACAACGCGGTTACGTTCGCGCCGCCACGTCGCAGCGCTGCGTGCGCGCCGGTGGCAAGCACAACGACCTCGAGAACGTCGGCTACACGACGCGCCATCACACGTTCTTCGAGATGCTGGGCAACTTCTCGTTCGGCGACTACTTCAAGCACGACGCGATTCGCTTTGCCTGGGATTTCGTGACCGGCACGCTCGGCATCCCGCCCTCGAAGCTGTGGGTCACGGTGTTCGAGGAAGACGATGGCGCGGCCGAGATCTGGCTCAAGGACATCGGCGTCGACCCGGCGCGGCTCACCCGCATGGGCGCCAAGTCCAACTTCTGGGCGATGGGCGACACGGGCCCCTGCGGTCCCTGCACCGAGATCTTCTACGACCACGGCCCCGACGTGGCCGGCGGTCCTCCCGGATCGCCCGATGAAGACGGCGATCGCTATGTCGAGATCTGGAACCTCGTGTTCATGCAGTTCGACCGCGCGGCCGACGGCACGATGACGCCGTTGCCGAAGCCGTCCGTCGACACGGGCATGGGCCTCGAGCGCGTCTCGGCCGTCATGCAGGGCGTGCACAGCAATTACGACATCGACCTGTTCCGGGCGCTGATCGCGGCAGCAGCCAAGGCCACGGGCACGAGCGACCTGGGCTCCAATTCGCTGCGGGTGATCGCAGACCACGTCCGCGCCGCGTCGTTCCTGATCGCCGACGGCGTGCAGCCCTCGAACGAAGGCCGCGGCTACGTGCTGCGCCGGATCATGCGCCGTGCGATCCGTCACGGCTTCATGCTCGGACAACGCCAGCCGTTCTTCCATACGCTGGTTGCTGCGCTCGAGCAGCAGATGGGCAGCGCGTATCCCGAACTCACCACGCAGCGCACGCACATCGAGAAAGTGATCCTGCAGGAAGAGGAGCGCTTCGCCGAGACGCTCGCGCAGGGCATGAGCCTGCTCGACACGGCGATCGGCGCGCTCGGCAAGAGCAAGGAGATTCCGGGCGAGACGGTGTTCCGCCTCTACGACACGTTCGGCTTCCCGGTCGACCTCACCAGCGACATCGCGCGCGAACGCGGCTTCGCGATCGACGAGCCGGGTTTCGAGGCCGCCATGAATGCGCAGCGCGCCCGCGCACGCGCGGCCAGCAAGTTCAATGTGGACCTGCGCGGCGAGATGAGCGTCGACAGCCAGACGTCCTTCGTCGGTTACGACGGCGAGACCGGCCAGGGTCGCATCGTTGCGCTGTTTCGCGGCAAGGAACCAGTCACGGAGTTGCGTGCAGGCGATGACGGGCAGGTCGTGCTCGACATCACGCCGTTCTATGCCGAGAGCGGCGGCCAGGTGGGCGACGCCGGCGAACTCACGACCGCCGCAGCTCGCTTCACCGTGGCGGACACGCAGAAGCTCGGCAAGGCCCACCTGCATGTCGGCAAGCTCGAGGCCGGCACGCTCAAGGTGGGCGAGGCGGTAACGGCGTCGGTCGATGGCGTGCGACGCCAGGCCACGCGCGCAAACCATTCCGCCACGCACCTGCTGCACGCCGCGTTGCGCCAGGTGCTCGGGTCGCACGTCACGCAGAAGGGCTCGCTGGTCGCGCCCGACCGCCTGCGATTCGACTTCTCGCATTACTCGGGCGTCACGCCCGAAGAACTCCAGCGCATCGAAGCGATCGTGAACGCGGAAGTGCGCAAGAACGCCGACGCGGAAACCAACGTCATGGATTTCGACGCGGCGGTTGCGGCAGGTGCGATGGCCCTGTTCGGCGAGAAGTACGAAGACAAGGTGCGAGTGCTGCGCCTCGGCGAGTTCTCGACCGAGTTGTGCGGCGGCACGCACGTGCGACGCGCAGGCGACATCGGCTTGTTCAAGATCGTGAGCGAAGGCGGCGTGGCGGCGGGCGTACGACGCATCGAAGCCGTGACCGGCCAGGGTGCCTACGAGTACGTGGTCCAGACGGACCACACGCTGCGTGACGTCGCCAGCCTCGTGCGTGGCTCGCGCGATGACGTCGAGGACAAGGTGCGTCAGCTGCTCGATCGCGCACGGCGCATGGAAAAAGAAATCGTGCAGCTCAAGGAAAAGCTCGCGAGCGGCAGCGGACGCGACCTGGCAGCCGACGCGCTGACCATCGGCAACGGCGTCAAGCTGGTCGCAGCAAGCATCGAAGGCGCCGACGCCGCCGCGCTGCGCACGGCCGTGGATCAGCTTAAAAACAAGCTCGGCAGCGCCATCATCGTGCTGGGCTCACCGGCAGGCGCAGACAAAGTCACGCTGATCGCCGGCGTCACGGATGACCTCACTGCGCGCGTGAAGGCGGGCGAAATCGTCAATCACGTCGCTCGCCAGGTGGGTGGCAAGGGCGGTGGTCGCGCGGATCTTGCGCAGGCCGGTGGCACGCAGCCGCACAATTTGGCTGCTGCACTCGAGAGCCTTCCAGCGTGGCTGGCTCCGCAGCGTGTCATGAGAGACTGACGGCAGCGCTGGTAAAATCTGACGCGACTCGCGTCAGGAAATTCTAATAATAATGAATCCAAATAGAACCCTTCGTCGTCAGCGCGTACTGACATTTACCAGCGCGCGAGCTATTGTCTGACGCGTCTTCCGGGTACTTCCTGGCCGGAACGCAAGGGATAGAACGGACTCGATCCGGCACGTTGGCAGCCACGGTGGCTAGGAGATCTGCATGTTGATTCTCACTCGACGCGTAGGCGAAACCGTCATGATCGGCAACGACGTGACCGTCACGATCCTGGGCGTGAAAGGCAACCAGGTGCGCGTGGGCGTCAACGCGCCACGCGACGTGGCAGTGCACCGCGAAGAGATCTTCGAGCGCATCAAGCGCGAAGAACAGGATGGCAGCGGCACCTCGACGACTGCGCCCGTACGAACGGCGGCCCCGCGCACCAATGGCAATGGGTACGCCGGCAACGGCGCGGACCACGACCCCTACGCCTGAGCAGCCCCGGCGGCGTGTGGCTCGGAAAAAAGGCGGCCCCAGGCCGCCTTTTTCACAGGCGCCGGTGTGACCGTCCGCCCGGCCCCGAACAGGGCACTTTCCGCCCCAAAGGCCCCTTTTGCTTTACGGGAAGGCCCCGGACGTTTATCCTTCGCGGCTCTCCAAAACACGGAGAGATGGCCGAGTGGTCGAAGGCGCGCCCCTGCTAAGGGCGTAAGGGTCAAAAGCCCTTCGAGGGTTCGAATCCCTCTCTCTCCGCCAGCATTCGCTTTAATGCGCCCGTAGCTCAGTTGGATAGAGCGTCTGGCTACGAACCAGAAGGTCGGGAGTTCGAATCTCTCCGGGCGCACCATGTGAAATGGAAAAGGGTCACCTGCAAAGGTGACCCTTTTTTGTTGCGACGACCCGGCGCGCGTACCGCAGCGAGCCGCTGCTTACAGGGCAGCAGTGGTCTCGATCGTGACCTGGGCGTCCTCGACGATCACGTCGTACTGGTAGCCCATGCCGAAATCCTTGTTCAGGACGAGCGGACCCGTGATCAGGACGGTGTCACCGACATTCGGCTGGGCCGTGGTCGTGGTCACGGTGAGGTCGTTCGAGCCATCGCTGCCCGAGCCATCGCGGACATGAATCCAGTTCTTGCCCATGATGCCGACGTTGCTCTTGACCACTTTGCCGCGCAGCGTGACCGGCTTGCCGGCGAGCGCGTCCTTCTCGGCGAACACCTCCGCGACGGTCTTGCCGCCTTCGGCCCTGGCGACGCCGCTCACGTCGACCGGGGCGCCGTGCTGGAGCAGGCATGGGGTGCGGCGCCTTCGCCTCGGCGCCGGCTGCCATCCCCGCCGGGGCCTTCGCGGCCTCCGTCGACGGTGACTTGTTGCAGCCCGCGAGCGGCAGGGCCAGGGACAGGGCGAGCAGGCTGCCAATAATTGCCTTCGACACAGGGGGTTCTCCGATCGGATGGGAAAAGGATGATGTGGAGCCAGTCTAATCGAGCCCGGGTCGCCAGGCTGTCGGGGGTTACGCGGCTCGCGGGCCGGCACCGTCGCGGGAATCCCTGATGGCGCGGTACGGGCGGTTTCGCTGTGTTCCGGGCGGGCCCTTCATATCCGCAGCCTGCGCGGTCAGACTGCGGGCATGACGACCCGCAAGCGAGTGGCGCCCGACCTGAACCGACTCGATCGCGTGGTGGCGGACGCCCGCAAGGCCCGCGACCAGCGCGAGCAGGGCTACCGCGGCCAGGCGCTCAAGTTGTACCCGTGGATCTGCGGTCGTTGCGCGCGCGAGTTCCAGCAGTCGAACCTGCACGAGCTCACCGTGCACCACAAGAATCACAATCACGACGACAACCCTGCCGACGGCAGCAACTGGGAATTGCTTTGCCTGTATTGCCACGACAACGAGCACCAGCGCCAGCTCGAGAACTCGGGCGGCGCCTCGTTGCGCGAGGAGGACCGCGCCGGCGCCACTCACTCGCCCTTCGCGGACCTGGCGTCCCTGTTGGGCCGAGGCGAATGAGTGCCGCCGGGTCGGCGGGTCACGCCGATTCGGTCAGGGTGCCCTTGTAGGTCCGTCCCTCCAAGCTGATCACGCCGTCGCTCTGGTAGACGTCGCCAAGCGAGTTGCACAAGGTGCCCCGCACGCGCCATTTTTGCTTGCCGGTTTCCTGCCAGAAACCGTCGCTGGTGCTTTGGATCTGCTCGCCGTTGTCCAGGTACGCCTCGCCGATCCATTTCGTGCGGCCCGCCTTGGCGCCAGGCGAATCCGCGAAGAGTGACAGCGTGCCGAGGACCGTGCCGAAGCCGGCCGCGGTTCCTTCAAGGTTGATGTGATTGACGCCGCCACCCGGAAGCTGTGCGTAGGTGACGCTCGTGGACTTGAACGCGAAGTTCACCGACTTCTTTGCCTTAGCCATGATGATGTCCCCCGGAATCGAGTTTGGACTCGTCGAGTCCGGCGACCAGCGTGTCCTTCGTGGTCCGATGCGGAGGGCAGCCGGCGCGCGCCGGACTGAGAGCCACTCAACGCTCGATCAGGCCGGACGACAATCGTGGGAAATCGGTAGTACGTAGCCATGCACAGCTCCCGCCTGGGAGCTGTGCATGATGGAAGGCTGCGACGATGCGTTGCTAGATCGGCAACGTCCGGATCCGTTTGCCCGTCGCCGCAAAGATCGCGTTGATCACGGCAGGAGTCGCGGGCGGGAGACCTGGTTCACCGATGCCGCCCGGCGCCTCCGTGCTCGACACGATGTGCACCTCGACCCTGGGCATCTCGTCCATGCGCATCATCGGGTAGTCATCGAAATTCGATTGCTCGACGCGCCCGTCCTTGAACGTGATCTTCTCGTGCAGCGCCGCGCTGAGCCCGTAGACGATGGCGCCTTCGACCTGGCGGTGAATGACGTCCGGATTCACGATGCGACCGCAGTCCACGGCCGCGACGATTCGATGCACCCGCGGCTTGCCGCTTGCATCCATCGAAACCTCCGCGACCTGCCCCACGAAACTGCCGAAGCAGTTCGTGAGCGCCACGCCGCGATGCATGCCTTTGGGCAGGGGCGTGCCCCAGCCAGCTTTCTCCGCTGCGAGATCCAGCACACCGCGCAGGCGCGGTTGCTTCGTCAGCAGCGAGCGGCGGAATTCGACCGGGTCCTTGCCCGCGGCAGCTGCAACTTCGTCGATGAACGATTCGATGAAATACACGTTCTGCGAATGGCCGACCGAGCGCCAGAACCAGAATGGGATGCCAGGCTCCGCCCGCGCGTATTCCACGCGCAGGTTGGGGAACGCGTAGAGCATGTCGCTGATGCCTTCGACCGCGAATTCGTCGATGCCTTTGGGGGGTTCCTTTGCGAATCCCGCGGCGACCGACAGCGCCGGCGACGCGACGCGTGCAGTGAGTGACACCGGATTGCCGGCCGCGTCGAGACCGGCCGTGAAGCGCGTGACCGATGCGGGGCGGTAGAACCACGCGCGCATGTCGTCCTCGCGCGTGTAGACGAGTTTTACCGGTGCGCCGGCCGCTTTCGAAATCAACGTCGAGGCGATGACGAAGTCCGGCGCGAAGCGGCGACCGAAGCCGCCGCCGAGGTAGGTCGTGTGCACCTGCACCTTCTCCGGCGGCAACCCGGTCAACTGCGCGACGATGCCCTGGTTTGGACCCGGGCTCTGTGTCGGCGCCCAGATTTCGGCCTCTCCCTTGCGCACCCAGGCGGTGCAATTCATGGGTTCCATGCAGGCGTGCGCAAGATAGGGCGCTTCGTACACGGCCTCGATCGTCTTCGCGACGGCGACATTGACGTCGCCCTCGCTGCGCGCAACGGCGCCGGGCTTCATTGTCGCGTCGGTCAGGAGCTTCGAGATCCCTGCGGACGACAAAGAACCCAGTGCGCCTTCGTCCCACTTCACGACCAGTGCATCGCGGCCTTTCAGCGCAGTCCAGTAGGTGTCGGCGAGCACGGCGACGCCTTGCGGAATCTGCACGACCTGCTTCACGCCCGGGATCGCTTTCGCCGCAGCGTCGTCGACCGACACGATCTTCGCGCCGGGTACTGGCGCATGCACCATGACCGCGGTGAGCAGTCCTGGCAGCTTGACGTCGATGCCAAAGCCCGCGGTGCCGTTGACCTTGGCGGGCGTGTCGATGCGCGTGAGGAGACCCTTGCCGAGGATACGAAAATCCTTCGCGTCCTTGAGGGTGGGATTCTGCGGCACCGGCAGTTTCGCTGCCGCGGCGACCAGTTCGCCGTAACCTGCCGACTTGCCGTCGGGACCCATCACGCGGCCATCCTGCGTCCGGCACGAGGCGGCATCGACTCCCCACTGCGTGGCAGCAGCGGCCACCAGCATTTCACGCGCTGCCGCGCCCGCTTTGCGCATGGGCTCGTAATGTCCGCGAATCGCGGTCGAGCCGCCCGTGGCCTGCATGCCGAACAATGGGTTGTTGTAGGCCTTGTCGGCGGGAGCCTGTTCGACCTTGACGCTCTTCCAGTCGGCGTCGAGTTCCTCGGCCACCAGCGAGGCAATGCCCATGTGCACGCCCTGGCCCATCTCGGACAGGCCGCAGATGACAGTCACTTGCCCGTCCGGTGCGATGCGCAGGAAGGCGTTCGGTGCAAAGCCGGCGGCTGCGCCTGGGGCGGCTGCCGCAGCCTGGGCGAAGCGCGAGGACAGGGGCAGCGTGAAGCCGATGACGAGGGCGCCGGCGGCGGAGCCCTTGAGGAAATCGCGGCGCGTGGTGAATGCGTTGGTGCTCATGGCTGTCTCCTTGCCTCAGGCGCCGAGCGTCGCGGCCGCATCCTTGATGGCCGCGCGGATGCGGTTGTAGGTGCCGCAGCGGCAGAGGTTCCGGCGCATTGCGGCGTCGATGTCGGTGTCGCTGGGCTTGGGGTTCCGCGCCAGCAATGCCGCTGCGCTCATGATCTGCCCGCTCTGGCAGTAGCCGCATTGGGGCACGTCGTTGCGGATCCACGCCGCTTGCAGGGCCTGGCCGATCCGGTCTGAATCCATGGCTTCGATCGTGGTGACCTGCTTGCCGGCCACTGACTCGATCGTGGTCACGCAGGCGCGACCGGCTTGCCGTCGACGTGAACGGTGCAGGCACCGCAGGCCGCGATGCCGCAACCAAACTTGGTGCCCGTGTAACCCAGTTCATCGCGCAGGGCCCACAACAGCGGGGTGTCGGGCGTTGCAGACAACTGCACGGTCTTGCCGTTGAGCGAGATTGAAATCATGGAGCTTCCCCAGGCGCAGTAATGCAGGTGCCGGTGGGCCGGCGAGCGGAATTTAGTATAAAGCCGTCTTATGGATGGATCATTGCATCAATTGGCTCCGCTGTTCGAACGGGCGCGTGCGGAGCGGACGCCGCTCGTGCTTGCGACCGTCGTCGCCACCCGGGGCTCGACCTACCGCAAGGCCGGCGCACAGATGCTCATCGGCGCTGGCGGTCGCTACGAGGGAATCCTCTCCGGTGGCTGCCTCGAGGGCGACCTCGCCGCCCATGCGGCATCGGTGCTCGAGTCGGGCAGTCCAAAAATGGTCCGGTACGACAACGGCGGTGACGACGACCTGCTGTGGGGCCTGGGCGCCGGCTGCGAAGGCGGCATGGACGTCTGGCTCGTCCGGCTGGACCCGGCAGCGAACTGGGAGCCGTTCGCGACGTTGGCAAGGTGCTTCGAGCAGCGAGTGCGTGCCCGCTACGCCTTCGTGCTCGATTCTGCGGTGCCGGCGCTGCCCATCGGCTCGACGCTCTGGGTGGACGGCGGTCCGGCCCCGCCGCAGGACCTCCCGCAACCGCTGACTGACTTCCTGGCCACTCACGCTGGTACCGATCCGGTCCCGGCCAACGCAGGGATCGTCGAGTGCGGCAGCCTTGGCGTGCGCTTGTTCCTTTGCTCCACAGGCATCCCGCGTGAACTGCTGCTGATCGGCGGCGGTCCGGACGCGCTGCCCGGTGGTGGAGATCGGTGCCACGCTGGGTTGGCGCGTGACCGTGGCGGACCATCGGCCGGCGTACGCTGACCCGGCTCGATTTCCGCGCGCAAGACACGTGCTGCTGACCACGCCACCGCAACTTGAGCAGCACGTGGACCTGGCGCGGTTCGATGCCGCCGTGGTCATGAGCCATCACATCGCGACCGACCTCGCGGCGCTGCAGGCGCTGGCCACGACGCAGATTCCCTACGTGGGATTG
The DNA here is from genome assembly GCA_963846885.1 of uncultured Gammaproteobacteria bacterium. Classification (GTDB taxonomy): domain Bacteria; phylum Pseudomonadota; class Gammaproteobacteria; order Steroidobacterales; family Steroidobacteraceae; genus RPQJ01. The sequence continues at coordinate 175,018 of CAWJXS010000012.1, forward strand.
CTCGGCCCCGCGTCGCGGCGCAGTCGGCTGCTGGCCGACCTCGGGACGGCGACCGCGGCGAAGTTCGGGACCCGCCTGCATGCACCGGTCGGCCTCGAACTCGGCGGGCGCGATCCGGCGAGCATCGCACTCGCGATCACCGCGGAGATCCAGGCGCATCTGCATGGCAAGGGACACGGGCAGGCACTCGACCGCAACACGGCGGCATCGAACCTGCACGTGATGCTGCTGGCGGCCGGCAGTTCGTCGCGTTTCGGTTCACCCAAGCAGCTCGCCGACATCGCGGGCCGGCCCATGCTTGCGCGCGTGCTCGATACGATGTCGCAACTGGAGCGACGTCACGCCGTGACCGTGGTGCTCGGCGCGAACGCCGAGCGTCTCGAGCCGCTGGTCCGTGCAGCGTCGGCGCACGTCGCCTTCAATCCGGATCATGCGTCGGGCTTGGCGAGTTCCATTCGCGTGGGGCTGGCGCAGGCGCCAGTCGATGCGCGCGGGGCGTTGATTGCGCTGGCGGACCAGGTGGCCGTGACAGCCGACGACCTGCGGCAACTCGTCGCACGTTGGGAGCAGCAACCCGACCACATCGTCGCCGCGCAGTACGCCGACACGACCGGCGTTCCCGCCATCTTCCCTGTCGATCTGTTCCGGGAGTTGGCTGAGCTGCAGGGCGATCGCGGCGCGCGTGCGGTGCTTGCGCGCTACCCGGAGCGGGTGATCGGCGTGCCCATGCCGTCCGCGGCGCAGGACATCGACACGCCAGGGGACCTCGCGGACAGCACTCCGTCCTGATCCGCGCGCGAGTCACGCGTCAATCGTTGCGGGCTGCGGTGACGATCATCCAGTCGAATGCGACGGGGGTCGCCTCGTGCAGCGGGGCGTAATTGAAGGTCGTCACCCAGGTACGCAGGGCCTGCTGCACGCAGCCGTCACCGGACTCCGACGCGGCGTCGCTGACTCGCCCATCCAACTGGACCTTGAAGTGAGTGCGGTACACCGCTCCCGGCGTCGCCTCGCACCCGCGCGGGATAGTGAGTTCCGCGGCACCCAGCAATTGCAGTTCGGGGGCTGGCGGAGCGGGGACGAGGGTGGGTGCGACGCAGCCCGAGACGAGCGACAGTCCCAGCAGTGCGACGACCGGTCGCAGATACCTGGCGCGAGGGCAACGTTCGCAACGGGCTGTCATGACGGCCTCTACAGGCGACGGATGCCTAGCTTGAATCCTGTACCTTACTGTACCCGTGTTGCGCCGCATCAATCACGGGCGTCCAAGTCGCGCGTGCACCAGGGCCGGGGCCCGGGGGAGGTGCATATCCGTAGGGGCCGCAGTCCACTGTGCCGGCGCACTGTGCAAGACTCCGCGCCACACACAGACAATAGCGGCCGGAACTCAGCACGACGACTGGCCCGAACCAGGGGGAACGCTTCATGAAACCCATCGGCGACGTCGCCCGCGCCATCGGCATTGATCCCGCCGTGCTCGAACCGTACGGCCACTACAAGGCCAAGCTGCCGTTGTCGGCCATCCGCGGCCGGCCGAATCGCGGCAAGCTCGTGCTCGTCTCGGCGATCACGCCCACGCCGGCGGGCGAGGGCAAGACCACGACCACCATCGGCCTCGTCCAGGGCCTCGCGAAAATCGGCGTGCACAGCGCGGCGGCGTTGCGTGAGCCGAGCCTCGGGCCGGTCTTCGGCATGAAAGGCGGCGGCGCCGGCGGTGGCGCTTCCGAAGTGCTGCCGATGATGGACATCAACCTGCACTTCAATGGCGACTTCCACGCCGTCTCGAGCGCGCACAACCTGCTGGCGGCGCTGGTCGACAACACGCTGCACAACGGCAACCATGCCCGGCTCGACCCGCGGCACGTCACCTGGAAGCGGGTCATCGACATGAACGATCGCGCGCTGCGCGACATCATCATCGGGCTGGGTGGCCGCTCCGAAGGCATTCCGCGCGAGAGCGGTTTCGACATCACGGCGGCGAGCGAAGTGATGGCGATCCTGTGCCTCGCGAGCGACATACCGGACCTCAAGGCACGGCTCGGGCGCATCGTCGTCGGCTACACGTCAGATGGCGTGGCAGTCACGGCCAGCGACCTCAATGCGGTGGGCGCCATGGCGGCATTGTTGAGCCAGGCGATCAAGCCGAACCTGGTGCAGACGACCGAAGGCGCGCCCGCATTCGTCCACGGCGGGCCCTTTGCCAACATCGCGCACGGAACGAACAGCATCACTGCGACGCGCGCGGCGCTTTCGTACGCCGACATCGTCGTGACCGAAGCCGGGTTCGCGTTCGAGCTCGGCGCGGAGAAATTCTTCGACATCAATTGCCGGTACGGCGGCTTCGCACCGGCGTGCACGGTGCTGGTGACGACGATTCGCGCACTCAAGATGCACGGCGGCAAGCCGCTTGCGGATGTCGGCAAGCCCGACGTCGAGGCGATGACCCGCGGCTTCTCCAACATGGAAAAGCACATCGAGAGCATCCGCAAGTTCGGGCAGTCCTGTGTCGTCGCGATCAACGGCTTCCCGACCGACACGCCGGAAGAGGTGGCCGCGCTGCAGCAGCATTGCGCCAGCCTCGGCGTCCGCGCGGTATCGGCGCAGCCTTTCAGCGCAGGCGGCAGCGGCTGCATCGAGCTGGCGGAAGTCGTGCGCGACCTCGTTGCAGTCACGGAACCCGGCTTCAAGCCGCTCTACGACTGGAACGACACGATCGAGCACAAGATTGCGACGGTCGCGCGCGAGATGTACGGCGCACAGGCCGTGGACTACACGGCACGGGCGAAGCGCGATCTCGAGCAACTGAAGAAGGCGGGCTTCGACAAGCTGCCGATCTGCATCGCGAAAACCCAGCAGTCGCTGTCCGACAATCCAGCGTTGCTGGGAAGGCCGAAGGACTTTCTCGTCACCGTGCGCGAGATCCAGCTGGCGGCGGGGGCGGGATTCATCGTCCCGATTACGGGCGAAATCCTGCGCATGCCCGGCCTGCCGAAGGTGCCGATGTCGAGCCGCTTCGATCTCTCGGACGATGGCGAGGTCTTGTTCTCGAAGCCCTGAAGATTCTCAGCACCGTACCTGGCAGGTTTCAGCGGCCGGCTGCGGGTGGCGCCGCACCCGTGGGCCGGTAGCGGTCACGCAACTCCGTCTGTCGCGAGCGCATCGACTGCGACTGGCCGCCGATCCATACCTGCTCGGCGAAACTCGTGACTTCGAGCGGGTCGCCTGACCAGAGCACGAGGTCGGCGGGTGATCCCGGCGCAATACGCCCGGCTCCCGCGCCAAGCCCGAATACGTCGGCCGGCGTGGAGGTGAGCGCTGCGAGCGCGGCATCCCAGGGCAAGCCATGCGCGACGGCGACTCCCGCGCCCTGGCGCACCTTGTGTGCAGTGTTCGTGCCCGCCGAAAAATGCGTGAACATGATCGGCACGCCCGCGCGATGCAGTCGCGCCGCGTTTTCGAGGGTGGCACCGATCTGGTTGAACTGGCCCGGCAGGTTCAGCAGCGGCTCGAGCACGACAGGCACCTTGCCCTGGGCCAGCATCTGCGCCACCTGCGGCGCCTGCGCTCCGCCGATGATCACCGGCTTGACGCCATGCTCGGCGGCGTAGGCCACGACGTGCCGGATGTCCGGCGCGCTGTCGACCGCGAATGCCATGCGTCCGCCTGCGAGGTAGCGCGCGAGCACCTCGCGCCCCGTGGGTGTGAGCAGACGCACGTCACCGGCCTGCAGCGGCTTGCCGGGCGTCGCCTCACGCGTCGCTTGTTGCAGCAGCATGATCTGCGCGGCGCGGCTGTAACCCACGCCGTCGGTCGCGGCAGCGCCCATGTCGAGGAACTGCGTGCGACTCGCCGCCACGAACGGGTCGGCGCTGCCGTCGAGGCGCGCTATCGCGCCCTGGCCCGCGAACAGCGTGCCTGACGCACTGGGCGCGATCATCGCGAACGTGATGCCCTCTGCGCGATTGACGCCGATGGCGACGGCGTCGGCGTTGAAGGCCGGCGTCGCGTCGAACTCGGGCCGGGCCACGAAGCCATCGGTGCGCTCGCCGCTGAAGGCCGAACGGTCGACCGTGACTGACTCGAGTTCGATCTCTGTCACGCCAAGACCAGTAATGCCGCCGAACAGTCCCGGTGTGAGCGGCCGGCCATTGGCCTCGATGACGGTCGTGCCGGCGCCGGGCGGCAGGCTGCTGCCGATCTCGACGACCCGGCCGTTGCGCACGCGCACGTCGCTGCGCTCGAGCGTGCCTTGCGGCGTCAGCGTGTGGACCTGCGCGTTGCGGATCAGCACGTCCTGCGCGCCGGCAGACGTGCAAGCCAGCAGGGCAACGGCGCAGGTGACCAGCGAAATGCGATGCAGGCAGTTCATCGTGCTGCTCCTGGCTGGCCCAGCAGGAAATCGGAGGGTGGCGTGGCCGGTGGCCGGCTGCGATCGAAGGCGACGGCGCCGTCGATGTAGACGAGGTCGGCCAGGGCGTAGACGCTGAACGGGTCGCGATTCCAGATCACGACGTCGGCAGCCTTGCCGGGCTCGAGCGTGCCAACCCGGTCGGCGATGCCGAGCGAGCGAGCCGCGTTCGACGTGACCCAGCGGATGGCCCGCTCTGGCGGTATGACGAGGCCGGCGCGATTGCCGCGCGTCATCGCCTTGGCCGCCTCCTGGTTGAGGCGCTGGATGCCTTCTTCCGAGTCGGAGTGCACGATGGCGCAGCCGTTCGCCGGCGCGTCGACGTACGCAAGGTTCTCCCAGATGCCGTCGTAAGCTTCGAGCTTGAAGCCCCACCAGTCCGCCCACAGCGCGCCGCACACGCCTTCCTGTGCCAGCCGGTCCGCCAGCTTGTAGGCCTCCACTCCGTGATGGAAGGCCGCGATGCGGAAGCCGAACTCCTTCGCCATGTCCAGCATCACGGCCATTTCATCGACGCGGTAGCAGTGCACATGCACCTGCACCTTGCCTTCCATCGCGCCCACCAGTGTTTCCAGTTGCAGGTCGCGCTTGGGCGGGGTGGGGCGCTCGGCCGGATCGCGATCCTTCTCTTTCTTTTTTTCGTAGGCGGCCAGTTCGGCCTCGTACTTCTGCTGCTGGCGCTGGTAATCCTGGGCATCCGCAAACGCCTGGCGATAGCCCGCGACGTTGCCCATGCGAGTCGAGGGCGCCTGATCGCGCTGACCATAGACCCGCTTCGGATTCTCGCCGCAGGCCATCTTGAGCCCGTGCGGCGCGCCGGGAAATTTCATCGCCTGGTACGTGGTCGCCGGCACGTTGCGCAACGTGACGCCGCGGCCGCCAATCAGGTTGGCCGAGCCCGGCAGCACCTGCAGCGTGGTGACGCCGCCGGCAAGCGCCGTGGCAAACCCCGGGTCCTGCGGCCAGACGGAATGCTCGGCCCACACGGCGGCCGTGACGGGGCTCGTCGCCTCGTTGCCGTCGTCCGTCGCGCCGATGCCGGGGCTCGCGTACACGCCGAGGTGTGAGTGCACGTCGATGAGGCCCGGCGTGACCCAGCGGCCCTTGGCGTCGACCTCTGTCGCGTCACCACCGGGCAACCCGGGGCCGACAGCGACGATCTTGCCGTCGCGGATCAGCACGTCCGCGCCATCGAGCCTGCGGCCCGCGCCGTCGAGCACCGTGGCGTTGCGGATGAGTGTCGGCGTGCTGGCTGCGGGCCGGTACGTGGACGGGTACGGATCGTTTGCCGCGGCAGCACTGCACGCCCAGAGCGTCAGCGCGATCCAGCCAAGCAGTCGAATGTTCATGCGGCGGTTCCCCTGCGTGAGCATTGCGCATGCTCTCTGTGATTTATTGGCACGGCGTGCCCGCTGCGACATCGTGCGCAGCGAGCATAACGGAAGGCGGCGCCCGAACGGAACGCAACGCAGTGGATCGGCGTCGTCAGGCATCGGCTCCGGGGCCTTCCCCTTGGAAAGGCGACACGCGCTCTGGGAACGGCCGGAGCCGATGTGCCAGCTGCCGTTCAGGTCAGTCGCGTCACGAGTTCGGCGGCTGCCGGGAAGCGTGCCAGCAGCGCGGAGCGCTCGCCGAGTTCGAAATGGTCGAAATCGAATGCGGGCGCCACGGTGCAACCCACGAGCACGTAGGGCGTGCCTGCCGCCGGCGCGGCGCCGAACCAGCGGCCCGCGGGCACGACGTGCTGCAGCACCTCGCCCCGAGCCAGGTCCTTGCCCAGGCGGGTGACATGCAGTCCGGGCGGGGTCGCTCTCGTCGAGCTCGAACACTTCGAGCGTGCCGCCAAGGTAGTGGTGCCAGCCTTCGTCGGCGTCGATCCGGTGCAGTCGCGAAACCTGGCCCGCCGGCAGCAGGAAGTAAATCATGGTCGCCGCTGCCCGGCCTGCGCCTGCGGTCCGGGCGGCCCGGTAGGTCTCGCGGTAGAACCCGCCCTCGGGATGCGGCAGCAGGCCAAGGTCGCGAACGAGATCGTCCGCGGCGGGCAGCGACTTCATTTTCTGGCTCCGGATGGGGCGGTCGCCTATATTGCCAAAGAACGAAGGAGATCCCATGGCCGACAGCAAGCCGCTCAACCTGCTCGACCTGAGTTTCGTGCTCATGGAGACGCGTCAGACCCCGATGCACGTGGCCGGGCTGCAGACGTTCGCGCCGCCAGCCAATGCGCCCCGCGACTACGCGCGCCAGGTGTACGAATACCTGCGCAGTTATCCGGTGACGGCCGCGCCGTTCAATTTCGTGCTGCGCGGCATGGGCAGCGGCCGGCTGCGGCCCACGTTCGAGGTCGCGAAGAAGGTCGACCTCGACTATCACCTGCGGCACTCGGCGCTGCCCTATCCGGGCGGCGAGCGCGAACTGGGCGTGCTGATCTCGCGCCTGCATTCGAACCCCATGGACATGGATCGCCCGCTCTGGGAGATCCACCTGATCGAGGGTCTGCACGGCGGGCGTTTCGCGCTGTACGCGAAGCTGCATCATTCGCTGGCGGACGGCGTGTCGGGCGTGGGGTTGCTCAATTTCTCGGCCGACCCAGCCGCGAGCGACACTCCGCCGATCTGGGCCGCCGAGCGCCCACGCAAGGAACGCACGCAGAAGAATGCGGGCCGCTTCGGCGCGCTGAGCCTGCTGCCGGCGGCGCTCGCCAACCAGGCGCGCGAATGGCCGAGTCTCGCGCAGGGCCTCGCCGGCACCGCCAAGGCCGCGATCGGCATCAAGCCGAATCCGGATTTCACCTCGCTGGCGGAAGCGCCGCGCACGATCTTCAACGTCAACGTCACGCCCCAGCGGCGAGTGGCGACCCAGGCCACGAGCCTCGATCGACTGAAGCGCATCGGCGAGGCTGCGGGCGGCAGCCTCAACGACGTGGTGCTCGCTGCGTGCAGCGCCGCACTCAGGCGTTACCTGCTCGAGCTCGACGCGTTGCCGCGCAGGTCGCTGGTCACGTCGATTCCCGTAGCGTTGCCCCGCGACCTGAGCCAGGCGGGCGGCAATGCGATCAGCTTCGCCAACGTGCGGCTCGCGACCGATCTCGACGACGTGCGCGAGCGCTTCGACGTGATCCGCCGCAGCAGTGCCGCGGGGCGCGACTTCCTCAAGCAGATGAGTCCGCGCGCGCTGATCGATTACACGGTGCTGATCAGTTCGCCGCAGATCCTGACGCGGCTGCCGGGCATCGGCTCGCGCGTGCCGCCCATCTACAACATCATCATCTCGAACGTGCCCGGACCGCGCGGCAAGCTCTATTTCCTGGGGGCCGAGATGGAGGCCTATTACCCGATTTCGGCGCTCGCCCACGGGCAGGCGCTGAACATCACGGTGCTGAGCTACGCGGGCGGCCTGTATTTCGGCTTCACGGGCTGCGCCGACAAGGTGCCGCACCTGCAGCGTCTCGCGGTGTACACGGGCGACGCGATCGACGAGCTCGAGCGGGTTTTCCTGCGCGCGCGTGCCGGGAAGGTGGGGAAGGATGGGAAGGGCAGGAAGGCAGGAAGGACAGGAAGGACGGGAAGGGCAGGAAGGTCAGGAAGGTGCAGAAGAAGGCGGTCGTGGCGAAGGCGGCGCCAGTGCGCAAGACGGTGAAGCCGAGACGCCGGAAATCGACGCCGGCCTGAATCGACCTTCTACCAGCGCTCCGACCAGGGCCGCAGGTCGAGCTCGAACGTCCAGGCGTCGCGCGGCTGGTTGTGCAGGAACCAGTACGCGTCGGCGATGTGGTCCGGCGCCAGGATGCCGTCGTCGCTCCTGCGCGCATACACGTCGGGAAAGTTGTCGCGGATGAACGCCGTGTCGATCGCGCCGTCGATGATCACGTGCGCGACGTGCACGTTCAGCGGGCCCAGTTCACGCGCCATGCTTTGCGCCAGCGCGCGCAACGCGTGCTTGGCGCCGGCGAAGGCCGCGAAACTGGCGGCTCCACGCAGGCTGGCCGTGGCGCCGGTGAAGATGATCGTGCCGCGCCGACGCTGCGCCATGCGCTGCGCCACGGCCTGGCCGTTGAGAAAGCCGGCGTAGCAGGCCATCTCCCAGATCTTGAAGTACTTGCGTGCCGTTTCCTCGAGCACGCTGCAGGGCACGTTGGCGCCGATGTTGAAGACGAAGACTTCGATGTCGCCGATGCGGCTCTCGATGTCCGCGATCAGCGCGACGACTTCGTCTTCCTTGCGCGCGTCGCAGCCGAAGCCGTGGGCTTCACCGCCCGCGGCAACGATCGAGTCGACCAGTGCCTGCAGCCGATCCGCCGAACGGCGCGTGACGCACGCCACGTAGCCTTCCTGCGCGAAGCGACGGGCAATTGCGCTGCCCGTCGCATCGCCCGCGCCCACCACCAGGGCCACCGGCTTGCGCTGTGTCGTGGACATGGCGGCTGCGGTCAGCGCAGGAACTTGCTGGCCAGGCCCATGATGTCGTCGAGCGGATTGCCGTCGCCGTCCATGTCGAGCATGCCGGCCAGTCCCTGTGCATTCGACCGGCCACCCTGGCCCAGCAGGCCGCCGAGCAAGCCGCCCAACCCGCCGTCGAGTCCGCCGCCCAGGCTGGCGCCGGCAGGCGCTGCCGCTTGCCCCGTGCTCTGCTTGGCCATGAATCCGGCCACGAGCATGGCGAGCATCGGCAGCATCTTCTTGAGCAGGGCAGGATCGATTCCCGAGCTTGCGGCCGCGTTCTGCGCCACTGTCCGGCTGACGTCCGGTGAGCCGAAGATCTGCCCCAGCACGTCGTTGCCGCGGCCGACGTTCGTGGGCTGCGGGCTCAGCACGTCATCGAGCAGGCCGCCGCCGCCCAGGTTGCCGAGCATGCCGGCCAGGCCGTCGAGACCGGCGGGCTGCGCCTGCGCCTGCTTCTTGAAGCCGCCGAGGAGCGCGGGCATCAGCGCGGCAGTGCCCGCCGCCACCTGCGCCTCGTCGACGCCGAGTTCCCTTGCCACCGATTGCAGCCCGCCGAGCTGGTTCAGTAGATCCGTGACCTGCATTTTCCTGGTTCTCCCTGCGTGTGTTGTCGTTCAGCGAAGCGTGAGCAGGTGCTCGCCATAGGCGCGCACGTCGTCCCAGTTGGTGTAATCGATCACTGCGCTGGTGTCGGTGGGGCCGTGGGTCATGCGCATGATCAGCCGGATCATGAAGCGGTCGAGCCACGGCCAGGCCGGGTAGTCGACCTTGCCCGCGATGACCTTGAGGTCGCGCGGTTGCCACGGCGAGAGCTGCAGGAACTTCTGCATGTACCGGTTGCCCGTCACCGTCGACTTCTCGGGCACGCGCGCCACGACCGACACGTTGAAAAAGCTGTTCGGGCGGGCGTCGAGCTCAGCCCGGTGACGCGTGACGAAATCGAGCACGCTGCGATCGTACTTGCCGTAAAGCACCGGCGCCCCGAGTGCGACCACGTCGTAGCGCATCCAGTCGACGCCTTCATGGGACGCCTCGACCAGGTCCATCGTCTCGGCCGCGCCGCCGGCCGCCACGATGCTTTCGCGCAGGCGACGGGCGATGCGCGCGGTGTGCCCGCCGCGGCTCATGTACAGGATCAGCACTGAAGTCATGGTCGCGTTTTCACCCTGCGAGTTGCGGATATCGCAGGGGGCATCTTAGTACAGCGCGAGCGGCCGGAAGGGTGCGAGAATTCCACAGGGAGCGTTTGCGGCAAGGAGGCGTCCGGGAGTGAGTTCGAGCACCTATTCGCAGCGGGAAGAGTGGCTGAACTGCGCCGTGCACGTCGTCGGCATCGTGGCGTGCTGCGTCGCCCTGCCGGTGCTCATCGCTGCGGGGCGACAGGCTGGCGACCCGTGGCTGCTCGCGAGTGGCGTCGTATTCGGCCTGAGCGCACTGCTGATGTTCACGACGTCGGCGCTGTACCACGCCGCCCGCGATCCGGTCGCGCGGCTGCGGCTGCGGCGCTTCGATCACGCGGCGATCTACGTGCTGATCGCGGGCACCTATACGCCGTTCACGCTCGGAGCGTTGCGGGGCAGCTGGGGCTGGTCGCTCGCCATCGTGATCTGGACGCTGGCCCTGGCCGGCATCGTCTTCAAGACGACGTCGCTGGGCTTCCGGTTCCATCGCACGTCCGTCGTCCTGTACGTGGTCATGGGGTGGCTGGCGGTGGTCGCGATCAAGCCGCTGATGCAGGCCCTGTCACCGTTCGAGCTGGCCTGGCTGGTGGCGGGAGGCCTCTGCTACACGGGCGGCGTTGTCTTCTACCTATGGAAGAGCCGCCCATATACCCACGCCATCTGGCACGTCTTCGTTTTCGCCGGCGTCGCCTGTCACTTCGTGACGGTGCTCAGCATTACGTCAGGCTGATCGCGGCGCCATCGCCGAGCCGCGACCTGCCTTGCGGCGGGGTGCACGCGGAACCCTGCGGTGCCCGCGTGCAGGCCGGCATCATTCCTTCTCGACGTTGACGCGCGTGCCCTTGACGGTGGACTCGACGAGCTTGACCTCGAAGTCGGGTCCCTTGCGCTTCTTGACCAGCACGTCTTCGCCATCGTCGACTTCGACCTTGTAGATCTTGCCGTCGAGCTGGGCCTTGAACGTGTCGCGGATGTCGCGCGCACAGCCGTCTTCGCCGCGGCCCTTCTTGAGCGTGACCACTACGTCCTGCGGCGTGCCCTTGTCCGGCGTCACGCGGAACAGCAGCGTGCCGTCGTTGTTGGCGCCTTCGGAGACTTCGAGACGCCACTTGTTGGAGAGCTTGAGCGGAGCGGCAGGCACGGTGTCTGCGGGCGCGGCCGCGACAGGTTGCTCGGCGGTCGTGGCCGGCGTCGTGTCCTGGGCGAAGGCAGCGCCTGATGCCAGCGCGAGGGATGCGGCCAGACCAAGCAAGCCGTGGATGCGCGAATTCATGATGTCGAAGCTCCTGAAGTTTTAAATTTTCCCGCCCCGCACAGCAGATACGGCAGAGGTACCCCGGCTGTCAACGGTCGGCGCGCTGGCTTGCAGGCGTTGGACGACACGCGGTCGCTGGCGGGCCGTTGTGAAAAATTTTCCTTATAAATCAAATCAATAACCTCAATTTTCCGCTGAACTCGTGAGCTTCGCTACGGTCGGACAGTACAGGCGGTGACGAGCGCAGGGTTCGTCGTCGGTTCGAAGTCAGCGACGTTGATATGGAGGTCGAAAATCATGGCCAATGAAGGCAATCGTGGCGGCAGCGGCAGCGGCAGCTCGAATCGCGGCTTTGCCGCGATGGACCAGCAAAAGCAGCGCGAGATCGCAAGCAAAGGTGGCTCCGCCTCGGGCGGCAACTTTGCCAATGATCCCGAGCGAGCACGTGAAGCGGGCCGCAAGGGCGGCGAGGTTTCGGGCGGCAACTTTGCCAACGACCCAGAGCGCGCTGCCGAAGCGGGTCGGAAGGGCGGCGAAGCGTCGCGCGGCGGCGGTCGTAGCGCCCAGAAGCGTAGCGAAGGCAGCAGTGGCGTTACCGGCACCGATGGCCGCGCCCCGGGCGGCGGCAATAGCTGAGCCGATGTGCGCCTGACAGCACGCGACAGCGTGCACTGAGGCGTGCCAATCGGGGGTGCGTGGTTGCAGGACCGCGCACCCCCTTTTTTCTTGCCCGTCCGACGGTGTCCCGGCCGGCGCCTCCGGCGGGGTCAAGATAATCACGATTGCGGGTTGGAGCGAAACGAAGCACAGTCCGCGCCAAGCCATGACTGCAGATTCACCCTCGCAGGCGACGCCAGCGGAACACAGGCCATCACCGTCCGGTGCAGCCGAGGTGCTCGAAGTCGCGATCGTCGGCGGCGGCTTTGGCGGCCTCTGCATGGCCATCCAGCTGCTGCGCCAGGGCGAACGACGCTTCGCGATCCTCGAGAAGAGTGGCGAGGTGGGCGGCACCTGGCGTGACAATTCCTACCCTGGTGCGGAGTGCGACGTGCAGTCGCACCTGTACTCGTTCTCCTTTGCCGGCAAGCCCGACTGGAGCCAGCGCTACGCGGGCTGGCAGGAAATCCAGCAGTACATCCTCGACACGACCGAGCGCTTTGGCGTGCGGCCCTTCATCCGCTTCCGGCAGCAGGTGACCGGGCTGCATTTCGACGCTGAATCCGCGTACTGGCGCGTGATGCTGGCCTCGGGGCTCGAACTGCGGGCACGCCACGTCGTGCTGGCGACGGGACCGCTGCACGTCCCGCATCTGCCGCGGTTGCCGGGCATCGAGCGCTTCACGGGCAAAGTCTTTCATTCCGCGCAGTGGCAGCATGACTACGACCTGGCCGGCAAGCGCATCGCATCGATCGGCACCGGCGGCAGCGCCATTCAGTATTGTCCGCGCATCGCGCCGGCGGCCGCGCAGCTGCATGTCTTCCAGCGGACGCCGGCGTGGGTGATACCGCGCGATACGCGCAGCTACAGCGAGTCCGCCAAACGCCGCTTCGGACGCTTCGACACCTGGCGCCGCCTGCACCGGGCCCGCCTGTACTGGACGAACGAGTCTCGGGTCTGGCCCATCTTCCATCCGTGGCTCGCGCGTTCGCTGCAGCGGTTGGCGCGCTGGAACCTGCGTCGCGCGGTCGGCGACGATGCGCTGGCAAGCAGCCTCACCCCCGACTACACGATCGGCTGCAAGCGCGTGCTGATCTCGAACGACTGGTACCCGATGTTCCGGCGACCGAACGTCGAGCTCGTGGAAGCGGGCATCCGCGAGGTTCGCGAACGGTCGATCGTGACGGTCGATGGCGTCGAGCGCCCGGTGGATTGCATCATCCTCGGCACGGGCTTCGTCGTGGATCCCCGCATCTACATGCAGGCTTTTCCGGTCACCGGCCTGCCCGGTCACGAACTCGCCCGCGATTGGGCGGCCGGCGCCGAGGCGTTCTACGGCATCTCGGTCGCGGGCTACCCCAACCTGCACCAGCTCGTCGGTCCGAACACCGCGCTTGGACACAACTCGATCATCTTCATGATCGAAGCCCAGGTGCGGTACGTGCTCGATTGCATGCGCGTGCTGCGGCAGCGCGGGGCCGACTACCTCGCCGTCGACGCGGACGAACAGGCGCGCTTCAACGAGCGCATCCAGCGCGGGCTGCGCGGCACCGTGTGGAGCACGGGCTGCCGCAGCTGGTACCAGCAGGAGGACGGGCGCAATTTCACGATCTGGCCGTTCTCCACCTGGCGCTACTGGCTCGAGACTCGCCGGATCGACGCGCGAAATACCGCTTCGGTCGCGCGCAGTCCAGGCTCTAGGGAAGCTCTGCCCAGGTCCGCAAGTGACGCGTTGCGTGCGCTCGATCCGGTGTCTGCCTTTCCAAGCTCGGGGAACGGTCCCGGGCCGGACGCGCCAGCGACTGGTCGCCCTCGCGTGTTCGACGCGCGCTGCCGAATTGGAAACCGGCGCGGCTGACTTGAGTGCTCGGTGACGCTACCGGATAGTAAGGTGGCCGTGGCGGCCGCTGCGGACCTGTGCAGAGCTACCCTAGTCCTTGCGCGGACCCGGAAAGAACGCGTTGGTGCGCCGGATGTATTCGGCGTAGCCCGGTCGCCGCTTGCCGATGTCCCGTTCGAGCAGTGTGACGCCCGACACCCGCAACAGCAGCACGCTCATGAGGGCCGGTCCGATCAGGGCCCACCAGGCCCCGGCCGACAACGCGATCAGCCCGAAGCCCCACCAGACGCAGAAATCACCGAAATAATTGGGATGGCGCGTGAGGCCCCACAGCCCGCGATCCATGACCTGGCCTGCATTGGCGGGATCCGCCTTGAAACGAGCCAGCTGCCAGTCGCCCACGGCTTCGAAGTAGAGCCCCACCGCCCACAGCGCGGCACCGGCGTAGTCGAGCACGCCGAGCGGAGACGCGTCGCCGACGATGCCGCCGAGCAGCGGCAGCGAGATGATCCAGGCCAGCACCGCCTGCAAGCCGAAAACCAGGTACAGGCTTTTCCAGGTGAAGCCCGGCTCGTTGCGGCGACGAATCTTCTGGTAACGGCGGTCTTCTTCATGGCCGAGCGTGCGGCGACCGAGATAGAGCGCCAGCCGCACGCCCCAGACCGTGACCAGCACCAGCAGCAGTTGCGCACGCGGCCCGAGCGGAGTGCTTACCGCAGCGTAGGCGAAGGCGGCGATCACGAACATCAGCGACCACAACGTGTCGACGATGGTGACGTTGCGCTGCTGCACGCTGACGAGCCACGTCAGGAAGCCGGCGCCGAGCAGGTAGGGCAGGGCGTGGACCCAAGTCTGGAGCATCGTGAACCTCGGTGATTACTGGGTGGGTTCGGCGGTCGACCCGCCACTGGATTCAGGAACGGGTGTCGGGCAATTTCATGGGGCGCCGAGGATTTCGGCGAGCAGCGCGTCGTCGATGTTGCCACCGGAAAGCGTCACGGCGACGGTGCGGTCGCTGACGTCGAGCTTGCCCGACAGCACGCTGGCCAGCGCCACGGCGCCGCCCGGTTCGACGATCAGCTTGAGCGTCCTGGCCGCGTAAGCAATCGCTTGCCGGACCTCAGCGTCCGACACGGCCAGGCCGCCACGCAGGCGTGGCTGGTTGATCGCGAACGTGAGTTCGCCCGGAGTCGGCGCCAACAGGGCATCGCAGAACGAATGAGGGGCGCCGGCCTCGTTGCGTTGGCGACGCCCCGCCGCAAGCGATCGACGATGATCGTCGTAGGCCTCGGGTTCGGCGGTCCAGACATTGGCAGTCGGCGCCAGTTCGCTGATCGCGAGCGCGATGCCCGCCGTCAACCCGCCGCCGCTCGTGCAGACCACGACGTCGTCGAGCGTGAGCCCGAGCTTTGCGGCCTGCGCGGCGATCTCGAGGCCCACGGTGCCCTGTCCGGCGATGACGTCGGGGTCGTCGAACGAGGGGACGAGCGTCGCGCCGCGTTCGGCCGCCAGTCGCGCTGCGATCTGTTCGCGGCTTTCGTGCACGCGGTCGTATTCGACGATCTCCGCGCCCAGGTTGCGCGTGTTCTGCATCTTGGTCCGGGGGGCGTCCGCGGGCATCACGATGGTGGCCCGGATGCCGAGGCGGCGCGCTGCTTCGGCCACGCCCTGCGCGTGGTTGCCCGAGGAGAACGCCACGACGCCCGCGGCGCGCTCTGCCGTGTTCAATTGCACCAGGCGGTTCCACGCGCCCCTGAACTTGAAGGAGCCGGTGTGCTGCAGGGTCTCGAGCTTCAGCAGGATGCGCCCGCCCGTCAGCGTGTCGAGCGGCGTGTTGGCGAGCAGCGGCGTGCGGCGCGCGTGGCCTTCGAGGCGGCGCGCAGCTGCGCGCACGTCGCCGAAGTCTGGAATGCGAGTCATGTCCTGGCGAACCCCTGTCCGTGCCGCGCAAATCGTCGCACCATAGGTGCGTGAGCGTACCCCAATCCGATCCCCAGCCCTTGCCGGCGGGCTGCGAGCCCGCGTGCCGCGGTTGCCGCCATCGTACCCTGACCGCTGCCGCGAGCCACGCCCAGAAGACCAGCTACCTTGCCCGCGCCCTGCTGCGCTGGTCGCAGGTGCTGCAGCCCGTGCGTCCGGCGCCTGCAAATCGACGACTGGGGTATCGCGACCGGGTGACGCTGCACGCGCGGCACACCGCGGCCGACGGCTGGCGCTGCGGCCTGATGCGGCGCGACGAGCTGATCGCCATCCACGACTGTCCCGTGCACTCGGCGCGCGTCAACGGCCTGGTCGGGCTGCTGCGCCGAACGCTGCCAGAGCACTCGCGTTTGCCGCTCG
Organism: uncultured Gammaproteobacteria bacterium; assembly: GCA_963846885.1. Taxonomy (GTDB): domain Bacteria; phylum Pseudomonadota; class Gammaproteobacteria; order Steroidobacterales; family Steroidobacteraceae; genus RPQJ01. The sequence continues at coordinate 191,138 of CAWJXS010000012.1, forward strand.
CCTTCGTGCACGTCGCGGGCGGGCAGGCGACACTGATCGTCAAGGCGCATTCCTACGTGACAACGGACCTCGATGCGCTGTGCGCAGCCCTGCCAGGCAGCGGTATCGACGGGCTGTGGGTGCACTGTCACCCCGCGGCTGGCCGCAAGCTGTTTGCGCGGTCGGGTTGGCACCTGGCCTGGGGCGAACCCGTCTCGCATGACCAGGCCGGACTCACGCACGGACCGGCGGCCTTTCAGCAGCTCTTGCCTGAACTGCACCGCGACTCGGTGACGCTTGCCCGTGCGCATCTGGCCCCGGCGCCTGGTGTTGCCGTGCTCGACCTGTACTGCGGCATCGGCGCGACCCTGCGCGAGTGGAGCGATGCCGGTGCCGCGGCGCTCGGTATCGAACTGGCGGGCGGCGCAGTCGACAGCGCCCGCCGCAATGCGCCGCAGGCGACTGTGCTGCGCGGCACCTGCGGGCAGCGGTTGCCGCAAGTGCGCGAATGGTGGGGTGCCGCGGGGTCGGGCGCCCGCGTGTGTTACGTCAACCCGCCGCGCTCAGGACTGGAGGCCGACGTACTCGACGCCATCGCGAACGAATTGCGTCCCGACCGACTGGCGTATCTCTCGTGCAGCGCGGGTACCCTGGGGCGCGACCTGACTGCGCTGGAACACGCGGGATACGCCGTCGATGCCATCGTGCCCTTCGACTTTTTCCCGGGCACGCATCATGTCGAGTGCCTCGCCCTCGTCGCGCGGCAGGACGCGCGCCACGCTTACTGAATACCGGGTACCCAGCGCTCGGCAGCAGAAGGCTGCTGCGACAACGGGTAACGGCTTTCTGCACGGGTCTTTGCCCGGCCGTCGACGAACGAAGTCATCACGCTCGCGCAGGCACCTGTGTTGATCCATTGCAGCGCGGACTGCGTCAGTACGTCGGCGGGATCGCCCATCGGCGCGCCGAGCGTGTCGGTCGCGCCGCACGCAAACTGCATGGAGGACGCGAGCCCGTCGTAGTAGTCGCCTGCGCCATCCGCATTCACGGTCTTGAACGTCACCAGTCGCAAGCGGTCCGGGCAACTGCTGGACAGGTCGAACGCCAGTTGGCCCACGGGCTTGCCGAACGTGTCGCTGCCGACGATGGCCGTCTCGACCCACGGCCGCATCGAATTGACGTTGATCTCGCTCGCCGACGCGGTCGCGTCCGTGGTGAGGAACGCGATGCGCACCGGGCGCACCGATTGCGGTTGCGTCACGAAGCGCTCGGTGGAGTTCTGCGCGGCCTTCGCCGCGCTGTAGACGAAAGAGAATTGCGTTTCGAGCGCGGTGCGGTCGCCGCCCAGCAGGTTGTTGATCAGTTCGGAGGTGTCGACGAGGCCGCCGCCGTTGTAGCGCAGGTCGATGATGAAATCGCGCACGTCTTGCGCGCGGAACGTTTCGAAGGCAGCGCGCAGTTGCGGGTCGGCCGTGCTGATGTAACTGCGCAGGTGCAGATAGCCGACGCCGGTCGTGCCGGCGCGCGGCAGGACGCGCGTGCCGAATGAATCCGGCACGGGATCGATCGTGACGGTGCGCTTGGTCAGCGAGAATTCGAGCGTAGCGCCGTTGCGCAGCACGCGCAGGCCTCGACGCACGCCCGCGTCGGCAGGGCCCAGCAGGTCGGAGAACGTTGAACCGTTCGCGAGCGAAGTGGATACCGGCACGAAGCCGCTGCCGGCGTCGACAGCCACGACTTCATCGCCGCGCTGCAGTCCAGCCTCGAACGCCGGGCTGGTCTCGAACACGTCGAGGATGAATGGCCGGTTGCCCGGGTCGGTGCGGTTGCGGAACCCGAAGCCGACGAACTGGCCTTCGCCGAGGATCGAAGTCTCTTCGGCGATCGTGGTGAGGTAGCTGAAGAAGCGGTCCTTGCCCTGCGCACGGGCGGTTGCCGTCAGCGCATCGAGCAGGTCCTCGGCCGTTGCGTACGCCGCCAGGTCGACGCTGGCCGGCAGCAGGTCCGGGAACAGGTACCACTCGCGGGTGACGTTGAGCACCCATTGCTTGCGGGCGGACTCGCTGCAGGCACCGCCCGTGGTCCCCCCACCGCCAGCGCTGCTACCTCCCGAGCCACCGCCGCCGCCGCAGCCGGCGAGGAGGGTCGTGATCGCGCTGGTGGCCAACAGGAACAGAACGGTCGATGAGCGGCGGGGACTGCTGTGCATGGAGAGGCCAGGCGATTTGAACGGTTCCCAGTGTCCCGCACGCCGGGGAGCTTCGGCCAGAGCGCGGCGCCCAGAAAGCCGTCGGTCTTTTTTACATATCGTGGCGATGCAGCCCGTCGCGCTTGAGCAACATCATGAAATCCTGAGAGTTTTGTGTTTTGGCAAGGGTTTTGCACTGTTATTGGGCACCGCCAGAAAGGCGGCACGAGTAATCCATCCGTGATGGCGCGCATTGCAGTCCTCGTCGTGCTGCTGCTGGCTCCGGCCGCGGTCCTGTACCTGTCGGGCTACCCCGAATTCGCTCGCGACTTCGTTCTCGGCACGGTGCTGGCGTTTCACCTGGGCGTGCTCGCGCGGCCCCTCGCGCCCTTCAGCTTCCTGATCGCGGGCGTCTACACGGCCGCGGCCATCACGGCGAACTTCACGGATGGGGTGGCAGCCCTGATCGTTGCCTGCGCAGCGGCCACCGGTGCGGCGAGCTCGCTGGGTCTGCATCGTGGCTTGCAGGCTGTGCTGGCGGCGACGCTCATCGGCTCGTTCGAACCGGCCACTGCGACCGTGGCGGGCTTGCGCGGCCTCGCGCTGCTGGGCGGCTGCCTGTACGGCCTGGTACTCGTGCAGACCGTGGCGCGTACCCTGGTTGTCCGGCCACTCGCCGTGCATTCCACCACGGCACTCAGCTATTCCGTGCTGCTTGCCGTGCTGGTACTGGTTGCGTGGTTCACCGCGCGCGCCGTCGGCCTCGAGCAGGGTTGGTGGCTGCCCTTGACGGTGGCTGCGCTCGGCGAGCCCTGGCTCAAGAGCACGCCTGGCAAGGCCGTCTCGCGGCTGGCGCTGGCGCTCGCCGGCACGCTCTTGACGCTGGTCGCGTTCGAGGCTGTCGCCGAGCCGTCCCTGCGCGCTGCACTGGCCGTCACGCTGTTGCTTGCGCTGCTCAGCCTCGGCCGCGGCCGTCCGGACGTGCAGGATTTCCTGCTGACTCCGGTGCTGCTGCTGTTGGCGGCCGGCGCGAGCAGCTACTCGCTCGGCCTGAACGTGGGCGGCACGCTGCTGGCGTTCCTGGTCGTCGCCACGTTCACGGTGCTGGGCAAGTGGGTGCTGTGGACGCTGCGCCCCGACACGGGGCACTTCGTTTCAGCCTGAGCCGTCCTGCATCACTGGCCCAGCATGCTGCGCATGCGCGGCCGGCCGGCGGCGTAACGCCGATGGACGTCCACGTAGATCGACTCGTACAGCGCATCGATCTCGTGCGGCTGGCCGAAATGCTGCGTGAAGCCCGGGCATTCCGGCTCAAGTGCGAGTTCGGCTGCCTGCATCAGGTGGGCCAGCAGGCTGCGAGGGTCCTCGTCGCCCACTGCAATCCGGATCGTCGTCAGCGAGATGCCGGCTTCGTGCAGCGCGGCGTCCGACAACTCCGAGTGACTCGTCAGCGCCGGGCACACGACCACCGTGTTCACCTGCCCCAGCGTCACTTGCAGGCCAAAGGCGGGTTCGAGGCAGTCGAAGAAGCGCTGGAACGCGTGGCGGGAAATGCCGCGGCCCATCTCGGTGTCGAGGTCGATCGTGAAGAGCGGCGCCGGCAGGCCCAGGAACATCTGGCGCTCGCGCAAGGCGTAGTTCTCGTTGCCCTCGACGGCTGAGCAGCGGACGTTGATCGCCGGGTGCGAGGCGAGGGCGCGTGCGAGCACCAGCGTATTGATGCACTTGAGCAGCACCCGTATTTCGACCGTGTGCATGCCGTTGATCACCTCGAACGCCTTGTCCGCGTCGAGGAAGGCGCCCTTGATGTAGTAGACGTTCCAGAACAGCGTCTCGTCCCAGCGGTACACGCAGGGTTTGCCGTCGGGTCCGGTCGTCGTGACGCTGTCGCCCTTCGGGATGAACATGCGTTCGTTGCGGCCGATGCACACCCCGGCCGTGGTCGTGCCCGTGCCCGCGAGATCCTTGGTATAGGAGTGGATCACGAAGTCGGGACGTTCCATCGGGTCGGCACGCTGCAGCACCGGCTGCAGGATGGGCGTGCCGACGGTGGCGTCGCAGATCACCGTCAGGCCGTACTCATGCGCTGCGCGGCAGATGGCGGGCACGTCGAGCACGTAACCGTGCGGGTTGCACGGGGATTCGAGGAAAATGTAGATGCGGCGGCCGCGTTCGAGCCGGTCGCGATGCTTCTCGAGCGTCGCCTGCAGCGCGCGGCCGAAGTCGTCCACGGTGAAGCCATCGAACCATTCGACCGCGACGTCGAGATTGCTCTTCTTGCCATACCAGTCGTGCAGCAGCTGGTACGTGCCGCCGTAGACGTTGCGGCTCGACAGCACGACGTCGTTGTATCCCACGAGGTTGGCGAGAGTCGCGTCGATCGCGGCCATCCCGGAATTGAAGTTCCACGCGAGGTACTCGCCGGCCAGCGGCCCCGCCTCCAGGTCGACGATGTGGTTGGCGAGACTGATGGAGGTGGGGTTCAGCAGGCGCGAATAGATCTCGAGCAGGGGTTCGCGGCCCTTGAACGCGTCCTCGACCCACTCGGTGCAGGCGTACATGTAGGTCGCGGTGCGCGTGACGACCGGCGTTGCGCTGAAGAGCGCCGTGACGTTGTCGAAGATGGGGTAGGGGCCCTTGATCGCCGACTGCGACGAATCGTGCAGCAGCGACTGGTACGTCTTGCGCAGCGGGTGCTGCAGCGTGTCGAGGATCTTGGCGAGCTGGAAGCAGAGGAAGCGCTTGGCGTTGAAGCGCGCGACGCGGTCAGGACCGTCGAGGTCGGCCAGTTCGCGCAGCGTCACGTCCCACAGCTGGTGGGCTGCGGCGTTGCCGTCGTAGAGATGCGTGACGAACTCGGCCATGCGGCGGCCAAACTCGGACGCCGGGTCGATCGAAAAATGCCGCAACTGCTCGTCGACCAGTTGCGGAACGGCCGTGGCGCTGGTGGTGTTGCGACGCGGGCTCAGTTCGCGCACGCGCGCGAAATCGGGCGGTGGGGTATCCATCGCGGGATGGTACCCGTCCTGTACAGCCTGGGAAGGGCCTTCGTGACGGCGGTCGCGGCTGGGGACCATGCCGACTATCCCGGCGTCTGCCGGGTTCGCAGCGTCAGCGGCGTCTGACGGCGATGCGCCAGACGATACCGCACACTGGCACTTGATCTGCGTCATGGCTGCGATGTCCCGCGGGGTCCATCGTGTATCCGCGCGCCCCGGGCCGCGCATATACGGCATCAACATGCGAACAAGGCTTCGTTTCTCCAGCACGCCGCCATTCCTGCGCCCTGCGGTCGCGGCGTTGTTGTTGACCGCCGTGACGTTGCCGGTCGGCAGCCAGCCCCTTCCCGCCACGGGATCCGAGCTCGAGACGATCATGGTGTACGCGAGACGACTGACACCCGTGTCGCGCGTGGCGGCGACCGTGACGGTGATCGACCAGGCACGCATCGAGACGACGCTGGCAACCGACATCCGCGACCTCGTGCGTTATGAGCCGGGCCTCAGCGTGCGCAACGATCCGTTCCGCTTCGGGCTCGACACGATCACCGTGCGTGGTCTCGGCGGTAATCGTGTGGCCGTCGAAGTCGATGGCATACCCGCCGCGGGTGGCTTCGCAGTGGGCAGTTACGCCGACACCGGGCGGGTCTTCGTCGATCCCGCGTTCGTCGACCGGGTCGAATTCCTGCGTGGCCCGGCGTCCTCCCTTTACGGCAGCGATGCCATCGGCGGGGTCGTCGCGATGACGACGCTGACGCCCGAGCGACTGCTGGCAACCGGCGGCGCGAGCCGGCGGACGTTGCGCACCGAGGCCGGCTATGACACCGAGAACGACAGTTGGCGGGCCGCCGCGCTGGCCGCGGGCGAGGCGGGCCCGACGCGCTGGTTGCTCGGTTTGGCACGGCGGGAAGGGCACGAGGCCGATACAGCCGCGGACGTGCTCCCAAACCCGAGTGATTCCAGCAACGACGCTGTACTGCTGAAGGTCAGTGGCGATGCGCCGGGCGGCCCGCTGACGCTGACCCTGGACGCTGGTCGCATGCGTCAGCAGACGTCCGTCGATGCGTTTCTCGGCGTGGGTCGCTTTCTCAATACCACCGCGCTCGCGGGTGACGATGAGGTGAGCCGCTATCGCGCCAGCGTGCAGCAATCGCTGGGCGTTGCCCGCCGGTCGTTCGATGCGGCGGAATGGAGCGCCTACTGGCAAGGCACCGCAACCGACCAGCAGACATACGAGACGCGCAAGGCCGTGCCGCCGCGGTCGCCGGCCGTCCAGCTCGATCGCTCGTTTACCTTCGACGAAAGTACGCTCGGCATCGAGTTCACGGCGCTGAAGTCGCTGCGACCCGGAGCCACCACGCACGATCTAGTTTACGGCTTCGAGGCGACGTACACGCGGATCGACGAGTTGCGGGACGGGCTGCAGACCACGCTGCCCACGGGCGGGACGACGGCCACGATCCTCGGTGAAACCTTTCCGCTGCGCGACCTGCCGCTGTCATCCGTGTACGAGATCGGCGCCTTCGTGCAGGACGAGTTCGGCTTCGACGACTCGCGCTGGACCCTGGTGCCCGGATTGCGGGTGGATTACTACGAGTTGTCGCCCGAGGTGGACGCCATCTACCGGACTGACAACCCCGCGAGCGCGCCGGTGGGCGTCGACGAGCTGTCTTTGGCCCCGAAGCTCGGGGTCCTGTATCGCATCGACGAGCGCCTGGTCGCGTTCTTTCAGTACGCGCACGGGTTTCGCTCGCCGCCGCCCGAAGACGTGAACATCGGACTCGAGATACCGTTGTTCAACGTGCGCGCGATCCCCAATCCCGATCTGCGCCCGGAGACCAGCGACGGCTTTGAACTGGGCCTGCGCATGACCGGCTCGACGTTCACCGGCACCATGAGCCTGTTCCAGACCGAGTACGCGGATTTCATCGAATCGAAAGTGAATCTGGGCGTCGATCCCGCGACCGGGACCACGCTGTTCCAGTCGCAGAACGTGGCCGACGCGCGCATCTACGGCGCTGAGATCGACCTGCGCGCAGACGTCGCCGCGTGGTCGTCGCGTCTCGCGGGTTGGACGGGACGGATTGCCGCCAGCTGGACGCGTGGCGACGATCTCGTGCGCGACCAGCCGCTCAATTCGATCGATCCACCGCGACTCGTGCTCGGCGCCCGCTACGACGCTCCGTCCAGCAGGTGGGGGACGGAATTGCTGCTCACCGCCGTGGAGGCGCAGCGCGACGTCGATCGCAGCCGCGCAGACCTGTATCGCACCGATGGCTATGCCACGCTTGATTGGCTGGTCAACGTCAGCCTCAGCCCGAGGCTGCGGCTGAACCTCGGGTTATTCAACCTTGCGGACGCCGAATACATCGAATGGTCGGACGTCCGCGGGCGTGTAGCCGGTGATCCCCTGATTCCGTACTACACGCGCGCGGGTTTCAACGCGTCAGCCAGCCTGCGCTACGAGTTCTGACGCGGGC
>CAWJXS010000013.1:0-121953 GCA_963846885.1 uncultured Gammaproteobacteria bacterium
GCTACATCGTGCGAGCGATGCCGGGCTAGATTCATACCGCAGGTTTCACGGACGAAATCGCAGCGGCACAACACGCGCCAACGACGTATTGGCGCATGACTGGGGGCGCGCATGGGCGACGACACATCACGCCGGCCGTTGGCCTGGCTGGCTTTCGCGCTGATTGCCGTCGTCTCCTTCGGCAACTTCTATGTCTACGACTCGATCGGGCCGGTCGCGGACCTGCTGCAGCGCCAGCGGGATTTCAGCGATTCGCAGATCGGGATGCTCAACGCGATCTACAGCCTGCCGAACGTCGTGCTGATCCTGCTGGGCGGCATCCTGGTCGACCGCTTCGGAGCTGCGCGCATGATGGTCGTGAGCACGGCAGTGTGCCTGCTCGGCGCGGCGCTGACCGCCGTCGGGCCGCATTTCACGTCGATGGCTGCCGGCCGCCTGCTGTTCGGCATCGGCGCGGAGACGCAGAACATCTCGCTGACGGTCGCGATCATCGACTGGTTCGCCGGCGGGCGCATCGCGTTTGCCATGGGACTCTCGCTGGCAATCGGCCGGTCCGGATCGTTTTCTGCAGACATGTCGCCGACCTGGTTTGCCGGTGCCTACGCGGCAGGCTGGCAGCCCCCGCTGATGATCGCCGCGGTCGTCGCTGCCATCGGCATGACGGCAGCAGTCGCGTACCGGCTGCTCGACGCGAGGTACCGCACGCCGACCCTCGACACGCGTGCGAGTCACCCGCGGTTCAAGCCCAGCGACGTGCTGCAGTTCGGGCGCGCGTACTGGTATCTGCTTGCGCTGTGCATGCTCTGGTACGCCGTAATCCTCGCTTTCCGCAGCACGTTCTCGATCAAGTACCTGCAACACGCACATGGCCTCGACCTCGCGGCGGCGGGCGCGATGAACAGCTACGTCTTTCTCGCCGCGATCTTCGCCACCCCGTTTTTCGGCTGGCTCTGCGACCGCACCGGCCGGTATGCGCCGCTGCTGGTTTTCGGTTCAGTGCTGTTGCCTGTCGCACTCGTGATCATGGCGTACACGTCGTGGAGCCTGTGGCTGGCGACAGCGATGATCGGCGTGAGCTATTCGCTGGTGCCCGCGGTCATGTGGCCTTTGCTCAGCAAGCTGGTGCCGGCCGCAAGATTTGGCACGGCACTGGGACTGATGTGGGTGATCCAGAACGCGGGCATTGCAACCGCCAACCTGGTGGCTGGCTGGCTCAACGACCAGGCCGGTGCGAGCGCGCTCAACCCGGCCGGCTACGAGCCGATGATGCGATTCTTCGGCATCTCGAGTTCGCTGGGCGTTGTCTGCGCGGTCTTGCTCTGGCTCACAGCTGGCCGGAAACGGCATGAATTGGGTGATCGATGGCGCGCCCGACTGGATTCGAACCAGTGACCTTCGCCTTCGGAGGGCGACACTCTATCCAGCTGAGCTACGGGCGCGTGGCTGGCCCTGAAAAGGGGGCCGGAATCATAGCCCCGGGGGCTCCTTGAGTCCATTTGGGCGACCCTGGCCCGGCGGCCGGGCACCCCGTCCTTCCGACCGCGGCGGGGCGCGCTCCCGCCGGATCTCCACGCTATACTGCGCGACCCCGTCCATAGCCCGTCCGGAGTTCGACCGTGAGTGCTGAGCACGATCGCAAGTTTTTCGACACCTTCATGCTGATCCTCGGCATCCTCGCCGCCATCACCATCGGTCTGATGTTGCTCGCAGGCGTGATTTCCGACCGGACGGCGAAACAGTTCCGGACAGAAGATCCCCTCAGGCAGCAGGAAACCCTGGCGCGTATCGCCCCGGTGGTTAAGGTCGCGGTGGCCGGCCAGGACAACACGGCCCTGGCCGTTCCGGCCGCCGCCGCAACGACCGCAGCTGTCGACCTCCCGGGCGAAGAGGTCTACGTTCAGGTCTGCTCCGTATGTCACACCGCCGGTGTCGCCGGCGCGCCCAAGTCGGGCGACAAGGCCGCCTGGGCGCCACGCCTCGCGCAGGGTGCCGACACGCTCAACAAGCACGCGCTCGAAGGCTTCCAGGGCAAGGCCGGCTACATGCCGCCGAAAGGTGGCCGTACTGACCTGACTGACCAGTCGGTCATCAACGCCGTCGAGCACATGGTGAGCCTCGTCAAGTGAACGCCGCGAGCCTGCGCCGCAGGGTGGGCGTCGGCTTCGTCGCTCTGCTCGCGGCCGCTTGCATTGCAGGGTGTGCATCGCCTCCGCCCAAGCCGGAGACGATGCGCGACCCCAGCGTGAACTTCACGAACTTCAAGACGTTTGGCTGGACCGATGGGGGCGCCACCGCCTCCACGGACGCCCCGGTGCGACTGCTCGACACCAACATCCGTAACGCCATCACCGGCGTGATGCAGCGCAAGGGTTACGTGCCGGCGCCCGCCGGCACGACGCCGGACCTGCGCATCGCGTTCGAAACGATGAGCGCGGACAAGATCGAGAACAATCCCGTGCGGATCGGCATCGGCGTGGGCAGCTGGGGCGGCAACATGGGCGGGTCCGTCAACATGGGCAGCCCGAGCATCCGCAATTACAAGGAAGGCACGCTCGTCGTGCATGCCATCGACAACGCGCGCAACACCGAAGTCTGGCAGGGTCGCGTGTCGGGCAAGGTGACCAACGGCAGCCTCGAGGCCGCAGCCATCAACCAGGCGGTAGCTACCGCGATGGCGGATTTCCCGGTCCGCTAGCCGGGTTGCTGCTCGCGCAGGCGTTGCCGGGTGCAGGCGTGTCGATCCGGTGTGTCCTGTCGTGCTTGGAAAGGCAGACACGCGCACTACAGGACACGCCGGATCGAACGCTTGACCGCACGCGCCTGAGCCGATTCCCGCCAAGCCGCGAATCGGCACGGCGCAAACAACGTTAACACCGCGGGCGGTGTCTACCGGATGGACTGCCCGGGGTGATAGGTCTCGGTCGCGTGCTTTGCGATGTCGTCCGGGTAGAAGTGGATATCGCGCAAGGTTCCCCGCGCATAGCGCTCCGCCTGGTCGAAGAAATGCGGCGACGCCGGCGCTCCGCTTTGACCTCCCACCAGGATGGCCTTGGCCTTCACTTTCAGCCCGAATTCGACGGCGGCGACGAAGCTGTTGCCGCTCGTTCCATAGCGGCGCACGGTGCCTGGGTACGTAGCCGCTTCAAATGCGGCCAACGAGCCCCAGCGACCCGAGGTAAAACCCACCGCGGTCGAGGCGGCCGCGTCGTCGAAGCGCTGCACGATGTCGCCAGTCCTGCGCTGGAGGCGGTTGACCTCGCCCCACGGCGTCCGCCAATGGCCGAAGTCCTGCTGCAGCTTTTCGGTCGTTGTCAGTAGCGCCTGCAAGCGCTGCGCCGAGGTACTCGAGGAAGCCACCTGCTCGAACAGCGGCCAGGCGCGGCCCTTCGGATCGGCGCCCACCACCCGCCAGAGTTCCTCGGCCCAGTAGATCGCTACGGTCGTCGCGACCGAATCCGCTGCCCAGCGCCGGTCCCATGCCCGCAGCAGCGCGATCGGCTCGGACAACGGTGCGCGCAACGCACTTGTGTCCGGCAGGCTTTGATACGCCTCGAAGAGCGGCGGTAACAGCACATCGAACGCCGGCAGATCGGGGTCGTATGCGGCTGCAATGAGAGTGTCGAGCGTGAACTCATCGCGACCGGACAGCACCCGGACCGCGTGGATACCGCGCGCGTTCTCACCGAACTGGTCCATGTACGCGGGATAGTCCGCGGGCTTGGGGCTGCTGGTTCCCGCCGCGGAATACGGCCAGTTATTGGTGTTCTGGATCCAACCCGTCGCAGGATCGATAACGTTCGGACCCTCGTCGACCCCGTGTACACCGTGCCACTCGGTCGCTGGGTTGGAGCCGTCAACCGGCCGCGTCCAGTCGAAGCCCGCATCCCGGCGCGGGACGAAGTTCGCGTGGAAGTAAGCAATTTTGCCGTCGGCGTCGGCGTAGACGGTGTTGTTCGAGGAGTTCGTGTGCAGGTTGAGCACCGACTTGAAGGCCGCCAGATCGCGGGTCTTGGTCCGCAGGTACGACTGGATCAACGCGTTGACCGGATCCTGCATCAGGCGCACGGCAATCCACTTGCCCTGCTCCGCGCGCACGATCGGGCCGTGATGGGTCGCCAGCACCTTGAACTGACGTTCGCGCGTCTCTCCTGTCGGCGTGCGATACCGGAGCGTGACCGTGCGCGAGCGAACGGGCCGCTGTGTCCCCGCGTACAGGTACGTGGCGTCGCCGCTCTCGGTGCGAGCGATCGTCTCGGCGTACTCGTCGAGGAAATCGGCGCCGGTCGAGGTGTGCATCCAGCCGAGTCGCTCGTTGAAACCCTGGTAGATGAAGAACTGCCCCCAGGTCACGGCGCCATAGGCGTCGAGTCCGGCGTCGCTGCGAACGTGGGCCTCCGCGCGGAAATAGAACGAGGTGTGTGGATTGATCAGCAGCAGCGCGTGCTTCGACCGCGTGAGTGCACCCGACAGTGCAATGCCGTTGGAGCCGCCCTGCCCGTCGCCGGTCGCGGGCGCGCGCGCCGTCACCTCACCCTTGCCATAGAACCCCTCGAGGTCGCCGAGCGAGACGCGCTCGATGTCCCAGCCGATGCTGCCCTCCGAGAAGGCGAGCGTCATCCACGGCTCGAACCGTTGCAGCACCTTCGGTCGTACCTGCGGATGAGTGGCGAGGTAGTAGTTCAATCCATCGGCCCATGCGTCCATCAGGCTGCGCAGCCAGCCGGGGCTCGTGGCGTAGTGCGAGCGCAGCGTGTCTTCGTCGACCACGAGCCGCATGCGCAAGTCATGGAAAAGCCGTGCTTCGCCTTCGGTCTCGGCCGTGCGGCCAAGGGCGCTCAGGTAATTCATCTCGATGCGATTGAAGTCGTCTTCCGCCTGCGCATAGATCAAGCCAAAGACCGCGTCCGCATCGCTCCTGCCATGGATGTGCGGGATGCCCCATTCGTCGCGCGTGATGGTTACGCGCTCGGCCCGCTGCTGCCATGCGGCGAGCTCCGCCGCGCTGGGCATGGGTGACGCCGACGCATGGTGCGTGGTCGCGAGGCAGAGCAGCAGCACCGGAAGAAAGCTCACGCACGCGTGCCTTCCCCGCGCAAGGCGTCGCATCGTGACCCCGCAGTTCACGATGGACTGGGCGATCCACGCAGCGAGTGCCTGACGGCGTTTACGCGCGCTTGTGACGGACAGCGACGGCAATCATTCGCTCCTCTGTTCGGCCAAAGGTAGCAAGTTGGTCAGGGAATGACTAACGCACCGCGGGCTTGCGCCGTAAACGACGGGCGAGCATGCGTCGAAGGCATATTGTCGATACTAAACATGCATTGGACACACGCGGTCGATGCCTCAGTTTGCGCTCCCGGCGCAGCGGACCAATGGTCGGTTGTGCGCGCGAGGAAAGACCCGGACCCAAGCGAATGGTTCATTTTGAGACAGACTGCTTTTACCTAAGTTAAAAACTTTGGAAAACTATGGATAGCCGGATAGAGCCGGGTCAGCCAGTATTGGTTAAAGCCCGACGCCCGCGGCGCACCTCGCACTCCCCACCCCCGCGAGGTTCGCTGTACCGACGCGTCGGCGAAAGTCGGCCTCTAACCGGACCACCAGCCAGCATGGAGCGATGATGAACAAGGAAAGAGGTCGAGCCGCGAATCGCGGGCTCATGGTTACGACGGGCTGGCAAAGACATTCCGGCCTCGACGAGCGCAATCGAAGCTACACGTTCGCCTGTCGCTTTTGTGCCGCGAGCGACGCGTCAGGGCTGGGACCCGAAGGAAATCTGGTTAGAGCGGATCCATCAACCGCGCAGTGACCGCGTGCGGAATCAGTCTTCAGCGAGCTTGGTCCGCAAATCCGATTAAGCGTCGAATTCTCCAAGGACAACACCATGAGCTTCTTCGGCAAGATCCTCTAAAAGCTCGACCTCAGGAAGGCCGAAGCCCAGGCCAGTGCCACAGATTGCCGTAGCCCCTAACCCCTAGCCCCTTCCTCAATCATCCGCCTGCCGGAAATCCACGCCCAGCGACCGGAGCTTGCGATACAGGTGCGTGCGCTCCATGCCGACGCGCTTCGCCAGTTGCCCCACCTTGCCATTGCACAACTGCAGCTGCTGCGTGAGGTAGGCGCGCTCGAAGTGTTCGCGCGCTTCACGCAACGGCAGGGCCAGCAGGTCCTGCTTCACCAGCGGCTCGTCCACGGGTGCCTGTGAAGAAATCTCGCGCTCGATTTCCTCGAGGCGGATCTCTTCCGAGCCGCCCTGGATCAGCAGTCGCTGCACCAGGTTCTTGAGCTCGCGGATGTTGCCTGGCCAGGGGTAATTGCGCAGACGGTTCTGCGACGCAACGCCAAAGCGGCGGAACGGGAGACGCTCGTCATCGACCAGGCGGTCGACGTAATAGCGCAGCAACTCGGGCACGTCTTCGGCGTATTCGCGCAGTGGCGGGATGCGCAGCGTCAGCACGTTCAGGTTCGACAGCAGGTCGAGCCGGAACGGCACCGGCCCGCGGGTTTCGAATCCGGGCTGCGCCGAAGACAGGATGCGCACGTCGAAGCGCAGCGGCGTACGGCCGCCCTTCCGCTGCAGCGTGCCTGATTCCAGCACGGCCAGCAGCAGGCGCTGCGCGCTTTGCGGCAAGTCCTCGAGACCGTTGATGAACAGCACGCCGCCCTGCGCCTGCTCGAGCACGCCGGCGCTCACGCCCGCGGAGTTTTCCACGCCGAGCAGGACGTCTTCCGCGTTGCCGTCGGTGACCGCACCGGCCACCAGCAACACGAACGGCCCGGCGCTGCGCGCGCTCAGCGCATGAATGTAACGCGCGAATGCCTCGCGTCCCGTGCCCGGCTCGCCGAGCACCAGCACCGGCGCCTCGTGCGGCGCGATCTGCTTCACTTTCTCGCGCAGGTCGCGCATCAGGCGGCTGCGGCCCACCGGCGCGATCAACGGCGGCACCAGCGTGCGCGTGACGCGCTGGCGGCGCTTGCCCTCCTCCAGCGCGCGCTCCACGGTGCGCAGCAGCTTGGCGAGCGACAACGGCTTCTCGATGTAGTCGATCGCACCCAGCCGCGTGGCTTCGACGGCGGTCTCGACCGTACCGTGGCCCGACATCATGACGACAGGCGCCGTGAGTGATTGCGCCTGCTGCCACTCACGCAGCAGGCTGATGCCATCCGTGTCGGGCATCCAGATGTCGAGCAGGATGAGGTCTGGCGCATGCTGCGCGCAGGCCGCTCGTGCCTCCGCTGCATTGCCCGCGGTTTCGACGGCGTAGCCCTCCTCCGAGAGAATCTCCCGAACGAGTTCACGGATGTCGTTCTCGTCATCGACGACGAGAATCCGTGCGTTGGTCATGCGCGTTCTCTCCTTGGCTCTGTCATGCCGCGCACTTGCGCGTTGACCGCCGCTGCTTCACGCAACGGCAGGTCGATTCGAACCTGTGCGCCGCCCGCGGCGCGATTGTCGGCCTCGATGTGCCCGCCGTGTTCTTCCACGATCTTGCGGACGATGGCCAGCCCGAGTCCGGTGCCCTTGGCCTTCGTGGTGACGTACGGGTCGAACACCTGCCCGATCAGCTCGCGCTGGAACCCGGGGCCGTTGTCCTCGACGGTGACGCGCGCGACTTCGTTCTCGCCGCGCAGCACCCGGCGCGTCGTCACCGCGATCGTGCCGTCCGCCTGGCCCTCGAGCGCCTCGACGGCGTTCGTGAGCAGGTTGTTGAGCAATTGTCGCAGGCGGCCGGGGTCGGCCACCACCGAATCGATCGTCGCATCCAGTTCGACTTGCAGGCGCACCCCGCGAATCGCACCCTGCGCGCGGTACAGGTCGCTGACCTCG
The DNA here is from genome assembly GCA_963846885.1 of uncultured Gammaproteobacteria bacterium. Lineage (GTDB taxonomy): Bacteria > Pseudomonadota > Gammaproteobacteria > Steroidobacterales > Steroidobacteraceae > RPQJ01. Next base: position 7,829 of record CAWJXS010000013.1, read on the forward strand.
GTGACCATCTTGTTGAGGTCGACGGTCGCCATCTCCAGGCGCGGCGCACGGGCATACTCGGAGAAGGCGTTGACCATTTCCTTCATCGCCTCGACCTGCTGCACGATCGTCTCGGTCGCGCGCTCGAGCATCTGCGCGTCCTTCGGGTCGGTCATCACCGGCAGCAGCTTGTGGCGCATGCGCTCGGCCGAAAGCCGGATCGGCGTCAGCGGGTTCTTGATCTCGTGCGCGAGGCGTCGCGCCACTTCGCCCCACGCCGCTTCGCGCTGGGCCTGCAGCATCGCCGTGATGTCGTCGAACACCAGCACGTACCCGCCCGGCGCGTCGCCTTCGGCCGGCAGCGGCGTGCACGCGCACATGAGGATGCGCCGACCCGCGCCGGTCTGGAACGTGAACTGCTCGCGCCACTCGGGCACGCCGCCGGCGAAACGCTGCTGGCATGCGTCCGCAAACAGACGCGCGAGGCTGTGCGGGTCGACTCCCGCCGTGGCCAGCGGCGTCCCGACGCGCGCCTCGATGTCGTCGGCAAGGATGGTTGCCGCCGCGCGATTGGCCGTGCGCACGCGCCAGTCCGGCTCGAGCGAAATCACGCCGGTGGACAGGCGCGCGAGGATCACCGCGAGGTTGGCGCGTTCGGTCTCCGCGGCCTGCTGCGCGCGCTGCTGGTCTTCGCGTGCCTTGCGCAGCCGCTTGGTCATGTCGTTGAACGAATGGACGAGGAAACCCATCTCGTCGTGCGACGTGAGCGGCAGTTTGGTGTCGAGGTCGCCCTGCGCGACTGCGCGCGTGCCCTGCACCAGGTCCTGGATCGGCTGCACGAGGCGCTGCGCCGTGAAGATCGCGCCGTACCACGCCGCCAGCAGCGACAGCAGCAGCACCACGGTCAGCGTCAGGATGAAGCTCGCCTTGAGCGGCCGCCGCAGGTAGTCCTTCTCGCCGAACTGCTGGTAGGCCGCCTGCACGGTGTCGGCCAGCGCGCCGAGACGCTCCGCGACGGGATAGATGGACTGCAGCACCAGGCGCTCGCTGCCGAGGCCCGGCGCGTCGCCGATCGGCACGGCCGTCCGGATCAGGTAACCGCCGTTCTGCTGCGGTTCGAGGCTGACGAAAGGCTGCCCCTGGCGCACCTGCAGCAGCACCTCGTCCGGCACGTCCTCGGGCACGATGTCCGACGACAGGCCCTTGCTCACCGTGATCACGCGACCCGATTCCGTCGCCACCGTCAGCTCCGCGGCGCCCACTTGCCGGCGCATCGTTTCGAGCAGGCCCGGCAGCGTCGAACCCGCGACGCCGATCTCGTCCGCGATCAGCTCCGAATCGGCCAGGTGCTCGCGCATGCGCACCTCGAGCGCGGAGCGCGACAGCACCAGCGCGTCATCCAGGCTCTTGCGAATCTCGACGTTGAACCAGCTGTCGATGCCCTGGCTCAGGAACTGCACCGCGAAGAAGTAGACGAGCAGGATCGGCAGCGTGGCCAGCACGCCGAAAATCCAGACCATGCGCGCCTTGAGTCGCGAGCCGATCACGTGGCCGCGCCAGTCGCGGATCAGTTGCGTGAGCTTCGCCGCGAGCAGGCCCAGCAGCACCACGAGGCCCGCGATGTTGATGGCGAGGATCCAGGGATGCAGCCGGCTGAACTGCTCGGAGTTCTGCGCGGTCTGGGCCATGAACAGGATGGCCGCGAGCCAGAGCAGCCCGCCCAGGCCCATCGTCACCGCGGTTGCGGCGCGCTTCAGGGCCGGAGTGTCCACGTTTTCCACTCGCTCTCGGCGCTCCAGTCATCGGTCCAGAACAGGAGCCAGCCGAAGACGTCGGGCGCGGTGTTCATCCCGAGGACGGCGCGTATGCGGCCTTCGTAGACCGGCCCATCGCTTACCAGGGACGTATCGAGGACCGGCAGGCCGCGCAGTTCGGTGATGCGGTCGAGCGCGCCTTGCAGCGAGCCGAAGTCCTGCTGCTCGCCCGTGTTGAGGTTCTTGACGAGGTAGCGCTGGCTCAGCGCGTGATAGCTGACTTCGTAGCGCTGCTCGAGTGCGGCGATGCCTGCATCGGGCATGTAGCGGCGCACGCGGTTGACGCTGACTTCATACGTGAGCCGCAGCGTCAGGCCGGATTCGACCGCCTTGCGCGCGCCATCAGGCAGCGTCAGGTCAAGTTTCGCGTCGAGTTCGTAGACGCCTTCATCGATAGTCGCCGCTGCTTCGCGCAGCACCAGCCGCGCTTCATCCGCAGCCCGCGCCGGCGCAGCCGTCGTTGCAATAAAGCACAGGGCCAGCCACGCGGCGTAGCGCGCCAAATACGGCGGTTTGCGCAGCGTGGTGAGGAGGCTGTAGCTCATTTCCAACAATCATAACGACTTGCCCAGGCAAGCATAATAGAACCCGTCCATGCCGGCCTCGCCAGGCAGCACCTGGTAGCCCGGGCCCGCGCCCGGCGGTCGCGCCGGCCATTGCCGGGTCAGTTCCGGAGTCAGGTCACGGGCAGCCGCGGTCGCGCCCAGGAATCCAGCCACCACACGCTCGTTTTCGGCAGCCAGCACCGAGCAGCTGGTGTACAGCAGGCGGCCACCCGGCTTGACCACCCCCCACGCCGCCGTCAGCAGGTTGCCCTGCTTGCGGGCGAGCGCAGGTATGTCCTTGGCGCGCCTGAGTATTTTGATATCCGGATGGCGCCGGATCACCCCGGTCGCCGAGCAAGGCACGTCCAGCAGGACACGGTCGTAGGGCCGGCCGTCCCACCAGCCGCGGACGTTCTCGACGTCGGCGGCCACCAACCGGGCCTGCAATCCCAGCCGGTCGAGGTTCTCCTGCACGCGCGCCAACCGGGGCTCGGAGACGTCGAGCGCCGTGACTTCAGCCTGGCCATTGGTGCGTTCCAGCACGTGACAGGTCTTGCCACCCGGCGCGGCGCACGCGTCGAGGATGCGGTCGCCGGGCTGCGGCCCCAGGAGTTCGATCGCCAGCTGGGCGGCGGCGTCCTGCACCGAGAGCCTGCCATCGAGGAAACCCGGCAACGAGCGCACGTCGGTGGGAGGGGACACCTGCAGCGCGTCGGGCGCGAAAGGATGGGGCGTGACCGTGAAGCCGGCCTCGGTCAGCTCGGTCTGCGCCCAGGCGCGGTCGCCCCGCATGGTGTTCACGCGCAGCCACAGCGGCGGGTGTGCGTTGTTCGCCTCGAGCACGGCCAGCGCAGCTTCACCGCGGTCGGCGCGCAGGGCGTCGACGAACCAGCGCGGGTGGGCCGTGCGCAGGGCAAGGTCACGGTCGATCGCGTGCAGGATGTCGGCTTGCTCGCGCTGGAAGCGGCGCAGGATCGCGTTGACGAAGCCCGCGGCCTTCTCGAAGCCAAGCACGCGCGCTGCGCTGACCGTTTCGGAGACCGCCGCGTGCGCAGCCGTCTCGCCCGCGACGAGCTGGAACAAGCCGACCTCGAGCAGCGCCCGCAGGCGCGGCGCGAGCTGGTCGGGCGAGCGCGTCGCCAGCGCGTTCAGGATTGCCGCGAGCCGCACGTGCCAGCGCAGCGTGCCATAGCAGAGGGAACGCTTGAGTCCCCGCACCGAACCTTCGTCGCTTTCCGCGGCGAGCAGCTCGTCGAGCGAGCGGCCGTTTTCGATCACCTCGGCGACGATGATCGCAGCAGACGCGCGCACCTCTGCCGGACCCGTGGACGTGCTCATGGAATCACCTCGCCGAAGCGTGCGCCGCGCAGCGGCCTGGAATTGAGGACATCGCGCGCCTTGAGCGGCTTGCGGCCGGGAAACTGCAGCGTGAGCAACTCGAGCAAGCCATCGCCGGTGGCCACCAGTAACTGGCCATCCGCCGCATGCACGACGGTGCCGGGGGGCACCGCGTCGGCAGCCGACTGTGCCTGCTGCGCGGGGCGCGCCTCCCAGACACGCACCTGCTCGTCGCCGAGCCGGGTCTCTGCGACCGGCCACGGATTGAATGCGCGCACCTGGCGATCGATTGCCACGGCGGAGTTCGACCAATCGATGCGCGCTTCTTCCTTGCGGATCTTGGCCGCATACGTGGCGCCGCTCGCGGGCTGCGGCTGCGCCGGCAACGTGCCCGCAGCCCAGCCACGCACGGCGTCGACGATGGCCTGCGCACCGAGCGGCGCGAGCCGGTCGTGCAACTCGCCGGCACTCTCGTGGGGACCGATCGCGAGCTCGCGCCGCAGCAGTTCGGGACCGGTATCCAGGCCCGCGTCCATCTTCATGATCGAAATTCCGGTGCGTTCGTCGCCCGCCAGGATGGCGCGATGGATGGGCGCCGCTCCGCGCCAACGCGGCAGCAGCGACCCGTGGATGTTCAGGCAGCCGAGCCGCGGGATGTCGAGCACGGCTTGCGGCAGGATCAGGCCGTAAGCCACGACCACCATCAGGTCCGGCGCATACGCTGCGAGGCCCGCCTGGGCCTCCGCCGTCTTGAGCGTGGCGGGTTGTTCGACGGTGAGTCCCAGGGCCAGCGCCCGCTGCTTCACTGCGCTGGCCGCCAGCGCACGACCGCGACCAGCGGGGCGATCGGGTTGCGTGTACACGGCCACGAGCGCGTGCCCCGCGTCGTGCAATGACTGCAGCGCCGGCACCGAGAATTCTGGCGTGCCGGCAAAAACGATGCGGAGCGGTGGCATCAGTTTGCGGGGGTCCCGACGCGATCATCCGCGATGGGACGGCTGCGCTTCTCTTTTTCGAGTTTCTTGCGGATGCGGTTGCGCTTGAGTTCGGACAGGTAATCGACGAACAGCTTGCCGTCGAGGTGGTCGAGCTCGTGCTGGATGCACACCGACAGCAGGCCGGTGGCCTCGAGTTCGAAGGGTTTGCCGTCGCGGTCGAGCGCGCGCACGCGGATCGTCTCGGCACGGGCGGTGGGGGTGTCGAAGACGCCGGGCACCGAGAGGCAGCCTTCCTCGACCTGCAGCGAGCCGTCACGCTCGATGATCTGCGGGTTGACCAGCACCAGCGGCGCGGACTTGTCCTGGCTCACGTCGATGACGACGAGGCGCTGGTGGAAATCGACCTGCGTGGCCGCCAGCCCGATGCCCGGTGCGGCATACATGGTCTCGAACATGTCGTCGATCTGCCGGCGCAGTTGCTCGTCGACGCGCTCGACCGGCGCCGCCTTGGTCCGCAGCCGGGGGTCTGGATATTCGAGGATGGTGAGCTTCGCCATTCTTTCGAAAATACTGCTAAAGTGATGTCACGCTTGAATTTAATGACCAAAAAACGGCTGCTGGGCACCCGTCGCCGTCCAGCGGCATAGCGCGACTGAGACGTGGTCGGCAGCGGCCGCCGGGCAGGCCGGATTATAAGGCGACGGTCGCGACCCCGATACCCGATGGAGAGAGGGATGGCTCGTACCCTTCGACTTGAATCCGCCATGCTGCAGCCGCGGCCTTGGATGCGTGCGTTACTGCTTGCCGTTGCCGTCGCCGGCCTCGGAGCTGGAACCACCGTCCCCGAAGTCGCCCTGGCCCAGGCCACGGCCGACCGCTCGATGTCCGTGCCGATTTCACCGAACGCCCCCGAGCGTTATGTCGTCCAGAAGGGCGACACGCTGTGGGACATCAGCGGCATGTACCTCAAGGACCCGTGGTTCTGGCCGGAGATCTGGCACGTCAACCCGTCCATCCAGAACCCGCACCTGATCTACCCCGGCGACGTGCTGTACTTCTCGTACGTGGACGGCAAGCCGCGCGTCTCGCTCGAGGCAGCGAGCGCAATGCGGCTCTCGCCTGAAGTCCGGACCTCGCCGTTGACCGGTGCGATCCGGGCCATCCCCTACGACCTGCTGATGGACTTCGTCGGCCGGCCGAGCCTGCTGACCACGGACGACGTCAAGAACCAACCGTACGTCGTCGGCATGCGCGATCGCCACATCGTCGGCTCGACCGCCAACGAAGTGTATGCGCGCGGCCTGGGCCAGCCCGCCGAGGGCACGCGTTACAACATCGTCGGGGTCGGCGAGAAACTGTACGACCCGGACGACGGCGACCTGCTGGGTTACATCGGTCATTACGCCGGCACGGGTGCCGTGATCCAGTCAACCGGCGCCGTGGCGCCTGGCACTGACTCAATCCTCAACATGAAGCGCGAAGAGCCGCTCACGCACATGCGTGTGGTCGAGGTCGGGCGCGAGATCCTGCAGGGCGACAAGGTGTTCCCCGTGCAGGCGGACGTCGGCGCCGATTTCGTGCCGTCGCCGCCGGCGAACGAAGCGATCCTCGGCCAGATCATCGCCGTGGTCGACGGCGTGCAGGTGGCGGGCAAATACCAGGTCGTTGCGATCAACCGCGGCAAGAAGCACGGGCTCGCGCCGGGCAACGCGCTCGGCGTGTTCTACCGTGGCGAACTGGTCCGCGATCGTTTCGATCGCGAAAGCTGGTCGGCATTCACGGCGAACTACGAGAAAGTGCGGCTGCCCGACGAACGCAGCGCGACGATCCTGCTGTTCACGGTCAAGGACCGCATGAGCTACGGCCTCGTCGTGCAGTCGTCGCAGGTGATCAACCGTGGCGACTTCGTCGCGCACCCGCAGTACGGCCACAAGGAAGGCGGGAGCACCGACTTCACCCGGTGACCTGCCGCTGCTGAACGCCAGTTCCTGCGCGTTCAGCCCAGTTTCACAAGAGCCTGCCGGGAGCGATGCCCGGTAGGCTCTTTGCGTATGGACCACCCGCAACGATGGCTCGCGCTGGCACATGCCCCGGGCCTGCACGCGGGGCAGCTGCAGGAGTGGCTCGCGCAGGGAGCGCAGCCTGAAGACCTGCTGCGGCAATCCAGGCCGACGCTGGCGGCACTCGGGCTGGGCCGCGCAGCGACAGGCGCGCTGCTCCAACCTGACGCCGCCGCCATCGCCACCGATCTCGCGTGGCTCGAAGGCAGCCCGCAACGCTCGCTGGTGTGCTGGGGCACGCCGGATTACCCGCCGCTGCTGGCCCGCATTCCCGATGCGCCGCTGGTGCTGTACGTCGAAGGCGACGTGGGGGCGTTGTCGTTGCCGCAGCTCGCAATCGTCGGCAGCCGCAATCCAACCGGGCCGGGCCGCGACACGGCGCTGCAGTTCGCCCGTCACCTGGCGCAGGCCGGCTTCACGATCACGAGCGGCCTGGCGCTGGGCATCGACGCGGCTGCACATCGCGGCGCGCTGCAGGCCAATGCGCGCACGGTGGCGGTGGTCGGGCGCGGGCTCGATGCCGTTTATCCGCATGAGAACTCGGGCCTGGCTCGCGAGATCGTCGCGCGTGGCGGCGCCTGCGTGACCGACCTGCCCATCGGCACGCCCCCGCTCAAGCAGAACTTCCCGCGCCGCAACAGGATCCTGAGCGGACTGGCCGTCGGCACATTGGTGGTCGAGGCCGCCCTGCAGAGCGGCTCGCTGATCACGGCGCGGTTGGCGGCGGAACACGGACGGGAGGTGTTTGCGATTCCGGGCTCGATTCACAACCCCTTGGTCCGCGGTTGCCACCGCCTGCTGCGCCAAGGCGCTCGGTTAGTGGAGACGGTGGACGACATATTCTCCGAAATTGCGCCCATCATCTCTGAAATGAGGCATAACGCCACCGAAAAGGCTCACAGCAAGCCGGTCTCTGGGGGGCCGCGGTTGGACAAGGAGTATGAAATCCTGTTAGATGCGCTCGGCTTCGATACGGCCGGACTCGACACGCTCGTGGTCCGGACGGGTCTGCAAGCCGGTGCTATTGCCTCGATGCTGCTGATCCTCGAGCTCGATGGCCGGGTCCAACAGCAGCCAGGCGGACGTTTCTCCCGCCGGTTGCCGGGGAAGGTGTAATGAAGGAAGGCGTTCTCGACATCCTGATCTACCTGTTCGAGAACTACTTTGACGCCGAGACTGACGACGGCTTCGAACCCGACCGCGAGACACTCAAGCTCGAGCTCGAAAAAGCCGGATTCCCGGTTTCCGAAGTAGAACGAGCGCTGTGCTGGCTGGAAGACCTGGCCGCGGACCCGGACCGCCTGCACCCGACGCCGACGACGAGGGCCATCCGGGTCTTCGCCGCGCTCGAGCAGGCACGCCTGGATACGGACTGCCGTGGCTACCTGTTCCACCTGGAACAGGTAGGGATCCTGTCGCCGACACAGCGCGAGCTGGTCATCGACCGCCTCATGGCGCTCGAAGGCGACGAGATCGACATCGACAAGTTGAAATGGGTGGTGCTGATGGTGCTCTTCAGCCAGCCCGGGCAGGAGACCGCGTTCTCCCGCATGGAAGACCTGGTGTTCGAGGATCGCAGCGGAGCGATCCACTGAGGGAAGGGGCTAGGGGTTAGGGGATAGGGGTTAGCAAGAGGAGTGCAGTGCGCCGTCGGGCATTCCGACTATCCCCTAACCCCTAGCCCCTAACCCCTTTCTTTTTCGTCTGCCGCGGCCAACCGCGGCATGTTTTTTTGAGGGACATGGCAAAGAATCTCGTCATCGTCGAGTCGCCCGCCAAGGCCAAGACCATCAAGAAGTACCTGGGCAAGGACTTCGAAGTGATGGCGTCGTATGGCCACGTGCGCGATCTCGTGCCCAAGGAGGGCGCCGTCGATCCCACGCGCAAGTTCGCGATGCGCTGGGAACTCATCGAAAAGAACAAGAAGCACGTCGATGCGATCACGCGTGCGGTCAAGAAGGCCGACGCGCTGTACCTCTCGACCGACCCTGACCGCGAAGGAGAAGCGATCTCCTGGCACCTGCAGCAGCTGCTGCAGGAAGCAGGCGCGCTCGAGGGCAAGACCGTCCATCGCAGCGTGTTCTACGAAATCACCAAGAACGCCGTGCAGGAAGCCGTGAACCAGCCGCGCGAGATCGCGGACGAACTGGTGAAGGCCTACCTGGCCCGCCGCGCGCTCGATTTCCTGGTGGGCTTCAACCTCTCGCCGCTGCTGTGGAAAAAAGCCGGGCTGTCCGGCGCGTCCGCCGGCCGCGTGCAGAGCCCTGCCCTGCGCATGATCTGCGAGCGCGAGGAAGAGATCCTTGCGTTCAAGCCGCGTGAGTACTGGTCGATCGACGCGCAAGCGGCCAAGGATGCCGCGAACTTCACCGCCAAGCTCACGCAGCTGGGCGGCGAAAAGGTCGAGCAGTTCACCGTCACCGACGCGGGCGGCGCGGCTGCTGCGAAGCAGAAGCTCGAACGCGACGCGAACGGCCAGCTCGTCGTCGCCAACGTCGAGAAGAAGCAGCGCAAGCGCAACCCGTCGCCTCCTTTCACCACTTCGACGCTGCAGCAGGAGGCCGCGCGCAAGCTGGGCTTCGGCGCGCAACGGACGATGCGCATCGCGCAGCGGCTGTATGAAGGCGTGGACTTCGGCGAAGGCCCCGTCGGCCTCATCACGTACATGCGAACCGATTCCGTCAGCCTGGGCGCGGACGCGATCAGCGAAATCCGCGGTGTCATTCGCCAGCTGTACGGCGCGGATGCGCTGCCCGGCACGCCCCGCGTGTACAAGACGAAATCGAAGAACGCGCAGGAGGCACACGAAGGCGTGCGCCCGACCGAAGCCAGCCGCACGCCGGAGCATCTGGCCGGCAAGATCGAGGCCGACGAGCACAAGCTCTACACGCTGATCTGGCGCCGCGCCGTCGCGAGCCAGATGGAAGCTGCGGTGTTCGATACCGTCGCCGTCGACCTGGCCGCCGGCCCCGGCAACATGTTCCGCGCCAACGGCTCGACATTGCTGTCGCCCGGGTTCCTGGCCGTGTATCGCGAGAGCTTCGACGACGTCACGCTCAATGCGGACGACGACGAGAATCGCCTGCTCCCCGCGCTGGAAAAAGGCGACAAGGTGCGGCTGCTGTCGATCGACACCGAGCAGCATTTCACCGAGCCGCCCCCGCGTTATTCGGAAGCGAGCCTGGTCAAGGCGCTCGAAGAGCACGGCATCGGCCGGCCGTCGACCTATGCCAGCATCATCCAGACGCTGCTCTACAAGAAGTATTGCGAGCTGGTGAACAAGCGCTTCATCCCGAGCGACCTCGGCAAGATCGTGAGCCGCTTCCTCACCGGCAATTTCGAGCGCTATGTCGATTACGGCTTCACCGCCGCGATGGAAGACGAGCTCGACAACATCTCGCGCGGCGAGGAAGACTGGCTGCCGATGCTCGAGCGCTTCTGGGAAGACCTCAAGAAGCAGGTGGACGACGTCAACGAGAACGTCACGCGCTCGGACGTCGCGATGGAGCGCCCGCTGGGCATCGACCCGGTTTCGGGCCGGCCCGTGAGCGTGCGTTACGGCCGGTTCGGCGCGTTTGCGCAGATCGGCACGCGCGAAGACGAAGAGAAGCCCAAGTTCGCGAGCCTGAAGCCGGGCCAGCGCATGGACGACCTCACGCTCGAACTCGCGCTCGAGTTGTTCCAGCTGCCGCGCACCCTGGGCAACTGGGAAGACGGCTATCCGATCAAGGTGGCGGTGGGCCGCTTCGGTCCGTACGTGCAGTTCGGCGCCAAGAAATATGCGTCGCTCAAGAAAGAAGACGACCCGTACACCGTCACGCTCGAGCGCGCGCTCGAGATCATCCGCGAGAAGCAGACGATCGAGGCGAACCGGATCATCAAGGAATTCGGCGACACCGGCATCCAGGTGCTGAACGGCCGCTACGGCCCGTACATCACCGACGGCAAGAAGAACGGCAAGATCCCGAAGGATCGCGACCCGAATTCGCTGACGCTCGAAGAGTGCCAGGCGATTCTCGCCGTGGCGCCGGAGCGCGGCACGAATCGCTGGGGTCGCAAGACGGCCGCGAAGACGACGGGCAAGAAGGCGACCGACCGAAGCCGGCGCGGCGCCGAAGAAGACGGCCGCGGTAAAGAAGAAGGCGCGCGCCGAAGAAGAAGGCCGCGGCCAAGCGAAAGGCGCCAGCGAAGAAGTCCGCCTGATTTCGTTTACCTCTCCCGCCTTGCGGGAGAGGTCGCGCAGAGCGCGGGTGAGGGTTATCTTGCGCGCGTTACAAAAGCACTGAGGCACTCGGATGAGCGGCACGGCCACACCATCGACCTCCGTCGTGATCGCGTACCTGCGCGGGCTGCACGACCGCATCACCAACGCGCTGCAAGCCGCCGACGGCGGCGCGGCATTCCGTCGCGATACGTGGCAACGTCCCGAAGGGGGCGGCGGCGAATCACGCGTGCTGCGCGACGGCGCGGTGTTCGAGCAGGCTGGTATCAATTTCTCGCACGTGATGGGCGGCAAGCTGCCCGCCTCCGCCACCGCACAGCGCCCTGAACTCGCGGGCGCCAGCTTCGAGGCGACGGGCGTCTCGCTCGTGATCCATCCCCGCAACCCGTACGTGCCGACCTCGCACGCCAACGTGCGCTTCTTCATGGCCATCAAGGACGGCCAGCCCGCGGCCTGGTGGTTTGGCGGCGGCTTCGACCTGACGCCGTATTACCCGTTCGAAGAAGACGTCGTGCACTGGCATCGCGCGTCGAAAGCAGCCTGCGATCCGTTCGGCGCCGACGTTTACCCGAAGTACAAGGACTGGTGCGACCGCTATTTCTACCTCAAGCATCGCGACGAGACGCGCGGCGCGGGCGGCCTGTTTTTCGACGACCTGAACGAGTGGGGATTCGAGAAGTCGTTTGCGTTCATGCAGAGCGTGGGCGATCACTACGTCCCGGCGTACCTGCCAATCGTCGAGAAGCGCAAGGACACGCCGTACGGCGAGCGCGAGCGCAACTTCCAGTTCTATCGCCGGGGACGTTATGTCGAATTCAACCTCGTCTACGACCGCGGCACGATCTTCGGGCTGCAGACGGGAGGCCGCATCGAATCGATACTGATGTCGCTGCCTCCGCTGGTGCGCTGGGAGTACGACTACAAGCCGGAGCCGGGTACGCCGGAAGACAGGCTGTATAGGGATTTCCTGCGGCCGCGGGACTGGCTGGGCGAGTTGTCGCCGACCGGCGGCTGAGGGTTCCCAGCTCCTTTGCGAACGGATGAATCCGGTGGGCCATACCGGACGACATCGCTTTCGTTGCGTAAGTGCAACTTGAAAGTTGAATTGGAAAGCCGTTAGTTTCGGTCCACGGCATCGTTCGAAGGGCACACCCGCTGTGAAGCGGGGCCGCAAAGCCACGGCTCTTGGTCAACTTACGTCCAAGAGGGCTGGGCCGCCGGCGAAGCACGAAAAAAGAACCATCGATTCTGTACGTGCAGGAGAAGTCATGCGTATCCATTCCCTAGGCGTGCTGTTGGGCACGGCTGTCGCGACGGCATTGAGCGTCGGCAGCGTTTCAGTAGCGCAGGCCAGCGTTGCCGACTCCGTGTCGGTTGCTCAAAGCGAAACACCCACCCGCTGGTTCGTCCAGCTCGAAGGCAAACCACGTTCGGCCGGCGGCTCCGCGAGCCAGCTCGCGAGTGAAAAGCAGGCTTTCCGTGCCGCCGCCAAAGCGACGGGCATCCAGTTCAAGGAGCGCTTCGCTTACGACACGCTCTGGAACGGCTTCTCGGTGCAGGTCACCAGCGCGCGCGATGCGTCCTTGCTGCGCAGCGTTCCGGGCGTGAAGGCCGTCTATCCGGTCGTTGCGATCGATGCGCCGCCGCAGGCGGATACGGATGGCGTGTCATCACTCGACATGGCCACCGCGATTGCGCAGACAGGCGTGAACAACGCCCGCTCGCAGCTCGGGCTCACGGGCAAGGGCGTCAAGGTCGGCGTCATCGACTCGGGCATCGACTATGACCACCCGGATCTCGGCGGCGGCTTTGGACCGGGCTACAAGGTTGCCTACGGCTATGACTTCGTCGGCGACGCGTATGACGCGGGCAGCACGACCGGCAACGACATCCCCGTCCCGGACGGCGATCCGGACGATTGCGGCGGCCACGGCACGCACGTTTCCGGCATCGTCGGCGCGAAGGCCGCGTCGGCGACTGGCGTGACAGGCGTAGCACCGGACGTCACCCTGGGCGCGTATCGCGTGTTCGGCTGCAGCGGCAGCTCGAGCTCGGACGTGATCATCTCCGCCCTCGAGCGCGCCTATGCCGACGGCATGCAGGTCATCAACCAGAGCCTCGGCGCCGCCTTCCAGTGGCCCCAGTACCCGACCTCCCAGGTCGGTGACGAGCTCGTCCGCAACGGCGTAGTGGTCGTCGCTTCGGCAGGTAACAGCGGTGCTACGGGATCGTGGTCGCTCGGCGCGCCAGGCGTCGGCACCGACATCATCGGCGTCGCCTCGTACGACAACACGGTCATCACGCAGGAAGCATTCTCGATCTCGCCTGACGGTCGCAAGATCGGCTTCGGCGTGGCAACGGCTGCACCGCTGCCGCCGACCAGCGGCACGTTCTCGCTGGCGCGCACGGGCACGCAGACCTCCACTGCGGACGCTTGTGCAGCGCTGCCGGCCGGCAGCCTCACGGGCAAGGTTGCGCTGGTCCGTCGCGGCACCTGCGGCTTCTACAACAAGGCCTTCAATGCGCAAGCGGCCGGTGCGATCGGCGTGGTTCTCTACAACAACCAGCCCGGCATCGTTAACCCCACCGTCGCTGGCTCGCCTGCCGTCACGATTCCCGTCGTGATGACATCGCAGGTGGACGGCAACGAGATCGACACGCGCCTTGCGGCCGGGCCGGTCAGCCTCACCTGGGGCGCGGGCTCTGCAACGGTTGCCAGCGCCACCGGCAACCTGATCTCCAGCTTCAGCTCCTACGGCCTGTCTCCGGACCTGGCCCTCAAGCCGGACCTGGGCGCCCCCGGCGGCAACATCTGGTCGACGTATCCGCTCGAGTTGCGTGGTTACGCGTCGCTGAGCGGCACCTCGATGTCCTCACCTCACGTGGCAGGTGCGGTCGCGCTGCTGCTCGAAGCCAAGCCGGGCACGAAGGCCGCGGACGTCCGGGCGATGCTGCAGAACACGGCGGACCCCAAGGCATGGTCGTTGAACCCCGGCCTCGGCTTCCCCGACAACGTCCACCGGCAGGGCGCCGGCATGCTCGACATCGATGACGCGATCACCAGCTCGATCGGCGTCACGCCGGGCAAGCTGTCGCTGGGCGAGAGCGAAGCCGGTCCGCAGACCCGCACGCTGACGATCCGTAACACCGGTAGTGCGCCGGTGGCGCTCAGCCTGTCGGCGGTGGATGCGATCACGACCAACCGGGCGATCGCCAACACCGGCACCGCCGCGTCGCCGGGCCCTGTCTCGTTGGTCTTCAACTCGGGTACTTCCGCAGTGAGCTTCTCGCAGAACTCGGTGACCATTCCCGCAGGCGGCGCAGCCAGCGTGCAGGTCACGATCGCGCCGGATGCGGCGCTCGCCGATGGCACGGTCTATGGCGGTTACGTCGTGATGACGCCTGCGTCCGGCGGCTCGCCTTATCGCGTGCCGTTCGCTGGTTACAAGGGCGACTACCAGGCGATTCAGCCACTCAGTGGCGACAATGGCTTCGCGTTCCCGTGGCTCGCGAAACTCGCCAACGGCAGCTTCTTCAACCAGCCGAACGGGGCGACGTATTCCCTCGTCGGCGACGACGTGCCGTTCTTCCTGGTGCACTTCAACCATCACGTGCAGCGAGTCGAATTCGAAATCGTCAACGCCGCGACGGGCAAGCGTGTCCACCCGGTGTTCTCGAACTTCGACGAAAGCGATTACGTCGGCCGTAACAGCACGCGGCAGCAGTTCTTCAGCTTCGCGTGGGACGGCACCCGCATGCACGACAACGGCAAGGGCACGCCGGACCACCGCAAGGTGGTGCCGAACGGCTCGTACAAGGTCAACGTGCGCGCACTGAAGGCGCTCGGCAATCCGGCCAATCCTGCGCACTGGCAGGTCTGGACGTCGCCGGTCGTGACGATCGCGCGCCCTTGATCTCGTTCTAAGCCGGAACCCCGGCACCAGGGCCCCGTCCGCAAGGACGGGGCCCTTTTTATTGCCCGACTCGCTCGTAAATCCCTGATTCGGCGGCTTATGTCACATGCGGCAGTTAAATACTGTGACGCATTTGCTTTCACAACGGACGGGGCGTACGTTTCGGGCACGGCAAGCGTGAAGGGCACACCCGCTGTGAGGCGGGGCCGCAAAGCCACAGCTCTTGATTCAGAACAGAACAAGAGGGCTGGGTTGCCGGAATCAATGACCGCAATCGATGCTGCATGGGCAGCGTGCGGGGCGTTTTTTCTGTCGGGGGCCATCACCCTCTCCGACTGCCCCAAAACTGAAGTCATCAAAAAGCAGGTGGAGGGTTCATGTCCAAGAAGCAACTTCTGACAATGTTGTCGACGGCCGCGATCAGCGCCGTTGCCGCATTGTCGGTTCCGACGAGCGCGCTCGTCGCGGCGCCCAGGGCCGAGTCGAACTCGGCGTCGACGCAAAAAGCTCACTAACAACCTCTACATCGTCCGGCTCGCGGAACTGCCCGTCAGCGCGTACGACGGCAGCATCAAGGGCCTGCAGGCCACTCGGCCGCGCAAGGGCCAGAAGATCGACCCGAACAGCCCCGCGGTCGATCAGCTACAAGGTCGTTCCTCGAAGTCGCGTCACGACGCGGTGCTTGCGGCCGTCGGCGGTGCGCGCAAGGCCTACAGCTACGGCTACGTATTCAACGGCTTCGCTGCGGAGCTCACCGCGGCCCAGGCGACAAGCTCGCGCAGATGCCGGGCGTGCTCGGCGTGGTCAAGGACGAGCTGCGCGAAGTCGACACGGCGACCACGCCCGACTTCCTCGGCATCAGCAAGCCGGGCGGCGTCTGGTCCATGGGCTACAAGGGCGAGAACGTCATCATCGGCGTCGATCGACGGCGGCATCATGGCCGGAACACCCCAGCTTCAGCGACCGCACCGACGTCAACGGCAACGGCACGCAAGGACGGCAAGCTCGGCTACCAGCAGATCCCGGGCTGGAACGGCCGCTGCGTTCCTGGCGAAGCGTTCAACGGCAGCGACTGCAACCAGAAGCTCATCGGCGCGCAGCTTCTTCAACGAAGGGTACGGCGGCGACGCCGGCGTGAAGGCCGTGCTGCCCTACGAGTTCATCTCGCCGCGCGACTACGACGGTCACGGTACGCACACGGCATCGACCGCGGGCGGCAACCAGAACGTCACGACGACTGGCCAGGCCGCGTTCTCGGCACGATCAGCGGCATCGCGCCGCGCGCGCGCATCGCGGCCTACAAGGTCTGCTGGGGCGTCGGCGGCACCGCCAATGCCGGTTGCTTCACGACGGACAGCGTCGCGGCGATCGACCAGGCCGTCAGCGACGGCGTGGACGTGATCAACTTCTCGATCAGCGGCTCGCGCACCAATTTCCGCGACCCGGTCGAGATCGCGTGGCTGTTCGCGGCGCGACGCGGGCGTCTTCGTCGCGACCTCGGCGGGCAACAGCGGCCCGACCGATCAGCACTGTCGCGCATCCCAGCCCGTGGGTGACGACCGTCGCGGCCGGCACGCACGACCGCGACTACGACGCGGTTCGGTGACGCTCGGCAATGGCGCGACCTACACCGGCGCGTCCGCCGACGCGACGGCCATCGGCCCCGCGCCGTTGATCGACTCGGACGCCGCCGGCCTGCCCGGTGCCGATCCGACGGCAGGTGCCCTGTGCTTCGCGGCGTCGACAACGGCGGCGTGGCGGTCCTCGATCCGGCGAAGGTCGCCGGCAAGATCGTGGTCTGCGACCGCGGCGTCACCGCGCGCGTCAACAAGAGCCTGGCCGTGCAGAGGCGGGCGGCGTCGGCATGGTGCTGGTCAACACCAGCGCCAGTTCGCTCAACGCGCGACTTCCACTGCGTACCGACGGTGCACCTGTCGGACACCTGGCCGCGCCGGCCGTCAAGGCCTATGCTGCGATGCCCGGCGCGACGGCGAGCATCGCGCAGGCGTCGTACTTCCACCGATCGCCGGCGCCGCTCACGGCCAGCTTCTCCTCGCGCGGCCCGCTGCAGCGCCGGCAACGGCGACCTGCTCAAGCCCGACATCATCGCGCCGGGCCAGGACATCCTGGCGGGCGTCGCGCCGTATACAGTTCGGCGGCGCTTACTTCGGCCTGCTGAGCGGCACCTCGATGTCGAGCCCGCACATCGCCGGCATCGGCGCGCTGCTCAAGAGCGCGCAGCCCGACGTGGTCGCCGGCGATGATCAAGTCGGCGATCATGACCACCGGCAGGCGACGTCCTCGACGGCCCGAACACCAACCCGCTGGTGATCTTCCGCCAGGGTGCCGGCCACGTCCGCCCGAACGGCGGCGCTGAACCCGGGCCTCGTGTTCAACTCCGGCTACGGCGACTGGCTGGGCTTCCTCTGCGGCACCCAGCTGCCGACGTCGTTCTGCACCTCGGCCGGCGTTCCGGTGCTCGATCCGAGCGACCTGAACCTCGCGTCGATCGCCATCGGCGACCTGCCGGGCTCGCAGACGGTCACGCGCACGCGTGACCAACGTGGGCGGCGAAGGCGACGTACACGTCTCGCTGGCTGGCCTCGCTGGCATCACCGTCGCCGTGTCGCCCGCGTCGTTCACGCTGAACCCGGGCCAGTCGCAGGACACTGACGATCACGTTCACGCAACGTCGGCGCAGCGCTGAATGCCTACACGGGCGGCCAGATCACCTGGACCGGCGGCAATGGCGAGCGCGTGCGCATCCCGGTCGGTCGTGCGTCCGGTGGCGTTGGCGGCCCCGACGCAGGTGACGAGCCTGCGGTGTCCTACAACGTGACGTTCGGCTACACGGGTCCGTTCTCGGCGACGCCGCGCGGGCTGGTGGCCGCTGACTAAGCGGGCACCGTCGCGCATGATCCGGACCAGACGTTCGCCCACCAGCGCCGATCGCACCGAGCTGTCATGTCAGTCATTCCGGCCGGCTCGACGTACGCGCGCTTCGCGCTGTTCGACGCCGGACGTGAGCGGCGGGCGCGGACATCGACCTCGTGCGTGTACCTAGCGGCGCAGCATGGTCGGCTCGCAGCGGCAGCGGGCACGTCGGCCGAGGAGGTCAACCTGCTCGAATCCGGCGGCCGGCGCATACACGCGTGCGTGTCTGTGCAGGGCTGGGGCGTCGGCGGGCCGTCGCCGTTCAAGCTCCACAGCTGGCTCGTCTCGGTACGACCGCTGCCGGCAACATGACGGTCTCGGCTCCGGCGAACGCGCGTCACGGCGCAGAGCGGCACCGTCAACGTGATCGTTCAGCGGCCTGACGCCGGGCACGCGGTACCTGGGATCGGTCGCCTACGGCGGCACTGCCGGCCTGCCCAGCCCGACGATCGTGCAGCGTCGAATCCGTAAGTCGATGCGCAGTAAGCTTTCCGGCCTGGCCGGATAAGCGAACGCCCCGGGGAGCAATCCCCGGGGCGTTTTTCATTGGCAGAACGGATCGGTGGATCGGCAGGATCGCAGCGCAGCGCCCGGAGGCGAGCGACTCGCCGCGTCGTGCGCGGTCAGATGGCCGGGTTGACCCCGCCGGCACCGGCGCCGTCACCCGGCTCGCCGGACAGAACACCGGCTTGCCGCGCGACATCGCGTGGTAGTTCAACGTCTGCTCGCCCGCCTGCAGCACGATGCGGTACCCCGGCACGAGCGCCTGCGTATACATCATTCCGGGCTGCGGACAGCCAAGCGATCCGTCGGACCAGGTCACGGCCTCGGCACTGAGCACCTTGATGTCGGCCCTGGCAGTAGGCGTCCGGTTCTCGGCATCGGCCAGCGCAGCCTCGATCATCTCCGCCGGCGCGTTCACGTTCTTCATGGCAGGGGGCTCCGGCGCTGCCGCGGGCAGGTCCTTGATCGCTTGTCCATTGGCGCAGCCTGCCACACCCAGGCCGGCGACCCAGCCGATCGACAGGGGCAGGATCCAGCGAACCATCGGCCCGGCAGGCTTCCGCTGCAGTACTCTTATCGACATCTTGCGCGACTCCGTTGCGTGACCCGACCTCGGATCGATCAGATAGATAGACAGACATGAACTACCGACACGCGTTCCATGCGGGCAACTTCGCCGACGTGCTCAAGCACGTCGTGCTCATCATGCTCGTGGAACACCTGAAACGGAAAGCCACGCCCTTCTTCTACCTCGATACGCATGCGGGCGGCGGCACTTACGACCTGAGCCTCGGCGAATCGCAGCGCAGCGGCGAATACAAGAACGGCATCGGGCGCCTGCTCGAGTTTCCGGAGGCGGCGCTGGCGCCGGAGATCGCGCAGTACGTGCGCCTGGTCAAGGAATGCGCCGGACCCGGTCGCAGCGCAATCACGGCCTATCCGGGCTCACCCACGATCGTCGCGAAAATGCGCCGGCTCACCGACCGCATGGTGCTGGCCGAGACGCACGCGCGCGAGGCGCAGGCGCTGCGCTCGGCGCTGGGGTGGCAGAAGCTGGTGTCCGTCCTGGAAAGCGACGGCTACGAGGCCATCAAGGCGCAGGTTCCGCCACGTGAGAAACGTGGCCTGGTGCTGATCGATCCGCCGTTCGAGTCGGATGCAGAGTTCGACACGATCCTGTCGGCGCTCGAAAAGGGCTATGAACGCTGGCCGACCGGCACGTTCTGCATCTGGTATCCGCTCACTGAACGCGCTGCGCCGCTGCGCTTCCGCCGCAACATTGAGGGCTCAGGCATTCGCAAGGTGCTCGACGTGACCTTGAGCGTCATGCCGGACGATTCGCCGGTGGGCATGCGCGGATCGGGCCTGGTGATCGTCAACCCACCGTGGCTGCTCGATGAGCGGCTCGCCGAGCTGCTGCCCGACCTTCACCGCCTGCTCGTGCCCGACGCGACCGGCGGCGTGAGCGTCGAATGGTGGGTTGGAGAGTAGGAATTGGGGCTGCACTTCCGACTAACCCCTAGCCCCTAGCCCCTAACCCCTAGCCCCTTCCCCCACTTCCTTGTGCCGAAAACACGTCACGACGTGATCATTGACCATGCCGGTCGCCTGCATGTGCGCATACATGATCGTCGAGCCGACGAACTTGAATCCGCGGCGCTGCAGGTCTTTGCTGAATGCGTCTGATTCCGCTGTCTTCGCGGGCACCTGTGACATCTCGCGCCAGCGATTGACTAGCGGCTTGCCGCCGACGAACGCCCAGCTGTACTGCGCGAAGCTGCCGAATTCCTTCTGCACCTGGAGAAAGCAGCGCGCGTTGGTGATCGCGGACGCGATCTTGAGCCGGTTGCGCACGATGCCGGGGAACAGCATCAGCTTCTCGACCTTGCGGGCGTCGAAGCGCGCGACCTTGGCCGGATCGAAATCCGCGAACGAGTCGCGGTAACCCTGGCGTTTGCGCAGGATCGTCGACCAGCTCAGGCCGGCCTGGGCACCCTCCAGGATCAGGAACTCGAACAGGCGGCGGTCATCGTGGACGGGAACGCCCCACTCCTGGTCGTGGTAGGCGATGTACTCGGCGCTCATGCCGGCGTACGACCAGCCGCAGCGCGGGCGCGCGTCCGGGGCGAAACCGGTGGCGGGGGTGGGCTTTTTCGTGCTCATGGGCGAATTCTGCCCCGGCCGCTGCGGCTTTTGCGTTCTTTTCGCGGTGGGTGCCGGTCGGGTATAAAGTCTGGATTCCTATCGAAAAAGTGCCCTGCGACATGAGCCACTCCGACGCCCCCGGCCAGTTCCCCCGCGTGCGCATGCGCCGCATGCGCCGCGACGCTTTCTCGCGCCGCATGATGCGCGAGACGACGCTGACGGCCGACGACTTCATCTACCCCATGTTCGTCATGGAAGGCACGAAGCAGCGAGTGGCGATTCCGTCCATGCCGGGGATCGAGCGCGTGTCGGTGGACGAACTCGTGCGCGAAGCCGAGGAAGTCGCGCGACTCGGCATTCCGGCGCTCGCGCTGTTCCCGGTGACGCCCACGGAGGTCAAGAGCCTGGATGGTCGCGAGGCGTGGAACCCGCAAGGCCTCGCGCAGCGCGCGGTGCGCGCCATCAAGAAGGCCGTGCCGGAACTCGGCGTGATCACCGACGTCGCACTCGATCCGTTCACGACGCACGGCCAGGACGGCATCATCGACGACACCGGCTACGTACTGAACGACGTGACCGTCGAGGCGCTGGTGAAGCAGGGGCTGTCGCATGCCGAGGCCGGCGCCGACGTCGTCGCTCCTTCGGACATGATGGATGGCCGCATCGGCGCGTTGCGTGATGCGCTCGAAGCCGGCGGCCACATTCATACGCGCATCCTGGCGTACTCCGCCAAGTACGCCTCGAGCTACTACGGCCCGTTCCGCGATGCGGTGGGCTCGGCCGGCAACCTCGGCAAGGGCAACAAGTACAACTACCAGATGGACCCGTGCAATTCCGACGAGGCCCTGCGTGAAGTCGAGCTCGACCTCGCCGAAGGCGCGGACATGGTGATGGTGAAACCCGGCATGCCGTACCTCGACATCGTGCGTCGCGTGAAGGATCGCTTCGGCGCGCCGACGTTCGTGTACCAGGTCAGTGGCGAATACGCGATGCACATGGCGGCGGCACAGAACGGCTGGCTCGACGAGCGTGCGGTCGCACTGGAATCACTCAACTGCATCAAGCGCGCTGGCGCCGACGGCATCCTGACGTATTTCGCGAAGCGCGCGGCGGGATGGCTGCAGGGAAGGGGCTAGGGGCTAGGGGTTAGTCGGAGGTGCAGTGAAATCGTTACGCTCAGTGGCGACACTCGACCGGTGAGCCGACATCTTTGGGGCAGTGCGCGAGAGGTCGACAGCCCCTTCCGACTAGCCCCTAACCCCTAACCCCTAGCCCCTATCCCCTTGTCAGACTCCTACGCCCTCTTCGGCTTCCCGGTCCACCACAGCTGGTCGCCGTTCATTCATGGCTTGTTTGCGCGGCAGACCGGGCAGGACATGGTCTATCGCCTGCAGGAGTCGGCGCCCGAGCAGTTCCGCCACGACGTGCTCGAGTTCTTCTTCGAGCAGGGTGGCCGCGGCGCCAACGTCACGCTGCCGCACAAGCGCATCGCCGCAGATCTGGTCAACGAACTGACTCCGCGCGCGCAACGCGCCGATGCGGTGAATACCATCGCGCGTCGTGATGGCGAGCTGATCGGCGACAACACGGACGGCGTGGGCCTCATCACCGACCTCACGCAGAATCTCGGCGTGCGTCTCGCAGCGCCACGGATACTGCTGCTGGGTGCGGGCGGCGCGGCGCGCGGCGCGCTGGGCCCGCTGCTCGAGCTGCAACCTTCGACGCTCGTCATCGCCAATCGCACGGCCGAACGTGCCGTCGAGCTCGCGGGCGAGTTCGCCGACTTCGGCGCAGTGAGCGGCGCCGCGTTCGATGCGATCGAACCGCTCGCGCCGTTCGACCTGGTCATCAACGCGACGTCCGCCAGCCTCAAGGGCGAAGTGCCACCCATCCCGGCCCATGCAGTCGGCGGCGAAACCACCTGCTACGACATGGCGTATGGCGTCGGCGAAACGCCGTTCACGCAATGGGCGATCGACCACGGCGCAGCTGTCGTGGCGCAGGGCTGGGGCATGCTGGTTGAACAGGCAGCCGAGGCGTTCTACCTCTGGCGCGGCGTGCGGCCTGACACGCCCCCCGTGCTCGAGGCACTGCGTGCGCGGGCTACGTCGCTGGCGGCGTCGGCTGCAGCGCGTACTCGTTCTTGAGCAGCACGTAGTCGCGCGCCATCAGCGGAATGCGCGCGATTTCCTCGGGCCGCAGCTCGCGTGAGCGGCGTGCCGGATTTCCCACGTAGAGATAGCCCGATTCCAGCCGCTTGCCCGGCGTGACGACGCTGCCGGCGCCGATGATCACGTCGCTGGCCACTTCGACGCCATCGAGCACGATCGCGCCGATTCCGACCAGCACTCGATCCGCGATCGTGCAGCCGTGCAGCGCGACCTTGTGGCCGATGACGACGTCGTCACCGAGGATCGTCGCCCAACCCGCGTCGTTGCCCGGATACGGCCGTGACACGTGCACGATGCTGCCGTCCTGCACGTTGCTGCGGGCGCCGATGCGGATGCGATTGACGTCGCCACGGATCAGCACCAGCGGCCAGACCGAAGCGTCGGCGCCCAGGACGACGTCGCCGATGACCACGGCCGTGGGGTCGACCCAGGCACCTGCACCCAGGGTGGGGGCGATGCCGCGGTAGGTTCGGATCGTCATGCGCGAGTGCCCGGATCGTCACAAAATAGGGCCTCCAGTGTAGACGGTGACGACCGCGGACCGGCAATCTTGCGGCTCGCGGGACGGCCCGCCTCCGCCATAACGAGACTGGGAGCGCCCGATGATGGTCATGCTGCTGTTGTTCATTGCCCTGCTGGTCGCGGCCGCGGTCTACGTCGTCCGCATCTACAACGGCCTCGTGGCGCTGCGCGAGAACGTGCGCAAGGCCTGGGCCAACATCGACGTGCTGCTCACGCAGCGTCACGACGAGCTGCCGAAGCTGGTCGAGACCTGCAAGCGCTATATGCAGTACGAACAGGAGACGCTCGAGCGCGTCATGCAGGCGCGTTCCGCCGTGTTCAAGGCACAGGGCCGCGGCGACGTGGCGGCGCTCGGCGTGGCCGAGGACCAGCTGCGCCAGGGGCTCGGCAAGCTGTTCGCGCTGGCCGAGAACTACCCGGACCTGAAGGCGGACAATGGTTTTCGCCACCTGCAGACGCGCATCTCCGAGCTCGAGGAAGCGATTGCGGACCGCCGCGAGCTCTACAACGAGACCGTCAATCTCAACAACATCCGTATCCAGACGTTCCCCGACCTGATCGTGGCGCGCCAGTTCGCGTTCAAGCCGGCGCAGCTGCTCGAGTTCACCGAAGACCAGAAGCGCGACGTGGACCTGGGCAAGCTGTTTGGCTGACGACGACCTCTGGTTCTGGCTGCTCACGCTCGGTGTCGCCATCCTCGCGGGCGGCGCTGCTGCGCTGCGTTCGCTCAAGATCGCGCGGCTGCTCGAGGACACGCCGACGTCGCGCATCCGCTCGGCCGCGCAGGGCTACGTCGAACTCGCGGGCAACGCGCGCCTCATGCCGGGGACAACGAACCTCGCGCCGCTGACGCAACGACCGTGCGTGTGGTGGCGTTACACGATCTCGAAGCGCACTGAGAGCGGCTCGGGCAAGGCCCGCCGCAATCGCTGGACCACGGTCGCCTCGGGCACGTCGTCGATCGCTTTCCTCCTGGACGACGACACCGGA
This sequence comes from uncultured Gammaproteobacteria bacterium, assembly GCA_963846885.1. Taxonomy (GTDB): domain Bacteria; phylum Pseudomonadota; class Gammaproteobacteria; order Steroidobacterales; family Steroidobacteraceae; genus RPQJ01. Next base: position 31,905 of record CAWJXS010000013.1, read on the forward strand.
CAGTGCATCGTGCAGCCGGACGGCGCGGAGGTGATTCCGACCGAATCCACGACGTGGTACGGCGACACGCCGTGGCCCGCCGCCGCGAACGCGAAGACGATGCGACTGACCGGTGGCCGCGATTACCGCTACGCCGAACACCGTATCTACGAGCACGAACGCGTCTACGCGCTGGGGGATTTCCGCTCGACCGCCTCTGCCGCCGAACCCGACCACCAGGCCGCGGTCGCTGAACTGCTGTCGATGTGGAAACAGGACCAGCCCGCGCTGCTGCGCCGCTTCGACCGGGACGGCGACGGCCGCATCGACCTCGACGAATGGGAAGCCGCGCGGGCCATGGCTCGCCAGACGGTGCTCGCAGGCAGCACCGAGCGTGCCCCGCGGGCCAATTATCACGTGCTCGGACGCCCGGACGAGGGACGCCTGTTTCTCGTCGCCGCCCTGCCCCACGGCGACCTGGTCAGCCGGTACCGCCGCCGAGCCCTCTTCGCGTTCCTTGGCTTCATGGCCGCGGTTTATGCGCTAGGGTGGCTGCTGCAGGCCACGTCCGGCTGATTCGGCGTCCCGCGCACCGTAGAATGCGGCGCATGGACAACCCCCTGCTGCACGCCGCCTCCCTGCCCGCTTTCAGCGCGATCCGCCCTGAACATATCGAGCCCGCCGTGCGGCAGGTGCTCGACGAGAACCGGCGCGGATTGCAGGACCTGCTGGCCTCCGGCGCGTCGGGCTGGGACGGCATCGTGCTCCCGATCGAGCGGATGCAGCATCGGCTCGCGCGTACGTGGTCGCCGGTCGGTCACCTGAACGGTGTCGCCAACAGCGACGAATTGCGTGCCGCTTACAACGCCTGCCTGCCGCTGCTCACTGCGTACCACACCGAGATGGCGCAGAACGCCACCCTGTGCGCCGCCTACCAGCGCATCAAGGACACGCAGTACGAAGCGCTGAATGCCGACCAGCGCAAGCTGGTGGACAACGCGCTGCGTGACTTCCGGCTCGCGGGTGTGGCGCTCGAGCCCGAGCACAAGCAGCGCTTTCGCGAATTGATGGAGCGGCTGGCGACGGCGCAGGCCAAGTTCGACGAGAACGTGCTGGACGCGACCAATGCCTGGACGCGTGGCGTCGACGATGAAGCCGAACTCGCCGGACTGCCGGATGCCGTGATCGCACGCGCGCGCGCTGAAGCCGCCAGGAACGAGCGTACCGGCTGGCTGTTCACGCTGGATGCGCCGAATTACCAGGCCGTGCTCACGCATGCCGAGCATCGCCAGCTGCGCCAGGATTTCTACACGGCGTGGATCACGCGCGCATCCGAGCAGGGCAATCCGGACTGGGACAACTCTGCGCTGATCGAGGAAATTCTGGCGCTGCGCCATGAGGCAGCCCAGCTCGCCGGATTCGCCAGCTTCGCGGAGTATTCGCTCGCCACCAAGATGGCGCGGGATCCCGGCGAGGTGCTCGAATTCCTGCGGCGCCTCGCGCGCCTGTGCCGGCCCGCGGCGCAGCGTGAGTTCGCCGAGCTCGAAGCCTTCGCGGGCACCCGGCTCGAAGCCTGGGACGTCGCGTTCCATTCCGAGCGGCTCAAGCGCGAGCGCCTGGCTGTCTCGGAAGAAGAGCTGCGCCCTTACTTCCCGTTGCCGCGCGTACTGCAGGGGCTTTTCGCGGTGGCACACCAGTTGTACGGCGTGCGGATCGAAGAGCGCCAGGGCGTGGACGTGTATCACCCCGATGTCCGGTTCTACGACATCCTCGGCACCGACGGCGCCCCCCGCGGCGGCTTCTTCCTCGATCTTTACGCGCGGCCGAAGAAGCGCGGCGGCGCCTGGATGGACGAATGCCTCGGCCGCATCGATGTCGCCGGCGCGCAAGCCCTGCCCATCGCGTATCTCGTCTGCAACTTCACGCCGCCGGGCGGCGATCGGCCGTCGCTGCTGACGCATTACGAAGTCGTGACCATGTTCCACGAGTTCGGGCACGGCCTGCACCACATGCTGACGCGCGTCGATTTCCCGAGCGTGGCGGGCATCAACGGAGTGCCGTGGGACGCCGTCGAACTGCCGAGCCAGTTCATGGAGAACTTCGCGTGGCGCGAGGAAGTGCTGCCGCTGATTTCGGGCCACGTCGAAACCGGTGCGCCCCTGCCGCTCGACGCCCTGCGCAAACTGCAGGCCACGCGTTCGTTCCAGGCGGGCATGCAGTCGGTCCGCCAGCTGGAGTTCGCGCTGTTCGACTTCCGCCTGCATGCCGAGTTCGAGCCCGCGCGCGGCGCGCGGTTGATGCAAACCCTGGCGGAGGTGCGCGACGAAGTCGCCGTGGTGCGCCCGCCCGCGTTCAACCGGTTCCCGCACAGCTTCCAGCACATCTTCTCGGGCGGTTACGCCGCGGGCTACTACAGCTACAAGTGGGCCGAGGTGCTGTCGGCGGATGCGTTCGGCGCGTTCGAGGAAGCCGGCATTTTCGACGCCGCAACGGCCCGTCGCTTTCTCGGCGCGATCCTCGAGCGCGGCGGCAGTCGCGACGCGATGGAAGCGTTCGTCGAGTTCCGCGGCCGCAAGCCGGAACTCGAACCGCTGTTGCGCCAGCTCGGGCTGGCGGCCTGATCCACCTCACGGAGCGGATCCCGCATGCCCTGGACGCTGGCCACCTGGAACGTCAACTCGCTGCGAGTACGTCTGCCTCACCTGACGGACTGGCTGGCGGCCAACCCGCTCGACGCCATCGTCCTGCAGGAAACGAAGCTGCCCGACGCCGACTTTCCTGCCGCCGAACTCGAGGCGCTGGGCTGGCACGCAGTGTTCAGCGGGCAGCGCACTTACAACGGCGTCGCCATCCTGAGCCGCGCGACGGCCAGCGACGTGGTGGCCGGCATTCCCGGCTTCGAGGACGAGCAGCGTCGCGTGCTCGCCGCCACGATCGACGGCGTCCGTGTCATCGACGTCTACGTTCCGAACGGACAGACCGTGGGCTCGGACAAATTCGAGTACAAGCTGCGCTGGTTTGCCGCGCTGCGCGACTACGTGGCTGCGGAGCTGGCCCGGCACCCTCACCTGGTCGTGCTCGGGGATTTCAACGTCGCCCCGGAAGACCGCGACGTGCACGACCCCAAGGCCTGGGAAGGCTCGGTGCACGTCAGTCCGCCTGAGCGCGCGGCGCTGCAGGCGCTGCTCGGCACCGGCCTGGTCGATTGCTTCCGCTCGTTCGAGCAGCCGGAGAAGTCGTACTCATGGTGGGACTACCGGATGATGGCTTTTCGCCGCAATGCGGGCCTGCGCATCGACCTGATCCTCGCTTCGCACGCGCTCGCCGGGAAATGTGGCGCATGTCACATCGACAAGGCGCCACGCAAGCTGGAACGGCCCTCGGACCACACTCCGGTCGTCGCGAGTTTTGACATATGAAGCCGTGAACCGGCTGCGCGGGCCCGGATACTTTCAGTGTCGGTTTTTTTGACTCTGGCGCTTTCGCACGAAGGGTCTAGACTCGCCCGCAAACCCCAGCGTGCAATGACGCCCAATGCAGTTTCGCCGCAGCGATTTCGACGTCACCAACACCGTGCAGGTGAGTTCGGTCGCGTCCGTGCGCAAGGCCGTCGAGGATCTATACCAGCAGACGTGGCCGGGCACCGACTTCTCGCGGCTGACACAAGCTTTCGCTGACTTCGAGCGCCTGTTCCAGGGCAGCTACCCAGGCTACCTGGGCTGCGACACCGTTTACCACGACATGCAGCACTCGCTGGACGACACGCTGGCGATGGCGCGGTTGCTGGCCGGGCACGATCGCTCGCAGGCGCCGGACCAGCGCCTCGGCGCCGAACGCGCGTTGGTCGCCCTGATCGTCGCGCTGTTCCACGATTCCGGTTACATCCGCCGCAGCGACGACACCCTGCACCGCAACGGCGCCGAGTACACGCGCACGCACGTCGCTCGTGGCGCCACCTTCCTCGCGCACTACCTGCCGGCCATCGGCCTCGCGGACTGGGTGCCGGTCGCGACACAGGTCATCCACTTCACCGGCTACGAAGTACCGTTCAAGGACATCCGCCTGGACGACGCGCGCGATCGTCGCGTGGGTCACCTGCTCGGCACGGCCGACATGCTGGCGCAGATGTCCGATCGTTGTTACCTCGAGAAGTGCCGTGACCGCCTCTACCCCGAGTTCGTGCTCGGGGGCGTGGCCATGCAGCGCGGGGAGAATGGCGACCTCAAGGTGCATTACGCCTCAGGGCTCGACGTGTTGCGTCGCACGCCCGAGTTCGCCGAGACGACGATTCGCACCCGGCTCGACGGCGAGTTCAACGGGGCGTACCGCTACCTTGAATGCCTGTTCGGCGGCCGCAATCCGTACATGGAAGCGATCCACCGCAACCTCGACTACCTTGCGCGAGTGCTCGAGACCGGCAACTGGCGCATGTTGCGCCGGCTGCCGCCCGTGTTCACGTGGTCGAAGAATCCGGTCGAGACCGCGCGCGCTTTAGTGATCCAGCACATCCAGCTCCGGCTCAAGGCCGTCTAGCAGGCCTCAGGGCCGCAGGCCGCGCAGGAAGGCGGCAGGGTCCTCTCCTCGCTCGAGCACTTCCACCAGCGCTGAACCGACCACCACGCCGTCGACGTGGCCCTGCATGCGGCTCACGTGCTCGGCGGTGCGGATGCCGAACCCGGCGCAGACCGGAATCGGCGACATCGACTTCACGCGGTCCATGTACTGCAGCACCTCGTCCGGCACCACTACGGACTTGCCCGTCGTTCCCGTCATCGTCACCGCGTAGACGAATCCCTGGCTGGCCGCGCACAGCATCCGCAGTCGCGCATCCGGCGTCACCGGGGTCACCATCTGCACCAGCGCGATGCCGACCCGGTCGAGCGCAGCGCGCATGTCCGCGCTTTCCTCGTAGGGCAGGTCGGGAATGATGAAGCCCGCGACACCCGCGGCCCGCGCCACTTCGGGCAGGCGCTCGAGGCCGAACGCCAGCAACGGATTCAGGTAACTCATCAGCAGGACCGGCGCACGCGGCCTCGGCTGCATCGTGGTCAGTTCCTGCAGCAGCCACGTGAGCGTGAAGCCGCCCTGCAGCGACGCGAAGCTCGCACGCTGGATGGTGGCGCCATCGGCCATGGGATCGCTGAACGGCACGCCGATCTCGACGACGTCGGCCGCGGACGCGATCGCGCGCAGGTTGTCGGCGAAATGCGCGCGATCCGGGAAGCCTGCCGTCATGAAGCCGACGACGGCCGGACGGCCGCTCGCCGCAGCCTGGCTGATCGCGCTGCTGATGCTGTCGCGCGGCTGCGCGGTCTGTTGCGAAGTCGTCATCAGATCTGTCCCTTGAGCAAAGTGCGCTGCAACGTCGGCATGTCCTTGTCGCCGCGACCGGAGAGGCCGATCAGGATGCGGCAGCCTGGATTCGCCTTGGCGTATTTGCGTGCGCCCGCAAATGCATGGGCGGTTTCGATGGCCGGCAGGATGCCTTCGTACTGGCTGCACTCGGCAAGCGCGGCCAGCGACTCGTCGTCTTCCGCAGCGGCGAAGCCGAGACGGCCGATGCTGGCGAGCAGCGCATGCTCGGGTCCGACGCCCGGGTAGTCGAGCCCGGCAGAGACCGAGTGCGTCTCCTGGATCTGGCCGTGCTCGTCCTGCAGCAACAGCGAATAGCAGCCCTGCAGCACGCCGGGCGTGCCGTACGCGAGCGACGCCGCATTCTGTCCCAGGCCGGGGCCCGTGCCCCCTGCCTCGAAGCCAAGCAACTTGACGTCGAGGTCGGGCACGAACGGATGGAACAGGCCGATCGCATTCGAACCGCCACCGACGCAGGCCACGACGACGTCGGGCAGCGCACCCGCCTGCGCCAGCATCTGCGCGCGCGCCTCGACGCCGATGACGCGCTGGAACTCGCGCACCATGTAGGGGTACGGATGCGGACCGACAGCCGAACCGAGGATGTAGAACGTGCCGTCCGGGTCGGACACCCAGTCGCGCAACGCCTCGTCGATCGCGGCGCGCAACGTCTTGTCGCCGCCCGTGACCGGCACGACGTTCGCGCCGAGCAGTTTCATGCGGCCGACGTTCGGCGCCTGGCGCTCCATGTCGATCGAGCCCATGTACACCGTGCAGGGCATGCCGAGACGCGCGCAGGCCGCCGCAGTGGCCACACCGTGCTGGCCGGCGCCGGTTTCCGCGACGATGCGCTTCGCCCCGAGTCGCTTCGCCAGCAGGCCCTGGCCAATTGCGTTGTTGATCTTGTGGGCGCCGGTGTGCGCCAGGTCTTCCCGCTTCAGCCAGACTTCCGCTCCCCAGCGCTTGGACAGCGCGGCGGCATACGTGAGCGGCGTGGGCCGGCCCACCCAGGTGCGCAACTGCTGGTCGAGCTCGGCCTTGAATGCGGGATCCGGCAGGATGTCGCGGATGCCCTGCTCGAGCCGGTCGAGCGCCGGGACCAGCGTTTCGGGAACGTAGCGCCCGCCGAACGGGCCGAAGCGCCCGCGCGCATCCGGGAACTCTCCCTTCAATGTCTGGGCAAGCAGCGCCTCGCGATCGAGATTGAGGGCCTGGGTCTTCATGTGTGCAATTACTCCAGCGACGACGACGCGAGCCGCGCGTGCATCGCACGGGCCGCATTCACGAAATTCATGATCAAGGCTGCATCCTTCACGCCGCGCGTGAGCTCGACGCCCGAACTCACGTCGACGCCGAAGGGCCGCACGGCTGCGATGGCGGCGCCCACGTTCGCGGCATCGAGCCCACCGGCGAGCACCACTTCGCGATGCCGGGCCAGGCGTGCTGCAGCGTCCCAGTCAGCCCGTTCCCCGGTGCCGCTGCGCCCGCTTTCGAGCAAGTAGCGCTGGGGCAACGACGCTTGCGCGGGCAGCGCGCGGTCGGTGCGATAGACCGGCAGCACGCGTTGGCCGCCATGCAGCTCGAGCGTCTCGAGGTCCGTGGCATCGGTCTGCACCCAGTCGGGCTGCACTGCATCGATCGCAGCATCCAGCTCCGCTTGCGTCGGGTGCAGGAACACCGCGACCTTTTCGACGCCGCGGGGAACGGTCGCCGCAAGCGCCTGGGCAGACTGCAAGGCCAGGTGGCGCGGTGAGGCCGCATGGAACACGAAGCCAACTGCGTCGGCACCGGCGGCTACGGCCGCTGCGACATCGGCGGCGCTGCGCAGGCCGCAAATCTTGATCCATAGCGGCGCGGCAGTGCGGTTCATCGCGCTGCGCCTCGTCCGGCTGCGAGCAGGTCGCGCACGGCCTGCGCCGGATCGTCATGTTGCATCAACGTGGTGCCGACCAGTGCAAGTCGATAGCCGAGCCGCGCCACGGTCGCAGCGTCCTCGACGGTGACGACACCGCTTTCGGCCACGGCCGGCCATTCCGGCGGCAAGGCATCGCGCAACTGCGCGAAACGTGCGAAATCGATCTGCAGCGACTGCAGGTCACGGCAGTTGAGACCCATCAGCACCTGCTCGTCGCGACCGCGGCGCTCGCGTGCGAGTCCGGCCGCGACAACGATGTCGGCCGCATCGAACGCCTCGAGCAGCACGAACAGGCCGAGCTCTGCCGCAGCGTCCAGCATCGACACGAGCGTGGCGAGCGGCACCATGCGCACGATCAACAGCACACCGGCAGCGCCCGCAGCGCGCGCCTCGAGCACCTGGTAGGGATCGACGAGAAAGTCTTTGCGCATCGCGGGCACGCCGTACGGCGCCAGCGTCGCCGCCGCCAAACGCAGGTGCGCGAGGTCGCCGTCGAAACGCGAGGGTTCGGTCAGGATCGAACAGACGGCGGCGCCAGCCTCAGCGTATCCGCGCAACCGTGCGACCGGGTCGAGTGTTCGCGCCGACAGGTCGCCCAGCGCGGGCGAGCGCAGCTTGAGCTCGGCAATCAGATCGAATGCCTCTCCCGACAATTGCAGGCGCGCGGGGCGCGGCAGGCTCGCGCAGCGTTCACGCAGCTCGGCCTCACTGACCGCAGCACGCGCAACGGCCAGGCGCTGCGCGCTGCCCGTCGCCATGTCGTCCAGCAGCCCCATCAGCCGCCACCACCGATGGAGCGGCCGAACGCCGCCAACTGGTCCAGCAGGCGGATGCCGTCGCCGCGATCGAGCGCGTCGTTGGCGGCACGAATGGCGGCATGCGGTTCAGTGACCGCGCCGGTGACTTCAAGCGCCAGCGCGGCATTGAGCACCAACGCGTCACGATGAGGTCCGCGGTCTGCGCCCGTGAACACCGCGCGCATGCCTACCGCGTTGTGTGCCGCGTCGCCGCCGGCAAGCGATTGGGGCGTGCAGCGAGCGAAACCGAACGCGAGCGGATCGCGCTCGGTGCGCTGCACGCTGCCGGGACGCACGTCGTACAGCTCGAACGGACCGCACGGCGTGGGTTCGTCCCAGCCGGGCTCGCCGTGCACGACGAACACGCGTTCGATCGGCATGCCTGCCAGCGTCTCGGCCATCAACAGGGCCGCGTCGCGGCTGTACGCGCCGATCAGGCCGAACGGCGGTTCGGCCGGATTCGTCAACGGACCCAGCAGGTTGAAGACCGTGCGCACACCCAGCGCACGGCGCACCGGAGCGATCTCTTTCATCGCGGGGTGATAGTGCGGCGCGAACAGGAACGTGAAGCCCGTGGCGGCCAGGCACTCGCCTGCGCGGCGTTCGTCGAGCGGCAGCGGCAGCCCCAGGCTTTCGAGCAGGTCGGCGCTGCCGGAGCGGCTGGAGACCGAGCGGTTCCCGTGCTTGACGACGCGCACGCCGAGCGCCGCCGTCAGCAAGGCAGCACCTGTCGAGATGTTGAAACTGCCCGAGGCATCGCCGCCGGTGCCGACGATGTCGATGGCAGGTGCACCCGCCGGCAACGTTGGCCGGCGTGCCAGGCTGCGCATGGCGCCGGCAAAGCCGCGCACCTCGGGTGCCGTCAGGCCCTTGCTGCGCAATGCAGCCAATAAGGCTCCCGCCATCGCGGGCGGCATGGACGGATCGGTCAGCGCAATCAGCAGGGCTGCGGCTTCCGACTCTGCCAGGTGCTCGCGGTTCAGCAGCCGCTCGAGGGTTTCGCGCAATTCGGCCATCGTCGTGCGTCAGGCTCCGCGCCGGCCTCCGCTGAACTGCAGGAAGTTGCCCATCAGCAGCGGACCCGCGGGTGTGAGCACGCTCTCGGGATGGAACTGCACGCCTTCGACGTTCAGGTCACGATGCCGCACGCCCATGATTTCCCCTTCGGGCGTCCGCGCGGTGACGATGAGTTCCGCCGGCAGTGTCTCGGGCTTGGCGATCAGCGAATGGTAACGGCCGACGTCCATCGGTTGCGGCGCGCCAGCGAACACACCTTGTCCGTCATGCTCCACCGGCGACACCTTGCCATGCATCAGCCGCCCGGCGCGCACGACGTCACCGCCGAACACCTCGACGATCGACTGGTGGCCGAGACAGACGCCGAGCACGGGGATCTGCCCCGCGAAGGCACGGATCATCGCCATGGACACACCGGCATCGCGCGGCGTGCCGGGACCTGGCGAGATGCAGAGATGCGTCGGCTGCAGCGCGCGCGCCTGCTCGATGGTGATCGCGTCGTTGCGATGCACGAGCACGTCCGCGCCGAGCACCAGGAACGCCTGCACCAGGTTGTAAGTGAAGCTGTCGTAGTTATCGACCAGCAGCAGGCGCGGGGCTGCATTCGTCATCACAGGCCCTCCCGGGCGATCTCGAGCGCGCGGCGCAACACGTCGCTCTTGGCGAACACCTCGCGGTACTCGTTCTGCGGCACGCTGTCGGCGACGATGCCGGCACCCGCCTGGAAGCTGTACGTATCGCCGTGGAACACCATCGTGCGGATCGTGATCGCGTGATTCATGTCACCGCCGAGACCGAAGTAGCCCACCGTGCCGCCGTAGAACCCGCGCTGCACGGGCTCGAGCTCGTCGATGATGGCCATCGCCCGCACCTTGGGCGCGCCGACGAGGGTGCCCGCCGGGAACGCCGCGGCGAACAGGTCGAACTGGTCGCGGCCGGGCGCGAGGCGACCGTTGACGCCGCTCACGATGTGCATGACGTGACTGTAGCGCTCGATGGAACGATAGGGATCGACCCGCACGCTGCCCGCCTCGGCGACGCGACCAAGGTCGTTGCGCGCAAGGTCGACGAGCATGACGTGCTCGGCATTCTCTTTCGGATCCGCGAGCAGGCTGGCTTCATTCGCGAGGTCCTCCGCCGGGTCGGCCCCGCGCGGCAGCGTGCCGGCGATCGGGCGCAGGTGCGCGACGCCGCCCTCGAGCTTGACCAGTGCTTCAGGCGAAGAACCCACGATGACGCGATCGCCGAGCTCGCAGAAATACATGTAGGGCGAGGGGTTCAGCAGGCGCAGTGCGCGATAGGCCTCGAACGGGTCCATGTCGCACAGGCCGCCGAAACGGATCGACAGCACCAGCTGGTACACGTCACCCGCAGCGATGTATTCCTTGGTGCGCGCGACGTTGTGCAGGAACGCGTCCTGCGAGAGGCTGGCTTGTGCCGGGCCGAATTTCGTCGGCCGCACCGGGCTGGGCAGGCCTCCGCGCAGGGCCTTGATCACTTCGCCGCGCAGGGCCCGCCGTTCGCTCTCCGGGCCTGCATGCAGCAAGGCGGCGCGGCGTGTCAGGTGATCGAACGCCAGCACCGAGCGAGGTGCCACATAGTGCGCGTCGGGCACGCCCTCGCCGGGCTGGGCGTGCGAGGGCAACCGCTCGAAGTAGCGCACCAGGTCGTAGCTCGCAGCACCGACCATGCCGCCGAGCAGGGGAAACCCGGCCTGCGTGACGTCCGGCCGTGGCGACTGCGCCAGGGCCTGGCGCAAGGACGCGAGCAACTGGACCTGGTCCGCCGGCCGCGGCCCCTGCACGCCGTTGACCGACAGCCCCTGGGCGTCGAGACGGTACTCGAGGCAGTCACCGAAGCCGATGAAGGAATAGCGGGCGAGACGCTCCCCGCCCTCGACGCTCTCCAGCAGGAAGCGCGGGCGAAAAGGTTTCAATTTGAGATAAGCCGACACCGGTGTGTCGAGGTCGGCTGCAATATCGAACAAGGTCGTCGTCACCTGCGGCTCCTCTGACGCGGGACCCGGGGGACGGACAACAAAAAACCCATCCCACGGTGCTGCGCGGAGATGGGTCCTGGAATCCTGCGAAAAGAGACTAACGCGGCCGGCCCCACTCCTAGAAGTGGCGCCACCACCAACGGCTGTCGAGCGTGTGCTGTGCGGTTGCGTTCATCTCGCGGTGCAGTATCCATGGGCCGGTGCGGACCGTCAAGGAAGGGGGGGGAGGAAGGACAGGAAGGACAGGAAGGATAGGAAGGATAGGAAGGTATAGTCGGAGGCGCCTGCAGCGATTCGTTCCTGCATCTGAACCTTCCGATTCCTTCCGGTCCTTCCTGCCCCTTCCCCTTCCGTCCTTCCTCCCCTTCCCTCCCCTTCCCCCCTTCCCCCCTAGAATCACTGCAGGCGAATTGGAGACGCGATGACGACGGGTTCTCTCGGCGGCGTGGATAGACAGCGGATCGCGGAGCTGTTCGCGGCCGAGCAGCGCACCTATGTCGCGGCACATCCCGTGTCGCAGCAGCGCACGGGGCACGGCATCGCGGGCTTTTACGACGGCGTGCCCATGCACTGGATGCGCGACTGGTCGATGCCCTTCCCGTTTCTCGTTGCGTCGGCGCAGGGTTCGACATTGCGCGACGTCGACGGCAACGAGTACGCGGATTTCTGTCTCGGCGACACCGGCTCGATGTTCGGGCATTCGCCCGCACCTGTCGCCGCGGCCATCGCGCGCCAGGCGAGCCAGGGACTCACGTACATGCTGCCGACCGACGATGCCGTCATGGTCGGCCAACTCCTCGTCGAACGCTTCGGGCTGCCGCACTGGCAGGTCGCCACGACGGCGACGGACGCCAATCGCTTCGCCTTGCGCGTCGCCCGCGCGGTGACCGGGCGCCCGAAGATCCTGGTGTTCAACGGCTGTTATCACGGCACCGTCGATGAGACTTTCGTGCGGCTGGTTGGAGGCCGTGCGGTGCAGCGCCCTGGACTGCTCGGGCAAGTCACCGACCTCACGCAGCTCGCACGCGTGGTCGAGTTCAATGACGTTGCGGGCCTGGAGCGCGAACTCGCCCATGGCGACGTGGCCTGCGTCATCACCGAACCCGTGCTCACCAATTCCTGCATGGTGCTGCCCGCGCCCGGTTTCCTCGCAGCCGTGCGGCGCCTGACACGTGACACGGGCACGCTGCTGCTGATCGACGAGACGCACACGATCTCGACGGGTCCGGGTGGATACACGCGGGCTCATGGCCTCGAGCCTGACCTGTTCGTGCTGGGCAAGCCCATCGCAGGCGGGGTGCCCGCCAGCGTCTGGGGCATGACCGACGCCGTGGCGCGGCGACTGGACGCGGTGCGCGCGAGCATGCCGTCCGGGCATTCGGGCATGGGCACCACGTTGTCGGCAAACGCGCTCGCACTCGCCGCAATGCGTGCGACGCTCGAACACGTCATGACCGACGCCGCCTACGCGACGATGGAGCGCCTGGCTGAAGTGCTGGTCGCGGGCCTGCAGGCGACGATCACGGCACACCGGCTGCCCTGGCACGCCGTACGCGTGGGGGCTCGCGTCGAGTTCATCTGCGCGCCCGGTCCCTTGCTCGACGGCACGCAAGCGGAAGCGGCCCATGCGCCGGAGCTCGAGCGCGCCATACACCTGTCACTGCTCAACCGTGGTTGCCTGATCGCACCGTTCCACAACATGATGCTGGTGTGTCCGGTCACGACCGAGCCACAGATTGCCCGGCTGCAGGATGCGTTCGCCGAAGTGGCCGCCACGCTCGTCGCCTGACCCGCGGCCCACCGGGCCTGGAGTACTTCGATGTCATTGCTCGATACCCTGGCTGCCATCGTCGGCCCCGCGAACCTGCTGACGGGGCCCGATGTCGCTGCCCGCAGCGTGAGCTGGGCTGATCGCGGTCCCTGTCGCGCGCGGGCGATCGTCCGCCCCGCCAGCACCGACGAGGTGTCGCGCGTGCTCGCGGCCTGCCACGCAGCACGACAACCCGTCGTGCTGTTCGGCGGTCTCACGGGACTGGTGCAGGGCTGCGTGGCCGCTCCCGACGAGATCGCGCTGTCACTCGAGCGCATGCATCGCATCGAGGACATCGACCCCATCGGACGCACCATGACGGTGGAAGCCGGCGTTCCGGTGCAGCGGGTCCAGGAAGAGGCGGAGAAGCATGGCCTGCTCTACCCGGTCGACTGGGGCGCGCGCGGCTCGGCACACATCGGCGGCAGCGTCGCCACCAACGCGGGCGGCAACGGCGTCATCCGGTACGGCATGACGCGCGACTCGGTGCTGGGGCTCGAAGCCGTCCTCGCCGACGGCACCGTCATTCCCGCCATGAACAGGATGTTGAAGAACAACGCGGCGTACGACGTGAAGCAGTTGTTCATCGGCTCCGAGGGCACGCTTGGCGTCATCACGCGCCTGGTGCTGCGGCTGCGCGAATTGCCGCGCAGCACGCAGTCTGCGCTGGTGGCCTGCGCGCGCTTCGACGATGTCACGCGGTTCCTCAAGCACATGGACGGCGCGCTCGGCGGCGCGCTGTCGGCCTTCGAACTGATGTGGAATTCGTTTTACCGGATGGTGACTACGCCGCCGTCCAAGGGCACGCCGCCACTGCCGCAGACCCACGAGTTCTACGTGCTGGTCGAAAGCACGGGCGGCGATCCAGGCCGCGACCAGGCGCAGTTCGAGGAGGCGATTGCTGCAGCCATCGAGGCCGGACTCGTCGCCGACGCGGTCGTGTGCTCGTCTTCGGCGCAGCGCGATGCACTCTGGGCGCTGCGCGACGACGTCGAGGGCATCTTCCGTCTCGGCATGCCGGTCGCCTTCGATATCAGCCTGCCGCTTGCCGCGATGGAGGGCTACGTCAACGAGGTGCTGGAGCGACTCGAACGCGAGTGGCCGGCCTATCAGCGCTTCGTCTTCGGTCACCTGGGCGACGGCAATCTGCACATCATCGCCGCAGGCCCGCCCAGTGCCGAGGCGCGCCACGGCATCGAGCGCTGCGTCTACGAGCCGCTCGCGTCGCGCGGCGGCTCCGTTTCGGCCGAACACGGGGTCGGCACCGAAAAGCAACCCTGGCTCGACCTCTGCCGCAGCCCGGCCGAACTGGCCCTGATGCGGACGCTGAAGCAGGCACTCGATCCGCAGGGCATCCTCAATCCAGGGCGCGTCCTGCCCCGCTAACATACGGCGCCAGTACGGCGAGACAGGCAGGGAATCATGCAGCATGACTGGGAAGTCCTGATTCGCGGCGCACGCGTATTCGACGGCACGGGCGCCACTGCCCTCGTCGAAGACGTGGCAATCCACGACGGCCGCATCGCCGCTCGTGGCGCGAACCTTGCGCCGGAGCGCGCGGAGCGCGTCGTCGATGCCCGTGGCCGCTGGCTGCTGCCCGGCCTGCTCGACATTCATACGCACCTCGACCTGGAGGTGGAACTGGCGCCGGGCCTGCCCGAATCCGTGCGTCACGGCACGACCACGGTCGTCGTCGGCAATTGCAGCCTGGGGACCGCGTTCGGCGCACAGCGCCGCAACGGCGACGATCCGATCCTCGACTGCTTCACTCGCGTCGAGAACATGCCGAAGTCCGTCCTGCGCAAGGTCGTCGACCGCATCGACTGGCAGAGCACCGGCGAGTATCTCGAACACCTCGACCGGTTGCCGCTCGGCCCGAACATCGTGCCGCTGCTGCCGCATTCGATGCTGCGGATCGAGGCGATGGGCAGCACCGACGCAGCGGTCACGCGCGAGCCCACCGCCGCAGAAAGGGAGCGTATGCGCGCGTTGCTCGCGGACGCGATGGCACAGGGATACGCCGGACTGTCGACCGATTCGATTCCCTTCCACTACCTCGCCAACGACCCGCACAAAAATGAGCGGATACCAGCGCAACACGCGTCGTGGTCCGAACTCAAGGACCTGCTCGCCGTCGTGCGCGAGAGCGATCGCGTGTGGCAGTGCACCCCGGATGCGGCGAATCGCGCGAAGACATTCCTGCGCTTTTTCCTGACCAGCGGCCGCCTGTTCGGCAAGCCGCTCAAGACCAGCGCGTTGACGGCCGTGGATCTCACGCACGAGCGCCAGACGTACAAGCTCTTTCCGCTTCTCGCCAACGTGCTCAACTCACGGCTCGTGCAGGGTCGCTTTCATTTCCAGGTGCTGGCGACGCCCTTCCGCATGTTTGCGGAGGGTGCGCTGTGTCCGATCTTCGAGGAGTTCGAATCCTCGCGCCGGCTGATGGCGCTCGACATCGAAGACGCCGCCGGCCGCCGCGAGGCCATGGCCACTGCAGATTTCGGTCGTGTGTTCGTGCGCGAGTGGCACGACGCAGGCGCGGTTTCGACCTTCAATCGCGATCTCGACGCGCTCACCATCGAGCGCGCACCCGTGGCAGAGTGGTGCGGCGAGACTTTCGGCGCGCTGTACCGCCGGGTGCGCGACTTTCAGTCCGGTTCTCTTGGCGCGGCGCGCAGCGAGTCTGAGCGGGCGGCCCTGGCGGAATTCCCGCAACCGATCACGCGCGAAGCCGACCTGCTGCTGCACTTGTTCCGCCGCTACGACCGCGACTTGCGCTGGTGGTTTACCGTCGCCAACGACCGGCCCGCGATCCTGCGCGACCTGCTGTTTCACCCGCACATGCTGCCGGGCTTCAATGACAGCGGCGCGCACCTGATCAACCTCGCGTTCTTCGACGGCAACCTGCTGACGCTGCAGATCGCGGCGCGCGAGTCGCTGGACATGGTGGCCAAGGCGGTGCGCCGGCTGACGCGCGAGCCGGCGGAGTTCTTCGGCGTCGACGCCGGGAAGCTCGAGGTCGGCGCCCAGGCGGACCTGGTGCTGATCGACCCGGAAGCACTCAGCACTTACGACACCGATGCGAACCGGCGCATGGTGTACCGCGACATCTTCGAGCACGAGCAGCTCGTCAATCGCTCGGACGGCGTGGTGACCGCGGTGTACATCGCGGGCGAGCAGGTCTGGGATGGCGTCGACGTGTTGCCGGCGCTCGGCCAGCGACGGCTCGGGCGGGCATTGCGGGCGGGCTGATCGCGCTCGACGGTCGGGCGCGGGATCGGCGCAGTCCGCCGGGGCAGGTGCTCTCGCGAAACTCCGGGTCGACGCCGCAGCCCGAGCGCAGGCCGAGGAACGGCACTGCAGTCACGTCGCTGAGCCGCTGCCCGAACGGGCTCGAGCGCGATGGTGGCAGAGGCTCAGCGACGTGAATCAGTGCCGGTCCTCGAGCCTGCGACTCGGGATGCGGCGGTCCGACACGGAGTTCGCGAGAGCACCTGCCCCGGCGGACTGCGCCTACCCGCGACAGACGTAGCGTCGCGTCCCTAGAGCGCCCCAACCGCCCGCGCGAGCCGCAACCGGGCCAGGCTGGCGTCGAGCGTCGCGTCGTCGCGATTCCTGAGCGCCTGCACCCGCAGCGACTCCGCCCCGAGCAGCTGCGTCTGCGTGCCGAGACCGGCCGTGTAGCGCTCGCGAGCGATGCGGAGATTTTCCTCTGCCTGTTCGGCGGCGCGCGCGTTCACTTCGACGCGCTGCCGCGCCTCGTCGATGCCGAGCCAGGCCTGTCGCACCTGCAGTTCGATCTGGCTGGCAGCGTCGGCACGCTGCAGCTCGGTGGCGCGACGATTCCGGTCCAGCGCCGCAGCGCGCTTGCGCGACTGCCCCCCGTCGAACATCGCCCACTGCACGCCGATGCCCGCCATGCCGACGGTCTCGTCGTCGAGGAACTGGTTTTCCAGGTACTGATAGCCACCGCTCAGACCCACTTGCGGCAGCACGCGCGAGCGCTCGGTGCGTGCGAGCTGGCCGAGGGCTTCCGCCTGTGCGTCGAGCGCGGTGAGTTCGGTGCGCCGTGTCTGCGCCTGCGCGATCAGCGCCGGCAGCTCCTGTTCGGCCTCGACGGCCACGTCGATCGACTCGCTCAGCTCGACGGGGCGATCGAGCGGCGCGCCCAGCCGCCGGTTGTACTGCGCCTGCGCCACGGCAGCCGCGTTGGCCGCCCGCAGTTCGTTCTGTCGCGCATCGGCAAGCGCGACTTCGGCAGCAAGGAGCTCGTTCTTGGGCACCAGCTCGCGCTCGAACATGCTGCTGGTGTCGTGCACCAGGCCTTCGAGGGTGTGCACATTGCTGCTGGCAACCGCGTGCGCTTTGCGCGCGCGCAGTACACCGACGTAGGCATCGGCCACCGCCAGCTTGAGGTCGGCCGTGGCCGCTGCAACGTGCGCGCCCGCGCCCCGTTCGCGCGCTTCCGCGGCAGCGATGCTCGATGAAATCCGTCCGCTCGTGAACAACGGCACCGTGACCGCGGCCGTGGCCGAGACGAAACTGTCGTCCTGAAACAGTTCGGGCGGCGTCAGCGGCAAGCCCGTGAACGAGAAGTCGAACGCGGGCGAATCGTCGAGCTGGGTGTACGCGCCCGCGACAGCCACTGTCGGCCAGCGCTGCGCGCGCGCCGCCTGGGCGTCGAACCCGGCGGCTTCGGCCTGGCTGCGTGTCGCGGCGAGCGCACGGTCCTGCTGCAGTGCCACCGTCCACGCCTCCGCCAGCGTCTCGACCGGAGCTTCGGCGCGCGCAAGCCCGCCGGCAACCAGCGCACTCAGCAGGGCGAGCGTTGCTGCAAGCGCGTGCGACACGGGCAGGCCGGCTTTCATTGCTTCAGGGCCTCGATGCCCAGCGTCTTCAGCACGTATTTTTCGTAGATCGGCGCGATGGAGCCCGTCTCGACCTTGCGCAGGAAGTACTTCTCGAACGCGATCTTGGCCAGGTGCACCCACTTGCCTTCGCGCGCCCACGTGACGTTGCGCGGCGGGATCTGCGGCAGCGCGACGAAGGCGGCACCGGTGTCGCCGAAGTCCGCCAGGCAGATCGCGTTCCAGGTCGCGCGCGCCTCCGCCGGCCGGCCTTCCAGGTCGGCAGCGACGTTTTCGCAGATCGCCGAAACCATCGATTCGATCATGAAGCCGGTCTTCGGGGCGCCAGTCGGGACGGGCGTGACTTCGACCGGCGGAATCGCGACGCAGACTCCGGCTGCGAAGATGTTGCGGTACCGCTTGCTGCGCTGGAATTCGTCGATCAGCACGAATCCACGCGGATTGCACAGCTCCGGCACCGTGGCCACCGCATCGACACCCTTGAAGGCCGGCAGGATCATGGCCCACTTGAACGGCAGCTTGTGCTCCTTGCGCACCGCGCCGTCCTCGTTGAATTCGCTTGCGTTCACGGTGCCGGCGTCGACGGACGTGACCTTGGCATTGGTGACCCAGTTGATGTGGCGCTGACGCAGCGTCGATTCCATGAGTCCCTTGCTGTCGCCCACGCCGCCGAGTCCCATGTGCCCGATGTACGGTTCGGAAGTCACGAACGTCATCGGCACCTTGTCGCGCAGCTTGCGCTTGCGCAGGTCGGTGTCGATGATCATCGCCATCTCATAGGCTGGACCAAAGCAGCTCGCGCTCGCGGCGGCGCCGATCACGATCGGGCCGGGCTGCTTGAGAAACTCCTGGTAGTTCTCCCACGCGGCCAGGGCATGCGCCTGCGTGCAGACCGAGACGGTGTGACCATTGGGGCCGAGTCCCGGCACCTCTTCGAACGCGAGCTTGGGGCCGGTCGAAATTGCGAGGTAGTCGTAGGGCTCCTCGGTACCGTCGACGAACACGAGCTTCGAGCCGGCAGCGTCGATCGTCTGCACCAGCTTCGGAATCCAGCCGACGTCCTTTGCCTGCAGCGGGCCCGCGAGTTCGACACGCGTCTGCTCGGGCTTGCGCCAGCCGACCGCCACCCACGGATTGGACGGCGTGAACTCGAAGTACGGTGAGCTGCCGACGAGCGTGACCTGATGCTTCGCACCGAGCCGCTTTTTCATCTCGTAGGCACAGGCGACGCCACCGAGCCCTGCACCGAGAATGATTACCTTGGCCATGTCGTATCTCCCCGGCCGCCTCAGGCGGCGGCTGTCTTGCGGTTGCGATAGCTGAAATAGAGGATCGGGATCAGCACGAGCGTGAGCACGGTCGAGACGAGGATGCCGAAGATCAGCGACACGGCGAGGCCGTTGAAGATCGGATCGTCGAGGATGAAGAACGCGCCGGTCATCGCAGCCACTGCGGTGAGCGCGATCGGCCGCGCTCGCACTGCAGCCGCACCGATCACTGCATCCGCGAGCGGCTGGCCGCGCGCGACCTCGAGATTGATGAAGTCGACCAGCAGGATCGAATTGCGGACGATGATTCCTGCCAGGGCGATCATGCCGATCATCGAGGTGGCGGTGAACTGCGCGCCGAGCAAGGCGTGTCCCGGCATCACGCCGATGATGGTGAGCGGGATGGGCGCCATGATCACGAGCGGCACCGCATACGAGCCGAACTGCGCCACCACGAGCAGGTAGATCAGCACCAGGCCGACCGAGTAGGCCAGACCCATGTCGCGGAACGTCTCGAACGTGATCTGCCATTCGCCGTCCCATTTCACGCTGGGCCGGTACGGATCGTCGGGCTGGGCGAAGAAGTACTGCGTGACGTCGGGCATCTGCTCCTTGAGCGTGCCAACCATCGAGAACATGCCGTAGAGCGGGCTGTCGGTGGCGCCGACGGAATCGGCGGTGACCCAGGCCATCGGCAGCAGGTCCTTGTGATAGATCGCGTTCTCCCACGGCTGTCGCGTGGTCGTCGTGATCTCGGAGAGCGGCACGCGCGCACCACTGTGCGAGCGCACCTGCAGTGCCAGCACGCTGGCGAGGTCGGCTTTCGCCGGCACCTCGAGTTCCAGCCGCACCGGGATCGGGTAGGTCTCGCGACCGATGCGCGCGTACGTTGCGTCGAGTCCGCCGAGCCCGGCCGCGAGCGTCTGCACGGCCTCGGCCTGGTTCACGCCGAGCATGGCGGCCTTCTGCCGGTCGATGGCGACGACCAGTCGCGGACTCGGTGCCTCGAGGCTGTCGTCCACGTCGACCACGCCTTCCGTGGCCTCGAAGATCTTGCGCAGGTCGCGCGTCAGCTGCTGCTGCCCCGCCTGGAACGGCCCATAGATCTCGGCGACGAGCGGCGCCTGCACCGGCGGCCCCGGCGGCACTTCGACGATCTTCACCGAGCCGCCATGACGCTTCCCGATCGCGGCCAGTGCCGGACGCACTTCGAGCGCGATCTCGTGGCTCTGCTTGTCGCGGTGATGCTTGTCCACCAGGTTGACCTGGATGTCGCCGACCTCGGGACCGCTGCGCAGGTAGTACTGGCGCACCAGGCCATTGAAGTTGATCGGCGCGGACGTCCCGGCATACACCTGGTAATCCGTGACTTCCGGACGGCGAGCCACCTCCGCAGCGAGTTCGTCGAGCACGCGCGCAGTGGTCTCGACCGGCGTGCCCTCGGGCATGTCCAGCACGACCTGGAACTCGGACTTGTTGTCGAACGGCAGCATTTTCAGCACGACCCACTGCACCACGACCAGGGACACCGCCAGCGCGATCGCAGCGAGCGTGCCCAGGTAGAGGCGGTGACGGTGGGGGCGCGCGGCGTCGCCGCGCAGGAACGGCGCCATCAACCGTTCGAAGAAGCGATGCAACCGGTCCGCCGCCGGGTCGGCGTTCTCGTGGGAGGCGTGACCGTGCGACAGCAACCGGCGCGACAGCCAGGGCGTGAAGGCGAGCGCGAGCGCCAGCGAGATCAGCATTCCCATGCTGGCGTTGATGGGAATGGGGCTCATGTACGGGCCCATCAGGCCGCTGACGAACGCCATCGGCAGCAGGGCAGCAATCACGGTGAAGGTCGCAAGGATCGTCGGGCCGCCAACCTCGTCGACAGCGAGCGGAATCAACTCGTCGAGCGGCTGCCCGGGGTGCAGCTGCATGTGCCGATGGATGTTCTCGACGACGACGATGGCGTCGTCGACCAGGATACCGATGGCGAAGATGAGCGCGAACAGCGAAACGCGGTTGATCGTGAAGCCCCACGCCCACGATGCGAACAGCGTCGCGGCCAGCGTGATCACCACCGCGGCGCCGACGACGACGGCCTCGCGCCAGCCGACGGTCAGCCAGACGAGCAGCACCACCGAGGCGGTGGCGAACATCAGCTTCTGGATCAGCTTGACGGCCTTCTCGTTGGCGGTATCGCCGTAGTTGCGCGTGACCGTGACCTCGACGCCCTCCGGGATGTACGTGCCGCGCAGGTGCTCCATGCGGGCGAGCACGGCATTGGTGACGTCGATCGCGTTCTCGCCGGGCTTCTTGGAGATTGCGAGCGTCACGGCCGGCGAAACTCCCGCGAAGTCGATGCCGCGCGACTGTGCCGCCGGACCCGTGCCGAAAGTCACGTACTGCTCCGGCTGGTCCGCGCCGAACTTCACGGCCGCGACGTCCTGCAGATACACGGGTCGCCCGTCGCGGACGGCGACGATGACCTGCGCCACGTCGTCCCGCGAGGCAAGGAACTGGCCGGCCGCCAGAGGCAGCACGCCCTCCGCACTCACCAGTGAACCCGCGTGCTGCACGACGTTGGCGGCCTGCAGCGCTGCCACGAGGTCGGGCACCGTCAGGCCATGGCCGGCGAGGCGTTGCGCATCGAGCGTGACTGCGACGATCTCGTCCGGACCGCCGATCGTGTAGACGTTGCGCGTGCCTGGGACGCGCTTCAGCTCAGACTCGACGGCATGCGCAACCTGCTGCAGTTCGAACGCGCCGCGCGTCTCGTCGCGAGTCCACAGCGTGAGGCTCATGACGGGCACGTCGTCGATGCCCTTCGGCTTCACCAGCGGCTGACCCACGCCGAGTCCGGCGGGTCGCCAGTCCTGGTTGGAATAGATCGCGTTCCACAACCGGACGATGGCGTCGGTGCGCTCCTGCCCCACCTTGAACTGCACCGTGATGACGGCGGCACCGGGTCGCGACACGGAGTAGATGTGCTTCACGCCCGAGATCTCGGCCAGCACCTTCTCCATCGGCGTCGTGACGAGGCTCTCGACCTCCGGTGCGCTGGCGCCGGGAAACGGGATGATCACGTTCGCCATGGTCACGTTGATCTGCGGTTCTTCCTCGCGCGGCGTGACCAGCACGGCGAAGAAGCCGAGCAGCAGCGCGGTGAGTCCCAGCAGCGGCGTCAGCGAATTGTTCAGAAACAGGCGCGCGACGCGACCGCTGAATCCGAGAGGTTCGCTCACGGCCGTTGACCCGTACCCGCGCGCGCAACGATGCCCGCGGCGGCGGGGTCGAGGGCGACTTTTTCACCGCGGGCGAGTCCCGCGATCACTTCTATCTCGTCACCCGTGCGGCGGCCGAGGCGCACCTGGCGCAGGACCACGGCACCCTCGGGCGTCACGACATAGACGGCGCGCAGTTCGCTGCGTTCGATGACGGCGCCGAACGGCACGAGGATGCGGTTCGACTCGCCGACGACGATCCCGACTTTGGCGAACGTGCCCGGGGCGAGCGGCTGCGCGCCCTCCGGCAAGTCGATTCGCGCGCGGAACGTGCCCGACTGCGGCTCGGCCGACGGATACAGGGTAATCCCGGCCGCGGTGATGCGTTCATCCCCGACGTAGACCTGCGCCTTGCGCGCTTCCTGCACCGCTCGCGCCGCGCTTTGCGGCACTTCGGCCACGACCCGCATCGCTGCCATCGATGCGATCGTCAGCAACGGCGTGCCGGGCGATACGGCCTCCCCCGACTGCACGCGCTTGGCAGTGACCACGCCCGCGTAGGGCGCGCGCAGTTCGGTGTAGGCCACGCCTTCCTGCGCCGATTCGAGCGCGGCGCGCGTGGCCGCGAGATTCGCCGCGGCCGCAGCGCGCGCAGCGACGGCTTCGTCGTAGGTGGCACGGGCCACGACCTTGCGCTCGTACATGTCGCGGATGCGGTCATGCTGCGCGCTCGCCTGTGCGTCTTGCGCGCGCGCAGCCTGCAGCGCTGCCTGGGCCTGGCCGAGTCCAGCCACCTGCTCGGAGGCGCGCAGGCGCAGCAGCAGTTGACCGGGCTGCACCCGGTCATTGATGTCGACGGCGACCTCCGCGACTCGTCCGGCGGTCTGCGCCGAGAGCGTCGCCTGATTCACGGCCTCGACCACTCCATCGAGCATGAGCTCGGACGGCGTGGCCTGATCGCCCACCGTCAGCGTGACGAGCTTCGACGCGGCGGCGGATGGCGTGGTCGCCGCGGGCTCCGCCCGGTCGTCACAGCCGGCCAGCAGGGCGAAGACTGCAGCGACAGCACCGACGTGCAGCGCTGCGCGGGATGAGGCGAGGTGCATGGCCGCGTCCTTGCTCGATTCAGAAGGCAGCGCCCGGCTTCACGCCGGCCTTGCGCAGGATGAGCGCGAGCGGGCAGAAGCCGGTGAACGAAGACTGCAGCAGGTTGGCGCCGACGAAGGCTGTCAGCCAGTACCAGTTCGGCGACACGAAATGGCCGAGCAGGAGGCTCACCAACACCATGGTGCCGGCAAAGGCCATGACGAAGCGGTCGATGCTCATTGTTTCACTCCTTGGCGAGGCCGCTCAGCAGCGGCCGTTTTCCACGACTTGGCCCGTGGTCGGGTCGATGCGGATCAGCGGCAGGCCGGCGGCTTTCCACGCGTTGATCCCACCTTCGAGATTGACGACACCCTGGTGGCCCGCGGTGAGCAGCGCCTGCGCAGCGCGCATCGAACGACCGCCCGCGGCGCATTGCACGACGACCTTGCGGCCCTCGGCGGGCACGGCTTTGGGATCGAACGTGGACAGCGGGTAGAGCAGCGCGCCCGGGATGCGTTCGAACGCGTATTCGTTCGGCTCGCGCACGTCGACGAGCAGGATCTCGCCGCTGGCGAGCGCGTCACGGATCTCGGCCGGGGATGCCTGGGTGATCGTGGTCATGGGGTTCCTCGAATTATGGGAGTCCGGATGGAGGTCAGCGTTGCGGCTTGCCGAAGACGTCGAGCGGTAACCGCAGGCAACGGACGCCGTCGGCCGCGGGCGGCGGCAGGTGACCCGCCTGGATGTTGACCTGCACCGACGGAATGATCAGGTTCGGCACGTCGAGCGTGGCGTCGCGCCCGGTGCGCATCCGGACAAAAGACGCCTCGTCGACGCCTACGCGGATATGCGTGTTGGCGCGTCGCTGTTCGTCGATGCTGGTCTCGCAGACGGCGGCGCGGCCGCCGGGCGAGTAGTCGTGGCAGACGAAGACGCGCGTGCCGGCCGGCAGTGAGAACAGGCGCTGCACCGAGCGATACAACTGGGCCGCGTCGCCGCCCGGGAAGTCGCAGCGGGCCGACCCGCTGTCCGGCATGAAGAGCGTGTCGCCGATGAACACCGCGTCGCCGATGAGGTAGCTCAAGCTGTCGTTGGTGTGGCCCGGGGTCGGGATCACGTGGATCGAGCTGCGGCCGAGCGGCAGGGTCGCGTCGTCCTCGAGCAGGCGGTCGAACTGGCTGCCGTCGGGCACGAACTCCGGTCCGAGTCCGAACAGCGTCTTGAAGGTGCGCTGCACCGAGGTGATGCCGGCGCCGATCGCGACTTCGCCGCCGAGCTGCTGCTTCACGTATTGCGCGGACGAGAGGTGGTCCGCGTGCGCGTGGGTCTCGAGGATCCAGCGCACCGTGAGGCCCTGCTCGCGGCAGTGCGCGATGAGCTGGTCGACCGCCTGCGTACCGGTGCGCGCGGATTTCCAGTCGTAGTCGAGTACCGGGTCGATGATGGCGGCCACGCGCGTGGCCGGATCGGCGACGACGTAACTCCAGGTGCCGGTGGCGGGGTGATGAAAAGGGGTGACGGTCGGCTGCACGTGGCTTTTCCCTCTGCGTGTCGTCACAATATTAGTCATATCTAATTTAGTCAATACTGATATACTGGCAGCGAACCGGAGCCCCGCCCATGCCGCGATCCCCTGCCACCCGCATGCCCGACCTGAGCCGTCTCGCCGAGATGCACGAGCACGCGGGCGAAGCCGCGCAGTTGATGAAGGCGCTCGGCAACGAACAGCGCCTGCTGATTCTCTGCAACCTGCTCGAAGGGCCGTTGTCGGTCGGCGAACTGAACGAGCGCGTGCAACTCAGCCAGTCCGCCCTGTCGCAGCACCTGGCAGTGCTGCGCGACCTGCAGCTGGTCGAGACGCGCCGCGAGGCGCAGTCCGTCTATTACTCGTTGCCCGCGGGCCCGGTGCTGCAGGTGATGGCATTGCTGCAGCAGATCTACTGCAGTGCGCCCGCGCCTCGCGTCCGCAGGTCCGCATCGGGGCGCAACCGCTCCCCGCGTTCGTCCGTGTGCTGATTGCGCTTGCAGGTGCGGTCGCTATAGGGCTGAGCCTGGGACTGCTGGGCTCGGGCGGTTCGATCCTCACGGTGCCCGTGCTGCACTACCTGCTCGGCCAGCCCGAGCAGGCGGCCATTGGCGGCTCGTTGCTGGTGGTCGGACTGATCGCCGCCGCTGCCGCGGTTCCCCACGCACTCGCGCGACAGATCGCCTGGCACGACGTGTTCTGGTTCGGCGTTCCGGGCATGGCCGGTGCGTGGGCAGGCGCCAGCCTCGCGCGGTTCGTGCCCGGCGCCGTACAGCTCGCGGCGTTCGCTCTCGCCATGCTCGTGGCGGCGTGGCGCATGCTCGCGACCGGCGCACCCGAAACCGGCAGGAGGGCTACAGCCGCGCGACGCGCCCCTGTCATCGCCGGTGGCGCCGGCGTCGGGCTGCTCAGCGGTCTGGTCGGCGTCGGCGGAGGCTTCCTGATCGTGCCTGCACTGGTGCTGCTGGCCCGCGTACCCGTGGCACGGGCGGTTGGCACCAGCCTCGCCGTCATCACGTTGAACTCGATCGTGGGATTCATCACCTACCAGGGCGTGCTGCAGGCGAAGGGGGTGGCGCTCGACTACCCGACGCTCGGCCTCGTGGCGGGCGTGGGCATTGCTGGCAGCATCGTCGGTCACCGCATCGGTCGCCGCCTGCCGCAAGCCGTGCTGCGACGGCTGTTCGGTGCCGTGTTGCTGCTGATCGCGGGCGCGATCGTCGTCGACGTCGCGCGGCGGTTGGCCGGCTAGCGCGCCGCCGGCTCGCGGACGGCGCAGCGCCGCAGGCGCTCGCTCACGCGGACTTGCCGCCCTCGAGATCGGCCAGGCGCTGTTCGAGGGCGGTCAGCTTTTCACGCGTTCGCCGCAGCACCGCGCTCTGCACGTCGAATTCCTCCCGCGTCACCAGGTCGAGCCGGGCCAGTTGCGCCTGCAGCACGCCCTTGAAGTTCTGTTCGAGGTCGCGCCGCAGCGCGGACACGTTCTCGGGCACGGCGCCCGCCAGGCGGCGTGCGAGGTCGTCGATCATGCGCGGGTCGAATGCCATGGGGGAATGACCAGGGGGGGCTAGGGGCTAGGGGCTAGGGGCTAGTTTAAGACAATAAGCGGGGCCGCTCCGTACTGAAGCAATGCACCGCGACCGTGCGCCACGTTGGTGCGCCACCTTTGCCCGGCGGACCGTAAGCCCCGCAGAAAGCCGTCCCGACGGCGTGGCACGGATTCTGCATTGAGGGTCTCCGACGTTCTGCGCGACCACGGTCGCCAAGGGAGACCACTCGATGAAGCTCATCACCGCCGTCATCAAGCCTTTCAAGCTCGATGAAGTGCGCCAGGCCATTGCCGACATCGGCGTGCAGGGCGTCACCGTCACCGAGGTGCAGGGCTTCGGACGGCAGCGCGGGCACACCGAGCTCTATCGCGGCGCCGAGTACCGCGTCGATTTCCTGCCCAAGACCAAGATCGAGATTGCCGTCGACGACACGATCGTCGAGCAGGTGATCGAGGCCATCACCAACGTCGCCCGCACCGGCAAGATCGGCGACGGCAAGATTTTCGTGACCCAGCTCGACCAGGCCGTGCGCATCCGCACTGGCGAAGCCGGCGCCGAAGCCGTCTAGGTCGCGAACCGCACCCCCGACAACCCCGCGCCATGCACAGATTCATCGACAGGAGTAAACACCAGTGAAGACCTCGACCGCCGCGCCAAGCCGCATGTGGCCTGCAGCGCTCGCATTGGGCGCCATGCTTGCGCCCGCCCTGGGACTCGCCCAGGACGTTCCCGTGCCCGACAAGGGTGACACGGCCTGGATGATGACCTCGACGGTCCTCGTCATCCTCATGACGATCCCCGGCCTCGCGCTGTTCTATGCGGGCATGGTGCGGTCGAAGAACGTGCTGTCGCTGCTGATGCAGGTCTTCATGACCTTCTGCCTGATGGCGCTGCTGTGGGCGATCTACGGCTACAGCCTCGCCTTCACGCAGGGCTCGACCCCGTTCATCGGCGGCTTCGACCGGCTGTTCCTGCAAGGCTTGACCACGAGCTCGGTGGCGGCGACGTTCAGCAAGGGCGTCTACCTGCCGGAGTTCACCTGGTTCATCTTCCAGCTCACGTTCGCGGCCATCACGCCGGCCCTGATCGTCGGCGCCTTCGCCGAACGCATCAAGTTCAGCGCGGTGCTGCTGTTCGTGACGATCTGGTTCACGTTCGCCTACCTGCCGATGGCGCACATGGTCTGGTGGTGGGCGGGTCCTGACGCGTACACGGACGCAGCCGCGGGCGCTGCAGCCGCGGAGACCGCGGGCTACCTGTTCCAGAAGGGCGCGCTCGACTTCGCCGGCGGCACGGTCGTGCACATCAACGCCGGCATCGCAGGCCTCGTGGGCGCGCTCATGCTGGGCAAGCGCATCGGCTTCGGCACGACCGCAATGCCGCCGCACAACGTGCCGATGGTCATGATCGGCGCCTCGCTGCTGTGGGTGGGCTGGTTCGGTTTCAACGTCGGTTCGGGCCTGGAAGCGAATGGCTTCACCAGCATGGTGTTCGCCAACACGATCCTGGCCACGGCCGCAGCTGCACTCGCCTGGTCCTTCGCTGAATGGGTGCACCGCGGCACGCCGACGATGCTCGGCGCAGCTTCGGGTGCGGTCGCCGGCCTCGTCGCCATCACGCCGGCTTGCGGCTGGGTCGGACCGATGGGCGCGATCGCGATCGGCATCATCGCTGGCCTGATCTGCCTCTATGCAGTGGTCGGCCTGAAGAAGGCGCTGGGCTACGACGACTCGCTCGACGTGTTCGGCGTGCACTGCGTGGGCGGCATCGTGGGCGCGCTGCTCACGGCCGTGTTCTGCAGCCCGTCCCTCGGCGGCACCGGCGTGTACGACTACGTCGCCAACGCCGTGGCTCCGTACGACATGGCTGCGCAGTTCAAGGCGCAACTGTGGGGCGTGCTGACCGCGCTGGTCTGGTCCGGCGTGGTGGCTGCGGTCGCCTTCAAGGTCATCGACCTGGTGATCGGCCTGCGCGTGCCGGAAGAGGCCGAGCGCGAGGGCCTCGACACGGTGTCGCATGGCGAGCGTGCCTACAACTGATTGATCGGTGTCTGTGGAGGGTGGCCGGTTCCTGGTCCGGTCACCCTCTCCCCCGCTTGCGGGCGCTTCGGCGCCCGCTTTTTTTTGCGCTAAATCCTTGAACTGGATCAAGATTCGCGCGACCCGACGAGCCGCTGCCGACGCGGCGGCTGCTACACTTCATGGGGCTAGGGGTTAGGGGCTAGGGGTTAGTCGATCCAGGAGCGGCCGCGGCAGCGGCCATCCGACTAGCCCCTAACCCCTAGCCCCTAGCCCCTTCTCATGGAGAGTGCGATGCAAAGGTTGAGTGTGCTTCTCGCCGCGCTGGTCGCGCTGGGCTCCGCCCAGGCCAGCGAAGTGTTCGTGACCAAGGATGCCCAGGGCAACGCCGTCTACACCGATCGCCCGGAGAGCCTGCCCGCGCAGAAGGTCAAAGTGGCGACTGGCAATACCGAAACGGTCGAAGCCCAGCGCCAGTACGAGGAGAAAATGCAGGCGAACGCCGCCGCGGAAAAGTCCCAGGCCGATGCTGCGAAGCAGGCGACTGAGGCCAAAGCGGCCAAGGAACTCACCGCCGCGGACAAAGCCAAGCGCTGTCTGGACGCGCGTGCCCGCTACGAGCAGGTCATGACGGCGCAGCGGCTCTACGAGCCCGGCGAGACCGAGGGCGAGCGCCGCTATCTCGACTCGAAGGAAATCGATTCGGCGCGCGCGTCGACCAAGAAGGCGATGGACGAGTTCTGCGCGGATCAATGATCCCTTGACCCAGCCACACGCAACCGTCGGATTTGCCGGCCTCGGGGCCATGGGCCGGGGCATGGCGCGCAACCTGCACCGGGCCGGCCAGCTGCGCGCGGTGTGGAATCGCACGACACCCCGGTCTGCCGAGCTCGCAGCGGAACTGGCGATCACCGCCGCGGCGAATCCCGCGGCACTCGCGCGCGACTGCGACGTGATCGTGCTCTGCGTGAGCGCGGATGCGGACGTGCTCGCAGTCGTCGATGCCCTGCTGCCCGGCCTGCGTCCCGGCGCGCTCGTGATCGATTGTTCCACCGTGAGCTCCGATACCGCGCGCGAGGCTGCCAGCCGGCTCGCCGCGCGAGGGGCCGAGTTTCTCGATGCGCCGGTCAGTGGCGGCGTCGAAGGCGCGCGCGATGCGACGCTCGCCATCATGGCAGGCGGAACCGCAGCAGCCTTCGCTCGCGCCCAGCCGGTCCTGCAGGCGATGGGCCGTGCGGTGACGCACTTCGGACCGAGCGGCTTCGGCCAGGCCGCCAAGGCCACCAACCAGATCATGTGCGCGGGCGTCATCCAGGCGGTGGCCGAGGCGATGGCTTTCGCCAAGGCGCAAGGCCTGCCGCTGCCGCAGCTGATCGAGACGCTCGGCAAGGGCGCGGGCTCCAGCTGGTACTTCGTCAATCGCGCCCCGAACATCGTGCGGGACGCGTTCCCGGCCGGGTTTCGCGTGCAGCTGCACGAGAAGGATCTACGCATCTGTCAGGCGATGGCGGCGCAGTTCGGCGTCGAACTGCCGGTCGTCGAGACCACCCTGGCCCAGTACCGCGAGCTGATTGAGCAGGGCTATGGCGACGAGGACATCTCGGTCCTCTTCCGCCTCAAGGACGCACTCTTCGCCGCGGCGGCGGCGCAAACCGGCGGCACCCCGCGCCAGCCGGCATGAGCGTGCCGGCCGCAGCGCCGGAACGCAGTCGCGACCAGCCACGCGACTATTTCCTGCCCGACTTCTGCGAGGCGCGCGCCGTCTTCGCGATCGTGCTGATCGCGACGCTGGTGGGCTTCGTCCTCTCGCTCGCGCGCCAGCCCGGCGCCGATGGCTTCTGGTTCGACCTCGCGCGCACGACGGCTTTCCTGCTGTGGGCGGGCCTGCTGTGCGCCGCGGTCCTCTGTCGCGCGCGCGGCTGGCTGGCTGGCAAGTCGCTGCGCGCCGGCATCGCCTGGGCGCTGCTGCTGCTGATCGGCACGGTGGGCGTGCTGTCCGGAGTCGTCTACCTCGCTGGCCGGGTTTGGGTATCACGACTGGGTTCCGCCGCTTCGTTCCTGCCGGACTCGCCGTGGCATTTCGCATTGCCGAACATGCTGATCACGGCAGTCGTCGGGGCGCTCGCGTTGCGCTATTTCTACGTCGCGCAGCAGTGGCGTCGTTCGGTCGAGCTCGAGGCGCGCGCGCGGATCCGTGCCCTGCAGGCCCGCATCCGCCCGCACTTTCTTTTCAACAGCATGAACACGATCGCGTCCCTGACCCGCACGAACCCCGCCCTGGCGGAGGCGGCGATCGAGGACCTGTCCGACCTCTTCCGCGTCAACCTGAGCGATTCGCGCACCCAATTCACGCTCGAGGAAGAGATCGAGCTGGCGCAGACCTACCAGCGCATCGAGCAACTGCGGCTCGGGGCGCGGCTCGAGGTGCGCTGGGACGTCGGCGACCTGCCGCCGCTTTGCGTGGTGCCCAGCCTGCTGCTGCAGCCGTTGCTCGAGAACGCCATCGGCCACGGCATCGAGCCACTGCCCGATGGCGGGATCGTGGACGTGCGCGGGCGGCTCGAGGAGGACGGCATCGTCCTGCTGGAAGTGAGCAATCCGAAGCCCATACGGCCGGCACCCCCGTCCCGGCGCGGGCATCGCATCGCGCTCGACAACATCCGCCAGCGGCTGGACCTGGTGTTTCCCGGCCGCTCGTCCGTCGAGGTGGAGGACACCGTGGACCGGTACACGGTGCGCGTGCGTTTTCCACGTTTCGAGCCCGGACCCGGCAGCGGATGGCCAGGCCTGACGGACACGCTGACGCTGCATTCGTGACACGCGGCCCGGTCCGTCGGACAATCCCGCCCTCGCATGGACGTAAGCCCCACCTCCGGTCCCGACAAGCTGCGTGCGCTCATCGTCGATGACGAAGCGCCGGCGCGTGAGCGACTGCGTCACCTGCTCGAGGAATTGGGCGACGTGACCGTGGTCGGCGAAGCGGCGAACGGCATCGAGGCGCTCGATCGCTGCGCGGCCCTCGCAGCCGACCTGGTGCTGCTCGACGTGCGCATGCCGGGCATGGACGGCATCGAAGCGGCTCGCCACCTGGGCGCGCTGGACGAACCTCCCGCGGTCATCTTCACGACTGCCTATGATGAGTACGCCCTGGCCGCGTTCGAGTCCGAGGCGGTGGGCTACCTGCTGAAGCCGGTGCGGCGTGAGAAACTCGCGCGCGCAGTGCGCCATGCGGCCCGTATCGCCGGGCCGCAGCTCGCACGACTCGCCGAGCAGTCGCAGCTCGGGCGCCGACGGGCGCAGATCTGCGCCCGGCTTGGCGAACAGCTGCGACTGGTGCCGGTGGAGGACGTGTATTACTTCAATGCGGGCCAGAAGTACGTGACGATGCGACATCGGGGCGGCCGCGAACTGATCGACGAATCGCTGCGCGCGCTCGAGCAGGAGTTCGCGCCGGACTTCATCCGCATCCATCGCAATTCGCTCGTCGCGCGACGATTCGTGCGCGCCGTCGAACGCAGTACGGATGGCCACCTGCTGGTCCGCCTGACGGAAGGCGACGAGACCCTGCAGGTCAGCCGGCGCCATGCTGCAGAGGCCATGCGCCAGATCCGCACCGGACAATGACCATGAACAGCGACGACGTCGGCGAATCGACCATCACGTTGCCGGATCCGAGCAGCCCGTCGCGCAACACGTTCTACGCCCGCGTCGGCGTCATGGTGCTGCTGGCCGCCCTGGTCTACCTGGTCTGGCGCATCGTGCAGCCGCTCTGGCAGCCGTTGCTGTGGGCGGCGCTGCTCGGCGCGCTGCTGGCTCCACTCAATGCGCGGCTTGCTGCCCGGCTGGGCGGCCGGCCCCGGCTGGCCGCTTCCATCACGACGGTCGGCGTCGTGCTGCTCGTGCTGCTGCCCCTCATTGCCATCGGCGGCGCGGTCGCCGCGCAGGCATCGCAGCTGGTGGGACGCATCGACACCACTTCACTGCGCACCGCAAACCTCGACCTGTCGAGCTATCCGGTTCTCGCCAGGCCACTGCATTGGCTGGACAGCACGGCAGGCGTGTCGCTCACCCAGATCGAGTCGTGGTTGGTCATGGGCGCGCGGCGACTGCTGGAAGTCGTGGCTTCCTCGGGCGGCTCGGTGTTTCTCGGGGCGGTCGGCACGATCGTGAGCTTCCTGCTGATGCTGTTCGTGCTGTTCTTCGTGCTGCGCGACGGCCCGCGCTTCGCCGAGTCGGTCGTGCGCATGCTCCCGATCGAGCCGGCGCTGCGCGGGAAGCTGTGGCGCCACCTGATCGACGTCACCCGTGCGGTCTTCATGGGCATCGGGCTCACCGCCCTGGCGCAGGGCATCCTGCTCGGCATCGGCTTCGCCATCGCGGGCCTGCCCTCGCCGCTCGTGTTCGCCGTGATCGGCACGCTGTTTGCGCTGGTGCCCGTGGTCGGCACGGCGGTCGTCTGGGTACCCGCAACCCTCTGGCTGCTGCTGCAGGGCGACCCCGGTTACGCCCTGTTCATGGCGGGATGGAGCATCCTCGTCGTCGGCAGCGCGGATAACTTCCTGCGGCCAATCCTGATTTCGGGCCGCGTCGAAGTGCCTACCCTTGCCGTCTTCATCGGCGTCATGGGCGGCCTGTCGGCCTTCGGCTTCATCGGCCTGTTCGTCGGGCCGATCGTGCTGGGCCTGTTGGTGGCGCTCTTCCGCTTCGCGACCGAAGCGCTGGCGCCTGCAGCGAACGAAGAATGAGCCGCCGTCGCGGCCCCTAGGAGTCGAGTCTTGTCGAACACGCCCCTCCGCATCGCCACCCGTCGCAGCAAGCTGGCCCTGTGGCAAGCCGAGCACGTGCAGTCCCTGCTGCGCGCGGCGCATCCCGGGCTGCCGGTCGAACTGGTGCCCATGACCACCCAGGGCGACCGCGTGCTCGATCGCGCGCTGGCCGAAGTCGGCGGCAAGGGTCTCTTCGTCAAGGAACTCGAAGTCGCGATGCAGGAAGGCCGCGCCGACTTTGCCGTGCATTCGATGAAGGACGTGCCGAGCGAGTTGCCGCCGGGCTTCGCCATCGTCGCCGTGCTGCCGCGCGCGAACCCGCTGGACGCGTTCATTTCGCTCCGCCACCGGCGCTTCGAAGACCTGCCGCAGGGCGCGCGTGTCGGCACGTCGAGCCCACGCCGCCAGGCACAGCTGCGCCACGCGCGGCCCGACCTGCAGCTGGAGCTGCTGCGCGGCAACGTCGACACGCGCCTGCGCAAGCTGGAAGAAGACGGGCTCGATGCGATCCTGCTGGCCTGCGCCGGCCTCGAACGCCTGGGGATCGGGCACCACATCACGCAGCAACTCGGGCTGCAGCTTTCGTTGCCGGCCGTGGGCCAGGGCGTCATCGGCATCGAATGCCGCAGTGACGACGATCGCAGTCGCGCGGCCCTCGCAGCCTTGCATCACGCCGACACGTACACCCGGCTGCTCGCCGAGCGCTCGTTCGCCGCTACGCTCGGCGGCAGTTGCCATTCGCCGATCGCGGCGCATGCCGTGCTCGAAGGCAGCCAGCTCACCGTGCACGGCTTCATCGGCGCGCCCGATGGCGGTGAAACGTATCGCGACCAGGTCGTCGGTGCGGCAACCGCAGCGGAATCGCTCGGGCACGACCTGGCGCGCCGCATGCAGGCGGCCGGTGCCGAAACCCTGCTCGAGCGGCTGCGGCAGGAGGCCGCCGCGATCTCGTGAACCGTGCGCTCGACGGCATGACGGTCGTGGTGACGCGACCGGCAGCGCAGTCAGGCCGGTTCATCGAGCTCGCACGCGCGTCGGGCGCGACCTGCATCGCCTACCCCACGCTGCAGGTCGAACCGCTCGCGCTTGCACCGCAGACGCTCGCGCGCCTGCGTGGGCGCAACTGGGACTGGGCCATATTCACCAGCGTCAATGCCGTCGCCGCGTGCCTCGCGAGCCTGGCGCCGCCCCTCGCCGTGAGCCATGCCGCCGTCGGCCGGGCTACCGCGCGCGCGCTCGAGCAAGCGGGAGTGACGGTTGCTGCGCGCCCGGACAGCGCGACGTCCGAAGGCGTGCTGGCGCTTCCCGCATTCGCCGACGTGGCTGGCCGCGGCGTGCTGCTCGTCAAGGGCAGCGGGGGACGTGAGCTGCTGGCCGCGTCATTGCGCGCCCGCGGCGCCGACGTCCTTGAACTCGAGGTGTATCGGCGCTTCGCCGTCCCGCCGGACACCGCCGCTGCGACGGCGTTGCATGCGGCGTTGGCGCAGCAGGCCGACGGGCCTGCGGTCGTCGTCGTCACGGTGACCAGCGCGGAGATCCTGCGCTCGCTGCTCGCCCACGTCGCGTCGGCCGAGGATGCGGCCAACCTGCGTCGCTGCCCGTTGATCGTGCCCGGGGCGCGGGTCGCCGCTGAGGCCGTACTCCAGGGTTGGACCGGGCCTGTCGTGCAGTCCTCGACGGCCGAGGATGAGGCGATGGTGCAGGCCTTGTCGCAGCTGGCCGGGGGCTCACAGCCGGCTGCGTGATAGCATGGAATCGCCGTCCGGAAGGCACGGTGCGCTGATGACCAACGAAATCGAATCTCTTACTTCCGACCTGAACTCGCGCCGCACTGGCGGCGGCGGCAGCCCGATGTTGTTCGCCGTGGTCGGGCTCGCGCTGCTGCTCGCGGCGTATGCGCACTGGCGCTTCGGCCAGTTCGACGAACGCATCGACCGCGTGCGCGGCCAGGTGGCGGAGCTGCGCACGGAGCAGGACCGTCTC
Source organism: uncultured Gammaproteobacteria bacterium (assembly GCA_963846885.1). GTDB lineage: Bacteria > Pseudomonadota > Gammaproteobacteria > Steroidobacterales > Steroidobacteraceae > RPQJ01. The sequence goes on from CAWJXS010000013.1 coordinate 67,047, forward strand.
GCCGCACAGATCGAGACCGTCGGCACCCAGCAGCGGCAGTACAACGAACAGGTCCGCACCCAGATCCTGTCGCTGGGTGAAGTCCCGGCGCAGATCGGCGAGCTCGGACAAAGCGTCGCGGAGCTGCGCGCGCGCACCGACGCGCCACAGCGCTCCTGGGTGCGTGCCGAAGCGCTGTACCTGCTCGAACTCAGCGGCCGTCGCCTGCGCCTCGAGCACGACGTGCCGACCGCGATCGCGGCCCTGGAATCCGCCGACGCGCGCCTGGCAACCGTCTCAGACTCGGCTGTGACCGAGGTCCGTGCCGCGCTGGCGCGCGAGCTTGCGGCATTGCGGGCAGTGAACGTGCCGGACATCGGCTCGGTGCTCGCCCGGCTGTCTGCCATCGAGGCTAACGTTCCCTCGTTTCCTGTACTCGGTGTGCCGGTCGCGAGCGCGCGCCGGCTGGAGCCGCCGCCGGCACAGAAATCCGACGGCGCATTCGAGCGTGCAGGACGCCGCCTGCAAGAGGCATGGGCCGATCTGTTCTCCTATCGACGCGTCGATCCGTCGCGCTCGCGGCTCGTCACGCGCGAGGAAGAAGCGCTGCGACGACAGCAGTTCTCGCTGCAGCTGTTCGCCGCCCGCATCGCCGCCATGCAGCAGGACCGCGTTGCGTATGCAGACGCGCTCCGATCCGCGCTTGGCCTGCTCGATGACGCCTTCGATCCGCGCCACGAGAGCGTCAGTGCCGCCCGCGCCGAACTCACGGAGCTGGCTGCAATCGACGTCGACCCGGCCGTCCCCGACGTGGGCACCGCAGCACAGTTGCTGCAGCGCGTGATGCGTTCGAGCTCGCCCCCCGCGCAGCCATGAGAGGCAGCGTACTCGCCGCGTCTGCGCTGGTCGGCGGAGGCCTGCTGGCACACCTCGTGCTCGACGATCCGGGCTACGTAGCGATCAGCGTGGGTCGCTCATTGTTCGAGACCACGGCGCCCGTCTTCCTGTTGCTGCTGGTCGGGCTCTACTTCCTGGCACGGGCCGTCGTCGAATCGCTGACGGCGCGCCGACGACTGGCGGCACTGCGCATGGAGCGACGCCGGCGCCGCGCGCGCGACGACACGCAGCGCGGGCTGCTCGACCTGGCCGCGGGCCGCTGGCGCAGCGCCGAAGAACTCTTGACGCGCGCCGCGCCTGAAGCGGACTCAGCCGCCGCCAATTACCTGGTCGCCGCGCGGGCGGCCGACCTGCAGGATGCCATCGAGCGGCGTGACGAATGGCTGGCGCTTGCGCAGGAGGCCGCGCCGGGCGAACGCGCGGCTGCGCTGGTGACGCTCGCCGAGATGCAGATGCGACGCGGCCAGGACGGCGCAGCACTGCAGACGCTCGAGCAGCTGGATGCGTCGGGCGACCTGAATTCGCGGGGACTCGAGCTGATGGCAAGGCTGTGCCAGAAGCTGGGCCGCGGCGAGCACCTGCGGGCGCTTGGACCGCGCCTGCGCAGCGCCAAGGAACTGCCCGAGACGCAGGTCAACGAGATTCTCGCCCAGGTGCAGCTCGAAGAAGTGCGCGCCGCCGGCGAACGACGCGACAAGGCTGCGACGAATGCGGCCTGGTCAGACGTGCCGCGCGCGACGCGCAAGTTGCCGCAGGCGATCGCGACCTATGCCCGGGCGCTGATCACCGCGGGCGAATCGTTGACGGCCGAAAAGCTGCTGCGCGAGGCGATCGACGACCAGCGCGATCCGCTGCTGGTGCGGCTGTACGGCGAGCTCGTCCTCGCCGACACCCTGGCTCCGCTCGAACGCGCCGAGAACTGGCTGCGCAAATCACCCGAAGACCCCGACTTGCTGGCGGCCTGCGCGCGGCTTGCGCTGCACGCCGAACTCATCGGCAAGGCGCGCAGCTATTTCGAGGCGTCGCTTGCGCGCAAGCCATCGGCGGAAAACAGCCTGCTGTATGCCGAGCTGCTCGAGCAGCTGGGCGAAGGCGAGCGTGCGCGCGTCGTTCTGCGCGACAGTCTGACGCGATCGGTGGGTCGCCGGCTCACGCTGCCGCGCGTGCGGTTGCGGCGGCGCTAGCGCAGCGATTGCGCGCGATTGCGCAGTGGCGATTGCACAGCGGGTCACGCCCGGCCTGCCTTACGGAGGGGGAAGGCACGCCGTGAATACGTCCCTGTAGGCTCGCGCGCGACGTCCATGTCGCGCGACGGCCTTCCCCCTCCGTAAGGCAGGCCGGGCGCGCGCCAAAGGTGCTTCGCCGCGAGTGCCGGACGCGCTGCCAGGAGTGCGCAATCCATCGATCCGGTCATGCTTGAGCCGCACCGCGGCGCGGCGCCATGGGCATTCCCTCGTGCATGCCCGCAGCCGCTACCGACTGCAACTTGCTGGGTGGGCCCGGGGATCCTGGCGGGTACGGAAGGCCGTCCGCGACATGGCGTCGGCGCGAGCCTCGGGGATCCTGCATCACGGAAGGCCGTCGCGAGCCACGGATCGGCGAGCGCGAGCCTACAGGGACGTATTCACGGCGTGCCTTCCGGATCTGCAGGGATGCCCGGGCTTCACTGCGACGCACGCTGCACGCGGCGCGACTATTCGTTACGTGCCTTCCGACTTGCGCATGGCAGCGAGCGTGTCAGGCGCGTAATCGAAAGAGTCGAAGAACAGCTGCGCACGCGGCAGGCCCCGCTCCACGAACGTGTGCCGGATCGCTTCCACCATCGCGGGCGGACCGCTCGCGTACACGTCGAACTGGGCCAGGTTGGCGGGCTCCAGGTCCGCAAGTGCCGCCTCGTGCACCAGGCCCGTGCGGCCCGTCCACGCGGCGCCCTCTTCCTGCGGTTCCGACAGCACGGGGCGGTAGGAAAATGCCGGTCGCGTATTCGCCACGTGCGTGAGCCAGTCATGCTCGTACAGGTCGCGTGTCGTGCGCGCGCCCCAGTACAGCGTGAGCGGTCGGCGGTCACCGGTGGCGAGCAGTTGCCGCAGCATCGCGCGCAACGGCGCATAGCCCGTGCCGCCGCCGATCATCACCGCGTGTCGCGGTGAATCGCCACGGAACCAGAACTGCCCGAGCGGGCCTTCGACGCGCAGCAGGGTGCCTGCGTGCATCCCGTCGAACAGCTGGCCAGTGAAGCCGCTGGATGACGCACGCCGCACGTGCACTTCGAGCAGCTTGCCGTCCGCCGGCGCGCTGGCCAGCGAGAAACTGCGCCGCCGTCCACCCGACACGATGAAATCGATGTACTGCCCTGCCCGGTAGTGCAGTTCTTCAACCGCGGGCAGCCGCAGGAACACGGCCATCACGTCCTCGGCCAGCAGCTCCTTGCGCTCGATGCGGCTCGGCAGGCTCTTCACCTCGACCTCGGGCGTCGGCCGCATTTCACGCGTTTCGATCGTGATGTCGGTGACGGCCTGCGCCTGGCACAACAACACGAAGTGATCAGCGGCTTCCGCCGGCGTGATGCCGGCAGGCAACGTGCGCGTGGGATAAGCGGTCTCGCCTGCAACCAGTCGCGCGAGGCACGAGGCACAGTGACCGCCCTTGCAGCTGTGCGGCAGGTTGAGTCCAGCGCGCAGCGCTGCGGTCAGCACGGGCTCGCCGGTGTCCGCGGCAAAGCTTTCCCCCGTGGGCACGATCGTCACCTGTGGCATCGAGGTCGGACTCCGGCGCAGGGAGAAAGGCGCTGCAGCGCTGTTCGCGTATGCTTTGGCTATGGATGCGCTCTTATCATGCCTGATCGTGGGCTGCGGCTACGTGGGCACGCGCTTCGCCCGTCGCGAGGGCGGGCGGCGGCCGGTGCTGGCGCTGGTGCGTTCGGCACAGGCACAGGCCGCGCTGGCTGCGTCGGGCAGTGCCCCTCGCACGCTCCGAATCGATTTCGACGCACCGCCGGACCCGGCTCTGCAGTCGGCACTCGCTGCGGCCGCGGAACGCGCGGCGGTCGTCTACCTCGCCCCGCCTCCCGACCACGGCGTCACCGATCCGCGCCTCGAGTCTTTCCTGGCGCAAGTGGGGAATGCGCTGCCCGCGGTCGTCGTCTACATCAGCACGACGGGCGTGTACGGCGACGCAGGCGGTGCACAGGTCGATGAGTCCACCCCGGTGGCCCCGGCCAATGAGCGCTCGCAACGTCGAGTCGCAGCGGAAAGCACCGTGCAGGCCTGGTGCGCGGCACGGGGTGTGCGCTGCGTGATCCTGCGCGTGCCCGGCATCTATGGCCCGCACCGCCTGCCTCTCGAGCGCCTGCGCCGCAATGAACCCTCGTTGCGCGACGAGGACGCCGGGCCGGGCAACCGGATTCATGTCGACGACCTGGCGGCAGCGATGGCCGCCGCGATCGACCAGCCGCAGGCGCAGGGGATCTATAACGTGACCGATGGCGACCATGCGAGCACGACGGCGTACCTGCGCATGACGGCGGCAGCCGCAGGCCTCCCGCCTCCCACGCTGATCGCCAAGTCCGAGGCACAGGCCTCGATTCCTGCGGGAATGCTCTCGTTCCTGCTGGAGTCGCGGCGCGTGGACAATCGACGCATGCTCGAAGAGCTGGGCGTGCAGCTGCAGTACCCCACGCTGCAGTCGGGGGTGCTGGCGAGCATGGCCGAGATGCGACTGCAGGAGACGGGGGCGTCATGACAGGGTTCCGCAATCCAACGCCCGGACAGATTCGTGCGCTATTGGATCGAGCACACGTCATCGCGGTGGTCGGCCTGTCCGACGACCCTGCGCGACCGAGCTATGGCGTCACCGACTCGATGCGCCGGATGAATTACCGCATCTTGCCCGTCAACCCCACGCTGTCGCAGTGGCAGGGGCTCCCCGCGTTTCCCAGTCTTGAAGCCGCGGCCCGCTCGCTGGGTGCGGACGAGCGCATCGACATCGTCAACGTGTTCCGCCGACCCGCGCAGGTCGACGCGGTCGTCGACGAGTGCATCCGGCTCGGCGTGGACAACCTGTGGCTGCAGCAGGGCGTCATCAACGAGCCCGCAGCACTGCGTGCGACGGCCGCTGGCATCACCGTGGTGATGGATCGCTGCATCTACGTCGATCGCATGTCCATGCGTGACTGACACCGAGTCGGGTATCCTGCATCGATGCGGCTCGCCTTCACGAAGATGCATGGCCTCGGCAACGATTTCATCGTCTTCGACGCAGCCTCGCCTGCGGCCCTGCCGCCAGCGGCAGAGATTCGACGTCTCAGCGATCGCCGCACGGGCATCGGGTTCGACCAGGCCCTGGTGCTGGAGCCGCCGCGACGCGCCGGCACCGATGTCTACTACCGCATCTTCAATGCCGACGGCTCGGAAGTGGAGCAGTGCGGCAACGGCGCGCGGTGTATTGCGCGCCTCGTCGCCAGCCGTCGCGGCGAGGTGGATCGCCCGTTGCGCATGGACAGCCCGGGCGGCATCGTCGACGCGCGGTTGCGGGCCGATGGTCTCGTCGCCGTGGCCATGGGCATCCCTGATTTCAACCCGGCCGCGTTGCCCTTCGACGCGCCTGCAGCCGCGCCGAGCTATCGACTCGACACCGCTGTGGGTCCGGTCGAAATCGGTGCAGTCTCGATCGGCAACCCCCACGCCGTGATCCGCGTTGCGCGCGTCGACGAAGCTCCCGTGGACAGCGTCGGACCCGCAGTGGAAAATCACGCCAGGTTTCCGCGCCGCGTGAATGTCGGCTTCGTCGAGATCGTGGCCCCGGACCATGTGCGTCTGCGGGTGTACGAGCGCGGCGCAGGCGAAACCCAGGCGTGCGGCACGGGTGCCTGCGCCGCGGTCGCCGTCGGGCGGCGGCACGGGCCGTTGGCCGAGGAAGTGAACGTCGATGTGCCCGGTGGGCGCCTGGTCGTCCGCTGGCCCGGGCCCGGGGAGCCGATCTGGTTGATCGGTCCGGCTGAAGCTGCCTACGAAGGCCAGGTCGAAGTGACAGGCGCTGGAGTCGCCGGAGTCTTAGCAAAATGAACAAACCCATCCGCGGTACGGAACCTCCCACGCAACTGGCCGAAGACCAGATTGCGGATTTCCTCGTCGCGCACCCCGATTTCTTCGAGCGCCACGGCGCCGTGCTGGCCCGGATCAAGCTGCCGCATCAACGCGGCAGCGCGGCGATTTCGCTGGTCGAGCGGCAGGTCCTGGTGCTGCGCGACCGGCATGCGGTCCTCGAGCGAAAACTGCATGAGCTGATCGAGAACGGCCGCACGAACGATGCCATCGCCGACCGCATGCACCGCCTGACACGAAGGCTGCTTCGCGCGCGCGACGCTGCAGGCGTGCTGGCCGGCCTGGAAACCTCGCTGCGCGAGGACTTCGGCGCCTCGCGCTGGGTGCTGCTCGCCGTCGATCCAATGCTGGCATCGCTCGGCAACGTGCACAGCGGTCATGTCCGCGTGGTGCCGCGCGGCAGCCCCGAACTCAAGATCTTCGAATCCTTCTTCGAATCCGGGCGTCCGCGCAGCGGCCAGATCCGCGACACGCAGCGCGACTACCTCTTCGGCGGCGAAGGCAGCCAGGTGGGATCGACCGTGCTGATTCCGCTGGGCGACCGGGCCGGGCTCGGCATCCTGGCCATCGCGAGTAACGACACCGAGCGCTACCTGCCGACGATGAGCACCGACTTCCTCGTGCGCATCGGCGAGATCGTGACCGAGGCGGTGTCGGCGCGACTGGCATGAGCGACGAGCCGCTACGGAGCGGCGTCGAACATTACCTCGCCAGCCTGCGCAACGAGCGCCAGCTCTCGCCGCACACGGCCAGTAACTACGGCCGTGATCTCGCGGCGCTGCTCGATTACTGCGGCGCGCAGGGCATCACGGCGTGGGACCAGGTCGATTCGCAGCACATGCGCATGTTCGCCGCGCGCGAGCATCGCCGCGGCCTCGGCGCACGCAGCATCCAGCGGCGACTGTCGGCGTGCCGGGGATTGTTCCGCTACCTGCTCCGCGAAGGCGAACTCAAGCGCGAACCCACTGGCGACGTGCAGGCCCCCAAGGGCCGCAAACGGCTGCCGACACCACTCGATGCGGACACCATGGCGCGGCTGCTCGAGTTCCGACGGGACGACAGCCTCGGCATTCGTGACAAGGCCATCATGGAGTTGCTGTATTCGTCTGGCCTGCGACTGTCGGAACTCCTCGGGCTCGACCTGCTGGACCTCGACCTGCGCGATCGCACGGTGCGGGTCGTGGGCAAGGGCAGCAAGACGCGAATCGTGCCGGTAGGACGTCAGGCCATCGAGGCCTTGCGGCGCTGGATCGCCGAGCGGGCGACCATCGCGGCAGTGGGTGAGATGGCCGTGTTCGTCGGAGTGAACGGCAGCCGGCTGGGCCCACGCATCGTGCAACGACGCATCGCCCGCTGGGCCCGGCTGCAGGGGCTGCCCGAACACGTGCATCCGCACATGTTCCGGCACTCGTTCGCATCGCACCTGCTCGAATCGTCCCAGGACCTGCGCGCCGTGCAGGAGCTGCTCGGGCACGCCAACATCAGCACGACCCAGGTTTACACGCACCTTGATTTCCAGCACCTGGCCCGCATCTACGACGCGGCCCATCCCCGGGCACGTAAGAAAGGGGCTAGGGGCTAGGGGCTAGTCGGAAGTACAGTGCGGCATGATGAATCGGTCTCTTTGTCGACGCGAAGCCAAGCAGCATCAGATTGCAGCGAATCCTCCGACTAACCCCTAACCCCTAGCCTTCCTAACCCCTTCCCACCATGTCCTTCGACCCCCACGGCACCACCATCCTCTGCGTCCGTCGCGACGGCCGCGTCGCCATGGGCGGCGACGGCCAGGTCACCCTCGGTAACACCGTCATGAAGGGCAACGCGCGCAAGGTGCGACGCCTGCACGACGGCAGTGTGATCGCTGGGTTCGCCGGCGGCACCGCCGACGCCTTTACGCTGTTCGAACGCTTCGAATCGAAGCTGCAGCAGTTCGGCAACCTGACACGCGCCGCGATTGAACTGGCCAAGGACTGGCGCAGCGATCGCAGCTTGCGCCGCCTCGAGGCGCTGCTGCTCGTGGCAGACAAGGGCCACACCCTGGTCATCTCGGGCAACGGCGACGTGATCGAGCCGGAGCATGACCTGATCGCTGTCGGCTCCGGCGGTCCGTTCGCGCAGGCGGCGGGACTGGCGCTGCTGCAGAACACCGACCTCGACGCACGTTCGATCGCAGAGCGCGCGCTGGGCATTGCCGCCGACATCTGCATCTACACCAACCGGAATGTGACGATTGAGGAACTGTAGGAAGGGGCGAGGAGAAGGGGCTAGGGGTTAGGGGCTAGGGGCTAGTCGGAACGTAATCCGCACCCGCTGTCCAAGTCCCTGGCTCTGGAACTTGTTTTAGGTTGCACTGGTGTCGCCACCACCCATCGAATCTTGACGCTGCATTCCGACTAGCCCCTAGCCCCTAACCCCTTCCTCCCCTTCCTCCCCTTCCTCCCCCCTTCCTCCCCCTATGTCATCCATGACCCCCCGCGAAATCGTCCAGGAACTGGACAAGCACATCGTCGGCCAGACCGCGGCGAAGCGCGCCGTCGCCATCGCGCTGCGCAACCGCTGGCGGCGCATGCAGGTGGGCGAGCCGCTGCGCGCCGAGATCACGCCCAAGAACATCCTGATGATCGGCCCGACCGGCGTCGGCAAGACCGAGATCGCGCGGCGCCTGGCGCGTCTCGCCAATGCGCCGTTCATCAAGGTCGAGGCGACCAAGTTCACGGAAGTGGGCTATGTCGGTCGCGAGGTCGATTCGATCATCAAGGACCTGGTCGATGTCGCGGTCAAGATGACGCGCGAAAGCGAGATGGAGAAAGTCCGGCACCGCGCGCTCGACGCTGCAGAAGAACGCGTGCTCGACGAACTGCTGCCCCGTCCGCGTTCGCAGTCAGGCCCGTCGATGGGCTTCGGGATGCCGGCTGAAGAGCCGCCGCCCACGCCGAAGGAGAACGACACGCGCCAGCGCTTCCGCAAGATGCTGCGCGAGGGTCAACTGGACGACCGCGAGATCGAGATCGAGCTGCGCGCGCCCGGTTCGAGCATGGAAATCATGGCGCCCCCCGGCATGGAAGAGCTGTCGCAGCAGTTGCAGGGCATGTTCGCCAACCTGGGCAACAGCCGCACCAAGGCGCGCCGGGTCAAGGTGAGCGAGGCATTCAAGCTGCTGACCGACGAGGAAGCCGCCAAGCTGGTCAACGAAGAAGAACTGAAGGCCCAGGCGTTGCGCAACGCGGAGCAGAACGGCATCGTTTTTCTCGACGAGATCGACAAGATCGCCCGGCGCCAGGATGCCGTGTCGGGAGTGGACGTCTCGCGCGAGGGCGTGCAGCGCGACCTGCTGCCGCTGGTCGAGGGCAGCACGGTCAACACCAAGTACGGGATGGTGAAGACCGATCACATCCTGTTCATCGCCTCGGGCGCGTTTCACATGTCGAAGCCGTCCGACCTCATACCGGAGCTGCAGGGCCGCCTGCCGATCCGCGTCGAGCTCGAAGCGCTCAAGGTCGACGACTTCGTGCGCATCCTCACCGAGCCCGACGCCTCGCTGTGCACGCAATACGCGGCGCTGCTCGCCACCGAGGGCGTCACGCTCAAGTTCGACGCGAGCGGCGTGCGCCGCCTCGCCGAAGTGGCGTTCGACGTCAACCAGCGCACCGAGAACATCGGCGCGCGGCGGCTGCATACGGTAATGGAGCGCCTGCTGGAAGCGATCAGCTTCGACGCGTCCGACCGCTTCGGCACCGAACTCGTGATCGACGGTCCGTACGTGGACGCAAGCCTGGGCAAGCTCGCGCAGGATGAAGACCTCGCTCGGTACATCCTGTGAACGCTGCGGCAGACAACGACGACGACAACAAGGCGCGCTGGGCAGCGCGCACGGCAACCTCGATCAAGCTGCGCAAGCAGTCGCGCGTGCTCGAGGTGGCGTTCGACGACGGCACGACCTACGCGCTGCCTTTCGAGTACCTGCGGGTGTACTCGCCATCGGCCGAAGTACGCGGACATGGGCCGGGGCAGGAGACGCTGCAACTGGGCAAGCACGAGGTGCAGGTCCGGAGCGTCGAGCCGATCGGCAACTACGCGGTCCGCCTGGCCTTCGACGATGGCCACGATACGGGGCTGTATACGTGGGGCTTCCTGTACGAGCTCGGCGAGACCCACGCGGCCAAGTGGCAGCAGTACCTCGAACGGCTGGCGAAGCTCGGCATTCCCTACCCCACGCAGGTGGCGCACAGGAAAGCCTGAGCCCACCGTGCGCCGCGCCGCCCGACGGCGGCAACGGAACCGCGTAGAATGGCGGGTCTCATGACCGCCTCACCCCCTCCCAGCAAGGCCCCTGCCTCCGCCGATGCGACCCCGTCGGTCGATTTCGGCTACCAGGACGTCCCGGCACCCGAGAAGGCGCGACGCGTGCGGGCCGTGTTCGATTCGGTCGCCGACAAATACGACGTCATGAACGACCTGATGTCGGCCGGCGTGCACCGCCTGTGGAAGCGGTACACGCTGGGCCAGACCGGGCTGCGACCCGGCATGGCCGCGCTCGACGTCGCCGGCGGCACCGGTGACATCGCTGCCGGCATGGCCGCGCAGGTAGGCGACACGGGCCTCGTCGTGCTGTCCGACATCAACGCAGCGATGCTGGAGGTCGGTCGCGACCGGCTGCTCGATCGCGGCCTGCTGCGCAACGTGCAGTTCTCGCTCGCCAACGCCGAATGCCTGCCTTTCGCGGACGAGACCTTCGATTGCGTGACGATCGGCTTCGGCCTGCGCAACGTGACGGACAAGGCGGCAGCCATCGCGTCGATGCGGCGCGTGCTGAAGCCGGGCGGCCGCCTGCTCATCCTCGAGTTTTCGAAGCCGGTGTTTCCTGGCCTCAAGCCCGTCTACGACGCCTATTCGTTCAGCGTGCTGCCGTGGCTGGGCGCGCGCATCGCCAACGACCCCGAGAGCTACCGCTACCTGGCCGAGTCGATCCGGCGCTTCCCCGACCAGGAGACGCTGCTCGAGATGATGCGGACCGCTGGCCTCGAGGACTGCCGGTATCACAACCTGTCCGGTGGCATCGTCGCGCTGCACAAGGGGTTCCGCTATTGAGCGCGAATCCCCTCAACGTGCTGTTGGAGCAGCTGTCGGCGGCGATGAATCGCAACGTCGCCCAGTCCGTGCGCGCGACGGCTCTTGCGCAACAGCTCGAGGGCCGCGCCCTGGCGCTCGAGTTCGAAGGCACGCCCTTCACGCTGGCCTTCCGGGTGGCCGCGGGACACGTCGAGATCGACACGCGCGCCGAGAATGCGGCTGACGCCACCCTGACGGGCTCGCCGCTTTCGCTGTTGTCGCTGGTGGGGCCAGGCGCCGAAGACCGCTTCCGCGGCTCGTCGATCCGCATTGCAGGTGACGCCGAAGTCGCGCAGCGCTTTCGCGACCTGCTGCAGCAGGCCCAGCCGGATTTCGAGGAAGAAATGTCGCGCGTCGTGGGGGATGTCGCCGCCCACCAGGTCGCGAACTTCGCCCGCGGCTTTTTCGACTGGGGCCGCAAGGCAGCCGATTCCTTCTCGACCAACGTGGCTGAGTACCTGCAGGAAGAAGGCCGGGACGTGCCCGCGCGGGTCGAAGTCGAGGAGTTCCTGGAGGCCGTCGACCAGTTGCGCGAAGCAGCCGACCGGTTCGAAGCCCGCCTCGCCCGCGCCGAATCCCGCAGCAGCCCCAAGTCGAAGTAAAGTAGTGCGCTGTGCGCTGCAGCGGCTCGCGCCCGACCAATCCCTAACCCCTAGCCCCTAGCCCCTTCCTCATGCGCTTCCGCGTCGCCACCCGCCTGCTCCAGATCCAGCGCGTGCTCGTCCGTCACGGCCTCGACGAGTTCATTCTCGCGACGCACCTGTTTCGCCCGCTGCGGTTCGCGTTCTACCTGTCGCCCGCCACGTGGTTCGAGCGCAAGAAAGGCGGCCCGCGCGGCGAGCGCATCCGCCTGGCACTCGAGGAACTGGGCCCGATCTTCGTGAAGTTCGGCCAGGCCCTCTCGACGCGCCGCGACCTGCTGCCGCCCGACATCGCGGATGAACTCGCGAAGCTGCAGGACCGCGTGCCGCCGTTCCCGGTAGCCGAGGCCAAGGCGATCATCGCCCGCGTGTACGGCAAGCCGGCCGAGGAAGTGTTCGAGCGCTTCGACGACCAGCCGCTCGCCGCCGCCTCGATCGCGCAGGTGCACACCGCCAGGCTGCATTCGGGCGAGGAAGTGGTGGTCAAGATCGTGCGCCCCGGCGTGCGCGAGAAAATCGAACGCGACCTCGAGGTCATGTTCGTGCTCGCTGGACTCGCGCGCGATTACTCGAAAGAAGGCTATCGACTGCGGCCCACCGAGGTGGTGCAGGAGTACGAGAAGACCATCATCGACGAGCTCGACCTGATGCGTGAGGCGGCGAATGCCGCCCAGCTGAAGCGCAACTTCGAAGGCTCGCCGCTGCTCTACGTGCCGGCGGTGTACTGGGACTACTGCCGTTCCGAAGTGATGGTGATGGAGCGCATCCACGGCGTGCTCGTGAACGACATGGCCGAGCTGCGCCGGCGCGGCACCAACATCCAGGCACTGGCCGAGAACGGCGTGGCGATCTTCTTCACACAGGTGTTCCGCCACAATTTCTTCCACGCGGACATGCACCCGGGCAACATCTTCGTCCAGACGGACGATCCCGAGAACCCGGTCTACGCAGCGGTGGACTTCGGCATCGTCGGCACGCTCGACGCGCGCGACCAGCACTACCTCGCCGAGAATTTCCTCGCGTTCTTCGACCGCGACTACAACCGTGTCGCCCGCCTGCACATCGATTCGGGCTGGGTGCCGGACGGCGTCCGCGTCGAAGACCTCGAGGGCGCCGTGCGCACGGTCTGCGAGCCGATCTTCCAGAAGCCGCTCGACGAGATCTCGTTCGGCACCGTGCTGATGCGCGTGTTCGAGGTCGCACGGCGCTTCGACATGCGCGTGCAGCCGCAACTGCTGCTGCTGCAGAAGACGATGCTGCAGATCGAGGGCCTCGGCCGGCAACTCTATCCGCAGCTCGACCTGTGGAAGACGGCGCGGCCCATCCTGCAGGAGTGGGGCGCCGACCGGCTCAGCGGACGCAACATCGCCGACGGACTGCGCCGGCAGTTGCCGGACCTGTCCGAGGCGGTGCGCATGCTGCCGCAGTTGCTGCAGCAGTTCGTGCAGAAGGCGGCGGAAGGCACGCTACGCATCCGCGTCGACCAGGATTCCTCGGAGGCACTGCGACGCGAGATCCGGGAGAGCGGTCGCCGCCGCGACCAGACGATCCTCGGCGCCGCGGTGCTCCTGGCCGGCATCCTGTGGCTCGCGTTCCGCACCGACTGGTTGCCCGGCGTGGTGCTGAGCGCGGCCGGACTGTTGACCGTCCTGCTCGCGCGCCGCTAATCCGCGCGGCGAGGTACGGCGCAGCTCGACGCCAAGCGTTCGATCCGGGACCTGCCCCCGAGCTTGGAAAGACAGACACGCCCGGTTGCAGGCGGTCGATCCGGGACCTGCCCCCGAGCTTGGAAAGGCAGACACGCGCTCGCGGGCAGGTCCCGGATCGACCGCTTACGACACGGCGCATGCCACGTTGAGCGCGGCGGAACGCAGACGTCGACCGCGGCGCCTCGATCCGGCTGCGTGCGGCGTGCGAGTTGACGGCGCCCAGGCCGGCAACTTGCTCAGCCGCGTGACGCCAGGCGTTCGATCCGGCCTGTCCTGGCGCGCGCGTGTCTGCCTTTCCAAGCGCGACAGGACAGGCCGGATTGGACGCCGGGACCCTCACCCGGCCTGCGGCCGACCTCTCCCGCGATGCGGGAGAGGTAAAGCAGCGGGACAGCGGAGGTCAGCGCGCGATCTCGATCCAGGTGGCCAGCGCCCGCGCGCACAGTTCGCCGTCCTCGTCGAAGATCGCCGTGCCGCAGCGATGCTTGCGGCCCTCGGCTGCGATACGCCAGCCGATCACCCTGCAGGCTTCGCCTACGTGCACGCGCCGGTCCACGTGCGCCTGCATCTCGCCGAGTACCATCGCGCGCGGTGTGTCCTCGACCGCGGCGAAATAGCCGGGGCAATCGAGCGCTGCCCAGTGGAACTCGACAGCCACCTTGCCATCGCCCGCGTCGAGGTCGTCCGCCGGAATCCACGGCCCGGCGACCATGCCGGAATCGAGCAAGCCTGGAAAAATGCGCATGCCGTCGCCACGCCGCCGATGCGGACCGCACACGAAGCAATCCGGGAACGTGTGCTCGCGGAACCCGGAGTAGTGCTGCGACGCCCAGACCGCCTGCACGTAGGGTGGCGCGCGCGGCACATCGAGGGTGAGCGGCCCCACTTCCACGCCTGTCGCAATGCGTTGGCCCTGGTGCAGCAGCTCCCACGAGTTGTTCGCGTCGCCGCGTTGCAGCGCGAGCGGAGTGTCGAGCGGCGGCGGCGCCAACAGACGCACGCGCAGGTCTGCTCCCGCGGCAACGGCGAACGCGCCACAGACGTAGCCGCCGTTGCCGGAGTCAGGCGGCCCATTGAAGCGGCGGGCGATGGTCAGTGACGAAGCTGGCATGCGGGGTCTCGTGTCCCTGTTCAATCGGCGTCGGGAGCCGGTGCCGAGCACCGCCAACAGGCGTCGAAGAATCCCTCCACACGTTCGCCGCACTCGCGACAAGTCCAGTCCGGGTGCGACTCGTGCGGCGTGGCCGCGGCCAGGTCGATGAGGCCCCTGGCGCGCAGAGCGTCGCCATTGCGCAGCACCCACAGCTCGGGCCAGCACTCGACGAACGGAATCTCGCCGACCACGCCGCCCAGGCGCTCGTTGCGGACGTGGCAGGCGATGCCTGCCTGCTCCAGCACGTTACGCAGGTGCGCGATCTCGATGAGCGAATCAGCCGTGTGAACCTTGCGCAATCTTGGCCCTCTGCCGTGCGCCCGTGCTGCGGGAAACTCAGGTTTCGCGTGGCCAGCCATCCCGCTAGCATGGCCGGATGACACAAGCCTCCCCCGCTACCTTACTGTCCCGCCGCTTTGCGGCAAAGCGCGCATTCATCACGGGCGCCGCAAGCGGACTGGGTCTTGCCATGGCCCACGCCCTGGCCCGCGAAGGCTGGCAGCTGGGCGTGCTCGACCTGGACGAGGTCGCGCTCGGTGAGGCCGTGACGAAGCTGCGGCAGGCGGGTGCCACAGGCGTCATGCCCTTCCTGGGCGACGTGGCGGCACACGGGTTCGTCAGCGCGTCGATCGGCGCCTTTGCCGAGACCCAGGGCGGCCTCGATATCGTCGTCAACAACGCGGGTGTCGCCGTCGCGGGCCCCTTGGAAGCCACGCCACCCGCCGACTGGGACTGGATCGTCGGCATCAACCTGCTCGGCGTGGTGTGGGGCTGCCACGCCGCGCTGCCGGTGCTCAAGCGCCAGGGCAAGGGCCTGATCTTCAACGTGGCGAGCTCGGCCGGTTTCGCGGCGGCTCCGCAGATGGCTGCCTACAACGCCACCAAAGCCGGCGTCATTTCGCTGAGCGAGACGCTGGCCAGCGAACTCGCGGGCACCGACATCCAGGTGTCGTGCGCGATGCCGGGGTTCTTCCGCACGCACCTGCTCGACCACATGCGCGCACCGCCCGCCGAGAACCAGCTGGCCCACCGCATCATGGACAACTCGGGCCACGACCCCGACGAGGCGGCGCACGCATTGCTGGCGGCCGCGGCCGCTGGCGAGCTCTACGTCGTCTGGCCGCCCGAGTACCGCTGGGCGTGGCGCCTCAAGCGCTGGTTCCCGCTGTGGTTCCTCAAGCGAGTGCAGTCGTTCCGCGACGCCCAGGTAAAGAAGGCGGGTCGACCGCGAGGATGAAACGCGTGTAGATCTCGGGCAGCCGGTCGAGCACGACTTCCTTGCCCAGCATGTCGCTCCGCACGATCGCCTCGCGCAGTACCGATAGCGACAGCGCCTCGACCGCGTCGCGCGCGACCGGCGCGTAGCTCAGGTGCCAGGGCTCGATGCCCGCCCCGCCTCGATCCGAACCGTAAGGTCGGAAGAATCCGAACCGGCCCATGTTCCCATCGAGCCAGGAGTTGAGCCGGCCAAACACGCCGTCTGTGGCGTATTCGGCGGGCACGAGCTGCACCTGGTAACCGGGCGGCAGGGCCGCCGCATCGATCACGTCGATATCGGAGCCCCAGTGGTGACGGCTGCCACCCGGGATCGCCGACCACGCGAGGATGGCGTCGACGCGCTGTGAATCGGTGAGACCGCCCGGATCGAGCGCCGTCCCGTCACGGTCGTACAGCGGCCGCTCGCCTCGCCACTTGCGGTTCCAGAGCACCAGCTGGCGGTCGAAATCACGGAAGCTGGAGGCGGCCTCCAGCTGCAGCCCCGCCTCGGCTGCGGCATCGCGCATGGCAAGGAACGCGGCCACCACCTCGTAATGCAGTGCACACCGCGGCACGTCGAGTTCGACGATGTGGGTGCGCGCGCAGCCGGTCAGTTCCAGCGCATTCATGCGATCGGTGTTCTCCGGGTCGAGGTCAGCTATGATGCCGCGCAGGCGGTCGCACCGCATAGAAAATAAATACTGCAAGCAAGCAGGGTGGGGAATCGGCGCTCGGAGTAGCTGCACCCATGGTCGGACCGGGACTCAAGCTGCGTTACATCCTCGCCGTGCTGGTGGTGGGGGCGCTGCTGACTGCGGGAGTTGCGACGACCACCTATCTCGCCGAGCGGGAAGAGCATGCTCAACTGGTTGCGGCCGAGCGCCAGCTCGAGTACCTCGCGGGCATCACCCCGGAGATCGACGACGCCGCCCGGCAACTGCGGCTCGTCATGGTCGAGGGCTACGACCGCCGCGTCACCAACATCGTGATCGCGGGCTCACTGCTCACGCTGGTCGCAGCGATCGTGATCCTGTTGCTCATGACGCGCATCGACCGGGCGCTGATTTCGCTGATGGACAACGCGCGGTCCATTGGCCGCGGCCAGGTGGCAGAACCCGTCGCCGTCAGCGGCGTCGCCGAAGTCGCGGCGCTCGAGCATTCACTCGAGCAGATGCGACAGGCTCTCGCCGCCACCACCATCTCGCGCGACTACCTCGACGACGTGGTGAACGGCATCAGCGACGCGGTGCTCGTCACCTCTCCGGACGGCAGGATTCAGACCGCGAACGCAGCCGCTGGCACGCTCTTCGGGATGCCCGAGCGCGAGCTCGCGGACGTGGCTTTCAGCGACCTCGTTGCGCGCGAGCACATCGCTGCATTCAATCTCGAGCGCCTCAAGCGGGAGGCGGGCGAGACTGTGGTCCGCACGCAGCTGGGCCAGACCATCCCGGTGTCGGTCCACGTCTCTCCGCTCAAGCGGCAGGACGGCGGCGACCACGGCCACATCCTCGTGCTGCGTGACATCACCGACCGCAAGCGCGCCGAACGCCGCATCCGCTACCTGGCACGATTCGACACGCTCACCAAGATGCCGAACCGGCTGCAGTTCCAGCACCTGCTGCACCAGGCCATCACGCGCAGCACGCGCGCGGGTCGCGGCCTGGTGCTGCTGTACGTCGACATCGACAACTTCAAGGAAGTGAACGACACCTTCGGCCATGAGACCGGTGATCGTGTGCTCGAGACGCTGAGCGAGCGGCTGTCCCGCTCGCTGCCGCGCGATGCTGTCGCCGGCCGCCTGGCGGGCGACGAGTTCGCCGTCTTTGCCGAGGCGATCGAAGGGGAGCAGGCGCGGCACACGCAGGGCCGCGACCTCGCCCGACTCGTGCTCGCAGAGATCGCGAAGCCCGTGCACTTGCCGGGCCAGGAGATCGACATCACCGCCAGCATCGGCGTCGCAATAGTGCCTGAGCACGCGGACAACGTGATCGACCTGATCCGCAACGCGGATGCGGCGATGTATCACGCCAAGCGCCAGGGCCGGAACTGCCAAGTCTCCTACGTGCCTGAGATGAATGCCGCGGCCGTCGAAAGACTGCTGCTCAAGAGCAAGTTGCGGCGTGCGCTCGAGCGCAACGAGTTCGTGCTGCACTACCAGCCCAAGGTCGACCTGGCCAGTGGCGAGGTCGTGGGCTCCGAGGCCCTGCTGCGCTGGCGGCTGCCGGGTCATGGCGAGATCGCGCCATCGCAGTTCATTCCACTTGCCGAAGAGTCGCACCTGATCCTCGACATCGGCGCCTGGGTGCTCAACCAGGTGTGCATCGATTATTCGACGTGGCAAAAGAGTGTCAGCGACCCCGGTCGCGTCGCGATCAACCTGTCGCTCAAGGAATTGAGCCAGGCCAGTTTCATTCCACGCTGTCGCTCGGTGTTCGAGCAGTACAACGTGCCGGCATCGTGCGTCGAGCTCGAGATCACCGAGACGACCCTCATGCTCGATGCGGAGCGAACGCTGCCGCTGCTGGACGAGCTGCGCTCGATGGGCGTGCACCTGTCCATCGACGACTTCGGCACCGGGTACTCGAGCCTGAGCGCGCTGCAGCAGTTTCCGATCAGCACGCTCAAGATCGACCGCTCGTTCGTCACGAACGCCGCCATCGATCCCGACGACGCCACGATCGTCCGCACCATCATCGAAATGGGACGCAGCCTGGGGCTGCAGGTGATCGCCGAAGGCATCGAGACCGAAGAGCAGCGTTACTTCCTGCTCCACAGCGGCTGCCAGCTCGGCCAGGGCCGCCTCTTCGGCGACGCGATCAGCAGCAGCGCCTTCCTCGAGATGCTGCAACGGCAGGCCACCGGCGAGCATCCCGTCCTGCAGATGCCGGCCTGATCCTCACGGGCGAGCCCACGTGCCTGCTGAATCCAATCAGGCTGCCGCCGAGAACATCCCGGGTATGTATTCGATCAAGGCCGTTTCGCAGGCCACGGGCCTTACCGTCGAGACGCTCCGCGCCTGGGAACGCCGCTACCACATCGTTTCCCCGCAGCGCGACGACCTCGGCCGCCGGCTCTACTGCCCGGAGGACGTCCTGCGGTTGCGGCGGCTGCGGGAAGCCACGGAGCGCGGCCACCCCATCGGCCGACTCGTGCAGATGGACGACTCCGGGCTCGTCGAATTGCTGCATCAGTCCGGAGCGGTCCCGGCCGCCGTATCGGCCCCGTCTGCGTTCGTCGCCCGCATCCTGGAGGCTGCAGAAAGTTACTCGACAGCCGCCTGCGAACAGGCGCTGACGCTTGCCATCTCGCTGCTCTCGCCCGCGCGCCTGATCGACGAGGTGCTGGAACCGTTGCTGCGCGAAGTGGGTGAGCGCTGGCACGCCGGACGCTTCACCATCGCGCAGGAACGCATGGTGTCGAGCAGCGTGCGCAAGCATGTCGGACTCATCGTCGAGACGTTCGATCGCAGTGCGCGGCGCCAGCCCATCGTGTTCGCCACGCTGCCGGGCGAGCGGCACGAGCTGGGGTTGCTCATGTCGGCGATGATCTGCGCGAGCCACGGCTGCAAGATCCATTACCTGGGGCCCGACCTGCCCGCCGAGGAGATCGCGCGCTATGCGCGTGAGGTGGACGCGGCCCTGATCGCGATCAGCGTCGTTTTTCTCGAGAGCGTGCCGTCGCTTGGCACGCAACTGCACGTGCTGCGGGACCAGGTGGGGCCTGCGGTGCCGATCTGGATCGGCGGCCAGGGCGCGCTGGGACTGGACGAGTCGGTGCTGCCCGCAAGCTGCCTGATCATCGCCGACCGCGCGGAACTCGAGCAGCGCCTGGACGTGTTGCCACGCTGAATCCCTTTCCCCGGCAAGTGGCGGTGGCGAGCGCGTCACCGCGACATCGCGCACACTAGCGGCTTCTTGCGATACGACAGGGTGAGTGAGCCGTGGCGCTGGGTGCGACGATGTACGTGTTCGAGGTGCGCCTCAACGATGCCGATCGCGGCGTCTACGAGGCGCTGACGCTGCGGGTTGCCCGTCACCCCTCGGAAACCGCCGAATACCTCGTCACCCGCCTGCTCGCGTATTGCCTCGAGTACACCGAGGGCATCGAGTTCTCGAAAGGCCTGTCCGATGTCGAGGAGCCTGCAATCACCGTGCGCGACCTGACCGGCGCGCTGCAGTGCTGGATCGAAGTGGGCGCGCCGGATGCGCTGCGACTGCACAAGGCGGCCAAAGCGGCTCCCAACGTGGCTTTGTACGTGCATCGCGACGTGGACGCATTGCTGGCGCGCCTGGCCGGCGAGCGTATCCATCGGGCCGAGGCGCTGCGCATTTGCGCCGTCGATCGCGAACTGCTCGCTGCTTTCGTCGCGCGCCTGGACCGACGCATGAGCTTCGATCTGGCGGTGTCCGACCGAACGCTGTACCTGACCCTGGGTGACGACACGCTGACTGGCACGGTCGAGGAGCGGCGGCTGGTCGGTTGACGGCGGCGCGCCCGGCGGCGGAAACCCTGCCCGCCCGACCCCCGGGTTGACCCTGCCGTTCCCGCCAGCCGCGGCGTGGATTGTAGGATTCCCGCCCTTTCGGCGGGCTCGCCCTGCGTGAGCTGCGGGCGAATCGGCTAGAATAGGGGCCTTTCCGCCTATCTGGACGCACGGAACGCATCCGGATCCGACTCGGCGCGGCCTGCCCGACTCTGGATTACAATGCGCCACCCCGATTTCCTATTTCCATGACCGTGAGGAACGATGTGAGTCAAACGCAGCAAGACCTTCAATTGAAAGTTTGGAAAGAGCTGGCCATCAGCAAGCAGATGCTGATGCGAGCGGCCACGGACGCGCTCAAGCTCAACCCGGAGTGCACGCAGGAAGAGCTGAAAGAAGCACTGGAAGGTGCGCTCAAGAAGGCCGCCAAGGCGGATACCGACCTCTTCAATGCGAAGGAAGAGGCGAAGGTCGCCATCACTGCGCTCGAAAAGAAGGTCGCCGCGAGCGAGGAGCGCCTGGCAGCGGCACTGAAGGCTGCTGCCGACGCGCAAGCCGCGCAAGAAGACGCCGTTCAGCAGGTCGTCAACCAGCGCGCCGCCGCCGCGAGGGAGCTGCAGAAGGTCAACGACCGCCTGACCGAGCGCGAAAAAGCGCTCAAGGCGATCAACACGGCGTTGGCCGACACGCCGGAAAATGTCCTGCGGAAAATGAACACCCTCAAGAAGCAGAAGCAGGAAGAAGCGGATTCGCGTCGCCAGGTCGAGGCAGCGCTGAATGCGCTGCGCACCGAGAAACGCCAGCAAGATGAGAAGACAGCGGACGTGCTGCGTAATGGCGCCACCCTGGTGAGCCGCTATCGCGACCTGCGCGAGCTGTCGGTGAAGCTGCGTGAGCAGTTGCAGCCGTTGGTCGAGGACGCCAAGAGCCTGCCGGAAATTCCGGAGCTGGACACCGAGCTGCTGGAAGCCATCGAGCAGCCGGCCGACCGGAAGTCCAAACAGCCTGCCCGCTCGGGCCGCGCCCAGCCCTAGTCCTGAACGCGGCGCAGCGACCGCCCGGTACGCGATAAGGCGTGTCGGGAGCCTCCGCAGGTTCGCTTTCGCTATTGGTGGCGGGCGGACTGCCTGGGCCCGCAGCCACCACCGCCACGACGCGCGAAACTACGGCTTCGGCAGGGATACCGCAGCGGCCTGGACTTTCGCGCCGACTTCGCCCATGACCTGCGCATTGGCGCGCTCGAAAGCGGCGATGACGGCAGCCAGTCTGTTCTCGGTTGCGGGCACAGCGGCCTCCGCGACGAAGCTGGTCACGCGTACGCTGCGCCGGGTATCGATGAGGCTGGCCTGCACCTGCACATGCACGACGGGCGCCGCGCTGGATGAGGCGGCGTTGGCGCTGGCCGTCACGGACTCGAAGCGGCGCAATTCCACGTCGAGCAGCAGCTCGGCCGGCACGCGCGCAGGCGCTGCGAACACCCCGCCGCCGAACTGGCCGGTGGCCGCGAGGGCGCTGACGAGCTGTTGCTGCACCATCTGCGGTGCGGGCTCGGCCCAGAGCGCGGCACTGTAATAGTCGAAGCGATTGCCGGCCGCGCTGATGGCGATGCGATCGGTATCCAGCGCCGCGGTTGCGCGAGGCCGCTGCACGACCACTGCCAGCGGCAGCGCGGTGACATCCGCCATTGCAGCCGGCGGTGCGGTCGCGAGCCGGAAAGTGTCGGGGACCGGTGCGTCGGATTGCAGCAGGTTGCCTGTGCATCCGGCAGCCATGGCAACGGCCAGCATCGCGGCTGCGGCGCGCGCGATCCGCGGCAGCTTCCTCGACCTCGCCCTATCCTGGATGACCAGCGCCGTTTTCATCGCGGAATCTCCACGCCAGTCGCCTTCGGTTCGAACAGGACGCTGGAGGGCCGTTCGCGCAGCACGCGCGCGAGCTCGCGCACTTCGTTGCTCGCGACACGCGCATCGACGACCAGTTGCTGCAGCTCGGCCACGCTGGCCCCGGCTGCGCGTCCAAGCCCGCCTTCGTTGGCGTTCAGCGCACGCTCGAGTCCCTCGGCCGCTTTCGCGAGCTTGTCCGAGGCGACGCGTGCGCTGGCAAGCGTGGCCTCGAGGTCGGGCTGTGTCCTGGTGAGCGTCTGGTTGAGCGTGGTGGTCAGCGCGAGCGTCGATGCCGAAATGCTGCGCAATTCGGCGGCGAGCGCGCGCGCCTCGGACATGGTGGCCGGGAGGTCGCCCGACGCCTGTTCGATGTTGGCCATCGTCTGCGACAGCGAGCGGACGTTTTCGTCGGAGAGCACGCGCTCGATGCGCGCAAGCACCGACGTCGCCTGGCCGAGAATCTCGGGCAGCCGCTCGGCGGAAGCTTCGATCGTGCCTTTGCGTGCCGGAATCACCGGGTGCGCGACGCCCTGCTGCAACGCTCGCGAGGCGGGCACATCGGGGTCTTCCTGCAGGTCTATGTAGAGCAGCCCCGTGAGGCCGAGCAGGCCGAGCTTGGCCAGCGTCGCGCCCGTGATCGGGGCGGTCGAATCGATGTCTGCGACGACCTTGACGCGGCCCGCGTCGAGCTTGTCGACGCCGAGCGCCGTGACGCGACCCACGTCCACGCCCAGGTAGCGCACCGGGCTGCCCTTGGAAAGCCCGCTGACCGTGCCCTGGAAATAAATCTCGTACGTCTGGTAATCGCGCTGGTCGCCGCGGCCCGAGTACCACCAGATGAAGGCGAAGGCCGCCGCCACGCAGACGAGTGCGAACACGGCGAGCGTTGCGTAGCGGGCGTCACGCTCCATGGTCGGCCGCCCCGCCCTGGCCTGCGATCACGCGACCGCGCGCGCCGTGGAAATATTCACGGATCCAGGGATGTTCGTTCCGGACGATGCCGGGCAGCGTATCCACGATGACTTTCTGGTCGACGAGCACCGCGACACGATCACATGTCCGTGCAAGGGTGTCCAGATCATGGGTGACCATGACGACTGTCAGCCCGAGCGTGCGTCGCAGGTAGAGCACCAGGTCGTCGAAGGCCGTGGCGGCGATCGGATCGAGACCCGCCGTGGGCTCGTCCAGGAAGAGCAGGACCGGGTCCAGCGCCAGCGCGCGCGCCAGCGCGGCACGCTTGATCATGCCGCCCGACAGCTGCGCTGGAAATTTTGCACCCGCCTCGACCGGCAGGCCGACCATGCGCAGGCGCAGCTCGGCCAGGCTCTGCAGCGTGGCTTCCTGCAACCGCAGCGACTCGACCAGCGGCAGGATGACGTTCTCGGTGACCGTCAGCGACGTGAACAACGCGCCGTGCTGGAACGTCACGCCGTAGCGCTGCTTCACGGCGCGCAGGTCGCGCTCGGACATCTGCGTGATGTCGCGCCCTTCGACCTCGACCGAGCCTGAGTCGGGCTTGCGCAACCCCAGCATCGTCTTGAGCAGCACCGACTTGCCGCTGCCCGAGCCGCCCACGATGCCGAACACCTCGCCGGCATGCACGTCGAACGACACGCCGTCGTGCACGGTCTGCGTGCCGAAGCGATTGACCACGTCGCGCACCGAGATGATCGCTGCAGGTGCGTCTGCTGCCATCAGAAATCGATCTCGAGGAAGAAGATGGCAAAGAGCGCGTCGGCGAAGATCACGAGGAAGATCGACTGCACCACGGCCACCGTCGTCAGGCGGCCCAGTTCGCGCGACGAATCGCGCACCTGCAGGCCGCGCAGCGTGCCGGTCAGGCCGATCAGCAGGCCGAACACGGGCGCCTTGACCAGGCCCGCCCAGAACGTGGTCGGCCCGATCGCCTCGTCCAGCCGCGTAAAGAACTGCGGCCACGGCAGGTCGATCAGGTAGCGCGTCAGCATGGCCCCGCCGAGCAGGCCCATGAAGTCGGCGACGATCGTGAGCAGTGGCAAGGCGATGACGAGGCCGAGGATGCGCGGCAGCACCAGCACCTCGTACGGGTTGATGCCCATCGACTCGAGCGCGTCGACCTCGTCGTTGAGTTTCATCACGCCGAGTTCCGCCGCGTAGGCGCTGCCGGTGCGCCCCGCGACCATGATCGCCGTGAGCAGCACGCCCAGCTCGCGCAGCACGCCGATTGCGACGACGTCAACGGTGAAGATCTCGCCGCCGTACGGGCGCAGCTGCTGCGCACTGATATAGGCGGAAATCACGCTGATCAGGAAGGCGATGACGGCGACGACCGGCACGGCCTGGTACCCGGTCTCGTAGGCGTGGCGCACGATCGACGGGATACGCAGCCGCTTCCACGAACGCCACGCGGTACCCGCGGTGACCAGCAACTGCCCGCCGTACGTGAGGGCTTCGTACCAGGTGTGGACACGTTGCTCGATGCCCCGGCCCAGCCGTACCAGTGCCGGCGGCTGCGCGGGCGGTGACGCGACGTCGGCCGTGCGCGCGCTGGCGCCGTCGAGCAGCTCGTCGAGATAGGTGAAATGTGCAGGTGGCGCGCCGCTCAGGGCCGGGGCCGCACCCGCATCGGCCATGGCGCGCTTCAGGATCCAGGCCGGGCCGATGTCGAAGTTGCCGGCGCCGCTCAGGTCGAGGCTGCGCGCGCCTGCCGCAGACCAGGTGCCCAGCGCAGATTCGAGGGCCTCGATGTCCGTGGCGCGACAGTCGCCCGTGAGCGTCAGGTGCGCCTGGGCGGTGTCGACGCGGGCATCGAATTCAGCGGGGCGCGGCATGAGGGTGGCCGAGGTGCCGGGCGGTTGCTGTCGCCCCGGCAGTCATCGATGCGGTCTCCACGAACGGGATTGTCTCGTTGGAATGCTAGCATCGGCTCATCCGCCGCGTGAGATCCGATGGCCCACGATTTCCTCAGCCAGATTCTCATCCTGCTCGCGGGCTCGCTGCTCGTATTGAGCCTGGTGAGGCGCTTCAGGCTGCCGCCGATCCTCGGCTACCTCGTCGTCGGCATGGCATTGGGGCCGCATGCGCTGGGCCTGGTGCCCAGCGACACCTCGGTGCAGTTGCTCGCCGAGATCGGCGTCGTCTTCCTGGTGTTCACGCTCGGCCTCGAGTTCTCGCTCGCGCGCATGGTGGCGATGAAGTCCGAGGTGCTGGGTGTGGGCGGCCTGCAGGTGCTGCTGTGCGGACTCGCTTTCGGCGGGCTCGCAGCTGCTTTCGACGTCAGCGCCGGCGCCGCGATCGTCATCGGCGGCGCACTCGCCATGTCGTCGACGGCGATCGTGCTGCGGCAACTCGGCGACCAACTCGAGCTGACGCGAACCCACGCACGGCTGGCCGTGGGCATCCTGCTGTTCCAGGACCTGGCTTTCGCGCCGTTGCTGGCGCTGGCGACTGCGCTCAGCGTGT
Organism: uncultured Gammaproteobacteria bacterium; assembly: GCA_963846885.1. Taxonomy (GTDB): domain Bacteria; phylum Pseudomonadota; class Gammaproteobacteria; order Steroidobacterales; family Steroidobacteraceae; genus RPQJ01. The sequence continues at coordinate 92,701 of CAWJXS010000013.1, forward strand.
CGGGCGAGGTGCCGGGGGGGCTCTGGTTGCTGGGCATGGCGGGACGCGGCCTGCTGGCGCTGCTGATCGTGCTGGTGGTGGGCCGCTGGCTGCTGCGGCCGCTGTTTCGCGAGATTGCCCGCCACCGCAGCACCGAGACTTTCACGCTGACCGTGCTGTTCGTGTCGCTGCTGGCGGCCTGGGCCACGGATCGGCTCGGCCTGTCGATGGCACTGGGCGGCTTCCTCGCCGGCATGCTGCTCGCGGAGACGGAGTTCAAGCACCAGACGGAAGCCGTCATCAAGCCGTTCCAGGACATCCTGCTCGGGCTGTTCTTCGTCTCCGTCGGCATGCTGCTCGACCTGCGCCTGCTGCTGTCGCAGCTGCCGCTGGTGTTGTTGCTGCTCGTGGTGCTGGTCACCGTCAAGACGGTGATCGTGACGGGCATCGTGCGTCAGTTCGTGCCCAACAGCCGCAAGGCCCTGCGCACCGCCATCACCGTCAGCATGGGCGGCGAGTTCGGTTTTGCGCTGCTCACCGTGCTGCTGCGCGGCAACGCGGTCGATCCGCGCATCGTGCAGGCGCTGCTGACCGCCGTTGCGCTCAGCATGCTGCTCGGGCCGCTGCTGGTGCGCTACAACGGCCGCATCGCGGATCGCATCCTGCGCCGCCCGCCCGCCAAGCCATCCGACGTCGCGCTGGAAACCGTCGCCACGCGCGAAATCGCACGACGCGAGCACGTCATGGTGTGCGGCTTCGGCCGCGTCGGCCAGAACCTGGCGCGGGTGCTGGAGCGGCGCGGCTTCGAGTACATCGCGCTCGATTTCGATCCCTTCCGCGTGCGCGACGCCCGCACGGCGGGCGATCCCGTGGTGTACGGCGACGCGACCCATCCCGAAGTGCTGCGCGCACTGGGACTGGACCATGCCTCGGTGGTCGTCATCTCGTTCGACGAGCCGGAAACCGCCGTGCGCATCGTGCGGGCGGTGCGACGCCTGCGCGCCGACGTCCCCGTGCTCGTGCGCACCGAAGACGACAAGTTCCTCGAGCCGCTGCAGGCGGCGGGCGCCACCGAGGTGGTGCCAGGTATCTTCGAGACGAGCCTCGCGCTCGTCTCGCACGTGCTGTTGTTCCTGCGGGTGCCGCCGGCCGAGGTGCTCGAGACCACGGAGCAGATCCGCCACGAGCGCTACGCGATCCTGCGCAGCGTCTTCCAGCGTCGCGATCCCCGCGCCCCGGCCACCGTCGAAGACGACCGGGCGAACGAGCAACAGCTCTACACCGTCGTGCTGCCGCCGGGCGCCCATGCGGTGAACCAGACCATCCGCGAGCTGGCGCTCGACCGCGGGCCGGTGAAAGTCACCGCGATCCGCCGCGAAGGGATCACGGGCCGTGACCCCGACCCGGAAACCCGCCTCAAGGACGGGGACGTGCTGGTGCTGTGGGGCCGCCCTGAGGACGTCGAACAGGCCGAAAGCCGGCTGCTCATGGGCTGAAGTGCATGCGCTGTAGAGCGTTACGTTAAACATACGTACAGCCGTTGACACTGTGTCAATCGAATGACACGATGCCAACCATGTCGTACCTCATCGAACGCCGCCAGGAAGAAAAAGACCGACGTCGCGCGGAAATCATCGATGCCGCCGAGGCGCTGTATGCCGAGACGGGCTGGGACGGCATCACCATGGACCAGGTGGCGCGCCGGGCCCGGCTGAGCCGCGCCCTGCTCTACGTGTACTTCAAGGACAAGGGCGACCTGCACCTGGCGCTGGTCGAGCGGTCGCTGGAGGCACTGCGCAGCCGCTTCATGGCCGCGCGCGAAGGTCATGCCACCGGGCTCGCACAGGTCGAGGCCATCGGCCGCGCTTACCTCGCGTTCTCGGTCGAGACGCCGCATTACTTCGACGCGTGCGCGCGCTACCAGGCGCACGCCGAGACGGCGCACCAGGCCGGCCCGGCTCCATGCAACGAAGCGGCCTGCGAAGCGGCCGGCTTCGGCGTGCACGAGGTCATCGTCGAATCGCTGAACCGCGGCGTCGCCGACGGCACCATCCGCGCCAACCTCGGTGACCCGTTCGTCACCGCGCTGGCGCTGTGGGCGTTCACGCACGGCATGATCCAGATCGCCTCGTCGAAAGGGCCGCAGATCGTGCGCGGCGGAACGCCGGTGCAGGCCTTCATCGAGCACGGACTCGACCTGGCGCTGCGGGCACTCAAGCCATGAGACGCACGCGGCGGATGCTGGCGGTCTGCTGCCTGTTCCAGTTGCTGCCGCACGTGCAAGCGGCGGAGCCGCAGACGGTTGCAGTCGTGGCCGCGCAGCCGGCGGACACGATCGAAGCCGGCCTGCAACGGGTGATCGACGAAGCGCTGGTCGCCAACCTCGACCTGCGCGCCGCGGGCTCATCGGTGCAGCAGCGCCTGGCCGCACTGGACCAGGCCCGTGCGCGTTACCTGCCGGTGATCGATTTCGCGGCGCGCTACAGCGTCGCCGATGGCGGCCGCACCATCGAGTTTCCCGTGGGCGACCTGCTCAACCCGGTGTACGCGACGCTCGACGAGATGCTGCTGGCGCAGGGCGAGCCCGCGCGCTTTCCGCGCGTGCGCAATGAATCGATCGCGCTGCTGCGCGAGGAAGAGCAGGAAACGAAGCTCGTGCTGGAGCAGCCGATCTACGAACCGCGTATCGGACCGGCGGTCGCGGCTTCACGTGCCAATGCAGCGCGCGCGGAAGCGGACCTGGCCGCGTTGCGGTCGCAGGTGATCCGTGACGTCAAGCAGGCGTACTACCGTTGGATCGCGGCCGAGCAGGCCGTCGCCGTGCTCGATGCAACGCTCGCGGCGACGCGGGAGAACCTGCGCGCCAACCAGAGCCTGTATCGCAATGGCAAGGTCACGCGCGACCTCGTCTACCGCGCCGAAGCCGACGTGCTCGAGATCGAGCAGGATCGGCTGGCCACGGCGAGCCGCACGCGTATCGCCCAGAGCTACGTCAACCTGCTGCGCAATGCCCCGCTTGACCAGCCATTGCCCGTGGCGACGCTGGACGCCGACACGATCGAACGCTTTCGCGCGCGGTTGCTCGCGGTGCTGGCTGGAAGGCAGGTCAACCTGCGCCAGCTGCAGGACGTCGCGAGCCAGCGGCGGCAGGAACTGCAGAGCCTCGATTCCGCGATCGCCGTCGGCGAAGCCCAGCAGGACCTCGCGCGCGCGGCGTTCAAGCCGTCACTGGCGTTTGGCGCCGAGGCTGGCATCCAGGGCACCGAGTACGGCTTTGCCGACGAAGATCGGTACGTCCTCGCCTCGCTGGTGCTGCGCTTCAACGCGTTTCGCGGCGGCGCCGACCAGGCCGCGCTGCGTGAGGCTCGCGCCTTCACCGACTCGCTGCGCGCGAACCGTGAGCTGGCCGGGCAGCGCGTGCGGCTCGAAGTGCAGCAGGCACTGGAGAATTTTGGCGTCGCCGAAGCGTCGCTCGACACGGCCGCGAAGCGCGCCGAAGCCGCGAGCGGTGCGTTCACGATCATCAGCCGCAAGCGCGATCTCGGCCAGGTCAACCAGGCTGAGTTCATCGATGCACGGCGGGCGCAGACGGATGCGCAACTGAACGTCACACGGGTGCGCGCGGAGTATCTCGCGCGCCTCGCGGAACTCGAATTCTCCATCGGCGATGCGCGTCGCATGGACCAGGAGCAGCGGCGATGAAGCGGGAACGGATTGCAGCTGTGGTGGTCGTGCTGGCACTGGCCGCCGGCGCATGCGGTACCGGCGACAAGCCGGCGACCACCACGACTGCCGCGCAGCCAGCGGCCGTGCGCACTGTGCCAGCCGCCAGCGTGCAAGTGACGGCGCAGACACGTGCCGTGGGTGCGCTCGCGCCGCGCGACGAGATCCGCCTCTCGTTCAAGGTGGGCGGGGTCGTCGACTCGGTCAGCGTCGAGTCCGGCGACATCGTACGCAAGGGGCAGGTGCTGGCGGAGCTGAAGAGCACGGAGGTCGATGCGTCGGTGGCGCAGGCCGCCGAAGGCGTCGAGAAGTCACGCCGCGACCTGGAGCGCGCCCGCCAGCTGCGCCTCGACGAAGTCGCCACCGAAGAGCAGGTGCAGGACCTGACCACTGCCTACAACGTGGCGCGATCCAGCCTCGACGCAGCGCGCTTCAACGCGCGTTTCGCCCGCATCGAAGCGCCGGCCGACGGTATCGTCTTCGAACGCACAGTCGAGGCTGGCGAACTGGTGCAGCCCGGGCAATCCGTCGTCGTGCTCGGCTCGACCAGCTCGGGCTGGGTGGTTCGCGCGGCCCTGTCCGACCGAGACGTCGTCCGCCTGGATACGGGCGCGGCAGCCGAGGTCACGTTCGATGCGTTTCCAGGCCGCGTGTTTGCGGGCAAGGTCACGCGCATCGGCGCGGCGGCGGATCGCATCACCGGCACCTTCGAAGTCGAGATCGAGGTGCAGCCGGACGGCGCACGCTTCGCGCGCGGCCTCGTCGCCAAGGTGACGTTGCCGCTGGCCGCACTGCCGGACGTTGCGGACAGCGCCACCGTGGTGCCGGTCTCGGCGCTGGTCGAAGCCGATGGCAACCGCGCGACGGTGTACGTCCTCGATCGAAAGCAGATGATCGCGCACCGCAGGGAAGTTGCGCTGGGGCCGTTGCTCGGCGAGCAGGTCGTGGTCACCGCCGGCCTCGTGAGCGGCGATGCCGTGATCACCGACGGCGCGGCGTGGCTCACCGATGGCCGCGCCGTGCGTGTCGTCAGCGAAGACAGCGACGACCGGGGCTGAGCTGCCATGCGCCTGTGGGAATTTGCCGTCCGTCGCTGGCAGTTCACGCTGCTGCTGTTCGGCCTGCTGCTGGGCATGGGCTACAGCACGCTCAAGAACATTCCGCGCGCGGAGGATCCGGAGTTCCATTCGCCGGTGCCGATCGTCGTCGTCAGTTATCCCGGCGCCGATCCCGCCGACATCGAACGCCTGATCGTCGATCCGCTCGAGGACGCGATCAGCGAGCTCGACGACATCAAGCGCATGGACAGCCGCTCGCTCGACGGCGTCGGCATCATCCAGGTCGAGTTCGAGTGGGACCAGGACGCGGACGAGAAGTACGACGAGGTCGTCCGCGAAGTGAACCGCGTTCGCAGCGAGCTTCCGGCCGACATCGCGAACCTCGAGGTGCGGCGCACCGGCTCGGGCCTGGTCAACATCATGCAGGTCGCGCTGGTGAGCGCGGATGCGACGTATCGCGAACTCGATGAGCTCGGACGGGCGTTGAGCGACCAGATCGAGACCTTGCCCGGCGTGCGTCGCAGCGAGGTCTTCGCCCTGCCCAAGCCAGAGGTGCGCATCGCGATCGATCTCGAGCGCATGGGTCGCGCGGGCGTCTCGCTCGGCCAGGTGGAGGCTGCGGTGCGCGGCGAGAACGCCGCCATTCCCGGCGGCTCGGTGGACCTGGGCCAGCGCAAGTTCAACCTCAAGACGTCGGGCAGCTACGACTCGCTCGACGAGATTGCAGCCACCGTGGTCGCCAGCCGCGGCGGCCAGGTGGTGCGTGTGCGCGACATCGCCGCCGTCAGCTGGGACACCAGCGAACAGCAGTACGTGGGCCGCTACAACGGACAGCGCGCCATCTTCGTGACGGCCAACGCCAAGGATCGCGTCGACGTGTTCGACGTGCGCGATGGCATCGAGACGGCGCTCGCCAGTTTTGCGGCGACGCTGCCGCCCAATGTCACGCTCGAGCGCGGCTTCGACCAGACGCGCAACGTCAAGCATCGACTCGACCGGCTCGCGCTCGACTTCGGCATCGCCATTGCACTGGTGCTGCTCACGCTGATTCCTTTGGGGCTGCGCGCGGCAAGCGTGGTGATGATCTCGATCCCGCTGTCGCTGTCGATCGGCCTCGCCGCGCTCTACTTCACCGGCTTCTCCTTGAATCAGCTGTCGATCGCGGGCTTCGTGCTGGCGCTCGGACTGCTCGTCGACGACTCGATCGTGGTGGTCGAAAACATCGAGCGTTACCTGCGCGCCGGCTACTCCCGCATCGAGGCGGCCATCACCGCAACCGACCAGATTGCAATGGCCGTGATCGGCTGCACCGCGACACTGCTGTTCGCGTTCCTGCCGCTGCTGTTCCTGCCGGAGGGCGCGGGCATTTTCATCCGCTCGTTGCCAGCGGCCGTGCTGTTCACCGTGGGAGCTTCGCTGCTCGTGTCACTGACGGTGATCCCGTTCCTGGCCAGCCGGATACTGCGGGCGGACGGACACGGCGCCGAGGGCAACCGGGCGATGCAGGGCCTGATGCGCGTGATCCACGGCGTCTACGGCCCCGCGCTGCGCGTCGCGCTCGGCGCGCCCAGGCGCACCCTGCTCGCGGCGCTGGCCTTCGTGCTGGCGTCGTTCGGCCTCACCTTTTTGCTGGGATTCAGCCTGTTCCCAAACGCGGACATCCCGCAGTTCCGCATCGCCGTCGAAACGCCGACGGGAGCGAGCCTCGCCGAGACGGATCGCGCGGTGCGCTTCGTCGAGGCCGAGCTGCAGCGACACGAGGAAGTGAAGCACGTCTTCGCCAACGTGGGCCGCGGCAATCCGCGCGTGTACTACAACATCTTCCCCGAGGAGACGAAGGCGAACGTCGGCGAGGTGTTCGTCGAGTTGCAGCGCTTCGATCCGCGCTCGACGCCGCAACTGCTCGAGGACCTGCGGCAGGCGTTTGCGGACTACGCAGGCGCCCGCATCATCGTCGAGAGTTATCGCAACGGCCCGCCGATCAACGCGCCGATCGAGATCGCCATCGTCGGTCCCGACCTCGACCAGTTGCAGCAGCTGGCGAACCGGGCCGAGGAACTCATGATCGCGACCGAGGGCACGCGCAACGTGGACAACCCGGCGCGCCGTCTCCGCACCGACCTGGACCTGCAAATCGATTCGGACAAGGCGGCCCTGTTCGGCGTAGCGCCCGTCGAGGCCGACCGCACGGTGCGCGCTGCAGTCGCGGGGCTGAACGTCGGCAAGTTCCGCGAGACGGACGGCGACGAGTTCGACATCACGCTGCGCCTGCCCATGCAGGGACGGCAGACGCTGCAGGCGCTCGACTACATCGAGGTCACGTCGGCCAGTGGCCGGCCCGTGCCGCTGCGGCAGCTGACGGATCCCACGTTCTCGACGGCGCCGAGCGCGATCCGTCGCCACGATCGCCTGCGCGAGTTCGTGCTGACGGCGTATCCGACGGCCGACCACAACGTGGCCGAAGTTACGCGGGACGTGCTGGTCAACCTGCGCCAGCTCGACCTTCCACCGGGCTATTCGATCCGCGCCGGCGGTGAACTCGAGGCGCAGCAGGAGAGTTTCGGCGGCATCGGCACGGCCGTGCTGGTCGCCGTGTTCGGCATCCTGGCAGTGCTGGTGCTGGAGTTCGGCAGCTTCCGCTCGATGCTGATCGTGGCCGGCGTCATCCCGCTGGGCATGGCAGGCGGATTCATCGCCTTGTTCGTGACGGGCTACGACCTGTCATTCACCGCGACCATCGGGCTGGTGGCGCTGATCGGCATCGAGATCAAGAACTCGATCCTGCTCGTCGACTTCACGAACCAGTTGCGTGAGCAGGGAGTGGCGCTCGATGACGCGATCACGCAGGCCGGCGAGATTCGCTTCCTGCCGATCCTGCTGACGTCCGCCACGGCGATCGGCGGCCTGCTGCCGCTCGCGCTGCAGGGTTCCGGCCTCTACTCGCCGCTGGCGATCGTGATCATCGGCGGCCTGATCTCGTCGACGTTGCTCGGACGGCTGGTGACACCGGTGATGTACAAGTTGTTGCCGCCGACGATCGTGGCGCAGCCAGCCGCGAAGATCGATGCGTCGTTGCTGCCCGTCCGGTCGGGCTGAAGCGATTATTTCTTCAGGAGCGTGGCCGGGTCGAGGCCCAGGCGCTCGATCGTGGACAGCACGCGCGGCCACTCGGTGACGAGAAACTTCTCGCGCTCGTCGCGCATGAGGTGAACCCGCGCGCCCGGCGTGACGAACATGCCCCGGCCGCGACGTTTCTCGACGAGCCCTTCGTCGACCAGTTGCTGGTAACCCTTCAGCACCGTGAGCGGGTTGAGCGTGTGCTCGGCCGCCACGCTGCGCACCGATGGCAATGCATCACCCTCGGCGAGGGTGCCTTCGAGGATCATCGCCACCACCTTGTCGCGGAGCTGACGATAGATCGGCTGGTTGTCGTTCCAGGTGGAGTCCATGCCTTGGGTTGATGCGGCGGAAGGTGATGCGCTGCTTTACTGTAGCAGAACACCCGGGGGCGCCCTCTTAAAGGAAAGCCGTAGGAAAGCGGATGCTTGCCTTGACCGGATGCACGTCGGATATCGATGGAGTGACGGCGCGCTGCTGCACAGGCCTCGAGGTCATCGCGTAGCCTGCAACCAGGCCGACGAGAACGGCGATACCCGCGAGCAGGATCCGGTCCGACTTGCGCATGACGACTACCTCATCTCTCCGTATGGCTACTTGGTGTTGTAGTTAACTACAACACCAACTCAAATGCAATAGGCCAGATGCGGGTGCGGCGCCTCTTTGTGGCAAAGCCTCCTTTGCAGCGCGTTAAAATGACTGTCCCGGACAGACATCAACGAGAACTCCTCCCATGAAGACTCCTGTCAACGTCGCCATCACCGGCGCCGCGGGCCAGATCGGCTACGCGCTTGCCTTCCGAGTGGCCTCGGGCCAGATGCTGGGCCCCGACCAGCCGGTGAACCTGCACCTGCTCGAGATCACGCCGGCGCTCGGCGCGCTGCAGGGCGTCGTCATGGAGCTCAACGACTGCGCGTTTCCGACGCTGAACAAGATCGTCGCGACCGACGATGCCAAGGTCGCCTTCAAGGACTGTCACGCCGCATTGCTCGTCGGCGCGCGACCCCGCGGCCCGGGCATGGAGCGCAAGGACCTGCTGCTCGCCAACGCGCAGATCTTCTCGGCGCAGGGCAAGGCGCTGGACGCCGTGGCCGACCGCAACGTGCGCGTCCTCGTCGTCGGCAACCCGGCGAACACCAACGCGCTGATCGCGATGAAGAACGCGCCGAGCCTCGACGCGAAGCGTTTCACGGCGATGGTCCGCCTCGATCACAACCGCGCTCTGTCGCAACTCGCGGAGAAGACGGGCACGCACGTGACCGACCTGAAGAAGGTGATCATCTGGGGCAACCATTCGGCCACCCAGTATCCCGACCTGCATCACGCGACGGTCGCGGGCAAGCCCGCGCTCTCGCTGGTCGACCAGGCCTGGTACGCGGACACGTTCATTCCGGTCGTGCAGCAGCGCGGCGCCGCGATCATCAAGGCGCGTGGCGCATCGTCCGCTGCGTCGGCTGCGTCCTCCGCGATCGACCACATCCGCGACTGGGCGCTCGGCTCGGCGGCGGGCGACTGGGTTTCGATGGGCGTGCCGTCGGACGGCAGCTATGGCATTCCGGAGGGCGTGATCTACGGCTTCCCCGTGACGTGCAGTGGCGGCAAGTACCAGATCGTGCAGGGACTGGCGATCAACGAGTTCAGCCGCGCGCGCATGGACGCGACCCACAAGGAGCTGCTCGAAGAGCGGGATGGGGTGAAGGATCTGTTTTAGGGGTTAGGGGCTAGGGGTTAGTGGTAGGGGCCTACTTCCTCCACCGGAGGCTCCAGAACTCACAGCGGGCGATGGAAGCGATTCCATCGCCCGTTTTCGTTGCAGCCGCTCCACGCCGGAAGGCGCTGTCGCAGGCCACGGCCTACTCCTGTTCGGGCCGTCGGACGACTGACACACTCAGTTTGACAGATTGAGAATGAGCGTTCATTCTCGCCGTCCTCATTTCTTCCGTGCGCGCCCCCTCCCGTGCGCCGCACGGCACCAAGCCGGTCATGAAAAAAAACAACTCGTTGAATTTGTTAGCTATTCTCGTCACTTCGATATTGCTCGCAGGCGTGGCGGGCTGCAACCGGCAAGACCCGCCCGCGGAAGGCCAAGGGGCGGTCCCCGTGACGGTTGCCACCCTGGCTCCCGAAACGGTCACGCTGCGGCGCGAATTGCCCGGGCGCGTGGCGCCCTTCCTCGTCGCTGAAGTCCGGCCGCAGGTCAACGGCATCATCGCGCGCCGGTTGTTCACCGAAGGCGGTCGGGTCAAGGCCGGCGAGCCGCTGTACCAGATCGAGGACGCAACCTACCGCGCGGATGCCGCAAGCGCGCAAGCCAGCCTGGCGCGCGCCGAAGCGACGCTGTTCACCGCGCAACTGAACGCGCGCCGCAGCGCCGAGCTGGTCAAGGTGGACGCGGTCAGCAAGCAGGAAGATGAAGACGCGGAGGCCGCATTGCGCCAGGCCGAAGCGGACGTCAAGGCGGCACGAGCCGCCGTCGCACGCGCCAACGTCATCCTGGGATTCGCGCAGATCACTTCGCCCATCAGCGGCCGCATCGGCAAGTCTGCGGTGACCCAGGGTGCGCTCGTCACTGCGAACCAGGCGAGCCCGTTGTCCACCGTGCAGCAGCTCGATCCGGTGTACGTGGACCTGACGCAATCGTCGGCCGAGCTGCTCGAACTGCGCCGCGCGATGGCCGCAGGAAAACTCACCGGGACGCGTGACCTGCCGGTCCGCATCCTGCTCGAGGACGGCGCGGAATACGATGTGACCGGCAAGCTGGCGTTCTCGGACGTCACCGTCGATCCCACCACGGGCAGCTTCGGGCTGCGCGTGGTCGTGCCCAATCCGTCGAACGTGCTGCTGCCCGGCATGTTCGTCCGCGCCGTCGTTGGCGATGGCGAACGTGCGAACGCGCTGCTCGTGCCGCAACAAGGCGTCACCCACGATCCGAAGGGCGACGCCACGGCGATGGTCGTCGACAAGGACGGCAAGGTCGAGGTGCGGCCCGTCGTCGTGAGCCGGGCGATCGGCGACAAATGGCTCGTCGAAAGCGGGCTGGCCGCGGGCGATCGCGTGATCGTCGAAGGCCTGCAGAAGATTCGTCCGGGCGTGCCCGTGCAGGCGACCGAAGCGGGTGCGCCCGGCGCCGCACCGCCCGTCGCGGCCGCCGCGTCGCAGCCGCAGCGCTGAGCCGGAACGCGCATGGCACGCTTCTTCATCGACCGGCCCATCTTCGCCTGGGTCATCGCGATCGTCATCATGCTGGCGGGGGCGCTGTCGATCACGCAGCTGCCGATCTCGCGTTATCCGGACATCGCGCCGCCTTCGATCACGATCAGCGCGAGTTACCCCGGCGCGTCGGCCAAGGTGGTCGAAGACTCGGTCACGCAGATCATCGAGCAGAACATGAAGGGCCTCGACGGCCTGCTCTACATTTCGTCGAGCAGCGAGGCCAGCGGTCGCGCGTCGATCTCGCTCACGTTCGAAAGCGGCACGGATCCCGACATCGCGCAGGTGCAGGTGCAGAACAAGCTGCAGCTTGCACTGCCGTCGCTGCCGCAGGCGGTGCAGCGCCAGGGCCTCAACGTCACCAAGTCGCGCAGCGGCTTCCTGCAGATCGTGGGTTTCGTATCGACCGACGGCAGCCTGAGCCGCACCGACATCTCGGACTACGTGATCGCCAATGTCGTCGATCCGCTGAGTCGCGCGCCGGGCGTCGGCTCGATCCAGGTGTTCGGCGCGCCCTATGCCATGCGCATATGGCTCGACCCGAACAAGCTCGCGACGTACGAACTGACCACCACTGACGTCATCGCGGCCGTGCAGGCGCAGAACGCCCAGGTGACCGTGGGCCAGCTCGGCGGCACGCCGGCCGTGGAAGGCCAGCAACTGACGGCGACGATCAGCGCGCAGGAACGCATGGAGACGCCGGAGCAGTTCCGCAACGTCATCCTGCGCAGCAATCCCGACGGATCGTCGTTGCGGCTCAGCGACGTCGCCCGCGTCGAGCTCGGCGCCGAAACCTACGAGTTCCTGAGCCGCTTCAACGGCCAGCCGGCCGCGGGCATGGCTGTATCGCTGGCAACGGGCGCCAACGCGCTCGCGACATCGCGTGCCGTCGAGAAAGCGCTGGCTGAGCTGAAGCCCTCATTCCCGCCAGGCATGGCAGCGGTCGTGCCGTTCGATACCGCCCCGTTCGTGCGCGCCTCGATCACGGAGGTGGTGAAGACCCTCGCCGAGGCGATGATTCTCGTGTTCCTGGTCATGTTCCTGTTCCTGCAGAACCTGCGCGCAACGTTGATCCCGACCATCGCCGTGCCCGTGGTGCTGCTCGGCACGTTCGGCGTGCTGGCAGTGCTCGGCTACTCGATCAACATGCTGACGATGTTCGCGATGGTGCTCGCGATCGGCTTGCTGGTCGACGACGCGATCGTCGTCGTCGAGAACGTCGAGCGCGTCATGAGCGAGGAAGGCCTGTCGCCGCTCGAAGCGACGCGCAAGTCGATGGACCAGATCACGGGCGCGCTGGTGGGCATCGGCATCGTGCTGGCTGCGGTGTTCGTGCCGATGGCGTTCATCAGCGGCTCCACGGGCGTCATCTACCGCCAGTTCTCGGCCACCATCGTGTCAGCCATGGCGCTGTCCGTGCTGGTGGCCATCGTGCTCACGCCGGCGCTTTGCGCGACGCTTCTCAAGCCACTGAAGAAGGGCGAGCACCACGGCGAGAAGGGCTTCTTCCGCTGGTTCAACCGGTCGTTCGAGCGCAACAGCGAGCGTTATCGCAACGGCGTCACGCACATGCTCGCCCGCAGCGGGCGCTTCATGGCGATTTTCGTCGCGCTGCTGCTGGTGATGGGCGTGCTGTTCCTGCGACTGCCAAGCGCATTCCTGCCGGGCGAAGACCAGGGCAACATCATTTCGCAGGTGATGGCGCCGGTGGGGTCCACGCAGGAGCGAACGATGCAATCGATCGAGAAGGTCGAGCGGCACTTCCTCGAAAACGAAAAGGAAGCGGTCACGTCCGTGTTCGCCGTGCAGGGTTTCAGTTTTGGCGGTGGCGGCCAGAACACCGGTTCGCTCTTCATCAACCTGAAGCCCTGGGACGAGCGCACCGATGACGCCCTGCACGTGCAGGCGGTCAGCCAGCGCGCGATGGGCGCCCTGATGCAGATCAAGGATGCGATGGCGTTCGCATTCGCTCCGCCCCCGATTCCAGAACTCGGCCTCGCCACCGGCTTCAACTTTTATCTCAAGGACAACGCGGGCCTCGGTCACGCGGCACTGGTGGGCGCACGTAACCAGTTCCTGGGCCTGGCATCGCAGAGCAAGCTGCTCGCGAACGTCCGCCCCAACGGCCAGGACGACACGCCGCAGTTCCACATCGACGTCGACAAGCAGCGCGCGACGTCGCTCGGGCTCTCCGTCGACGAAATCAACGCGACGTTGTCGACGGCCTGGGGCGGCCAGTACATCGATGACTTCGTCGACCGTGGGCGCGTCAAGCAGGTGTACATGCAGGCCGACGCGCCGTACCGCATGTCGCCGGAAGACTTCAAACTCTGGTCGGTGCGCAACAAGGAAGGCGAGATGGTGCCCTTCGCTGCGTTCGCGCAATCGCGCTGGGGGTATGGTTCGCCGCGCCTCGAACGTTACAACGGCGTTTCAGCCACTGAAATCCAGGGCGAGGCCGCACCGGGCGTCAGCACCGGCGAGGCGATGGCCGAGGTGGAACGCCTCGTCGGCCAGCTGCCTACGGGGTTCGGCGTCGAATGGACCGGGCTCTCCTATCAAGAGCGGCAGGCGGGTGCACAGACGCCGCTGCTGTACGCGTTGTCACTGCTGTTCGTCTTCCTGTGCCTCGCCGCACTGTATGAAAGCTGGACCATCCCGACCGCCGTCCTCATGGTCGCGCCGCTGGGCATCCTCGGCGCCGCGCTCGCGAATACCCTGCGTGGCTACGAACGCGACGTCTATTTCCAGGTGGCCATGCTCACCACGGTCGGCCTGACCAGCAAGAACGCGATCCTGATCATCGCTTTCGCGACCGAGAACCTGAAACAAGGCATGGAGCTGGTCGAGGCGACGATGCGTGCGGTGCGTGATCGCCTGCGCCCGATCCTCATGACCTCGCTTGCGTTCGGCCTCGGCGTGCTGCCCCTCACGTTGGCGACCGGTGCAGGCTCCGGCGCGCAGCGCGCCATCGGCACCGGCGTGCTTGGCGGCATGATCGCCGGGACGTTGCTCGGCATCTTCTTCATCCCGCTCTTCTTCGTCGTGGTCGAACGACTGCTCGTGCAGAAGCGACACCGTGCGACCGACTCGACGCCCAGCGGCGAAGGGAGCGACGCGCATGCGTAAGAACTTCAGTTACGGGTGGGTGCTCGCCGCCGCAATCAGCGTGAGCGGGTGCAACGTGATGGAGCCGACGCTGCCCGAGGCGGCGCCGGGCACGCCCGAGCAGTGGCCGTTGCCCCCGACGACCTCGGCTGCGCCGTCCAACGCTGCGACAGCTGCGGTCGCGGCATCGCTGCCGCAGGCCGCGGCCGACACGGGCTGGCGCGACTTCTTCACCGACCCCAAGCTCGAGGCGCTGATCGAACAGGCGCTCGCGAACAACCGTGACCTGCGCATCGCGATGCTCAACGTCGAGCGGGCTCGTGCGGAGTACCGCATCCAGCGCGCGGATCGAGTTCCGGGCGTGGACGCCTCGGGCGCCATGGTGCGAGGCAACAGCACCGGCCGCACGACCGAGACGTACAGCGCCAGCGTAGGCGTCACGCAGTACGAGCTCGACCTGTTCGGGCGCGTGCGCGGCTTGAACGACGCCGCGCTGCAGCGTTATTTCGCGCAAGAGGAAGTGCGGCGCAGCGCGCAGTTGAGCCTCATCGCGGAAGTCGCGAACGCGTACCTGACCCTCGCCGCCGATCAAGAACAGGTGCGGCTCGCGCGGGCGACACTGACGACGCGCGAGCAGTCATATGCGATCACGTCCAAGCGGCACGAGCTTGGCGCCGTGTCCGGTCTCGACCTGAGCCAGTCGCGCACCCTGGTGGAAGGCGCGCGCGCGGAGCTCGCCCGGTATTCGGGGTTGGTCGCGCAGGACAGCAACGCGCTGAATTTGCTCGTCGGCGCGACGGTCGCGCCTGACCTGCTGCCGACGAGCTTCGGCGATCCAGTCACGGGGCTGGCTGCGCTGCCCGCCGGCCTGCCATCGGAGGTCTTGTTGCGGCGGCCTGACGTACTCGCCGCCGAGCACGAAATGCGGTCCGCGAATGCGAACATCGGCGCCGCGCGTGCGGCCTTCTTCCCGTCGATCACCCTGACTGGCGCGGTCGGCTACGCCAGCGACGATCTTTCCAGTCTCTTCGATGGCGGCACGTCGATCTGGAGCTTCGTGCCCCAAGTGCGGGTGCCGATCTTCGAGGGCGGCCGCTTGCGCGCCAACCTGCAAGTCACCCAGGCCGACCGCGACATCGCGCTGGCGCGCTACGAGCAGTCGATCCAGCAAGGCTTCCGCGAAGTCGCCGATGCGCTGGCACTCACGTCGACGCTGGCCGAGCAGCGAGTCGCCCTGGAGGCCTTGGTGAGCGCGGCGCAGCGCAGCGAGGAACTGGGGCAGGCTCGTTACGCCGCGGGCCGCGACAGCTACCTCCTGCGGCTGGAATCGCAGCGCACGCTTTACGTCGCGGAACAGGCGCTGATCCTGACGCGGCTTGCGGAGCAGTCGAACCGGGTGACGCTGTACAAGGTGCTCGGCGGTGGCTGGCAGGAAGGCGCACGATGATGGCTGGAGCCGGATCCTGCGCCACGCCGCGCGCCGAAGCGCAGCGCGACCGCATCCTTTGCGCGGCGCTCAAATGCTTCATCGAGCATGGGTTTCACGCGGCGAGCATGGCCAATATCGCCGAGACGGCGCAGATGAGCGCTGGCCTGATGTACCGCTATTTCGATAACAAGAACGCGATCGTGCGGGCCATTGTCGAGCGCCAGTTGCAGGAAGGTCATGCACAGATCGAGCAATTACGCACGTCAGCCGACCTGGCGGCGAGCATCCTGCAAACGTTCCGCCTGTGGCTCGCACGAGACCCCTCAGTGATGAGTCCCGCGCTTTACCTCGAAATGAGCGCGGAAGCGACGCGTGATCCACAGATCGCCACGGTATTGCGCGAATCCGACGAGCGCATCTTCGGGGCCCTGCAGGCCTGGATGGCCCGCGACCGCGACGAGCAGGGGCTGGGGCTGGCGCCGGACATTGCGGCCCGGCGCGCCCGCCTCCTGATGCAGGTCTGGAGCGGCTTGGCCGTCACCGCCGCGCGGAATCCGGAGCAGAATCCGGCCGAAATGCACGCCGTGATCGAGAATTTCGTGAGTCGCCTCGTCCTGCCGTGACCTTGTGGCTCGCAGGGGTGGGCCACGGGCTGCTGGGGCTCGTTGCAGCGCCCGTCCCGCCGACCGACAGGGCCGGGCGGACATCGGCAAATCTGGATATTGCGGCGGTGCAGCAAACGGGGGCATAGTCGGCGCTCAGCGCAGGGCAATTCGCCCTGCCACACGGCGAGGAACGCTGCGGTGACGACCTTACTCTGGATCGTGATCTGCTTCGGCGGCGCGCTTTACCTGGCGTATCAGCGCATTGCGTTGCGCACGGCGACAATAGCCGCGGGCATCGCGCTCGCCGCATACACCGTTGCACGCGAGCCATCGACGCCCTGGCTGGTGACGCTGTGGCTCGCGTTCGGCGTCATGGCCGCGCTCAACGTCGCAGCACTGCGCCTGCGCTTCGTCACCCGGCCGTTCCTGCGCACCTACCGGCGCATGCTGCCCTCGATGTCCGACACGGAGCGCGAAGCGCTGGAAGCCGGCACCGTCTGGTGGGACGGCGAGCTGTTCACCGGCCGGCCAGACTGGCAGAAGCTGCTGGGCGCCAAGGCGCCGCAACTCACGGCCGAGGAACAGGCCTTCATCGACGGGCCCTGCGAAGAGCTGTGTCGCATGATCGACGACTGGGACATCACGCACCGTCGCGCCGACCTGCCCCCCGAGATCTGGGACTTCCTGAAGAAGAAGGGCTTCTTCGCGATGATCATCCCGAAGCGGTATGGCGGCCTCGAGTTCTCGGCCTACGCGCATTCGTGCGTGCTGGTGAAATTGTCGAGCCGCAGCGCGACGGTCTCGTCGACCGTTGCCGTGCCCAACTCGCTCGGCCCGGGCGAGTTGCTGCTGCATTACGGCACCGAAGAGCAGAAGAACCATTACCTGCCGCGACTTGCACGCGGCGAGGACCTGCCGTGCTTCGCGCTGACTGCGCCACGCGCCGGATCGGATGCGGCCTCGATTCCCGACACGGGCGTCGTCTGCCGCGGCGTGTACGAGGGCAAGGAAGTACTCGGCCTGCGGCTGAACTTCTCCAAGCGCTACATCACGCTCGCGCCCGTCGCGACGGTGGTCGGTCTCGCCTTCAAGCTCTACGACCCTGACCGGCTGCTCGGCGGCGACAAGACCGAATACGGCATCACCTGTGCGCTGATTCCGCGCGACACGCCAGGACTCACGATCGGCCGGCGCCATTTCCCGCTCAACGTCCCCTTCCAGAACGGGCCGCTGGCTGGCAAGGACGTGTTCGTGCCGCTCGATTCCATCATCGGCGGCCCGCAGATGGCGGGCCAGGGCTGGCGCATGCTGGTCGAGCAGCTCTCGGTGGGGCGCTGCATCTCGCTGCCGTCGAGCGCCGCAGGCGGCGCGAAAGCGGGGATCTTCGCGTCCGCGGCGTATGCCCGCATCCGCAAGCAGTTCAGCCAGCCGGTCGGCAAGTTCGAAGGCGTCGAAGCGGCGCTCACGCGCATGGCGGGCGCGGCGTATGTCGTCGATGCCGCACGCTCGGTGACGACGGGCGCGATCGACGGCGGCGAGAAACCTTCCGTACCGGCGGCGATGCTGAAGTATCACTGCACGGAACTCGCCCGGCAGGTGGCGAACGACGCCATGGACGTGCAGGGCGGCAAGGGCATCTGCCTGGGTCCAAGGAACTACCTCGGTCGCGGCTACCAGGTCGTGCCCGTGGCGATCACGGTCGAGGGCGCCAACATCCTCACGCGCAGCCTGATGATCCTGGGCCAGGGCGCGATCCGCTGTCACCCGTACGTGCTGCGCGAGATGAACGCCGCGAAGCTCAAGGACAAGCGCCAGAGCCTGCTGGAGTTCGACGCGGCGTTGTTCGGCCACATCGGCTACACGCTGTCGAACGCCGCGCGGTCGTTCGTGATGGCGCTGACCATTGCGCGCTTCTCGTCGGCGCCGGACGACGGCCCCACGCGCCGCTACTACCAGCACATCAACAAGTTCAGCGCGCAGTTCGCGTTTGCGACGGACATGGCGATGCTGACGCTCGGCGGCTACCTGAAGCAGAAGGAGCATCTCTCCGCGCGCCTGGGCGACGTGCTGTCGTCGCTCTACATGGCCTCGATGGTGCTCAAGCATTACGAGAACCAGGGCCGGCACGCCGCTGACCTGCCGCTCGTCGAGTGGAGCTGCCGCACGCTGCTGTACGAGGCGCAGGAGCAACTGCACGGTTTCCTGCGCAACTTCCCGAACCGCTGGGTCGCCGCCGCGATGCGCGTGGTGATCTTCCCGCGCGGGCGCACCTACTTCGCTGCCAGCGACCGGCTCGGCCGCCAGATCGTCGAACCACTGATGATGCCGAGCGCCACGCGCGACCGGCTCGCAGCCGGCATCTATCGCACGATCGAGCCAGGCAATCCGCTCGGCCTGCTGCAGGAAGCACTGGAGCTGTCGCTGGTCGCCGAGCCGCTCGAGAAGCGCATACGGGTCGAGGGCGTCAAGACCGGCCGCATCACCGCGCTGGAGCTGCCGGGCCAGATCGAGCAGGCGCTGGCCGCGGGCCTGATCAATGCGGGCGAGGCCGCCACGCTGCGCGATTACGACCGCAAGGTGATGCACATCATCGACGTCGACGACTTCGCGCCCGAGGAGCTGATGGCAGCGGTGCAGGCGCCCGCGAAGACGACGGAAGGCGCCCGGTTGCAGGTCGCGTAGGCGGGCCGTTCAGGGCGGCGGACGCGTGCTGTCCGGCGCGCCCGCGATGCCGGTCGCTCATCCCAACGCGTGGCAGGCCTGGACGTGGATCTGCGTGGCAGCGGGTTGCACGTCGGCGTACTGCTCGGCGATCGTCCGGAATTCGTCGCGGATCGCCAGGTACGCCTCCACCAGTGCTGGATCGAAATGCGTTCCTGACTGCTGGCGCAGGTAGTCATTCACCCGCTCGAGGTCCCAGCTGTCTTTGTAGACGCGCTTCGTCGACAGCGCGTCGAAGACGTCCGCTACCGCCATGAGCCGGGCCGCCAGCGGAATCGACTGTCCTGCCAGGCCCAGCGGATAACCCGACCCATCCCACTTCTCATGATGGGAAGCCGCGATCTCCTGCGCCACGCGCAGGAAGCCCAGCGCCGCACAGGTCGTCGCCTCATCGTGTCCAGACTCGTGCGAGGCGCGGCTGATGGAATCGCCGATGGCCTCGGCACCGATGCGCGCGTGTCCCTTCATGATCTCGAACTCGGCTGCCGTCAGTTTGCCGGGCTTCAGCAGGATTTCGTCGGGGATGCCGACCTTGCCGACGTCGTGCAGCGGCGCCGCGCGGACCATCTGCTCCAGCTGGCCTGCGTCGAGCTGATCGACATAGCGATTGCTGCGCAACAGCTGCGCGCCCAGCGCCTGCACGAACGACTTGGTGCGATAGAGGTGGTTGCCGGTGGAACCGTCGCGCCGCTCGGCGAGCGTTGCGAGCGCGTGCAGCGTGACGTCGCGCACGAGTTCGTTCTCGCGCATCCTGCGCCGCACCTCGCGCTGCAGCGAACCGTTCCAGTCCTCGAGCCGGTCGCGCCCTTGCTTCAACTCGAGCTGGTTGCGCACGCGCGCCAGCAGGATCGCGGGTCGCATGGGCTTGTGCATGTAATCGGCGACGCCGAGGTCGAGGCCGCGTTGCTCGTCTTCGTCGTCGCTCATCGCCGTCACGAAGATGACGGGAATGGCGCTGGTCTCCGGCGACGTCCTCAACCGGGACAGCACGGCATAGCCGTCCATCTCCGGCATCATGATGTCGAGCAGGATCAGGTCGGGTATGGGCACCTCGCGGGCCGCGCGCAGCGCCTGTTCGCCGGATTGGGCCAGGCGCACTGCATAGAACGGCTGCAGCAACGCCCCGATCACCTCGAGGTTCTCGGGCATGTCGTCCACGACGAGGATCGTCGCCCTGGTGTCAGCCGCTGGCATGGGCATGGAAGCGGTCCATGATCTTCCGCTGAAGGAAACGCGCGGTCATGTTAGTCCCGCCTTCTGCCCGCAAGTACGAACCTGTCCAGAAATGGATGTTCTTGCGCTAGGCTTGGGCCGGTGACACCCGACGACGACAACGAAACCGTCCTGTACGAGGTCAATCTCGAGGCAGAGGCAGGCATCGAGGCCCCCTTCGATACCTGGCTGCGCGACCACATAGCGGATGTCCTGCAGTTCGACGGGTTCCTGTCCGCCGAGGTCCTCGACGACGACGCCGAGGCGCCCGCAGGGCGGGTACGCCGCACCGTCCTGTACCGGCTGCGCAACCAAGCTGCCCTCGATGCCTACCTGCAGGACCATGCCCCACGCATGCGGCAGCAGGGCATCGAGAAGTTCGGGGACCGCTATTCGGCACGCCGGCGCGTGCTGGCCCACCGCGAGGAATTCATTCGCGGCGCGTTCTCGACCGAAAACTGCCTCAACTGCGGCGAAGTGCTGCGCGGCCAGCACTGTTCGCATTGCGGCCAGCGCGCGAAGGTGCGCGTGCTGTCGCTTGGCACCTTGCTGCGCGACCTCTTTGGCGACCTGACCAACTTCGATTCGCGCATCTGGCGCACGCTGAAGCCGCTCGCCTTCAGCCCGGGCACGCTCACCGTCGAGTTCCTGCGCGGCCGCCGCACGCACTATTCGCCGCCCTTCCGCATGTACCTGATCCTGAGCCTCGCGTTCTTCCTGCTGACCTCGGTCAGCGCGACGAACCCGGGCGACGCGTTCAACTTCGATGTGAACAGCGACGGCGATGGCGGCGCGGCTGTCACCCTGGGCCCGGCGGGAGAGGCCAGGCCCGCAACTCCGGGCAGCCCGCCCCCGCCTGCCCCGACCCTCGATCCGGAACGACAGCGTCTGCTCGAGCAGATCGTGAAGTACCTGCCCGCGGCGGACCAGGAGCGGGCGCGCCGCGAGCTCAGCAAGGAACTCGGCGCCATGTCACCGGCAGAGATCGCGCCGATCCAGCGGCTGGCGAACGACCCCTGTAGTCCGGACAGCCTCAAGATCGACCTGGGGGTCGAGGCCGAGGGCAAGGCACTCGAGGACAAGCTGCGTGCTGCGTGCCGCAAGATCGCGGCGGACGGCAAGGGCTTTGGCCGCGCGGTCTACGAAAACGTGCCGAAGATGATGTTCATCTTCCTGCCGCTGATCGCGATGGTGATGTTCGTCCTGTACCTGGGCTCGGGCCGGTACTACGTCGAGCACCTGCTGTTCTTCGTGCACTTCCACTCGTTTTTCTTCCTGGCAGGCATGACGATCCTGCTGCTCGAAAACCTGGCTACCTGGTTCGTGGGCACCAGGGCCGAGCCGGGATTCGATTTCGCGCAGGGCATCGTGGGCTTCGCGCTCATGGTGTACGTGCCCTATTACCTGTACCGCGCCATGCGCCGGGTGTACGCGCAGGGACGGGCCGTCACGCTGGTCAAGTACTCGCTGCTGCTGGTCGGTTACCTGCTGTTCATGACGCTGACGCTGGTGGGGTTGCTCGCATACACCGCGTTGACCCTGTAGCGCGCAGGCGCGAGATCCCGCCGTGAAAGCGTCCCGCTCCATCCTCCACGTCGACATGGACGCGTTTTACGCATCCGTCGAGCAGCGCGACAACCCGGAGCTGCGGGGCAAACCGGTGATCGTCGGCGGCGGCGGCAATCGCGGCGTGGTGGCCGCCGCGAGTTACGAAGTGCGCGTCTTCGGCGTGCGCTCGGCCATGCCGACCCGGGAGGCGCTGCGGCGGTGCCCGGACGCGATCGTGGTCTTTCCGCGCATCAGCCATTACAGCGCCGTCTCGCAGCAGATCTTCGCCGTGTTTCACGAGTTCACGCCGCTGGTGCAGGGTTTGTCGCTGGACGAAGCATTCCTGGACGTCACGGCAAGCGAAGGTGCGCTCGGCTCCGCGGAGCAGATCGCGCGCGAGATCAAGCGCCGCATTCGCGAGCGCACCGGTCTCACGGCGTCGGTAGGCATCGCGCCCAACAAGCTCGTCGCCAAGATTGCCTCCGACCTGCGCAAGCCGGACGGCCTCGTGATCGTCCGCGAGGACGAAATACGCGGCCTGCTCGACCCGCTTCCCATCCGCAAGCTGTTCGGCCTGGGCGAGAAAACGGCACCGAAGGTGGAAGCGCTGGGCATCCATACGCTGGGTGAGCTGCGGCAGGCGTCGCCGTCGCAGTTGCGTCCGGTCTTCGGCCGCTACACCGAAAGGCTGCAGCAGCGGGCTGCGGGCATCGACGAGCGGCCCGTAGTGCCCGACGTCGACGAGAAGCAGATCAGCGCGGAGGAAACGTTCGAAACCGACATCGTCGATCCAGCGCGGATGCATGCCGAGATTCACCGGCTGGCGGACAAGGCCTGCTCGCGCCTGCGCGCGCGGCAGCTGGTCGGCGGGTGCGTGACGGTGAAGATCCGTCGCGGTGACTTCACGACCTACACGCGCCAGCGCGCACTCGAGCCCCGCACGCAGGAGACACGGGTCGTTACGCGCATCGCCACGGAACTGCTCGATGCCTGGCGGCACACGCAGCCCCGGGCGGCGTTGCGCCTGCTCGGCGTCGGCGTCAGCGACCTGGCCGAGACGCTGCAGGCCGACTTGTTTGCCGCGCCGGAATCCACCCGCAACCGGCAGCTCGATGCCGCCGTCGACGCCGTACGGGAGAAGTTCGGCAAGGTGGCGTTGCGCGCGGCCAGTACGCTCGACAAGCCGAAGCGCTGACCGCATGATTGCGGTCCCCCGCCGGCCACGGCAGGCCTAAGTCCATATGTATACAAGCTTTTTCGGCCTCCAGGAAAAACCGTTCGCGATCACTCCGGACCCCCGCTACCTGTACCTCAGTGAGCGGCACGCCGAAGCCTTGGCGCACCTGCTGTACGGCATCAACGAGGCCGGCGGCTTCATCCAGCTGACTGGCGAGGTCGGCACGGGCAAGACGACGGTGATCCGCAGCCTGCTCGAGCAGTTGCCGGGTCACGCCGAGGTCGCGCTGATCCTCAACCCGCGGATCACGCCGGCCGAATTCCTGCTCACGATCTGCGAAGAACTGCACCTGCAGGTGCCGGCAGAAGGTCGCGCCAGCACCAAGGCGCTGATGGACCTGCTCGGCCATTACCTGCTCGAGGCGCATGCGCGCGGCAAGCGCGTCGTGCTGATCGTGGACGAGGCGCAGAACCTGAGTTTCGAGACGCTCGAGCAGGTGCGCCTGCTCACGAACCTCGAGACCGCGACGACCAAGCTGCTGCAGATCATCCTCATCGGCCAGGAAGAACTGCGGGCGCTGCTCGAGCAACCGGACCTGCGCCAGCTCGCGCAGCGCATCACGGGTCGCTACCACCTGAGTCCGCTGTCGCGCGACGAGACCACTGGCTACGTGAAGCACCGCATGCGAGTGGCAGGCGCCACGGCCGAAGCATTCACGCCCGGCGCGCTGCGCGAAGTGCATCGCCTGAGCAACGGCATCCCGCGCGTGATCAACGTGGTGTGCGACCGCGCTTTGCTCGGCGCGTTCACGCGCGAGGACCATCGCGTCGGCGCGTCGTACATCCGGCAGGCAGCCTCCGAAGTGTATGGGCGCCCGATTCCGGCGCCCTGGCTGCGCTGGGCCACCGGCGGCGCGATTGCGGCGGCGCTCGCGCTGGTGGCGATCGGCGCGTGGGCCGTGCTCAGCACGCGTGATCCCGCGGCAACCACGGCGACGCCAGCTGCTGCACAGGCCAGTGCCGATGCAGAGGCAGGGCAAGCGGCGGCAACGGCGCCTGCCGCGGCCGTCATCGCGCCGGCGCCCGCGCCGCCCCGGCTCGACCAGTTGCTGGCGCAGAACGCGAACGGCACGACGACTGAAGCTGCGCTCGCCGGGCTCTTCGCGCGCTGGCAGATCGACTACGTGCCCAATCGCGGGCGCGGCTGCGAACAGGCGACCACGCAAGGCCTCGAGTGCCTGTTCCAGAAAGGCTCGTGGGCCCAGTTGCGCACGCTCAACCGTCCCGCGGTACTGACGCTGACGGACGACGTCGGCGGCACGCACCAGGTGGTGCTCGTCGGTCTCACCGACGATGACGCCACGATCGAACTCGGTGGCGGCACCCAAACGGTGCCGATCGCGACGATCTCACGCTACTGGTTCGGCGACTTCCTGCTGCTGTGGCGCCCGCCGCTCGCCGTCGCCAAGTCGCTGGGCCCGGGCATGCGCGGCGCGGAAGTGCGCTGGTTGCGTGAGAACGTGCGGGCGGCGCAAGGCCTGCCCGAGGCGCGTCCGGCGAGTGACCTCTACGACGAAGAGCTCACGCGGCTGGTGCAGGATTTCCAGCGCGCGCATCGACTCAACGCGGACGGCGTTGCGGGCGTGCAGACGCAGATCGTGCTGGATACGGTCATCAATCCGTCGGGGTCGCCCACGCTGGGTGAGACCGTCGTGCGCGCGGGAGGCTGACGCGTGTCGTTCATTCTCGACGCCCTGCGCAAATCCGAGCACGCGCGACAACGCCAGACCGGTCCCGGCCTGGCCGAGGTGCCCGTCGCTGCGCCTAGATCGAAGACGAACGTGTGGGCCACGGCCGCGGTCGCACTGCTGGTCGTGAACCTGCTCGCCGTCGGCGTGCTGCTGCTGCGACGCGCGCAACAGCAGGACTCCACGGCTGCCGCCACCGCGGTTGCGACGGGCAATACGCCTGCCGCTGTGCCTGCTTCCGCGTCACCTGCCGCAGGTCCGGGCGCGCCCACTGCCGCGACCGCAGCCAATCCGACCCTGGTCGCTCCGCCACCCGCGGCTGCGCAGACACCCGCCATCACGCAAAGCGCGCAGGCCCCGTCGCCGCGTCCCGCAGCGAACGACGCGAAAAGTCGCAACCCGCTCGCCGACGAAGTGGGTGGGGCAGACGACGGCGGGTACGAACCCAGCCTGCAGTCCGCCGCGGCGGCCGTTCCCGCAGGCCCGCCTGCCGTGGTCAGCAATGCCGCCAGCGCCAAGCGCGGGTCTGTCGTGTACGCGCCGGTCCCCGAAGCTGCCGATGCACCTTACGCGGCGCCACCGGCTGCACCCGCGGCACAACCCGCAGCAGCGCCTGCACGGGATACGCTGCCGGGCGCGGACGAATTGACGGCACGCGGCAGCCTGCCCGCGCTCCATCTCGACCTGCACGTCTACGCCACGCAGCCGCAGCAGCGGTTCATCTTCGTCAATTCGCGCAAGTACCGGGAAGGCGACACGCTGGCCGAGGGGCCGGTCGTCGAGCAGATCACCGCGGATGGCGCGGTGCTGAATTTTCGCGGCAGCCGGTTCAAGCTAGCCAACGACTGAGCTGAGGGGAGTCGGTCGGAGTGAATGCTGTATCGATCGGCGCGGACAGCCTCGACGGCCTGCGCCTTAATTTCGCGCTGCAGGCCGGCATCCTGCGCGTGCTCTCGCGTCAGGAATACCTGAACAAGATCAACGTGTTCCCGGTGCCGGACGGCGATACCGGCACCAACCTGGCGCTGACCGTGAGCGCCGTGCTCGGGGCCCTGCGCAAGTGGCCCGATCGTCATGCCGGCAAAACCCTCACGCGCGTGGCAGACGCAGCGCTCGACGGGGCGCGCGGCAACTCCGGCGCGATCCTCGCCCAGTTCTTCCTCGGCTTCGGCGACCGCGTGGGCCACCTGAACGCCATCGATCCCGCGGACTTCGTGGCGGGCGTGGGCGGTGGCGCGGACTATGCGCGGGAAAGTCTCAGCGAACCGCGCGAAGGCACCATCCTCACGGTGCTGACGGCGTTCGCGGTTGCCGTGCAGCACGCGCGCAGGGACGGTCCAGGCGATTTCCTGTCGATGCTGCAGCAAGGCGTCGGGGCCGCGCATGAGGCGCTCGAACAGACGCGGTTCCAGCTCGAGGCCCTGCGCAAGGCAAACGTGGTGGATGCCGGCGCGCAGGGTTTCGTCGAACTCATCCAGGGCGTTACGGATTACCTGGTCAGTGGCGTGCAGACTGAGCCGGCCGTGGATCCGACACTGCCCGCAGTCGCGACGGCCGCGGACCAGTCAACGGCCGGCAGCGGCGAAGAAGACCTCGATTACCGCTACTGCACGGAGTGCGTCGTCATCGGCGAGCGCGTCGACCTGCGCCATCTGCGCGAGCGGCTATCGACGCTGGGCGGCAGCCTGGTCGTCGCGGGCCTGCAGCACAAGGCGCGCGTGCACATCCACGTGAACGAACCCGCCGAAGTTTTTCGCGTGGCGAGCGAGTTCGGTGCAGTGTCGGGGGAGAAGGCCGACGACATGCAGCGGCAGCAGCACACGGCACACTCGCAGGATCGCCGCGTGGCCATCGCCACCGACAGCGCGGCGGACATTCCCGACGAGGAACTCGACCGGCTCGACATCCACATGGTGCCGGTGCGCGTGCACTTCGGCGAGCGCAGCTACCTCGACAAAGTCGGCATCACGGCTACCGAGTTCTACGACGAGATCGCGCGGGGCGGCGTTGCGCCGAAGACGTCGCAGCCGCCTCCGGGCGACTTCCGCCGCCAGTTCGAGTTCCTCGCCTCGCATCACAGCGCCGTGATCTCGATCAACATCACGAGCCGCGCCAGCGGCACGTGCGCCGCGGCACAGACAGCGGCAGCACGCACGGCATCGCACGGCCAGGTCACGGTCATCGACAGCGGCAACGTCTCCGCCGGCCAGGGTTTGATTGCGATGTATGCGGCCGAGTGCGCCGCGGCAGGCTACGACGCCGCGCGTATCGTCGCCGCGACGCGCGCGATCCTGCCGAAGACACGTTCGTTCGGTGTGGCGGGTTCGCTCGAGTACGCCGTGCGCGGTGGACGCCTGCCGCGCTGGGTCAAGCGCGTGGCCGATGCGCTGCGCGTGATGCCGGTGCTGCACAACGACAGGCAAGGCAAGGTCTCTCCCGGTGGCGTGCTGTTCGGCGCCGCGACCTCAAGCGGCAGTTCGCGCGCTGGGTGCGTCGACGCATGCGCGACGACGTGACCTACCGGCTGATCGTCGGACATGCCAACTGCGAAGCCGACGGCCAGTGGCTGTTGCAGGCCCTGCAGCTGCCCAACGTCGAGTACGCGAAGCTCGTGCCGATCGGCAGCGCACTTGGCGCGCATGGCGGACCGGGTATGCTCGTGGTCGGTCTGCAGGAATACGAAAAGCCGGGGTCGCCGCGATGAAATTCGAAACGCTCGCCATCCACGCGGGCCGCGAGCCGGACGCCGCCACGGGCGCGGTGCGTGAGCCCCTGCACCTGTCGACGACGTTCGAGCGCGGCGCGGACGGCACCTACCCCAACGGCTATTACTACTCCCGCAGCGGCAACCCCAATCGCACGTCGCTCGAGCACGCCGTGGCGGCGTTGGAGCATGGCGGTGAGGCAGTGGCTTTCGCTTCAGGATCGGCTGCGACTCTGGCCGTGTTCGCGCTGGCGGCGCCGGGCGGCCGTATCGTCTGCGCGGGCGACTGCTATCACGGTACGGCCAGGCAGCTGCGCGACATCGTTCCGCGCTGGGGCGTGGACGTCGAGTTCGTCGACGTGGGCAACCTGACGGAAGTGTCCCAGGCGCTGGTCCCGACCACGAGCCTGCTCTGGTTCGAGACTCCGTCGAACCCTCTGCTGCGCGTGGCAGACATCGCTGCGCTGGCCGACCTCGCTCATGCCAGGGGCACGCTGGTCGGGGTCGACAACACGTTCGCGAGCCCGGTGCTGCAGCAACCGCTCGCGCTCGGCGCGGACCTCGTGATGCACAGCACCACCAAGTACCTGGGCGGGCACAGCGACGTGCTCGGCGGGATCGTCGTGACGCGCACGGCCGGCGCGCCGGAGTGCGCTGCGCTGCGCGACTACCAGGCGACGGCGGGTGGCGTGCCCTCGCCGTTCGACTGCTGGCTGGTGCTGCGCAGCCTCGCGACGTTGCCGTTACGGTCCCGCAGGCCGCGAAAGCATTGGCCGTCGCACGCTTCCTGCACGCCGACAAGCGCGTCGCGCAAGTGCATTACGCGGGCCTGCCCGACCATCCGGGCCACGAGATCGCGTTGCGGCAGATGAACGGTGGCTTCGGCGGCGTGCTTTCGGCCGAAGTGCCCGGTGGGCGTGAGCGTGCGCTGGCGGTCGCGGCGAAGGTGAAGCTGTTCACGCGCGCGACGAGTCTAGGCGGTATCGAGAGCCTGATCGAACACCGGCAGTCGATGGAAGGGCCGTTGAGCCGCACGCCCGCGGGACTGCTGCGCATGTCGATCGGGCTCGAGCATGTGGACGACCTGATCGCGGATCTCGACCAGGCACTCGAGGACTGAGCGCTCGTTCTGGGCCGCTGAGCACTGCGGCTACGCGGCTGCTGCGCGACGCTGCAGCACGGCTCCTCGGAGTATCGCGGAGGGCAGCCATAAATCGTCCCTGTAGGCTCGCGCGCGACGTCCTGTCGCGCGACGGCCCTCGCGCCATACGTCGTCGCGTGGACCCTCCCGAGGAGCGTGCTGCAACGTCGCTTCGGCAGTACCGCCGCACTACGTCTCGATCGCGCGTCCGATCCGCGCGCCGCACGGGCGAGTGCGGTCGACCGCGGCCATTCCATGCGGTTGGGTGCCGTAGCTCGCATCCGACACTCGTAACGGCGGGCTGACTCGCGTGGCCGCAAATCCGTCTGACTCGTCACGACCAGGGCGCGATGCAATGTCGCGAGGGCGTGCGAGGCTGTCCGGACAAGACGAGGGCCGTCGCGCGACAGGACGGCGCGCGCGAGCCGCAGGGACGTATTTACGGCGTGCCCTCGTCTTGTCTGGACAGCCTCGTGCGGCCTCGAAAACTCAGAGCGTGCCCTCGTCTTGTCCGGGACAGCCTCGTGCGGCCTCATGGCAAAAACCGAGCACCCGTACGGAGCGTTACGGCCCCTCGGCGACGGGCCGGCCCTGAGCGATCCATGCCGGCATGTCACCCTCGAGGTGCGACAGGCGCGTGTAGCCATTCGCCGCCAGCACGTCCGCAGCGATGCCCGCACGCCGAGCCCGACCGGCAATACAGCACGACATCCTTGTCCTTCGGTACTTCGGCGATCCGCGCCGCAATCTGGTCGTACGGCACGTTCACGGCGC
>CAWJXS010000014.1:0-105033 GCA_963846885.1 uncultured Gammaproteobacteria bacterium
GCGTGTTCTGGAACACCGCGGTATCCGACAGATCCACCGGCACCGTGAGCGTGGCCGGCGGCGGCGCCGGATTGGTGATGACCTGGAACGTCTCGTACTTGTCGAACTCCGCGTCGGTCCAGCCCAGGCCGTACGTCAGCGAGAACTTCTCGGTGAACTGCACCGCACCTTCGAGTTCCACGCCCTGGATGGTGGAGGCGCCGGCGTTGTCGACGAAGCTCGCGATCGAGCCGGTCACCGTCGGCCGCCGCCGCGTGATCTGCTGGTCGGTGTAGTCCGAGTAGAACGCAGCGAGGTTGTACGAGAAGCGGTCGTCGAACAGGAAGCCTTTGACGCCGAGCTCGTACGACGACACCGACTCGGGTTCGTACCCGTTGACGGTGTCCGGCGTCAGCACGACGTCGCCGCGCATGTCGAAGCCGCCGGACTTGAAGCCTTCGGCGTACGAAGCGTAGGTGGTCAGCGAATCGGTGAACTTGTAGCTGACGCTGGCACGCGGCGTGAACTGGTCGAAGGAGCGATCGTTCGTGTAATCGGAGCGCACCAGGCCCGGTATCGCAGCATTGTTGCCGAACAGCGGCGAGTACAGGCCGGTGAAGTTCTGGCGATAGACGCCGCCTTCCTTGTCGTCGTTGGTGTAGCGGCCGCCGAGCGATGCCGACAGCTTGTCGGTGAAGTCGTAGCTGAAATCGGCGTACGCCGCATAGCTCGTGGTGTCGACGAAGCCCGAGGTGGCGATGGTCAGGTTGAGCAGGCCGACGACGGTGTCGAACTTGCCGGCCGCATGCGCATCGAGGTAGTAGAGGCCCGCGACGCCGCGCAGGCGGTCGCCTTCGTAGATGAACTGCAGTTCCTGCGTGAGCTGGTCGTCTTCGTACTGGCCGGGCACGTCGAGCGCCGGCTTGGGGCTGGTGTCGAAGTCGATGAGGGTGTCGGTCTTGCCCTCGCGATACGCGGTGATCGACTTGAGCGTGATCGCCTGTGACAGTTCCCACGCAGCAGTCAGCGAGACGCCCTGGTTGCGCACCTTGTTGTCGTCGCCGATGCCGGCGCGGGTGTCATAGATGTCCGGCAGCACGACCTCGCCGGCTGCAAGCCCGAGGCCCGGTGCCTCGCGGTGGCCATGCTTCGCAGGCGAATTGTCTTCGATGTAGTCGGCGGCGAGCCGGAAGCTCAGCGCGTCCGTCGGGTTCCAGTCCGCGCTCATGCGGAACGCGTCGACGCTCTTGGCGTAGTGGTTCTGGGTGCCGGTGAACTGGTTCTCGCCGTAGCCGTCGCGCCGGTAGATCGCCGCGCTGGCGCCCACCGACAGCGTGTCGCCCACCGGGAGGACGCCGGAGGCCAGGAAATCGTGCTGGCCGTACGTGCCCAGCGTGAGCTTGGTGTCGAGCCGGGCTTCCTCGCCGAGCGGCCGCGTGACGTACTTGATGGCGCCGCCGATCGTGTTGCGGCCGTACAGCGTGCCCTGCGGGCCGCGCAGCACTTCGAGCCGCTCGATGTCGTAGATGTCGAGCACTGCGCCCTGCGGCCGCGCGATGTACACGTCGTCCACGTACAGGCCGACGCCGGGTTCGAAGCCCCACAGCGGGTCCTGCTGGCCGATGCCGCGGATGAACGCGATCAGCGTGGAGTTCGAGCCGCGCGCCACCTGCAGCGTCAGGTTCGGCGTGGATTGCTGCAGCCAGGTGATGTCCGGCGCGCCGGTGCTTTCGATGCGCTCGGCCGAGAACGCCGACACCGCGATCGGCACGTCCTGCAACGACTCCTCGCGGCGCCGTGCGGTAACGGTGATTTCCTCGAGTCCGGCCGGCTTGGCGGCTGGCGCGTCCTGCGCGAGCACGGCCGGAACGGCGAAGGTCGAGGCGGCGAAGGCTGCGGCAGCCTGCGCCAGGTGAACGGCGAGCTTATTCATGGATCCCCCTGCTGTGGCGCCTGTCTGCGGCGCCCGGTGTTTCAACGAGCGTTGGAATTTAGTTGAACGTTCGTTGAAATTCAACAGTCGTTGCAGGATGACCTCCGACTTCTTCAGAATCGAAGTTCACGCCGTCGCCGGAACCGCTGGTAACGCAATGCAAAAAAAGAAGGCCGCAGTGTCCCGTGCGAGCGCGCTGCGCGGCAGCGGGCGGACGCCGGCCGCCGGCACCGGGTCGCGCTCGCAGGCCACCCGCGAACGCATCCTCGACGCCGCCGAGCAATTGTTTGCCGAACGCGGCTTTTACGGCGTTTCCGTGCGCGACATCACCGGGGCCGCCGCGGTGGACGTGGCGCTCGCGAGCTACCACTTCGGCAACAAGCAGGGCCTGCTCGAGGCAGTGTTCATGCGCCGCGCGGAAGACCTGAACGCCGAGCGCATCGCGCGCCTCGACGCGGTGCTGGCCGCGGCCGGAGGGCGCAAGCCCCCGTCGCTGGAAGCCGTGATCGACGCGTTCACTCACCCACTGCTGGACCGGTCGTCGCGCGGCAGCCCGGGCTGGAAGAGTTACTTCGCGCTGATCGCCGAGGTGAACAACTCGCCCGAGTTCGGCCAGGTGCTCATGACGCGGTACTTCGACCCCGTCGTGCAGAAGTTCATCGCGGCGATTCGTCTTGCGCTGCCGGGCTGCGAGGATCGCGACCTGTTCTGGGCCTATCACTTCCTGTCGGGTGCGCTGACGCTCACCTTCGCCGAGACCGGGCGCATCGACAAGCTCTCGGGTGGCGCGTGCCGCTCGAGCGACCTGGACAGCGTGCATGAGCGACTGGTGCCGTATTGCGCGGCGGGCTTCCGCGCACTGTGTGCGCCTAAGCCGCGAAGATCCAGCGCGACACGCTCTGCGAAATCAAGAAAATGAAGCCTGCATTCTCAGGAACCGCTTTGAACATGACATTCCATCGTCGTCTTGCAGCTCCGCTCTGCGCCTCGCTCGCAGCGCTGGCCCTGGCGGGTTGTGGCGGGGGCGCTGCGGATGCCGCGCGCAGCGACCGCCTTGCCCCGCTGCCGGTCGCCGATGGCTCGGTGACCGTTTCCGGGATTTCTGCGGGCGGGTACATGGCCGTGCAGGTCCACGTCGCGCACTCGTCGCTCGTGAATGGCGTGGGCGTCGTCGCAGCCGGGCCCTATTTCTGCGCGGAGAATTCGTTGCAGCTGGCGCTGGGGCGCTGCATGCAGGGTGGCGAACCGATTGCGGTCGATGAACTGGTGGGGCTCACCAGCCAGCTCGCGCTCGACGCCCGGATCGACCCGATCGCGAACCTGGCCGACGACCGGGTATGGATCTTCCGCGGCGACCAGGACGAGGTGGTCGCGAAGTCGGTCGTGGATGGATTGCAGGCGTATTACGGACTGCTGGCGGATTCGCGCGGGATACGGCGCACCGATTTCGCGGAGGCAGGCCATACCTTCCCGGCAGCAGCCACCGGATTGCAGGCCTGCGGCAAGACCGAGACTCCGTTCGTCGGCAGCTGCGGCATCGATGGTGCGCGCGAGCTGCTGGAGCATCTGTACGGTCCATTCGGCGCCGCGTCCGGCAAGGTCGCGCCCGGCACGCTGCAGGAATTTTCCCAGGCGCCCTACGCGCAGCTCACTGGCGCAGAGGGACTGGCTGACCGCGGTTGGCTGTACGTGCCGGCAGCGTGCGCAGGCGACGGCAAGGCGCAACGGTGCCGGCTGCACGTCGCTTTCCACGGTTGCAAGCAAGGGGCTTCGTACGTGAAGGACGCGTTCGTGCGTCAGTCCGGATACCTGGCAGCCGCGGATGCTGGCAACGTGATCGTGCTGTTTCCGCAGGTGGAGCCGAGCTTCCAGCCGCTGAACCCGAACGGCTGCTGGGACTGGTGGGGCTACACGGGCGACGCGTACGCGACGCAGGCCGGGCCGCAGGTGGCGGCGATCAAGGCCATGCTCGACGACCTGACTGGAACCGGGCGCTAAAGCACGGACGCGCGCGGCCGCTGGCCGCCGTACAAGACCTCCAGCCGGCGCACCCCCTTCATGCGGCGGGTCGAGCGGCGGACTTCACCGATCAGCCGCAGCAGCAGGGCTGCACCTTCGTTGATGCCGCCGGTGCAGTAGTCCTCGCTCACGCCCACGTGCAGCACGGTGATGTGCTCGAAATCGGCGCGGACGTACACGGCCACGCCGATCGGGCGCGCCGTCAGGGTCTCGACTGCGAAGAGGCATTGCACGCCGGGCAGGTCGCCCACGCGCACGCGCAGATCGTCGCCGTCCTCGATGATTTCCGGCGGGCCATAGCGATCGATGACGTCGACGATGTCACGCGCGACGCGGTCCTGGCAGCCGTTGAAGAAGAGAATCCGCTCGAGCGCATGGCGCTTGTGACGAGGGATTCGCGACGTGAATTCGATTCCCCGCATGTCACTTCTCTGGCCGCATCGCGGACCCGCGACTGAGGAATGGCGGATCATGCTCGCCCCCGCCGCCTTATGTCGAGCGAACAGCCCCCTTTTTGTTGCTGCAACGCCACAAACGAGCTCCCGCAATCGCCCGGTCAGCCGGGGCTATTTTTATGAATTGCTTCATGTTTTTGGCATCGCGCGGTGGAGTGTCGGACCCACTTGGCGTGCAATGCAGGAACAATGCTCCGCAAGCTCCAGACCGCCCCGGATCCCGCTGTCGCGACCGTTCCCGCCGCCCCCGAGGCAGTGCTCGTGGACGTCGTCGTGCTGACGGCAGACCAGGAGCTGTTTCAGTCGACCAAGGAGGCCGTGGGCGAGCGCAACCCTGTCTGGCGCGCGCGTACTGCGGAAGAGGCTGCGGACCTGTTGATCACGGGACGCTGCGGCGTGCTGGTCGTCGACACCGCGGCCGTCTCGCAGCATGCGGACACGCTCATCGAGCAGATCGTCGAGCAGTTTCCCGACGTGGTGGTCTGCGTGGCGGGCACGCGCGACGACGAGCCCCTGCTCGCGCCGCTGATCAGCAACGGACTGGTCTATCGCTTCATGCACAAGCCCGCGTCCGCGCGACGCGCCGGCATGTTCCTGCAGGCCGCGATCCGTCGCCACGTCGAACGGCGCGACGGCAAGGATGCGGGCGATCCCCTGCTGCCAATCCTGCGCGGATTGCAGCGACCGACGGCCGGGATGCCGCGCGGATACCTTGCATTGCTCGGCCTGGTCGCTCTTGCCCTCAGCGTGCCGCTGTTCCTGGGCGACGAGACGGATTCGAGCGCCAGCGCTCACGTAAATCCATCCCCGGCGGTCGTGGCTGTGCC
The DNA here is from genome assembly GCA_963846885.1 of uncultured Gammaproteobacteria bacterium. Classification (GTDB taxonomy): domain Bacteria; phylum Pseudomonadota; class Gammaproteobacteria; order Steroidobacterales; family Steroidobacteraceae; genus RPQJ01. The sequence goes on from CAWJXS010000014.1 coordinate 5,214, forward strand.
AAAGGCCTCCAGCAGCCGTGCCGACCCCGTCCTGTCGCGGGCCCGTGCGGCGCTGCAGGCCGGCCGGCTCGAAGCGCCCGAAGGCCGTAACGCACTCGACCTGTTCCAGGCTGTCCTGCTCGCGCAGCCCGATCAGGCCGAAGCGCAGGCCTCGCTCGCGCGCACGGTCGACCTGCTGCTCGAGCGCGCCAGGCAGGAGTCGGACGCGGGTCGGACCGACGAGGCAGAACGTCTCGTCCAACGCGTGCTGACCGTGGTTCCAGGGCACGAAGCTGCGCAAACCCTGGCGCGGCGCCTGAGCCCCGCCAACACGCCGTCGCGGCAGTTGTCGAGTGAACAGAAAGCCGAGGTCGAGGCGCAGCTGGCCGCGAACGCGGGCGTTGATGGTGACGGTGACGCCAGCGTCGCCGTGCCCACGCCGGCACCAGCGCAGACGCTGGCAGAGATCGAAGCTGCGCTCGCAGCGCTGCCGGGTCCGGTGACCCGTATCGGCGCCCCGGCAGCCAAGCCAGCGCCGGACGCCCCCTCCGCGGCCGTGGGTCCCGTCGTGCGACCCGATCCGCTGGCGCCGCGCGTCGTCAATCCACAGTCGTCGATCAAGCCGGTCCGCAGCTACGCGCGTGAACCCGCCAACGTACTGCCCACTGTCGGCATGACCGGGCCGACGGCGCGACGACAGGCCGAACCACCGGCCGGGAACGTAGCGACGATGGCGAGCGAGGTTGTCGCCGCCGACGCACTCGACCGTATCGTCACACGCGATCCGGTGTATCCGGCGCAGGCTCTGCGCAACGGCACGAAGGGCTGGGTGGAACTCGCATTCACCGTGACGGCGAACGGCTCGGTGCGCGACATCGAGATCGTGGCCGCGGAACCGCGCGGCGTGTTCGACAGCGCGGCCAGCGATGCCGTCGCGGCCTGGCGCTTCCGTCCGCGCGTCGTGAACGGTCAACCCGTTGCGCAACGTTCCACGGTCACCATGCGCTTCGACGTAGACAGCTGAGCAACCGCGCGTGACGTGTGGCGCGATCCAGCGCCATCGCATTGCAGTATCAGGGCAGGTCGACGCGCATCGCCGGCTGCGCAATTTCGGCGAACTTGCCCTGCGCCCGGAGCGCATCCTGCATGCCCTGCGCGCCCTCCGCTTCGCCATGCACCAGGTATGTTCGCGGCGCGCCACCCACGGTGGCATGCCAGCGCAGCAGGTCGTCGCGGTCGCCGTGCGCCGAGAATCCACCCAGCGTGTGTACGCGCGCGCGCACTGCAAAAGATTCGCCGTGGATGCGGACCGTTTCGCGGCCGTCGACCAGCGCGCGACCCAGCGTGCCCCCGGCCTGGAACCCGGTGAAGATCACGTCGCATTCGGGCCGCGACACGTTGTACTTCAAGTGGTGGACGATCCGGCCGCCCGTGCACATGCCACTGCCGGCAATGACGATCGCGCCGCCGCGCATCGTGTTGATGGCCATCGATTCCTGGGCAGAGCGGCACAACTGCAGGTTCGGCAGCGCCGGCATGCCGCGTTCGGCGGCACTGTGCGCCGCGCCCGCTTCTTCGTCATACAGTTCGGGGTGCCGCGCGTAGATGGCTGAGGCCTCGATGGCCAGGGGACTGTCGAGGAAGACTCGCCAGTCGCCGACACCCCAGTCGTCGAAGTGCATCGCGAGTTCGTACAGGATCTCCTGGCTGCGACCCACGGCAAACGCGGGGATCAGCACGTTGCCGCCATCCTGCCGCGCTGCGCGCAGGATCGCGCCGAATTCGCGCAGCGTCTCGGCGCGCTCGCGATGCAGGCGATTGCCGTAGGTGCTCTCCATCACGACGACATCCGCTCCGCCGTTGCCGACCGGATCGCGGAGGATCGGCGAGTCGAACTGGCCGATGTCGCCGCTGAAGACGACGCGGGCCCGTCGGCCCTCTTCCTCGAGCTCGAGCCACACCCCCGCCGAACCGAGGATGTGCCCGGCGTCGCGGAAGCTCACCACCACGCCCGGCACGACCTCGTGCGGCTGCTGGTAAGGCACGGTCTTGAACTGCCTGAGCGTCTCCGTCGCGTCGTCGGTCGTGAAGAGCGGCTCGCGCTGCCCGCGCGCGGGCGCACCGCGATGCTCGGCCTGCCGGCGCTGGAAACGCTCGGCTTCACGTTCTGCCATGTGCGCGCTGTCGGCCAGCAGGATGCGCGCGAGATCCCGCGTCGCCGGGGTCGAGAAAATGGGACCGCGAAAGCCGCGCTTGCGCAGCAGCGGCAGGCGACCGCAATGATCGATGTGCGCGTGGCTCAGCACCACGGCATCGATGGCGGCAGGATCGAACGGAAACGCTGCGCGGTTGCGGATGTCGGGATCGGCGCCGCCCTGGATCAGGCCGCAATCGAGCAGCACGGTGCGTCCGCGGACCGTGAGGACGTGACAGGAGCCGGTCACTTCACCGGCGGCGCCGTAGAACTCGAGGTGCATGGTGCGAATCGCCTCAGGCGATTCGCTGCCCTGCGGGCGCCTCGCCTTGGTGCTGGACCGGGATCACTGCCGTCTGCGTCGGATCCTGACGCAGCATCTTGACGCAGGCCTTCACGACCCGGGCATCGTACCGCCGTCCGGCCTGGGCTTGCAGCTCGTCGATGCAGGCAGGCAGCGTCAGCGCAGGCCGGTGCGGTCGCTGGGCCAGCATCGCTTCGACGGCGTCGGCCACTGCCACGATGCGTGCCTCGAGCAGGATTTCCTCGCCCTTGAGACCGCGCGGGTAACCCGAGCCGTCCAGCCGCTCGTGATGCTGGCGTACCGTCTCGGCCACGGGCCATGGAAACTCGATGGCGCGCAAGGCTTCGAAGCCGCGCTCCGCATGCGTCTTCACCAGTTCGAATTCGGCTGCCGAGAGCGTGCCCGGGCGCCAGAGCAATTCGCGCGGGATCTGCAGCATGCCGACGTCGATGAGCTGCCCCATGACGCGCAGGCCACGGACCGTGTGGCCGGGCAGCCCGAGCCCGACGCCGATGCCGGCCGCATAGTCGCCCACGCGGCGCGAGCGCCCGGTCTTGCAGGCGTCCTGCGCCTCGGCCAGCTGCGCCAGCGCCTCGATGGCGCCGAACATCACGCGTTCCATGTGATCCATCGCGCTGACGACTTCGGCGTCGGAACGCCGCCGTCGCAGCAGCTTGGTGGCGGCCTCGGCGATGTGTCCCAGGTGGCGCCGGTCGTCGTCGTCGTACGGCTTGGCCGAATTGGCGACGAGCAGCGCGCCCGCGAGCCGTCCACCGTCGAGCATGGGCACGACGAGTTGCCGATTGAGCGTGGCGGGCAAGCCCGCATCCTGCAGGGCCACCGTGCTCTCGCTGGCATCGCGGACCACCGGTCGCTGCGTCGCCAGGCATTCCGTCAGCGCGAGGTCGGCCGGCGGTGCGCCGCGCCAGCGCGTGAGCATCGTCAGCGGTTCGGTGGATTCGCTGCCCCTGCGCGCTGCGATCTCGATCGCGGTGGCGTCACCCACGGTAAGAAACAGGTAGGCCTGCGAGCTGCGGGTGAGATCGTGCGCCAGCTGCAGCGTGCGCTCGAGGATCTCGGTCTCGGTCAGGGCGTGCGCCCGTTGCGCAAGTTCGAGCAGCCGGCCGACGCGGTCGTGATCGCGTTCGTTGCGTTCGGTGGCGCGCCGCGCCGCGGAGACGTCACGCGCGGTGACCACGCGCAGGCTCGAGCTTTCGTTGACGGGGGCGAGCGATACCTCGACGTCCAGGACCTGGCCGTCGGGCCGGCGCCACCGCACTTCCTGCCGCAGCGCTCCGGCCACCGTGCGCTCGATGCTGCGCACCGTGCCACTGCCGTCGTTGCCGACTTCCAGCGCTTGCAGCGTCAGCGTGCCGAGACGCTCGCCTTCGGTGGCCAGCAGCCCGAGCAGGCTGCGGTTGCCGTAACGGAAGCGGCCTTCACCGTCGACGATGCCGCAAGGCTCAGGCGCGGCTTCCAATGCGTCGGCGTGCGCCGCCAGTTCCTGCTCGCGCACGTGCGCCGCGAGCTCCGCCGTGACGTCACGAGCCGTGAGCATCCAGCACGATCGCCCGGCAAAGCTGGTGACGACGCGCTGCACTTCGAGGCGCGCGTCACTGCCATCCGGTCGCTGCCAATGCAGGTGGGTGTCGCGCGCCGCATCGTCGGCGAACTCGACGCCGGGCAACACCTCGGCGAGCGGCCGGCCGCGCAGCGCCGCGGGCTCCTGCCCGACCAGCGCCGCGGCCGAATCGGTCACGGCGTGCACCAGGCGCGATTCGACGTCCACCAGCCACGTCGGCGTGGGCTGGGCCGCAAAGGCTCGCTCCGCGTCGCTCGCGACCGACTGGGCGCGCAGGCGCGAGGTCTGCAATTCGTTGAGGCGTGCCTCGAGCACGCTGATGCGGGCGGCTTCCGCGCGCGACTCGGCAGCGGCGCCGCGCGCCAGTGTCTCGGCCTGCGCGGCCTGCTTCTGGGCCGTCTCGAGATCGCGGATGCGGGTCTGCAATTCACGGATGCGCACGGATTCCGCAGCCGCAAACTCGGCGCGGGCTCGTGATTCATATTCGGCACGCTCGCGCGCCACACGCTCAGCCGCAGTGAGCTGCAGGTTGGTCGCCTCGGTGTCGCGCAATTGCTTCTCGAGGTCGACCAGCCGGCGCCGATCCTGTTCGCGCCGGTCCAGCAATTCGGGTACCAGCGCCGGGATGCGCATGGTGGCCGCGGACGCGGGGGCTTCGTCGAGCAGGCCCGCGAGTTCTTCGAGTGTCGAGCCGCGCGGCAGGAAGCGCAGGGCCCCTACTTCGGCTGCGAAGGCCTCGTACTTCGGCCCCTCGACACGAAACGAATGCAGGACGACGGGCAGGTGCAGATAAGCGGGGTCTTCACGCAACCGGCGGCACAGCGCAAAACCGTCCAGTCGCGGCAACATCACGTCGCTCACGATCGCATCGGGGGTCTGGTTACGGACCACCTCCAGCGCCTCGACTCCGGTACGCGCCTTGAGCAGCCGATGGCCGCGCGCTTGCAGCACGCTCTCGACGGCCGCGAGATCCTGTTCTCGTTCGTAAGCCAGCAGGACGGTCTTCATCGCAGGGCTAAAGCTCCTCACGCCGTGCCCGGCGTTCCAGGCGGCAGCCTGGCGCTCAATGGCACTTTGCTCGGCGCAGTATGCTCCCGGGCCCTCGCGACGCACCATTCCGCGGCCTCAGGCTGTCGACCTGCGTCACAAAACGCCGGCCGTGGCGGTCCGGCGGTACAATCGGGTCACGAATATCGAGGAGAAGGGCATGATCCGGCGTAGCGCGTTCGTTCTTGCAGCCACCCTGGCCTTGGCCGCCGGTTGCGCGACGCATTGGGACGTCGACAGTTTCGAAGCTCCCGAGGGCAACGTCGCGGCACGTTCGACGTTCCACTGGCAAGGCGGCGAGTTCGGCACGCCCGCGTCGATCGATCCACAGCTTATTGCGTCGACCAGCGACCAGCTTCGCCGCACGGTCGGAGGAGAACTCGCGCGCAAGGGCTTCACCGAAGTCGATTCGGCCGCTGCGGCCGACATGCTGGTGAGCTTCCAGGTGGCCGGCACGCAGCGATTCGTGATTGCCGACGAGCGCCGCATCGGCGCGCCGTCCGCCACGACCGTGCTGCGCCCCGGCGAGATACAGCCTCCGCCGGCGTCGGTGCTCCCGCGTGAACATCGCGTGCGCGACGGTTCGGTGCTCATATTCATCGATGACCGCGCGACCGGCCGGTTGCTCTGGCGTGGCAGCGTCACGGCCGAGACACGCAGCGGCTCGACCGAGCAAGGTATCCGCATCATCGACCAGATGGCGCGCGAGATCGCGCTCGCTGTGCCGTCGCGCGTCGGCGCGCCAAAGTAATTGCGCGTCGGCGTGCCGAAATAGTCGTCCGCCGACTACGGGGCCTGCGTCAGCGGCGCATCACCAGCACCGCGCCCGCCAGCAGCAATACCGCGCCGAGCAGCCGCGTCGCCGTGACCGGCATCTGCGGATAGCCGAGCACGCCGAAGTGATCGACCGCGAGCGCCGCCACCAGTTGCCCGGCGACCACGAGCGCGACCATCGTCATGGCCCCGATGCGCGGGCCCAGCAGGGTGACGGAAGCCACATAGGCAGCGCCGAGCAGGCCGCCGCACCAGGCCCACAGCGGCACTTGCCCGACTGAACCGGGCGCGGGTCGCGCACCGATCAACACGGCCGTCAGCGCGAGCGCAGTCAGCCCGACTGCGAAATTGGCGACCGATGCCCAGAGCGGCGTACCGACGACCCGGGCGATCGTCATGTTCATGCCGACCTGGATCGTCAGGCCGATGCCGACGAGCAGGGCCAGCAGATGGGGCCAGTGAGTGGCGAACATCGTAGGAAGTCCTTGCCCGCGGCGGCGGCGGGACGGCTCGAAGTGTCAGGCAGGTTGCGGCGCCTGGTCGCGCCGCGGCCAACCTTGCCACACCAGCGCGCCGATGCCGAGCAGCAGCGCTGCAAACCGGATCCAGCCACCGACGATCGGGACGAGCCCCACCGCCCACAGCGCGAGCACCGCGACCAGCAACGCGAGCATGCGGCGGCCGGTCGTGGCGGGCGCATTGCTGCCGATGAATCCCAGCAATTTCTGGCCGATGAACATCGCTGCCGTCACCCAGCCCAGGAAGAGCAGCAGCAGGTACAGCATCAGGACGATCAGCGCGAGCGGGATGCCGATGATCGTGATGAGCAGCAGGACGACCAGCACGGGCAGCGACACCAGGATCACGAAACCCAGCCCTAAGCTGCGCAGCGGCTCCTGGCCGATCCACTGTGCGGCGCGCGTTGAATAGGCCGGAAACGCCAGCATGAACAGCGTGCCGGCGATGAAGACGCCCAGCATCCAGAAGAACGAGCCGACGCCGTGCGCGACCGAGCTGGAGTCGGACGCCTGGTCGTCGCCGGCGACGACGTGGCCGACGTCGGACTCATGCCACTCGACGCCACCGGCAATCTGCGCGCCCAGGGGAATCTCGGGCTCGCGTGCCGTGTGCGCTATCAGCTTGCCGGCAATGCGCGTGTTCGGTCCGATCGTGATTTCCTCGGCCTTGACCTCGGCATCGCCCTGCACGACGCCGTCGAGGTGCACGCTGCCGCCGGACGCGTGCAGCGATTGATGAGCGTTGCCCTCGAAACGGATGCGGCCCCCGGTTGCGGACAACGCGCCGGCAATGACGGTCGCCGGTCCCACCACGACGTCGCCACCGGCCACGCGTGCATTGCCGGTCACGATCGCGTCGACCTGCACTTCGCCGCCCGCGGCGTAGAGATCGTCGCCGATGCCGCCGCCGATCGAGACCTCGCCGCCCGCGGCGACCAGGTCACCGCTCACCTCGCCGGCCGTGTTGACTTGCCCGCCCGCGAGAAACGCGTCGCCCGCCACCGGATCGGTGAGGTTTACGGCTCCGCCCACGCCGATGTAATCCGTGCCGATCTGCTTCGACACGGAATCGTCGCTGCTGCGCTCGATGGAGCAGCCCGCCAGGGCCAGCCCCACCGTCAGCAGGGCGAGGGCTCTTGCGACCGGTCTCATGACTGCTCTCCGTCGACTGCCGTCAACCTGCGGCCAGTGACGGGTAGTGCTTTGTGTGACATCGGCGCCATGTTAGGGGATCGCGTGGTCGAGCGGAGCAGGCAGGCATTCGTCTCGTCTCACGGCACCCACCGCCCGTCGCTTGCAACCGCAGGCTGCTAAATAGAAAAAGCCGCGACTCGTTCGCACGAATCGCGGCTTTTCCGACGCTGACGTCTTCCATGACGGCCCTGATCGTCCCCCGGTCGAGCCCTCCCTTTCGTCTGTCGCCCGGTCTCCCCCAGCTTGCGACTGAGCGGCTTTGTACGCGCTTTGCCCGAGGTCGTCACCTTGCAGCGCAATAACGACGCGGGCAGGTGCGGTGCCCATGAGCGCGGTTTCTTTTTCACCACAGCCGGGGCTCACACCTTGCGTGCCACGCCTTCCGTCACGTAGCCCGCGAACCGCGGCACGCGCCGCAGGTAGTACTGCTCGACATCGCCCAGTTGCAGGCCCGCTCCGCGCACGAGGGCCCCCGAGTCCCGATCGAGGTGACAGCCGCCACCGAGTCGCTTCTGCAGCGGATTGAGGCGCCGCTGCCAGCGCGCGACGGCAGGGTCGGGCGACAAGCCGTGCTCGAGGAACAGGAACTGGCCGCCGGGCTTGAGCACGCGCTTCACCTCGCGCAGCGCATGCGCGACGTCTGCAATGGAGCACAGCGTGAGCGTGCTCACCACCGTGTCGAACCGGGCGTCCTCGAACGGCAGGTGCTGGGCGTCGAGGTGGTGGAAATCGACGGCGATGCTCGACGCGGCGATGCGAGGCTGCGAGTAACGGTCGAGGTCGGCGTCGGGATCGATCGCCTCGATGCGCTGCACGCCCGGCGGGTAGTACGGCAGGTTGCGCCCAGTGCCGAAACCGATCTCGAGAATGCGCCCGGAGGCTCGCGCGAGCGTGCGGCGCCGCGGTTGCGCGAGGACGCGACTGCCCATCGCTGCGTCGAGCAGATATGGAAAGACGCAGTGGTGATAGAGGCCCAAAGCAATTCCCCAGGCAACGGGCAGGTCACTTGATTATTAAGCCAACTTCGACTTAACCGCAATCTGTCATTGGTTTGCGTAGGCTTGTTCTTGTAGTTTAACTTTACAATAGACCGACTACGTCGCGCCTGCTCCGAAGGTGCGATGTGCCGCTCGCTCAGGTAGATTGCGCGCCCTCACCGGCCTTCGGGCCCAAGGTCATCCGGGCAGCTCCATGGGACGCATATTCGAAGTCAGAAAGCACACGATGTTCGCGCGCTGGAACCGCATGGCGAAGCAGTTCAGCCGCATCGGCAAGGACATCACGATCGCGGTCAAGAAAGGCGGCTCGGACCCGAACTCGAATCCCGCGCTGCGCCGTGCGATCCAGAACTCGCGCGCCGTGAACATGCCCAGGGACAAGGTCGAGTCCGCGATCAAGCGCGCCTCTGGTCGCGACGCGGCCAACTTCGAAGAGGTGATCTACGAAGGGTATGCGCCGCACGGCGTCGCCGTGCTGGTCGAGTGCGCGACGGACAACCCGACGCGCACCGTGGCCGCGATCCGCAACGCGTTCAACAAGAACGGCGGTAACTTCGCGACCAGCGGCAGCGTTGCGTTCCAGTTCAAGCGCATGGGCGTGTTCCGGCTCAACCCGGAAGGCATCGACGCGGACGACCTCGAGCTCTACCTGATCGATCACGGGCTCGAGGAGTTCGGCGAGAGCACGGGGGAAAAGGGCGAGCCGCAGCTCGTGGCGCGTTGCCTGTTCGAAGACTTCGGCACGCTGCAGAAGGCGCTCGAGGAGCGCGGCATCGTCCCGATTTCAGCCGAGCACGAATACATCTGCTCGACCGCGACCGAACTCGGCGAAGCCGAGGCGACCGAGGTGCTGGAACTGATCGACAAGCTCGAGCAGGACGAGGACGTGCAGAAGGTGTATCACACGCTCGCCTGACCTCCCTCACCTCTCCCGCGGCAGTGGGAGAGGTCGGCCGCAGGCCGGGTGAGGGTCTTCGCTTGGGTCTGTTGATCCCGTGCCCCGGTTGCCGGCATCGGGTCCGGCATGTCCTGCCGTGCTTGGAAAGGCAGACACGCGCACGCCAGGACATGCCGGACCCGACGCCGGCAAGTTCGGCTGCACCGTGGCGAAGCGAGCGGATGAGCCGCCCGGACTCGGCCCGAAATCCCGCCCGCTTGCGACCAAATTGCCCTGCCCCACGAATGGGTACCGGTCCAACCCGTATAAACTGCGCCCTCCATGCAGATCCCAGCCCGCGAACTCTTCTCCTACCGCAAGCACTGGGCGCACCGTTTCGGCGTTGCGCCGTTCCTGCCCATGTCGCGGGAAGAGATGGACGCCCTGGGCTGGGATACGTGCGACGTGATCCTGGTCACCGGTGACGCATACGTCGACCACCCGAGCTTCGGCATGGCGATCGTAGGGCGTGTGCTGGAGGCGCAGGGCTTCCGGGTGGGGATCATCGCGCAGCCCGACTGGCACTCCACCCGCGACTTCCTGAAGTTGGGCAAGCCAAACCTGTTCTTCGGCGTGACCGGCGGCAACATGGATTCGATGGTGAACCGCTACACCTCGGATCGCCGTATCCGCACGGACGACGCCTACACCCCGCATGGCGCGGGCGGTGCACGACCCGACCGCTGCGTGATCGTGTATTCGCAACGTTGTCGCGAAGCCGCGAAGGACGTGCCCATCGTGATCGGTGGCATCGAGGCCTCGCTGCGGCGCATCGCCCACTTCGACTACTGGTCAGAGAAAGTGCGGCGCTCGGTCCTGCTCGACGCAAAGGCGGACCTGCTCGTGTTCGGCAACGCCGAGCGGCAGATCTGCGAGATCGCGCACCGGTTGGCCGCGGGCAAGCCGATCGAATCGATCGATGACTTGCGCGGCACGGCGTTCGTGCGCAAGGCGCTGCCCGAGGGCTGGACCGAGATCGATTCGACGTCGATCGACACGCCGGGGCCGCTGGCGCCGCCGGTCGATCCGTACGCGATGGAGCCGACGCGCTCCTCACCTCTCCCGCAAGCGGGAGAGGTCGCGCGCAGCGCGGGTGAGGGCATAAGACCCTCACCCCAACCCTCTCCCGCCAAGGCGGGAGAGGGAGCGGAGATCGTGCTGAAGTTCCACCGTCGCACGGCCCAGCCGGTCGACCGCGAGCGCAGCGTCATCCGCATGCCCTCGTACGAAGCCGTCGCCGACGACCCCATCCTGTACGCCCACGCCTCCCGCATCCTTCACCTCGAAGCCAATCCGGGCAACGCGCGCGCGCTGGTGCAGCGTCACGGCGACACCGACGTGTGGCTGAACCCGCCGCCGATTCCGCTGCAGACCAAGGAAATGGATGGCGTGTACGAGCTGCCCTACCAGCGCGTGCCGCATCCGTTCTACGGCGACGCGAAGATTCCCGCCTACGAGATGATCCGCTTCTCGATCTCCATCCAGCGTGGCTGCTTCGGCGGCTGCACCTTCTGTTCGATCACCGAGCACGAAGGCCGCATCATCCAGAACCGCTCCGAGGACTCGGTGATTCGCGAGATCGAGACGATCCGCGACACCGTGCCGGGCTTCACGGGCGTGATCTCCGACCTCGGCGGCCCCACCGCCAACATGTACCGCGTGGCGTGCAAGTCGCGTGAGATCGAAGCCGCATGCCGCAAGCCTTCATGCGTGTATCCAGGCATCTGCCCGAACCTGAACACCGACCACTCGCCGCTGATCAAGCTGTACCGGCGCGCCCGTGAATTGAAGGGTGTAAAGAAGGTGCTGATCGCGTCGGGCGTGCGCTACGACCTCGCGATCGAGTCGCCCGAGTACGTGAAGGAGCTGGCGCAGCACCACGTCGGCGGCTACCTCAAGATCGCGCCCGAGGCGCTGGCCGAAGGTCCGCTGTCGAAGATGATGAAGCCGGGCGTAGGCACCTACGACCGCTTCAAGGAGCTGTTCGACAAGTTCTCGAAGGAAGCGGGCAAGGAGCAGTACCTGATCCCGTATTTCATCGCGGCGCACCCCGGCACCAGCGACGAAGACATGCTGCAGCTTGCACTCTGGCTGAAGCGCAACGGCTTTCGCGCCGACCAGGTGCAGGCATTCTTGCCGTCACCGATGGCGACGGCGACCGCGATGTATCACTCCGGCAAGAATCCGCTGCACAAGGTGACGCGCACGTCAGAGGACGTCGTGATTCCCAGGGGCATGCGGCAACGCCGCCTGCACAAGGCGTTCCTGCGTTATCACGATCCGAACAACTGGCCGCTGTTGCGCGAAGCGCTGCGGCAGATGGGTCGCTCCGACCTCATCGGCAACGGGCGGCAACAGTTGATCCCGACCTACCAGCCGATCGGCACGGGCCGGGCGCACGAGGGTCAGCGCAAGAAGCCGGCGACCCAGCCATTCCGCACGCAGCACACCGGGCTGCCGCGGGTTCCCACGTCGGCAAAGAAACCTGCGGCGCGGCCTGCTGCGGCGGGTCCTGCGTCAGCAGGGCCGTCCGGACAAAAGCCAGGCAAGCCCCGCCGCAAGCATTGAAGCGACCGACAGCTTCAGGCTTTCTTCGAGCGCTTCTCGGCGCGCTTCTCGTCCTTCGTCTTCGCCGGTTTCTTCTTGGTTTCTTTCTTCCGTTCCATGCCCTTGCTCATGACGTGCTCCTGGGCCACGGGTACGCGGCCGTTCAGTTGTAACGGCCTGATTTGAACAGTTCGGAAGCCGTCTGGAAATAGCCATCGGCCGTACGCTGCGCGCCGTCCCGATCCAGGGTCTCGCGAGCCCTCAGTCTCTGAGGCGCAGCGCCGACGCTGCGATCAGTTCGTCCAGGTGAGCTTCGCTCGAGGTACCAGGGATCGGCAGCATCACGGGTGAGCGAGCCAGCAACCAGGCGAGCGCCGCCTGCGGCACGCTCCAGCCGCGTTGCGCAGCGGCTTCCTCCAACCGGCGTCGCGCGGGACGCGCGGCATCTGCCGACGCCAACGCGAGCGGTCGCCACGGGATGAAGGCGATGCCGTCGCGAGTGCAGATGTCCAGCACGTCGTCCGCGGCGCGGTCTGCCACGTTGTAGCGGTTCTGCACCGACACGATCGGCACGATGCGGCGCGCGCGCGCGAGTTCGTCGACGTCGAAGTTGGAGACGCCGACGTGACGGATCTTGCCTTCCTGCTGCAGTCGCGCCAGTTCGCCAACGGATTCCTCGAGCGGTACCCGCGGGTCGATCGTGTGCAACTGATAGAGGTCGATGCGGTCGACGCGCAACCGGCGCAGGCTGGCCTCGCAGGCCGCACGCAGATGCCCGGGCCGGCCCTCGGGCGCCCAGGTCGGGCGGTCGGGGCGGACGATGCCGCCCTTCGTGGCAATCACAAGGTCGGTGGCGTATGGATGCAGGGCCTCCGCGATGATCTCTTCGCTGACAGCGGGGCCGTATGAATCCGCGGTATCGATGAAACGCACGCCGAGTTGCACGGCGCGCTGCAAAACGCCGCGCGCGGCTGCGGGATCGCGGGACGGGCCCCAGACGCCCTCGCCGGCCAGGTGCATCGCACCGAAGCCAAGCCGCGGCACGCGCAGATCGCCGCCCAGCGTGATGTAACCGGCCGCTGCAGCATCGAGATTTGCCATAACCCTGACTCCGTTCGTGTAACCCGAACCTAGCTGGAGCCGTGACGGCTGTCACTCATCCGGACACGCATCGTGTCGCAGGCGGCTGGGAGCGATAGCGTGCAGCGTATGTCCAATCCGGACTCGATCGCGGACAAGCCGAGGAGGTTTCGATGCAATCGCTCAAGACATTGACGCGACGCGCAGGAATCGCGCTGGTGCTGGCCGTGCCGTGCGTTGCGCTTGCGACACCGCCGGCATGGGCGCCGGCCCACGGTTGGCGCAAGAAGAACGATCCCACGTACGCGGGCTACAGCGGTCGCGAATGGGACTACGACTACGGCGTGCGCTCGGGCTCATGCGATCGCGGCCGCATCGGACAGGTGCTGGGCGGCGTCGTTGGAGGTGCCGCCGGCGGCGCCATCGGCGCGGAAGTTGCCAAGGGCACCGATCACCGCGATGTCGCCATCGTCGTGGGCACTGTCATCGGCGCCGCCATCGGCGCGGAAGTCGGGCGCCGCATGGACAAGACCGATCGCTCTTGCGTGGGCCATTCGCTCGAACTTGCCGACTATGGCCAGAGCGTCAAGTGGACCAACCCGAACACGCGCGTGACGTACCAGCTGACCCCGCTCGACAACGAAAGCGGGGCCGATGGCTGCCGGCGGTTCCGGCTCATTGCGCACGGGTCGTTTGGCCTGAGCGAAGGCCGCACGGTCGCTTGCCCCGATGGCCAGGGCACCTGGCAGCTCGCCGACGACCGCTACAGCCGGCGGTAGTCCGCCGCGCCCGTCGTTGATGCCCCACCGGGCGCATGCTAGCGTGCGCCCGCCTGCGGGGGTAATCAATGAAGAGCGTACGGCCCACTTCTCGCGACATCGCGCGCCTGGCGGAGGTTTCGCAGGCAACGGTGTCGCGCGCCCTGCGCAACAGTCCCCTCGTGCGGCCTGAGACCCGCGAGCGCATCGAATCGATCGCGCGTGAGCTCAGCTATCGCACCGACCGCCGGGCGGCCGGACTGCGCACCCGCCGTTCGAACACGCTCGCGCTGCTGCTGTTCGAAGAATCCGCCGAAGACGCGCAGATCAATCCGTTCTTCCTGTCCATGCTCGGTCACATCACGCGCGCCACGGCACGGCGCGGGCTCGACCTGCTCGTGTCCTTCCAGCAGTTGAGCGACGACTGGCACACCGAATACCAGCTCAGCAACCGCGCGGATGGCCTGATCCTGCTGGGTTACGGCGATTACATCTCGTCGATGCCGCGCCTGCGCAAGCTCGCCGATGCGGGCGCGAATTTCGTGATCTGGGGTCCGGACGTCGACGGCACGCCGGGCCGCTACGTGCGCACGGACAACACGGCCGGCGGCCTGCAGGCCACCCGCCATCTGCTCGGACTGGGCCGGCGCCGCATCGCTTACCTCGGCAGTTCGTCGGATCATTGGCCCGAATTCCAGGCGCGTTACAGCGGCTACGAACGGGCGCTGCGTGACATGGGGCTCGAGCCCGACCCGATGCTTGCCGTCGAGGTCCAGTCGAGCGAACACGCCGGCCATGAAGCAGCCATGGGCCTGCTCGAATCCGGCCTTGCCTTCGACGCGATATTCGCCGCGAGCGACCTCATTGCCATGGGCGCGATCAGCGCCCTGCGCGAGCGCGGCCGCAGCGTGCCGCAAGACGTGGCCGTGATCGGCTTCGACGACATCGCAGCTGCGGCCCACTTCATCCCTCCGCTCACGACCGTGCAGCAGGACACGCACCGCGCCGCGGACATGCTGGTCGACAACCTGTTGCGAATGTCCGCGGGCGAGCCCGTGGAGTCGGCGTTGATCGAGCCGAAGCTGGTGGTGCGCGGCTCTTGCGGCGGAGACGGAAGCGCGAACTGACGTGACGAATCGGGCGAGCGCGGTTCAGGGCGACGCAGTGGCGCTCGCTGGGTGGAAGAATGCAAGTCGTGGGCAGGTGGGTACGATGACGACATACGCACAGCACGTTGGCAGCGCAGGTAGTGCGGGTTGGGAGGTGATGAGGTGGGGCAGAACACACTGCGGCAGCGGCGCGGAGCGCTTGAGCATCGCGGCTCACGACTGCGCGGCAGGAAAGAACTTCAGCGTGTCGATGCCGCATCGAGCGCGGCGATGATTTCAGTTGGCGTCGTCGCGCGGCAGCAGCGGCACCATGCGTCTTCGCCGCGGCGATGAGGCTGGCCGAGCATCCGGGCGAGACCACGAACTGGCTTCCCGCCTCGGCGCGGCGCGTATTGCGCCGCATTGATGATGGTTCCGGCGCCGACGATGGCCTCGGGCACGGCGGCACGAATCGCGCGTATGCTCGCGAGCGCGGCGGGCGTGCGCAACGTGACCTCGAGCACCGTGAGGCCACCGGCAACCAGCGCCTCGGCGAGGGGCACCGCGTGGGCAGTGTCTTCGATCGTCAGCACCGGGATCACGGGGCATCGCTGCAGCAGGTGACGCACTGAAAAATCCTCCGGTTTCATTGGCGTGGGGCGGTGCAGCTCAGCGCACCGCTCTCTGCTTCGCCGACGAGCCGCCGAAAACTGGCAAACAGCTCGCGGCCCGGAGCCGTACCTTGAGTCGAAGGTGGCCTTCGCCGGCGGGCGCTCCCGCCAGCGCGTGTCGCTGGCCACGCAGGTCGAGCGAGCCGGCACGTGCATCGAAGCGGATGACGTCGCCGTTGCGCACGCGCGCGAGCAGGCCGCCGGCTGCGGCCTCGGGCGTGACGTGGATGGCCGCGGGCACCTTGCCCGACGCGCCGGACATGCGGCCGTCGGTGACCAGCGCGACGCGTTGAAGCCGCGGTCCTGCAGCACGCCGAGCGCCGGCGTGAGCTTGTGCAGCTCCGGCATGCCGTTGGCGCGCGGGCCCTGGAAGCGCACCACCGCGACGAAGTCGCGCGTCGAGCTCGCCGGCCTCGAAGGCGGCGAGGAGCTCGTCCTGGTCGTCGAAGACGACGCGCCGGCGCCTCGACCACGCGGTGCTCGGGCTTGCACCGCCGAGGTCTTGATGACGGCGCGGCCGAGGTTGCCGCGCAGCAGCCGCAGGCCGCCGTCGGCGCTGAACGGCTCGTCGACGCGGCGCAGCACGATCGGATCGTCGCCGCTGGCCGCCGGCGCCGTCGCGCCAGCGCAGCGTGCCGTGCCGTCGAGCCACGGCTCGCGCGTGTAGCGCGCACAGGCCCGTCGCCGACGACGGTGCGCGACGTCGTCGTGCAGCAGCCCGGCCGTCGAGCAGCTCGCGGATCACGAAGCCCATGCCGCCGGCGGCGTGGAAGTGGTTCACGTCGGCCTTGCCGTTGGGGTAGACCCGCGCGAGCAGCGGCACGACGCGCCGAGAGGTCGGCGAAGTCGTCCCAGTCGATGCGGATGCCGGCGGCGCGCGCGATCGCGACCAGGTGCATCGTGTGGTTGGTCGAGCCGCCGGTGGCGAGCAGCGCCGACGATCGCGTTGACGATCGCCTGCTCGTCGACGATCTGGCCGACCGGCGTGTAGCTCGCCGCCCTGCGCGGTGATCGGCGGCCACGCGCTGCGCCGCCGCGCGCGGTCAGCGCGTCGCGCAGCGGCGTGCCGGGGTGGACGAAGGCCGCGCCGGGCAGGTGCAGGCCCATCACCTCCATCAGCATCTGGTTGGAGTTGGCGGTGCCGTAGAAGGTGCAGGTGCCCGGCGCCGTGGTACGACGCTGCATCTCGGCCTCGAGCAGCTCGTCGCGGCCGACCTTGCCCTCGGCGTAGCAGCTGGCGGATGCGCGCCTTCTCCTCGTTCGGCAGGCCCGAGGTCATCGGGCCCGGCGGGCACGAAGACCGTCGGCAGGTGGCCGAAGCGCCAGCGCGCCGATCAGCAGGCCGGGCACGATCTTGTCGCAGACGCCGAGGCATCAGCGCGGCGTCGAACATGTCGTGCGACAGCGCGACCGCGGTCGACATCGCGATCACGTCGCGGCTGAACAGCGACAGCTCCATGCCGGCGCTGGCCCTGGGTGACGCCGTCGCACATGGCCGGCACGCCGCCGGCGAACTGCGCGATGCCGCCGGCCTCGCGCGCCGCGTGCTTGATCAGCGCCGGGTAGCGCTCGCAGCGGCTGGTGCGCCGAGAGCATGTCGTTGTAGGCCGAGACGATCGCCGATGTTGCGGCCAGCGGCCGCCCTGCAGTGCCGTCCTTGTCCGCGCGTCGGACGGCGGCGAAGCCGTGCGCGAGGTTCGCGCAGGCGAGCCGCGCGCGGGCCGGCGCCGTGCGTCGCGGCGTCCGCGATGCGCGCCGAGGTAGGCCGTCGCGCGAGTCGCGGCTGCGCTCGACGATGCGCTCGGTGACCTCGGCGAGGACGGGATGGAGAAAGGAAGAGATATAAAAAATGCAGGGGACAAAGTTAGATTGGAAGAGGCGCAGAGCATCCTACATCAGTTCTGTAGCGAAACTACTAAGAATAAATGAATACATATTCTTTCTATTATTTATCAACGATTTATGAATACTAGACAGAGTTAGAGGTTAGCTGTAGCATGCTCAGTGCTGTAGTTTAAATACAGAAGGAAATACATGAACGAAGTGACCGCAGCCGCCACGCCGCAGACACTGCGAGATTTAGACCTCGTGCTGTTAGGTGGCACAGGCGATCTGGCGATGCGCAAGCTGCTACGAGGGCTATATCGTCGTCAACTCTCAGGCGACATGACGGCAGGCGCACGCATCATCGCCGTGGCGCGGAAGCGCCATGTAGCGCGAAGAGTTAGTCGCGCAGGCCAGAGCAGTAGTGCAGCAAGCGCGTGGGCGACGCGTTAGACGAGACAGGATGGCAGCAGTTAGCAGCGCGCCTGAAGTTACTTGCCGCATCGATGCCACCGCATCGGCAGACTACGCGGCGCTGGCCGCGATTCTCGCTACCGCGGGCGACAGTAGTGCGCGTGTTCTTTCTCTCAACCGCGCAGGGCCTGTTCGAGGTGGTCTGCCGCGAACTCAAGTCGTCCGGCGTGGTGACGAGCATCGTCGCGCATCGTGCTGGAGAAGCCGCTCGGCACCGACACGGCGTCCGCCAATCGCATCAACGACGTCGTGGCCGCCGCCTTCGCGGAACACCAGATCTTTCGCATCGACCACTACCTCGGCAAGGAGACGGTGCAGAACCTGCTGGCGCTGCGCTTCGCCAACGCGCTGTTCGAGCCGCTGTGGCGCCGCGACCGCATTCGACCACGTGCAGATCACGGTGGCCGAGACAGCTCGGCGTCGGCAGCGCGCGTCGACTACTACGACGACGCCGGCGCGCTGCGCGACATGGTGCAGAACCACATGCTGCAGCTGCTGTGCCTGATCGCGATGGAGCCGCCGGCGGCAGCTTCGCCGCCGATGCAGTGCGTGACGAGAAGCTCAAGGTGCTGCGCGCTCTGCGGCCGATAGACGGGCGCAGACGCGATCCGGAACACCGTGCGCGGGCAGTACCGCGCCGGCGTGATCGGCACGGCGCAGTCGTGCCGGGCTACCTGGATGAAGAGCGGCGTCGCGAGCGACAGCACGACCGAGATCGTTCGTGGCATTGCAAGCGTCGACATCGACAACTGGCGCTGGGCAGGCGTGCCGTTCTACCTGCGGACCGGCAAGCGACTGCCCGATGCGCGTCGCCGAGATCGTCGTCACGTTCGAGCAGGTGCCGCATTCGATCTTCGACGGCGCAGCGCCCTCGCCAGCCGCCGAATCGCCTCGTGATCCGGCTGCAGCCCGAAGAGCACATCACGCTGCGCATCCTGGCCAAGCGCCCGGGCGAGGCGTTGCGGCTCAAACCGGTCGACCTGGGCCTCGACCTCACCGATTCGTTCAAGTCGCGCAGGCTCGACGCCTACGAACGGCTGCTCGGCGACGCGATCCAGGGCAACCTGACGCTGTTCATGCGCCGCGACGAGGTCGATGCCGCATGGCGCTGGATCGATCCGATTCGCGCGGCCTGGGACGCCGACCTGGACGGGCCGCGCCCTTATGCAGCGGGCACCTGGGGTCCGGCGGCGGCGGCGTCGTTGATCGCGCGGGACGGTTGCGAGTGGTACGAGGAAATCTGGCGTGCGGCATCACTCATTCACTGACGGCGACACGCTCGCCAGAACGCTGGCTGCAGACGTTGCTGCGTCGCTGCGCGCCGACTCGAAGCCCACGAACGCGCAAGCCTCGTGGTGTCCGGGGGCCGCACGCCCGCTGCCTTTCTGCGCGAACTCGGTCGAGCCCGCTCGACTGGTCGCGCATCCACGTCACGCTGGCCGACGAGCGGTGCGTGGTGGCAACAGACACGGCCAGCAATCTGCGCCTGGTCCGCGCGGCATTTGCCGGCACACCGGCGGCCGCTGCATTGCTGGAAATAGACGCCACTCGCGCGGATGCAGCTGCAACGTGGAGCGCCGCGCTGCAGTTGTGCCCCTGCCCTTCGCCGCCGTGGTACTGGGCATGGGCGACGACGGTCATTTCGCCTCGCTGTTTCCAGGCATGCCCGGCCTCGCGGCAGCGCTGGCCAGCGACGGCCCGCATGCGGTGGTGCGTGGCCTCGCGCCGGTGGAACCCAAAGCGCGGCTCAGCCTGACGCTCGCCGCATTGCTCACGACGGATCTGCTCGCACTGCATGTCACCGGCGCGTCGAAGCTCGCGACCCTGCAGCTGGCGTCTGCCGGCAGCGCGCTCGAGATGCCGGTGCGCGCCTTGCTGGAACAAAATCGCGTCCCGCTCGAGATCTACCACGCCCCGTGACGAGCGGGCGCGGGCGCGCCGCGCAGGCAGGATGGTTGAACTACTGCGACGGGTCGCCGCGGCGCAGGTCGACCTCACTCCCGCGGAAGCGAAAGTCGCCGCCTAGTGCTCGCCGAGCCGTCATGGGTCCTGGGACAGTCGCTGATGCAGGTGGCTGCACGCGCCGGCGTGAGCGAACCGACCGTCATCCGCTTCTGCAGGTCGATCGGCCTCGATGGCTTCCAGAGTTTCCGGCTGCGGCTGGCACAGAGCATCGCGAGCGGCGCCCTTTTCCTGCCGACTGCCGTAGGCCCGGACGACGACGCCGGCGAGATCGCGGCGAAGGTGCTGGAGCGATCCGCGCGGACCTGCTCGACGTGCGCACGCAGCTGGAGCCAGCGCGCATGGAAGCGGCCGTCGGACTGCTCGCGGGTGCGCGCCGGCTCGAATTCTATGGGCTCGGCAGCTCCGGTATCGTGGCTGCCGACGCGCGCCACAAGTTCTTCCGCCTCGGCATCGTCGCCACAGCGTATGCCGACGCGCACCTGCACGGCATGGCCGCGACGATGCTCGGCCCCGAGGACGTGGTTGTCGCGATTTCGAGCACGGGCCGCACCATCGACCTGATCTCGAGCGTCGAACTCGCGCTGGAGGCCGGCGCGAAAGTGATCGCGATCACTTCGCCGTCGTCGCCCTCGCACGACTGGCGACCGTGCCGATCGAGATCTCCGTGGACGAGGACACCGATGTCTACACGCCGATGACGACTCGCCTGGCGCAGCTCGCCATCATCGACGCGCTGTCGGTGGGTGTCGCGATGCGGCAGGGACCGGAACTGATCGAGCGGCTCGAGCGGACGTGGCGGTCGCTCAGGACGAAGCGGGTGCCGGGATTCGATTGACCGGGTGGATCAGTCTTTCTCGTCCACGCGCAGCGTGGCGAGACCGGCCAGCACCCACAGCAGTCCGCCGAGCACCAGCGCGTTGATCGCGTGGCCGCCGAACAGCACGCGCACCAGGATGCCGAGCACGCTCGCGGCCAGGATCTGCGGAATCACGATGAAGAAATTGAAGATACCCATGTAGATGCCCATCTTCCGGGCCGGCACGGCGCGGGAGAGCATCGAGTACGGCAGCGACAGGATGGAGGCCCAGGCGAACCCCACGCCCGCCATCGACAGCAGCAGCATGCGCGGATCGTCGATGAAGCGGATCGATATCAGTCCGACTGCTCCGAGCCAGAGGCACACCAGGTGCGCCTTGCGCTGGCCGAATGCCGCGGCCAGCTTCGGGATGAACAAGGCGGCGAGCGCGGCAAAGCCGTTGTAGGCGGCAAACAGCACGCCGACCCAGTTCGCGCCTTCGTTGTAGGCGACGGAGGTGGCGTCGGTGGTCCCGTAGTGATGCTGCGTCACGGCCGAGGTCGTGTAGATCCACATCGCGAACAGCGCAAACCACGAGAGGAACTGCACCACCGCGAGCTGGCGCATCACCTTGGGCATGAGGTAGAGATCGTTGACGACGTTGTGCAGCATGCCGTCCGTCTGCCCGCGCTGCTGGCGCGAGGCCACCACGATCTGCAACAGCCCGAATGCCGCGAGACCAAAACCCAGCACGTAGAGCTGCTTGTCCCAGCCGAAGGCCGCGACTGCCGCCGCGAACGCAGATCCGATGACGATCCACACCGCTGCGGACTTGCGATACCACTCCGGCGTCTGCGCGAGCGTGCCCGCACCCGTCGCCCGCTCCGTGGCGGCGTCTTCGAACGCGGCCAGTTCAGCCGGGGAATACTCGCGGGTGCGAATCACCGTCCAGAGCACGGCACCCAGGAATGCCGCCGCGCCGAGATAGAACGCGAGCTTCACCGATTGCGGCAACTCGCCTGGTTCCGCGACGTTGCTGACGTCGAAGTAGTTGGTCAGGATCCATGGCAATGCCGAGGCCACGACCGCGCCGACACCGATGAACCAGCTCTGCATCGAGTAGCCGCTGCAACGCTGCTTTTCGGGCAGCATGTCGCCCACGAGCGCGCGGAACGGCTCCATCGAGATATTGATCGACGCATCCAGGATCCACAGCATGCCCGCGGCGATCCACAGGTAGGGGCTGTTCGGCATCACGACGAGGGCGGCGGTTGCGAGCAAGGCTCCGCCCAGGAAATACGGACGGCGCCGGCCGAGTCCGTTCCACGTGCGGTCGCTCAGGTAACCGATGATGGGCTGCACGATGAGGCCAGTGACCGGCGCGGCGAGCCACAGGATCGGCAAGTCGTCGATCGACGCCCCAAGCGACTGGAAGATGCGGCTGACGTTCGCGTTCTGCAGCGCAAAGCCGAACTGGATTCCGAGGAATCCGAAGCACATGTTCCAGATCTGCCAGAACGTCAGTGTCGGCTTCTGCGTGCGCACTAGTGACCCTTCCCCGTTTCGATGACCGGCCGGAACCTGATCGCCACGCCGCCACTGCGCGCCAGCGCAAGGTCCAGCGTGTCGGTCGATGCGACCGTGCGGTGCTCGACTGCCAGGTCGTCAGGCCGCGTTTTCCAGTCGGCTTGCGCGCCATCGCGATAGATGTCGGCGCGGTAGCGCACGCCGGGCTCGAGGAAATCGAGCCGCACCTGCAGCTTGCGCGCATTCTCGTCGGTGAGCGCGCCCAGGAACCAGTCGGGCTGGCCGCGCTGCTTGCGCGCGATCACGACGAAGTCGCCCACCTCACCGGCGAGACCCACGCTCTCGTCCCAGTCGGTCGGCACGTCCTTGATGAACTGCAGTGCCTGCGGATGCTGCAGGTAGTTCTCCGGCAGGTCCGCCGCCATCTGCACCGGGCTGTAGAGCACGACGTACAGCGAGAGCTCCTTCGCCAGGGTGTGCGGCACGCGGTGCTTGCCGTCGAGACCCTCGAACGCCAGGTTGACGATGCCCGGTGTGTAATCCATCGGCCCGGCGAGCATGCGCGTGAACGGCAGGATCGCGACGTGCTCGGGTGGGTTGATGGGATTGCCCCAGGCGTTGTATTCCTGGCCGCGCGCACCCTCGCGCGACAGCCAGTTGGGGTACGTGCGACGCAGCCCCGTGTCTTTCACCGGTTCGTGCGAGTTGATACTGATCTTGCGCTTGGCGGCTTCACGCAGCACGCGCAGGTGATGCTCGACGGTGTACTGGCCGTCGTGCCACTCGTGCAGTTCGACGCCGTTGGCGTCGATGCGGCGGATGTCGCCCGCGTCGGCCACGTAGCCGGTCTTGACCTGCCGCACGCCGACCGACTCGTAGAGATCGAACGCCGCGGCCATCTGCGGCTCGTAGTTGCCGAGGTCGGCCGCCGTCTCGTGATGGCCGACCAGACGCACGCCCTTGGACCGCGCGTAGTCCGTGACCGCCTTCAGATCGAAGTTCGGGTGGGGTTCGGTGAAGCGGAACTGCTTGCCGTTGTAGAACCAGTCGCCGTCCCAACCCACGTTCCAGCCTTCGACCAGCACGCCCTCGAAGCCATTCGCCGCAGCGAAGTCGATGTAACGCTTGGTGGCTGCCGTCGTCGCGCCGTGCTTCGGGCCGGAACCCCACGTGGCCTCTTTGATGTGCATCGCCCACCAGATGCCGACGTACTTGCCGGGTTCCACCCAGGACACGTCGCCGAGGACGTTCGGCTCGTTCAGGTTGAGGATCAGGCTGGAGTTGAGCAGCTCGGCCGCATTCGGCGCGATCTGCACCGTGCGCCACGGCGTCTTGAACGGCGTGGCGGTCTTGACCCGGATGCCGTCGGACCACGGCGTCAGGCTGGTGCGGAAGATGCCGGGCCGGCGGTGATCGAGCACGTACGCCGCGTAATCGACCAGCGCGGCTTCGTGAAAACTCAGGTGCACGCCGTCGGGCAGGCGCACGGTCATCGGCGTGTGCGCCATGTGCACGGCATCGAGCGGCGTCGAGTTGTAGAGGTACTCGTACCGGTTCCAGCGACGGCCGGGAATCCACCAGGCCTTGATGTCCTGCGTGGCTGTCTTGTCGAGACGGAACTCCGTCAGTTCCTCGGTGATGTTGACCGCGCCGTAGCCCGGTTGCTGCGGCACTTCGTAGCGGAAGGCGAAGCCGTCGTCGAACACGCGCACGCGCAGCTTGAACGTGCGCTCAGGCCCGCTGGCTGCCGCAAAGGTGACGAGCAATTCGTTGTGACGGTCGCGCATGAGGCGACGCTCGCCCCAGGGTTGTTCCCAGGTGGCGTCGTGGCTGGACGTCGCGGTGTCTGCGACGCGGAAACGGTCGTCGAAGGCAGGTTGCGACTCGAAGCGCAGGCCGAGGAACCCGGCCGGCATGATTTCGCGGCCTTTGCGGGAGACGGCGTACCTGGGAGCCCCATTCTCGTCGACGTCGACAGTCACCGTGACCTGTGCGTCCGGCGAATGGACCGCGCCCACGCGCCCCGCCACGGTCGTCGCAGAGGCCGAGCCCGCGAGCAGCATGGCCCACAGGAATGCGGCGCGGCACCCGATACTCGACATCGTCTCCCCCTGGCCTGGCACGCTGCTTCCGCCCTTGTGCAGCGCTGGGCAGTCTACCAACGAACCAGCAATGCGCCCCACCATCGTTCAATGCAAACGTATGCAGGGCCTTGTGGCTCTGGCGCCCGGAATGATTCACTGCGCGTCACCTTCAGGAGGCATCTGGATGCTCAGGAAATGGCTGGCTCTGCTGGGACTCGCTCTGGCCTCGACCATCAGCGTGGCCGCCGATCGGATCGAGCGCGTCGAACCCCCGTCCTGGTGGGTGGGCATGAAGGACGACCGCCTGCAGCTGCTGGTTTACGGGCAGCGGGTTGCTGAACTGCAGCCGGAGATCGCCCACCCCGGCGTGACGATCACGGGCACCGAGCGCGTCGAAAATCCCGATTACCTGTTCGTGAACCTGCGGATCGCCCCGGAGACCGCCCCGGGCCCGCTCCAGATCGTCTTTCGCAAGGGCAAGGCCAAAGTGGCCAGCCGGACTTACGTGCTGAACGCCCGTGAACCGGGTTCGGCGACGCGCGCAGGCTTCGGGCCGCGCGACGTGATTTACCTGGCGATGCCCGATCGCTTCGCCAATGCCGACCCCACGAACGACTCGGTGGCCGGCATGCACGACAAGCTGGACCGGGCCAAGTCCCTGGGACGGCACGGCGGCGACATCAAGGGCATCGAAAAGCATCTCGACTACATCGCCGACATGGGCTTCACGCAGTTGTGGCTCAACCCGGTACTGGAGAACAACCAGCCCGAGATCACGTATCACGGCTACGCGATCAGCGACTTCTACAAGGTCGACCCGCGCTTCGGCGACAACGAGGCGTACCGGCGCATGGTTGCTGCGGCACGCGAGCGCGGCGTGGGCGTGATCAAGGACGTGGTGCTGAACCATGCCGGTTCCGCGCACTGGTGGATGCAGGACCTGCCATCGCAGGACTGGTTCAACAACGACAGCAAGTTCAAAGCCACTACGCACGTGCGTGAGGCGATGCAGGACCCGCACGCCGCGCAGGCGGACCGCGACATCTTCACCGACGGCTGGTTCGTCGCGACGATGCCCGACATGAACCAGCGCAATCCGCTCCTGGCCAACTACCTGATCCAGAACACGCTGTGGTGGGTCGAATATGCAGGGCTCTCGGGCCTGCGCATCGACACATACAGCTACTCGGACCACACGTTCCTCACGGAGTGGTCGCGCCGTGTCACCGAGGAATACCCGAACCTCGGCATCGTCGGTGAAGAGTGGAGCGGCAGCCCCGTCACCGTTGCGTATTGGCAGCGGGGCCGCAAGCCGCCCGATGGCTACGTTTCGTACCTGCCTACATTGTTCGACTTCCCGCTGGCGGAAGCGGTGAACGCAGCGCTGCTGGAAAAGGAAGACTGGGGCACGGGGATGCGCCGCATCTATCGCACGCTGTCGTACGACGGCCTGTACGCGGATCCGTATCAGCTGGTCGTGTTTCCCGACAACCACGACGTGAGCCGCATCTTCACCGTGCTGGGCAAGCGCGTGGACCTGACCAAGATGGCCATCGCGTTTTTCCTGACCACGCGTGGCACGCCGCAGCTGTATTACGGCACCGAAATCCTGATGCACAACCCCGCTGGATCGGACGACCATGGCCTGTTCCGCAAGGATTTTCCCGGCGGTTGGGCCGGCGACACCGTCAACGCGTTCACGGGCGAGGGCCTGACGGACGCAGAGCGTGACATGCAGGCGTACGTCCGCACGCTGCTGCAGTGGCGCCGCACGGCAACGGCCGTGCATGACGGCAAGCTCACGCAGTTCGCACCCATGGACGGTATCTACGTGTACTTCCGGCACAACGATGCGCAGACGGTGATGGTCGTGCTGAACAACACCGACAAGGCACACACCGTCGCCACGCAACGCTTCCAGGAGGTCATCGGCAAGGCCACCACAGGGACGGACGTGGTCTCGGGCAAGGCGCATGCGTTGGCCGAGGGGATCGCCACGCCGGCACACAGCGCGACGATTCTCGAACTGAAATGAGCCCAGGTTTGCGTACGCTTATGTCGAGCCTGTTGCTGACCCTGCTGGCGACGCAGACGACCGCCGCAGTGAGCGATGGGATGCCTGCAGCAGTTCCACTCGCCGGCCCCGGCATCACGGGCACGGTGCTGCGTCACGCGGCGATGCCATCGACTCATGTGGCGTCGCGCAACGTCGACGTCTGGCTGCCGCCGGGGTACGCCGAAAACCCGGAGCGCCGGTATCCGGTCGTCTACATGCACGACGGGCAGAACCTGTTCGATCCCGCAACGTCGATGGGCAACGTCGACTGGGCGGTCGACGAGGCCATGACCGGGTTGATCGCGCGCGGCGAGGCGCGGCCTGCGATCATCGTCGGCGTGTGGAACACGAACAAGCGGCGCGAGGAATACATGCCGCAACGCGCGGTGACTCGCGTCATGCCCATGAACGTACCCGGCGCCAGTGACCTGCAGCCCGGCGACATCATCTCCGACAGCTACCTCGCATTCCTGGTCGAGGAACTGAAGCCCTTCATCGATGCCAGCTACCGCACGCTGCCTGGACGCGCCGACACGAGCGTCATGGGCTCGAGCATGGGCGGCCTGATTTCGCAGTACGCGATGAGCAAGTACCCGGACGTGTTCGGAGGGGCCGGTTGCGTCTCGACGCACTGGCCCGCGGGCGACGGTATCGCGCTCGACGACTTTGCCGCGCACCTGCCGGATCCGGCCACGCACCGGTACTGGTTCGACTACGGCACGCAGACCCTCGATGCCGGCTACGAACCCTACCAGCAGCGTGCAGACGAGATCCTGCGCAAGGCGGGGTACGTCGAAGGGCAGAACTGGATCACGCGCAAGTTCGAAGGTGCCGAGCACTCGGAAAAAGCGTGGCGGGTGCGGGTCGACCAGCCGCTGGTGTTCCTGCTCGGGCGCTGAATTCGTGCCGCGCCAATGCGGCACGTCCATCTGCTGAGCTTCAGTCCGGACCGAGACGCAGCGTCCCACCGGCCACGAGCGCCGTGTGCGGAATCGCGGTGCGCGGAACCGGCTTGCCATTCAGCGTTGCGCCGCCAGAACTCGCGCGCTCGATGAGCAACGTGCGCCCGGTGACGAAGTGGATCCTGGCGCTCGGCACGAGCGGCAGCCCCGCCACGTACGTGCCACTGGCCGGCTGCACCGGATAGAATCCCAGCGTCGCGAACACGAGCCACGCGCTCATCTGCCCACAGTCGTCGTTGCCGATGATGCCGTCCGGACGATCGGTGTAGAACTCGCGCGCGATGCGCTCGATCAACCGTTCGCCCTTCTCGGGCGCAGCGGTGTAGGCGTACAGCCAGGCGATGTGATGGCTCGGCTCATTGCCGTGGGCGTACTGGCCGATCATCGCTTCCTGTCCGAGGTGCTTGTCCGGGTTGGGCATCGGCAACGAGAAGAACGTGTCGAGCCAGTCTTCCAGGCCCCGCGGCCCGCCGAGCGCATCGCGAAATCCGAGCGGATCGTGCAACGCGGGTGTCGCCGTGTACTGCCAGGCATTGGCTTCCGTGTAATCGCCTGGATTGTTCAACGGCGAGGTCGCGCGGAGCGGGTCGAACGGCTCGCGCCAGCGACCCTGCGAGTCCTTGCCGCGAACGACGCGCGTGGTCGGATCGAAGAGCCGCTTCCACCCATCGGCGCGCCGTGAGAACGACTCGGCGGTCGCGGTGTCGCCGACCGCACGGGCGACACGTGCCACCGCATCGTCACCGTAGCCGTGCTCCATGGTCTTCGAGACAGCTTCACCTTCCTCGAGATCGAACGGCAGGTAACCGTACCGCAGGTACAGCTGCCACGAGGTCTGCGCCCATGCGGGCGCGTCTGGTCGCTCCTGCGTCGACGTCTCGACCATCGCGCGCAGGGCCTCGTTGCGATCAAAGCCGCCGAATCCTTTCGCGACGGCATCGGCAATCACGGGCAAGGCCGGGTTGCCGATCATCGTGTGCGTTTCGCGACCCCAGGCGGTCCACAGCGGCAGGTAGCCTTGTTGCCGGTGATGCGCAAGCAGCGTCGTGATGAAGCCCGTGACGCGCTCCGGATACACCAGCGTGTACAGCGGGTGCACCGCGCGGAACGTGTCCCAGAGGCTCATCGTGCTGTCGTAGCGCCCGCCCGGGGCCTGAATCACTTCACCGCGTGGACCGCGAACGCGACCATCGACGTCTGCGATGTCGCTCGGGTGCAGCAGCGTGCGGTACAACGCCGAATAGAAAATGCGCCTGGTGCGCGCGTCGGCTTCGATCTCGAGCCGGCCGAGCAAGGCATTCCAGGCGGAGTCCGCCTGGACTCGCGCCGTGTCGAACGCGAGCCCGTCGGCAGTCGCGAGGTTACGGCGGGCGCCCGCCACGTCGACGGTGGAGAGAGCCACGCGTGCTTCCAGCACGTGCCGGTCGCCGAGGTCGAACTCGAGCAGGTAGCGCGGCGCCAGTTCGCCGGGCTGCCGCGGCAGCTGCTGCTGCGCGACGATCGGCCGGTCGAAACGCACGACGAAAGAAGCTTCGCGATCGGTCCAGCCCCGCGTATGGACGTTGCCGCTGACCTCACCCGCTTGCGCATCGACCATCGATTGCGCTCTTTTCACGCGCGGTCCATCGCCGTAGAGCAGGCCATGCTGCAGGTCGAGCAGCACCTGTACGCGACCGTCGTCGCTGAACGTGTAGCGATGAAAGGCGACCCGCGACGTCGCGGTGAGTTCGACGGTCACGCCGTGCCCGGGGAGCTTCACCGTGTAGTAACCCGGATGCGCCGCCTCCGACGCCTTGTCGTACTTGCCGGCGAAGTCGGTTGTGCTTGCGGTCCAGCGTGCTCCAGCCGCCGGTTGCAGCAGCACGTCGCCGAGCTCGGGAATGCCGGCCCCACTGATGTGCGTGTTGGAGAATCCGAGCAGCGTCGGCGTGCGGTACTGGTAGCCACTGGTGTAGCTCCACCCGGTCGTCGCCATGTCCGGACTCGGCGCGACCATGCCCCAGGGCATCGACGCGCCCGGCATCACGTGGCCGGTGCCCTCAGTGCCGATGAACGGATCGACGTAGCGCGTAAGCGGCTCGGCAGCAGCGGCATTCAGTGCACAGGCGGCGAGGACCAGTGTCGCTGCGAGGCGCTGCCATGCCCTGCGCGTGGGGTGAACCGTGCTCATGCCTTGTCCTCGCGCCGGCCCGGGCGCGCGCGGAAATCTGCCCGTCGCAGCGGCGCACAGCCGATCGGCACCAGTGTCACTCCGTCCCTGCGCAGTCGCAACGGCGACTCGTGCCAGGGCCGGTCAGGTGCGTCCGTCGCGACACGCTCGGTCAGGAAGCCCAGGTCAGTGCGCGCGGTGTCGATGATCGGCAGCGTCTCCAGCGACTCACGGTCATCGGCCAGCAGTTCGGCGTCTGGCCAGTCCGCTCGCGCCTGCACCGGCAGGTCACGCACACGAAACGGGATCGGCTGCACGAACTGCAGCGACCCTCGCAGCACCGCGACTTCGCCGGCCGGATACGCCTCGGCGCGTACCGGAACGTCGAAACCCAGCGTGAAGGACCGGCGCCCCTGCCACTCGCGCTCGATGACGATCCAGCCGTCCCTCTCCACGCCCTCGATTCCGTCCAGATGGACGGCACTCGCCCAGGCCGGTCGTCGCAGCCACAGGGTCATTCGGGCCGGCGCGGCGGCGGCGATCGTGAATCGAACCCGATCCTCGAACGGGTACTGCGTTTCCTGCACGATGTTGAATTCCGTGCCGTCGATAGTGGTGCGCAACTCGCTGGGCCCATAGGCGAACGCGACGAGGCCAGGCGCGTCGGTGCGACCCAGCCACATCGACGACACGTAGTGCGGCAGGACCCGCGTGGAATTCGGGTTGCAACAGCACGCGATGTCGTCGTGCGTTGGCGAGAGCTTGTAGCGTCCATGCTTGCCGTTCAGCAGGGAGTAGCTGTCAGGCCGGTGCGTCGTCGCATCGAGTCGCGTGTCGGAGCAGAGATAGGCGATCGCCCTGCCGTCGGCGGTGCGTGCTCCCTGCGCGGCATTGAACGTGACGCGCTCCAGCCAGTCGCCGAGCGCCGGATCCGCGAGCGCCTGCGCAGAGCGACCGAGTCCGAAGACGAGTTCCGTGAGCGAGCAGTACTCGTATCCCGCCTGCGGATGGGGCAATCCGTGCAGGCTCTCGTCGCCGATGACCGCGCCGCTCGGCGTCGTGCTCAAGTGCAGTTTGTGCAGGGCCGACTGCAACCGCGATTCGTCCCGACTGCCGAACGCCACTGCCCGCAGGTGCTCGACTGTATGAACGGCGTGCCCGTGCAGGCCGCGCATCGGGTCGGCGAGGTTGGCCGCGGCAAAGTCGTCGTTTGGAAAGGGCAGCGGCCAGGCGTCGAAATCGCGGAGGAGACCTGTGGCGGCCACCGCATAGCGCTCCTCGCCGGTGGCCTCGTGCAGTGCCTGCAACGCATCGACGTAGCACAGGCCATGCGTGACGCCAGTGCGGTCGTCGGTGGTGGACTTGCGTCCGAAGGGCGACTTCACCCGATCGTACTGCCGGAGCGTGAGGTCGGCGGCTCGGCGCGCGGCATCGAGACTGGCCGCGTCGCCAGTCAATTCATGGTGCGCCAGCAGGATCAGCAGCGCGCGCGACTGCGCCCAGAGTTCGCCATTCTCCACGTCGCCGGTCCGGTAGCGGACTGCGGCGGCGTGTATGCCGAGGTAGCCATCTTCGTCCTGCGTCGCACGCAACGAACGAGCCAGCGCATCGGCGCGCTCACGGTGTCGCGGTGCATCGGCGAGATGGGCCAGCAGCGTATAGCCCCAGAGCCAGTTGCCCCGCGATTCGGCGTCCCACCAGGCGAGCTGGCCGTTCGCGGAAGTCAGCCGGTGTGTGAACAAGTCGTTGGCGACATGCGGGCTCAGGGTGTCGAGCCGGCCAGCAAACCCGTGATCCAGGTCCTGCTGCATCTGGTCCAGCAGCCAGCCGCGTGGACGCACCGCACCGAGCGGCAAGCGGCGCAGCCGCGCAGGCCGATCGGCGCCCTCGGGCTTGACGACCGCTGGGGCAGCGGGCTCGGCTCGGTCGGAGGATGGATGGACGTCAGCACCGGCCGCGATCGTTGGCGCACCAGCGATGGAGGCTGCCGCTGCCAGCACGAAATCCCTGCGCGTCATTGTTGTCACCTCTTGTGCACCGCTGGCCTGCGAGCGACGACGGGGTTCATGAGACCGGCCAGATCATCGGGTTCTTGGGGGTGTCGATGACCGCGCCGGGGACGGCGCCTGGGCACCACTGGTTGTGGTCATTGACCTGCGCGGCATTGAGCGCGGGAGCGAGTCGCATCGCCGCGTCCATGTAGATGACGGTCATGACGGAGCGCGGGCGGTTCGACGTGTTGGCGCCCGCCTTGTGAAATGTCCACCCGAGGTGAAAGCTGACCTCGCCGAGGTCGAACCCGCCACTCAGGTACTCGAGCCCGTGACGCGCCATGTTGGCGCTGATCGCGGCCTCGCTCGCGTCGGAAATGCCGAGTTCGCGGCCGAACTCGACCGACTGGCTGCGTGCATAGAAGCCGAGCGGACCCATCTCCGGCGGCACCGCCTGCAGCGGAATCCACGCCGTGATCGTGCGATCGCTCGACAGCGGCCAGTAGTACTGGTCGGCGTGCGCCGGCGTGATGCCGCCACCGGGTTCCTTGTACAGGCTCTGGTCGTGGTACAGGCGCACGCCCTTCACCTCCAGCAACTCGGCAGCGATGCGCGCAAGCCGCTGGCCCATGACGAAGCGGCCGACCAGCGGACTGCGCTCCCACAGGTTCATGACCTGCAGGAAGGCCTTGTCGTACGTCGAGCGCGCCTCGAGCGGCTGGTCCTGCGTGTTGAGCGCGATCGTGAGGCGGGTGATTTCGCGGCCGTAGAATGCAAGCGTTGCGCGCGACAGCACGTCGCGCAGCTTGATGAACCCGTTCTCGCGGAAGGATGCGACCTGGTCTGCCGTCAACGGGTAATGACTGTCGATGTCGATGGTCATCGCGATGCGCCTCGATCAGGGGCGAGCCTCAGGAAAATGGCGGAATGGGGCGGCAGCTCGACGTGAGCGCCCGGCGCGCGCGCGGACTGCACCGTCAGGAGGGTTTCGCTTGCGCCGTTTGGCGTGGGCACCTGTCGCGCAGCCGCACTGACATTGAATGCCAGCCACAGGACATCGTCGTGGTGCCGGCGTCGCACGATCAGGAGCGAGTCGTCAGCCCGTTCGATTTCGAAGCTGCCGAGTCGCAATGCAGCATGCCGTCGACGCAACGCAAGCAACGTGCGCGTGAACGCAAGGGTCGATGACGAGTCCAGTTCCTGCCTGTCTACCGCGAGTACCTTGTGCGCGGCGTCGAGGGGCAACCACGGTGTGCCGCGCGTGAATCCAGCATGGGGCGCCGCGGCTTCCCAGGGCATCGGCGTCCGGCATCCATCACGGCCCTTGCTCTGGGGCCAGTGCGCCTTGCCGAACGGATCCTGCAGGTCTTTGAACGCGACCTCGCCCTGCGGCAGGCCGAGTTCTTCGCCCTGATACAGGAAGATCGTGCCGCGCAAGGCGGCGAGCAGAGCGAGATGCAGGTGTGGCGTCGGACCGGGACCCGATTGATCCGGGGTCGTGGCCAGCGTCTCGGTGCCGCCGAACGCGAAAGAATCCCCTCCACCCCCGCCCCAGCGCGAGGCTACGCGCGGCGCGTCGTGATTCGACATTGCCCAGGCGGGCCAGGCCTGTGCGCCGCCCTTCGACTCCTCTGCCCAGGGTGCGAGGCACGTCGCGACATAGGCAGGATCGTGCCGGTCGCCGAGCAGCGCGAACGAGTACGCCGTGTGCAGCCTGCTCGCGCCGTGCGTGTACTCGAGCATGCGCGGCAGGCTGTCTGCGCCACCGATCTCGCCGACCGCCATGCGGTCCGGGTAGCGGTCCAGCAGCGCACGCAGCCGCTCGAGAAACGGCAGCGTCTCTGGCTGGTTCGCGTTGTACACGTGGCGCTGCATCAGCACCGGCGAGTCGCCGGCTTGCCCTGGGGGCAATGCGGGATTGGCGCGCAGGGCCTGGTCGTGGAAGTAGAGGTTGGCGGTGTCGAGACGGAAGCCGTCCACACCTCGGTCCAGCCAGAAGCGCGCCACCGCAAGGATTGCGTCCTGCACGGCCGGGCAGTGGAAGTTCAGGTCCGGCATCTGCGGCAGGAAGTTGTGCAGATGGTACTGGCGACGACGCGGCTCCCAGCGCCACGCCGAACCACCCATCCAGCTCTGCCAGTTGTTGGGCGGACTGCCATCCGGCCTGGCGTCGGCCCAGACGTACCAATCGGCCCGCGGGTTCTCGCGGTTCGCCCTGCTCTCGGTGAACCACGGGTGCGTTGCTGCCGTATGCGACCACACCTGGTCGATGATCACCTTCAGCCCCAGGCTGTGCGCCCGCGCGAGCACGACATCGAAATCCGCCAGCGTGCCGAAAATCGGATCGACCCCGCAGTAGTCGCTGACGTCGTAACCGAAATCGAGCATCGGCGATGGGAAGAACGGTGACAGCCAGATGCCGTCGACGCCGAGCCCGGCGACATATTCAAGACGCTGCAGCACGCCACGGAGGTCGCCGACGCCGTCGCCGTTGCTGTCCTGGAAGCTGCGCGGGTAGATCTGGTACAGGGCGGCTCCGCGCCACCACTCGGCCTGCTGCATGCCGGGATCCGCCGTCGGGTGCGATGGCCGGAAGTATCGGGGAGCACGGTGCCGCTTTGTATGCCTCGATTGACCGGAACCGACTGTTTTCTGACATGAACGGCTCTATTATTGGTTGATGAAAGTCGCCCGGGAACATGTCAGTCATCCCGACCAGTCGTTCCGCTACCTGCGCTTCGAGACGCCGCGCTTCGAGGGCGAACCCCATCGCCATCACCACCTCGAACTGACCTGGATAGAAGCCGGAACAGGGCTGCGATTCGTGGGTGACAGCGTCGCGCCGTTTGCAGCCGGCGACCTGGTGCTGCTCGGCGCCGACACGCCGCACTGCTGGGTGAGTTCGCGGGGTCGCAGCGGCTGGTGCAGCGACGGTGCTGCAATTCACGCCCGAGCTGTTTGCGCAGCCCTCGCTGCCGGAACTGGCACGAATAGCGTCGCTCGCCCAGAAATCGGGGGTGGGGCTGCGCGTGACCGGCGCCGTGCATCGGCCCGTCGTCGAACAAATCGTGGGCATGCGGACCGCCGGTGGCATCAGCCGGCTGGCGAGCCTGTTGCGGATACTGGAATTGCTGCACGACAACGAGAGTTCGCTCGCAACCCTGGCGCATCGCTCGATGCGATATGAGGGCGCAGCGCGAGCGGACGATGGGCGTGAACAGCGGCGTATCGACGCCGTGCTCGGGTGGATTCGGCGGCACATGGCCCGTGAATTGACGGTGACCGCTGCGGCTCGGATAGCGCGCCTGACGCCGGGTGCGTTCAGTCGCTATTTCCGCCACGAGGTCGGCAAGACCTTCACGGGGTACGTGAACGACGTCCGCTGCAGCGAAGCCTGTGTGCTGCTGCGGCGGTCGGACAAACCCATCGCTGCGATCGCGCAGCAGTGCGGGTTCACGACGCTCTCGCATTTCAACAGGCAGTTCCGCCTCCGCTATGGGACGACGCCGCGAGGGTTTCGCCAGGGAGCCTGAGCTGCAACACCCTGCGGTTCGATGCTTTACACTGCGATTCGCGGCAGCGGGGGCTGAGCCGCCGACGATTGCTTATTCCGGGGGACAACACGATGCTCGGCATGCAGCGCAAGCTGTCGACGCCTTTCCTGATCCTGCTGACGCTGCCTGCCACCGCGATGGGATTCGCGCTGTCGGTCCAGATCTCGGTCCTGAGCTGGATCCTCGCCACTGAGTACAAGCTCGACCTCCACGAGATCGGCATCGTCTGGGCCGCCGGACCGCTGGCCGGGATCATCGGCCAACTGCTGATCGGCGTGATCAGCGACCGTGTCTGGTTCTGGGGTGGAAGACGGCGGCCGTTCATCATCATCGGCGGCCTGCTGGCGGCCTTGATGATCCTCGCGTTGCCATACATCGGCCTGATCTCGACGACGCTGGGTTTCGATGCGGTCATAGGCGTCGCCATCGCCGTCGCGCTGGCGCTCGATCTTTCGATCAACGTCAGCTTCAATCCCACACGCTCACTGATCACCGACGTGACGCCGGAAGGCATCGCGCGCACACGCGGCTACACCTGGATGCAGACCGTCTCGGGGTCCTTCGGCGTGCTGGCCTACGCCATCGGCGCGTTCTTCGGCAACTTCGTCCTCATCTATTTCGCCGCAGGATTGGTGGTGGCGTTCTCGCTGCTGCCCGCGCTGCTGATCGAGGAGCCACGGGTACTGCCTGGAGCGAGCGCAGCGGCCTCAGCCGATGGGGGCAAGCGCCGCAGCGGTGACAGTTTTACGGAGCTGCTGCACCTGATCCGTCCGTTGTGGGCCTTCCTGGTCTACGACATCGTCGCCATGGCGCTCAAGCTGGCTGGTGTCCAGCCACCCGGCCTGTGGCTCGAAGCGGCGTGCGTGGCTTTCGCCGTAGTTGCTGTTCTGGCAGACGCTGACGGCCCGCAGCCGGGGTGAGCAGTTCGCCCATCAGGACCTCACGGATTTCCGCAAGGTCCTGGCCGCCAACTCGTTGAGCTGGATCGGCGTGCAGACGATGTTCGTGTACATGATCGCCTTCGTCCAGCAGCGGTTTCCGGAGCTCGGCGACGATGCCACCGGCCGCATGATGTCGATGAGCTTCCTGATGCTGAATGCGGTTGCTGCAGCCTTGCCTGCGTTGGTACTGCTGCCACTCGCAAAGAAATACGACGTCGTGAAAGTGCATTCAGCCTGCCTGGCCGTCATGGCCGCCGGGTTTGCTGGCGTGTACTTGTTCGCGCACTCAGCCCTGCCGCTGTATGCGCTGATGGCGATGATGGGAATCGGCTGGGCGGCGATCGTGAGCCTGCCGTTCGCGATCATGTCGCAGCGCGTCGATGCCTCGCGCATCGGGCTCTACATGGGCGTATTCAACCTCTCGATCGTCCTGCCGCAGCTCGTCGTGAGCCTCGGCATCGGCACGTTCGTCAGCAGGGTCGAGGACAAGGGCGCGATCTTCCTGATCGGCGCAATCAGCCTGGGTCTGGCTGCGGTCGCGTGGCGCAGTGTTTCCGGCAAGGAAGATCCAGTCAGCGCAGCCACGACCGGCGGGCACGCTCACCTGATAGCGCAGGCGAGCCAGACAAAAAGCCCCCGCCGGCAGACCGGCGAGGGCTTCAGTGTCGAACTCCGCACCGGCTTGAACAGCCGGTGCGGGCAGGTCGCTGACGGTTACCGGAACTTGTAGTTCAGGCCCAGCAGGTACTGCGTGCCGTATTCCTGGTAGTCCAGGAGGCGCTGCTTGTTTTCAGAGTAGGCGATGTACGGTTCGTTGGTCAGGTTGTTGACCTGGAACAGCACCTGCAACCCATCCAGCGCGTTGCCGCTGAACGCATAGCTCACCTGCGCGTCCGTGATCATGTCCGAATCCACGTAACGCAGCGCGCGCTCGTTGGCGAAGTTGGCGACTTCACCGATGTATTCCGAGCGGTAGCGCGTCGCGATGCGGGCGCCGAAGCCATGGTTTTCGTAGTACAGCGTGGCGTTCCACACGTCCTCGGACAGGCCCGGCAGCGGGATGTTCTCGGTCGCGACCGAGCTGATCGAACCCTGGATCTCGATGTCGCTCTCCGTGTACGAGTAGCTCAGGATCGCGCCGAAGCCGTCGAGCGCCTCGGAGAACATGTCGAACGGCAACGAGGCCGCGAACTCCATGCCCCACAGGTAGCCACCCTCGCCGTTGACCGGCTGCGTGAAGCGACCCGTGCACTGCTTGACCACGCCCGGCGGGAAAGCCGTGTCGGGGGTCGTCGCGCAGAGTGCGTCAAAATTGTAGCCGTCGGTGGTCTGGTTGTAGATGTAGGTGTCGAGGTCCTTGTAGAACGCCGCCGCCGACACGTAGCCCTTGTTGTCGTAGAAGTACTTCTCGTACGACACGTCGAAGGCCCAGGCCTCCCACGGATCGAGCTGCGCGTTGCCGCCGCTGCCGCCCGGCTCGCCGGTGGCGAAGTTGAAGCCGCTCTCTTCCGTCGCCTTCAACTGGTCCATGCGCGGACGGGCCTGTTCCTTGCGCAAGGCCGAAGCGAACCGCCTGCGAATCCGGCAGGACGAAGGCCAGGTTGATCTGCGGCAGCACGTCGGTGAAGTCCTTGCCGTCCGTGATGCTGTAAACCGTGTTGCCCGCAGCGGTGTTGACGCGGTACGCGTCGGAGCTCTGGTCGGTGTAGATCACCTGCACGCCGACGTTGCCCTTCAACGTGATCGTGTCCGAGATGTCATGATCCAGTTCGCCGCGGATAAACGTCGTGGCGATCTTTTCTTCGACCGTCCAGAACTTGCCGGCCAGGTACGCGAAGCCCGGCTGGGTCGGGGCTGCCCCAGACGACCGGGTTGAAGTACTCGCGCAGCACGCCGTTGACGTTCCAGGCGAGCGCCCGGCCGGCGTCGGCGTAGTTCAGGTTCATGTTGCCGAGCAGCAGGACTCGGGTCGATCTGGTAGGCGCCACCGCCGATCGTGCTGAGCGCTCGATTCCGGCGATTCCTTTTCCTTCGAGCGGTCGCCGTAGTTGACGCCGAACGTCAGGCTCTGGAACCACCACATGTCCCTGTCGAGCGTCGCGTCGAGCCGGAACGAGGTCAGCTCGTCCTCGGTGCGCGGCTTCTTGGTGTAGCCCGAACCGTAGATCGTCGGACCGACCAGGACCTGCGTCGGGTCGGTGTAGTCGCGCAGGAACGACAGCGACGGCATGTTGCTGTTGTTACGCAGCTGGAACGTGCCCGTGTCGTACTGGTTGCGCGGCGCCGTGCCGTTCGCAGGCAGCAGTCGCGTACTGCGCGTTGATCTCGGGCTGCAGCTGGTCACGCGTGGCGTTCGAGTAGCTGATGTCGGCCATCAGCGACCACTCGTCGCTCAGCGTGAACTCGTTGCGCCAGCCCGTCGCGATGATCTCGTCTTCGGTCGTGAACAGGAAGTTGCGCACCAGCGGCATCACGTTGTTCAGCGTGCCGGCGACGATCGTATCGTTGCGGACGGTGGTGTTGGAGTAACCGAACACCGTGCCGTTCGGGAACACGCCGTCGCAGCACGGCGCCGGATAGCCACCGAGGTTGACCTCGAGGCTGCGCGCGTTGTTGGTCTGGTCCATCGTCGACCAGTACAGGTCGATCACGCCCGTGTAGAAATCATTGGGCGCGAACTGCACCGCGGCCATCAGGCCGTCGCGTTCCGTCGAACCCATGTCCGCACGGACCTTCATGCCGTTCGTGACGTAATTGCCGGCTGCAACGCCCGGATTGTTCGTGCAGTTGGCCGGGGAGCCGCCACCGCAGCTGGCCGCGCCGCCGCTGCTGCCAGCCGGATTCCACGGCTCGTACGTGCCGAAGCCCGCCGTGTTGATCGGCGAGTCGAGGTGCGCATAGCCGATGGC
Organism: uncultured Gammaproteobacteria bacterium; assembly: GCA_963846885.1. Taxonomy (GTDB): domain Bacteria; phylum Pseudomonadota; class Gammaproteobacteria; order Steroidobacterales; family Steroidobacteraceae; genus RPQJ01. The sequence continues at coordinate 44,117 of CAWJXS010000014.1, forward strand.
CAGGCCCAGCTTGCCGTCCATGAACTGGTCGATGTACGAGAAGCTCGCGCGGAACCCGGTGTCGTCCGAGTCGGCGCCGAGGTCGTGGTTGTCGTTCATTTCGCCGCGCAGGTTCAGCACCACGGCCTGCTTGCCGTAGTCGAGCGGGCGCACCGTGCGCATGTCGATCGTGCCGGCGAGGCCCTGGCCGATCAGCTTCGAGTCAGGCGTCTTGTAGACGATGACCTGGCTGATCAGTTCCGACGGGTACTGGTCGAATTCGACGTTGCGGTTGTCACCGGTGGTCGCCTGCTCGCGGCCGTTGAGCAGCGCGGAGGTGAAGCCAGGGTCGGTGCCGCGAAGGCTGATCGCCGAGGCGCGGCCTTCGGCGCGCTGCGACGTGAGGCCCGGCAGTCGCGAGATGGATTCAGCGATGCTGGTGTCCGGCAGCTTGCCGATGTCTTCCGCCGAGATCGACTCGACGATGCTCATCGCTTCCTGCTTGGTCGCGATCGCGCTCTGGATACCGGCGCGGATGCCGGTGACGACGATCTCTTCGAGTTCTCCCTCGGCAGCGGGCGCGGCTTGCGCGTGCACCATGCCAGGCATGCCGAGCGCAATGGCGATCGCGAACGACAGCGCGGTGCGACGGGTGGGAGGAAGAATCGAACTGAAACGATCGACGACGCGCGTGTCGCCGGACTGCAATTGCTTGGCCACAAAAGCCCCCTGATGGTTACAAAGGTGTAGTGCACACCCAACACAAGATGCTAGTCGCGCTCTAAAACCAGTTGCAATGGCGTGCAAACGTATTCATTGAATAATGTATCGGTGTTGCCCAATAGCAACACCGAATCTACGCATAAACCCGGATGAGTTAACCGGTACGTGCGGAGTGAACGTCGCCCAGCAATGTGCGCACGGCTTCCGCCTCGAACATCGCGCGGGTGTCGCAGGACATCTTGCGTTGCCAGTTGGCATGGTCTTCGTGCGTGCCCGGCACGTTGACCGGGTCTGCCATGCCGAGCAGATCTTCGGCCTGCAGCACCACCAGTGCGGAATTGGTGCGGGCCAGGTAAACGTGCACCGCGCGCGACAAGGCGGCGGAATACGAAGTCTCGCTGCCGTCACAGCCAGCCACCGGAATGCCTTCCGCGCCAAGCGCGGCCAGCAATGAGTGGCGGTCACGAATGCGCTCGGCGAGCACCTGCAGGCGCATCTCGTCGCTGGGATACAGCGACAACCGGCGCCGCAGTTCGACGTCGCTGGCGGACCAGTAGCCGAGCAGCGTCGGCAGGTCGTGCGTCGTGATCGTCGCAATGGCGCGTCGCGGATAGTCGCGCGGCGGGATGAAGCTGCCGTCGGCACGCTTCTCGAACAGCAGCACGCGGTAGGAATACACGGCCCGCTCGCCCATCGCGTGCGACATCTCGGGCGGCACCGTGCCCAGGTCCTCGCCCACGACCAGGCAGCTGTGCCGCTCGCTCTCGAGCGCGAGCACCGACATCAGGTCGTCGAGCGGATAGTGCACGTAGCCGCCGTCCGTGGAGCCGAGCCCGGCCGGCACCCACCACTGGCGGAACAACGCCATCACGTGATCGAGGCGCAGCGCCCCGAAGTGACGCATGTTGGCGGCGATCAGGTTGCGGAACGGCCGGTACTGCTCGGCGAGCAGCACGTTGGGATCCTGCGGCGGGATGCCCCAGTCCTGGCCCTTGAGCGCGAGCGCGTCCGGTGGCGCGCCGACGCCCGCTCCCTTGCGGTACAGCGCCTGGTCCGACCACGTCTCGGAACCGCTCGGGTTCACGCCCACGGCGTAATCGCCGTAAAGCCCGATCGGCATGCCCAGCTCGCGCGCCAGCGACTGCGCCTCGCCCAGCTGCACGTCGGCAAGCCACTGCAACCAGGCGTAGAACTCGACGCGCTCGGCGTGCTCTGCGGCAAACGCCTGCACGGACGCGTGCGCCGGATTCCGGTACGCCTCTGGCCACACGGGCCAGCCCCAGCGCTGGCCGTCCTCGGCCCGCATGAACTCATCGAGCGCATCGTGCAACGCATGCAGATGCAGCGATTCACCGCGTTCGGCCAGGTACGCCGCGAACTGCGCCCCGCGCGCGGATGCCCCTGCCGCGCGTTCGCGCCGGAACTGCGCGTGCAGCATCCGCAACACGGGCAGCTTGGCCCGTGCGACGCCGGGATAGTCGACGACCGCCGTGTCACGCAGCCGCGCCAGCTCTGCCTGGAACGTTGCCGCAGCCACGTGCGCGCGAGCCGCGTCGCAGCGCGCGTATTCCGGCACCTGCTCGACGGCGATGTACATCACGTTCAGGAAGTGCCGCGACGACGCGCTGTACGGGCTGAACTGCCAGGGATTGCCCGGAAACAACGCATGCAACGGATTCAGGCCGATGAACGCGGCGCCGTGCCCTGCGCAGCCGCGCACGACCGCGGCGAGGTCGGTGAAGTCGCCGATGCCCCAGTTCTGTGCCGACCGCAACGTATAGAGCTGCACGGCCACACCCCACAGGCGCTGGCCGTCGCGCAGGACACGCGGCTCGAAGCACTGCTGCGGCGCGACCACCAGCGCGCTGTGCGCGGTTGCACCACTGCCCAGGCTGACATGCAATGCGTGATAGCCGTGCGGCAGGTTGCCGGGCAGCGGCAACTCACGCCGCGTCTGCCAGCGGCCGTCGAGTTCGCGCCGCTCATGTTCCTGCAGCGAGCCTGCCAGCACTTCGCCGTCGACTTTGTCGCCGCTCGCCAGCGTGATCTGCCAGCGCACCGGCTGCTCGAGCTCGTCGGCGGGAATCGCCACTGCGACTCCCGTGCGTTGCGGGTGCAGCACGACCACCGGCGGCAGCAGCTGCCGCATGTGGCGCACGGCATCCGCGTGCAGTTCGTGCTCGATGGCGGCGGCATCGGTGGTCGGGCATCCCATCGCCGCAAGGATCGCGGTCTTGGTATGCCGGCCGATCTGCAGCAGATCGCCCCGATAGTTGTGGTACGCGTCGCCGATGCCGCGCTGCCGTGCGAGTTGGTCGAGCAATGATTCGAGCATGCCATTCCGTCCGCTTGGGCGGCCGCGACGATGCCTCACACCGGGCGCCGCCGCAACCGTGTTTTCTTCCTAACCCGTCTGGATCCGCGACTCGAGCAGGACCGTGCTCTGGGGCTGCACGGCCAGCCGCATGCCCGCGGCCAGGTTCACCACCATGCGCGGCGGCTGCTCGTGACTCGTGTCGAACAGCACGCCCCACGCCGAATCTTCGGGCGCGGGAGGCAAAGTCATCTGCGTCGGGGCGTCGTCCGCGTTGAAGACGATGAGCAGGTCGCCCGTGCGCGTATTGCGCGCGGCCGCTCCGTTCAACAGCACGGCGATCGAGCACAGGTTGGAATCGTTCCAGTCACTTTCCGTCATCTCGCGACCGGACGGGTGCAGCCACGCGACGTCCTTGGTGTCGGCGCCGCGCTGGGTGCCTTTCAGGAAGGTGTCGCGCCGCAGCCAGAGCCGCGATTTGCGCAGGTCGATCAGCCGTCGCACGAAGGCGATCAGCGGCGCGTTGCGCTCGGCCAGCGTCCAGTCGATCCAGTTGATCTCGTTGTCCTGGCAGTACGCATTGTTGTTGCCCCGCTGCGTGCGACCGAACTCGTCGCCTGCGAGCAGCATGGGCACACCTTGTGACAGGAAGACTGTCGCCAGCAGGTTGCGGACCTGCCGGGCGCGCGTGCCGAGAATGACTGGATCGTCCGTCGGTCCCTCAGCGCCGTAGTTGGCGCTCAGGTTGTGCGCGTGCCCGTCGCGATTGGCCTCGAGATTGGCCTCGTTGTGGCGCTGCGCGTAGGCAACCGTATCGTGCAGCGTGAAGCCATCGTGGGCCGCGACGTAGTTGACGCTGGCCGTGGGCTTGCGGCCGCGCGCACGGAAAAGATCGCTCGAACCCGCGAAACGCTCGACGAACGCGCCGACCAGCGGACGATCGCCGCGCCAGAACGCACGCGCGGTGTCGCGATAGTGATCGTTCCATTCCGCCCAGCCCACGGGAAACGAACCGAGCTGGTATCCGCCCGGGCCGACGTCCCACGGTTCCGCGATCATCTTGAGGTAGGCCAGTTGCGGGTCCGCACGCAATGCCGAGAAGAACGGCGCCGCACGGCTGAAGCCCGTCGCGTCGCGGCCCAGGATCGGTGCCAGGTCGAAGCGGAAGCCGTCGACGCGCATCTCGGTGGCCCAGTAGCGCAGGCAGTCGATCACCATCGCGCGCACGCCGGGTTCGTCGAAGTTGATCGTGTTGCCACAACCGGAAAAATTCACGTAGTGCGCGCGATTGTCGGACGACAACCGGTAGTAGAGCGCGTTGTCGAATCCGCGCAGGCCCAGCGTCGGCCCGTGCTCGTTGCCTTCCGCCGTGTGGTTGAAGACCACGTCGAGGATGACTTCGAGACCGGCCTCGTGCAGCGCGCGCACCATCGTCTTGAATTCGATGACGGCATCGTCGACGGCGTAGCGCGGCTCGGGCGCGAACCACGCGAGCGAGTTGTAGCCCCAGTAATTGGCCAGCCCACGCTCGGCCAGGAACTGCTCGCTGACGAAGGCCTGCACCGGCATCAGTTCGATCGTCGTGACGCCCAGCTGCTTGAAATGCTCGATGACCGCGGGCTGCGCGAGCCCGAGGTACTTGCCGCGCAGGTGCGGCGGCACTCCGGGATGGCGCTGCGTGAAGCCCTTGACGTGCACTTCGTAGATGATCGTGTCGCGCCACGGCACGTTCGGTGAACGAACCTTCGCCCAGTCGAAGCTGCCGTCCACCACTTCGGCCCGTGGCACATAGGGCGCGCTGTCGTCGGTCGACGGCAGGTCGTCGCGGCCGCGCACCGAACCTTGCAGCGAAGGGTGCCATTGAAACGGTCCGCGCAATGCCTGCGCACACGGATCCACCAGCAACTTGGCAGGATTGAAGCGATGCCCTCGCGCAGGCTCGTACGGGCCGTGCACGCGATAGCCGTACTGCAGGCCCGGGCCGCCGAAGCGCGCGGGGAGAAAGCCGTGCCAGAGATTCCCGGTGCGTGACGGCAGGTCGAGCCGCGCCACTTCGTCGCGCCCGCTGGCATCGAACAGGCACAGTTCGACGCGGCTCGCGTTGGCGCTCAGCACGGCGAAATTGGTGCCGCGCCCCGTCCAGTTCGCACCGAGGGGCTGCGGCGAGCCCGCTTCGAGCCGCGGCGAACCCGGCGCGAGATCAAACGCCATGTCGTCCTGGGTGGGGTCGAACGCGTCCATCAGACGGCTCAGCGCTCGAGTTCGAAAAACAGCGCGCCCAGCGGCGGCAGGTTCACCTGCAGGTGGCAGGGATATCCCTGGCACGGGGCCGACTGGGTCACGACGCGATCCTGCGCGTTGTAGCCGGAGCCGCCGTACTGCACGGCGTCGGTATCGAGCACCTTGCGATACGTGCCGGTCTCCGGCGCGCCCAGCCAGTAGCCTTCACGCGGCACCGGCGTGCAGTTGAACACGCACAGCAGCGGCGGCTGCGCGGGATGTTGCGGCGAGCGGCGCAGGAATGCGAACACGCTCTGGTCGCCGTTGTGCAGGTCGATCCAGCCGAACCCCGCGGGATCGGTGTCGCTGGCGTGCAGTGCGGGATTTGCGCGATACAGGTGATTCAGGTCGCGGTCCAGGTCGAGCAGCGCGCGGTGCTCCGGCTGCTCGAGCAGGTGCCAGTCGACGGAATGCTGCTCACGCCACTCCTGCCGCTGGCCGAACTCGCTGCCCATGAACAGCAGCTTCTTGCCGGGGTGCGCCGTCATGTAGCCCCGGAACCAGCGATAGTTGGCGCGCTGCTGCCACTCGTCGCCGGGCATCTTGCCGAGCAGCGAACCCTTGCCGTGCACCACTTCGTCGTGCGAGATCGGCAACACGAATTTCTCGGACCACGCGTATACGAACGAGAACGTCACCAGCGAATGATGAAACCGGCGATGCACCGGGTCGTGCTCGGCGTAGCGCAGCGTGTCGTTCATCCAGCCCATGTTCCACTTGAAGTGAAAGCCGAGGCCGCCGAGGTGGGCCGGCTGCGTGACGCCGGGGAACGCCGTCGATTCTTCCGCGAACGTCATGACGCCCGGGAAATCGCGGCCGATCGCGATGTTGAGCTGGCGCAGGAACTCGATGGCATCGAGGTTCTCGCGGCCGCCGTAGCGGTTGGGAATCCACTCGCCGGCCTTGCGGCTGTAATCGAGGTAGAGCATCGACGCCACGGCGTCCACGCGCAGGCCATCGATGTGATAACGGTCGATCCAGTACAGCGCGTTGGCGACGAGGAAGTTGCGCACCTCGTGCCGGCCGTAGTTGAAGATCTTGGTGCCCCAGTCCGCGTGCTCGCCCAGTCGCGGGTCGGAGTGCTCGTACAGGCTCGAGCCGTCGAAGTTGGCGAGCCCGTGCTCGTCGCGCGGGAAGTGCGCCGGCACCCAGTCGATGATCACGCCGAGACCTGCCTGGTGACAGCGATCGACGAACTCCATGAAGTCCTGCGGCGTGCCGAAGCGCGAGCTTGGCGCGTAGTAGCCCACGACCTGGTAACCCCAGGAACCGTCGAACGGGTGTTCGGCGACGCCCATCAGCTCGAGGTGCGTGTAGCCCTGCTCCTTCGCGTAGGGAATCAACTCGTCGGCCAGCTCGCGCCAGTTGAGGAACTGCGGCTCGCGCCCGTAGTCGCGCCGCCAGCTGCCGGGATGCAGCTCGTAGATGTTGATCGGCTGCTGATGGTGCGGCGCAGTCGTGCGCGCGGCGATCCAGTCGGCGTCACGCCAGGCATGGCCATCGAGCGAGGCGACGATCGAGGCCGTGCCGGGCCGCAGCTCCATGGCAAAGCCGTACGGATCGGACTTGAGCACGGTCGTGCCGGCCTGCGTGCGAATCTCGTACTTGTAGACGGTGCCCGGCCCCACGTCCGGCACGAACAACTCCCAGATGCCGGAACTGCCGCGTGTCTGCAGCGAGTGCTTGCGGCCATCCCACAAGTTGAAGGGCCCGACCACGCTCACGCGCGCGGCGTTGGGGGCCCACACCGCAAAGCGCGTGCCGGACAGGCCGTCGAGCTCGGCCGGATGCGCGCCGAGCTTGTAGTAGATCGAGTAGTGATTGCCCTCGCCGAACAGGTAGAGGTCGAAGTCCGAAAGCTGCGGCGCGAAGTAATAGGCGTCGTGCTTCTCGGTCTCGACGCCGTTCGCGTAACGCACGTGCAGGCGGTAAGGCTGCAGCGGGCGACGATGCGGCACGCGGCCCTCGAACAGGCCGATGGGATGCACCTGCTTGAGCGGCACGTCGGCGACGCCTTCCCAGCGCACGCTCACCGCCACGGCATCGGGCTCGAGCACCCGCACCACGCACGCCGGAGCGTCGTTCCTGCGGGCGAACTCGTGATAACCGAGCACGGAGCGCGGCGCGGGGTGCCGGGCATGGACGAGGGCGTCGATGTCCGCGGCGTTCAGGGTCGTTCGGGTGGCCACGCTGCGAGTCTAGCGTGGAGGAAGGGGTTAGGGGTTAGGGGCTAGGGGTTAGTCGGATGAGTCGGCGGTGGCAATGAATTCGAATTCATTGCCGACCACTGACTAGCTCCGCACCTAGCCCCTTCCGTAACCCCTAGCCCCTAGCCCCTTCCTACAGCACCGGTTTAATGCGCCAGATCCGCTCGGCGTACTCGCGGATGCTGCGGTCGCTCGAGAACGTGCCCATGCCCAGCGCGTTGAGCACCGCCTTGCGGCTCCATTCGTCGGGCTGCAGGTACAGCGCATCGACCGCGTCCTGTGCCGCGGAATACGCGGCGAAGTCGGCGAGCACGAAGTACGGTTCGCCGTCGCTCAGCAGGCGCTCGACGATGGGCTTGCCGTCGAACACGTTGGCCGGGGAGAAGTGGCCGGAGTCGATCATCTCCAGCGTGCGCGCCAGGTCGGGGTTCGCCGCAGCGATGGCGCCGGGCATGTAACCGCGCGCCTTCAGGTCGGTGACCTCGTGCGCCTGCAGGCCGAAGATGAAAATGTTGTCGGCCCCCACCTGCTCGCGGATCTCGATGTTGGCGCCGTCCAGCGTGCCGATCGTGAGCGCGCCGTTCAGCGCGAGCTTCATGTTGCCCGTGCCCGAGGCCTCGAGCCCGGCGGTCGAAATCTGCTGCGACAGGTCGGCGGCCGGCATGATCCGCTGCGCCAGCGACACGTCGTAGTCGGGCAGGAACACGACCTTGAGCTTGCCCTTGATGCTGGCGTCCGCGTTGACGACGCTCGCCACGTTGTTGATCAGCTTGATGATGCCCTTGGCCATCACGTAGCCGGGAGCCGCCTTGCCGGCGAAGAACACCGTGCGCGGCACGGCATAGGCATCGGGGTTGGCCTGCAGCTTGTGGTAGCGGGTCACGACGTACAGCAGGTTGAGCAGCTGCCGCTTGTACTCGTGGATGCGCTTGACCTGCACGTCGAAGAGCGAGTGCACGTCGAGATCGATGCCGACGCGGCGCTGCACTTCGGCGTCGAGGCGCCGCTTGTTCTCGAGCTTGATCGCGCGGAACTCGCGGCGGAACCCGGCGTCGTCAGCCAGGCCGCGAATGCGGTCGAGTTCTTCCAGGTCGTTTTCCCAGGCATGGCCCAGGTGCCGCGTGATCAGCGCCGACAGCCCGACGTTCGACTGCTTCAGCCAGCGCCGCACGGCGATGCCGTTGGTGACGTTGGTGAAGCGGTCGGGATACAGCTCGGCGAAGTCGCTGAAGATCGTCTTGGTCATCAGCTCGGAGTGCAGCTTGGCCACGCCGTTGACGGTGTGACTGGCGACGACCGCCAGGTTGGCCATGCGGACCTGCCGGCCATTGCCTTCGTCGATGAGCGACATGCGGCGGCGGCGCTCGTTGTCGGCGGGCCAGCGCGTCGACACCTCGTCCAGGAAAGCACGGTTGATCTGGTAGATGATCTGCAAGTGGCGCGGCAGGATGCGCTCGAAGAACGCGACCGGCCACACTTCCAGCGCCTCGGGCAGCAGCGTGTGGTTGGTGTACGAGAACACCTTGCGCGTGATCTTCCACGCGTCTTCCAGGGTGACCTCGTGTTCGTCGACCAGCAGCCGGATCAGCTCCGGGATGGCGAGCGCCGGGTGCGTGTCGTTCAGCTGAATCGAGATCGCGTCGGGCAGCGTGTCGAACGTGCGGCCCTCGGACAGGTGCTGCGCCAGCATGTCCTGCAGGCTGGCGCTGACGAAGAAGTACTGCTGCTTGAAGCGCAGTTCCTTGCCCTGCGGCGTGGTGTCGTCCGGATAGAGGATGCGCGAGACGTTCTTCGCGTCGACCTGTTCCGCCGAAGCTTCGGCGTGGCGCCCGGCGTTGAACGTTTCGACGTTGAACGGCGCGATCGCACGGCCGGCCCAGAGCCGCAGGTGATTGACAGTGGGGCTGCGATTGCCCGGGATCAGCTGGTCGAAGCCGACGGCCCAGATGTTGTGCGTGTCCACCCAGCGGTAACGGGTGCGGCCCTGCGCATCCTGCTGAGCCGTGCAGCGGCCACCGAAGCGGACCACGTAGCGGGCATCGTCACGCGCGATTTCCCAGGGGCTGCGTTCGCGCATCCACGTGCTCGCGATTTCGCGCTGGCGGCCGTCCTCGTCGATGACCTGCGTGAAGATGCCGTAGTCGTAGCGAATGCCGTACCCGACCGCTGGAAACTGCAGGGTCGCGAGCGAATCGAGAAAACAGGCTGCGAGACGGCCGAGACCGCCGTTGCCGAGGCCGGGATCGTTCTCTTCGTGCGCGACGCGTTCGAGGTCGTAGCCCAGTTCAGCGAGCGCTTCGCGTGCTTCCTGCACCAGGTCGCCGTCGAGGCTCGCGAGCCCGTTGATCAGCGAACGCCCGAGCAGGTACTCGACCGACAGGTAGCAGACGCGCTTCACGCCCGCCTGCGAAATGCGGCGCTGCGTCGACAGCCAGCGTGAAGCGAGCTCCTCGCGCACCGCCAGCGACAGCGCGTCGTAGATGTCGCGCTGCGTGGCCGATTCAGGATCTTTGCCGAGCGAGCGCGTCAGGCGGTCGAGCAGGACGGCCCGCAGGGTGCCGGGCTGGAGGGCGATGCCACTGAGCAGGGACGTGCTTCTCACGTGAGGCTCCGTTCTTCGTCGCGCGGGCGATGCCGCGTCTTGTTATTCGATGCGAATGCGAACGCGTTACAGCGTATCGAGCGTGCGCTCCGCCACGATGAGCCAGTCCTGGGCATCCTTCGCGAGCGTCAGTTCCTTCACGTAGGCTTTCCTGCCAAAGCGCTGCACGAACGTCACGACCTTGCGGTCGGGGCCTGCGTCCCGCGTTTTCATCTCTTCGAGGCGCGCATCGGGCACGTCGCCATCGGCGACTTCTTGCTTGCGGTCGGCGATGAAGGCGGCCGCGCCACCCTTGTCGCCCGTCTCGAACTGCGGCGAATAGAACGCGGCCACCTGGTCGGGTTTGCGGTTGGCCCAGGCAGACGCCCAGACATACACGGCTTCCTCGGCCGAGCCCTTCATCACCGCCTTGTTGCCGAAGTAGGACGGCGGCTGGTCGAGGCACTGCGGCTGGGGGTCGAGCTTGGCTGCGTCTGGGGCGACGGGCGGAATGTTCATCGTTCCACCCAGCTTTTCGCTGCCGGTGACTCCCTCGGGCAGCTGCAGGCGCGGACGATCACGAGCCGAGAGGTATTGGGAATCCTCGCCGCACGGGTTCTGGGTGGCGCAGCCCGAGAGCGCGGCCACCGCAAGGCCCGGCAGGACCAGCATGCGAAACGATCGGCTCGATACGGGCATCAGCGGGTCACCGGGGCTGCAATGCGAAGGGGACGCATTGTAGCGTCCCCTCGCCCGGATGTGCCGCGCCTGCCGCTACAGCTCACGACCGGGCGGCGCCCGGGCCACGACGCCGACGGCGTCTGCAATCGATTTCACGCTGCCGCCTTGCATCCAGGACGCAGCGAAAACTCAAGCGTTGTAGCCGCGCCTCGACCGCAGCACCTCGACCTGGTCGAGTTCCCACAGATGGACCGGCGCACCGCGTCGCACGAACATGCCGGACCCTGCATTGATGAACGAGCGCGCGAGCCGCTTGCGGTACCAATCGGCCGGGCGGATGTGCACGTTGCGGTCGGTGCGGCGCTTGTCGCAGTACAGCTCCCAGTCCTCGCGGGTGAGCGCGCCGAAGTGCAGTACGCCCTGGCACAGGCGTGCGAGGTTGCGGATGCCGGCAGCCGCGGGCCGCACGGGCAGGTACTGGAAGACGTCGTAGCAGACGACCAGGTCGAACGGCCGGGGCGACTCGAAGGTGTGCGCCGAACCCTGTGTCCAACCGTGCTTGTCACAGAGGTACTGGCTGACTTCGAGGCCGGTGTACTTCGCCTTGGGAAAATGCCGGAGCAGCTGGTCGCGCATCAGCCCCAGGCCGCACCCCACGTCGAGGATTGAACGCACCTCCAGCTCACCATGCTGGACGAAAGCCGCAATCAGGTTGGCGCGCCGGACCATCTCCTTCTGCGTCACGACCCGGGTTTTGGGGTTGAGGTAGAAGCGGCGGAAAAAGGCTTCGCCGAAGGGCTCGGACGGGGCGGTTTTGGCGGGCAAGGTGGGTCAATACTCTTTAAAAGGTGCGGACCGATGACGGCGCCAGCTACGGCATTCATTCCGTAGCTAATGCATAAAGTACTTTATCAGGGTTGAAGATCAGCAGCCCTTTTGATCACTTTTGTCGAACAACAGCAGGTTGCCCGGCGGATTCTCCACGACCCCGCGGCCCGCTTCCGGTTGCATCGCGATCGCGCGCCCCCACAACAGGGACAGGACAAAAGCGACAGGCGGCCGCGAAGATGAAACGACCCGCGATGCGCTCATGGATGTGGGCAGAGACGATGGACAGGCTGGACCAGGCAGAGCGGCTCCAGCGCCAGTTCTTTCGGCTCGCTGCGCAGCCGGCAGGCTCGGGGCAGCAACCCCGCTGGGAGCCGCCCGTGGACGTCTACGCGGGTCAGGAGCAGGTGCTGATCGAGATCGCGTTGCCGGGCGTTCCGGCCGACCGGATGGAAATCGTGCTGGCCCCTGGCGAGCTCGTGATCCGAGGTGAGCGCGCCCTGCTGAACCGACCGGCCGGCACGACGCTCCAACGCTTGGAGATCCCGTACGGACGGTTTGAACGCCGGCTCGCACTGGGCCCCGGACTCTGGGAACTCGTGGACCGACGACTCGCCGATGGCTGCCTGCAGGTGCTGCTGGCCCGCCGCTGAAAAACTCATGACAGGTGACGCAATGACGACGATCCAGGACGACGACGGCGCCGCTGCCGCTGCCAAGCTCCTGCCCTCCCACGGGCCAGAGGGCGCGCGGCCCGGCCTGCCCGATGACATGCTGATCATCCTGCCGGTCCGCAATCTCGTGCTGTTCCCCGGGGTGATCGTGCCGGTGGCGATCAAGCGCGAGAAAACGGTGGCGGGCGCGCAGGAGGCCGTGCGAGTCGAAGGCAAAGTCGGCTTCCTGCTGCAGAAGGATCCCGAGACCGAGGATCCCGGGTTCGACGACCTGCACCGCATCGGCTCGACCGCGACGATCATCCGCTACGTGACGGCCCCCGACGGCACCCACCACCTGGTGTGCCAGGGCGAGCGACGGTTCCGCGTGCTCGACGCCGTGGGCGGGTTCCCGTACCTGGTCGCGCGAGTCGAGTACATGAACGACTCGGGTGTCGCGCACCCGGAGGTCGAAGCCCGCACGCTGCTGCTGAAGCAGAAAGCAGTAGAGGCGATCACGCTGCTGCCGCAGGCGCCCGCGGAACTCGCCAACTCGATCCAGTCGATCGAATCGCCGGCGACGCTCGCCGACACCATCGCGAGTTTCCTCGACGTGAAGCCCGGCGAAAAGCAGGAACTGCTGGAAATCACCGACATCCGCGAGCGGCTCGAGCGCGTGGCGATGCACCTGTCGCGACGTGTCGAGGTGCTGAAGCTCTCGCGCCAGATCGAGGAGCAGACGAAGGACGCGATCGACGACCGCCAGCGCGAGTACGTGCTGCGCGAGCAGCTGAAGCAGATCCAGAAAGAGCTGGGGGAAGAAGCGGAAGGCCAGGAAGGCGAGGAACTGGCGGAAGCCATCACGAAGGCTGGCATGCCGCCCGAGGTCGAAGAGCACACGCGCAAGGAACTGAAGCGGCTCGAGCGCATGAACGAGGCGAGCGGCGAGTATTCGATGGCGCGCACGTACCTCGACACCCTGATCGCCCTGCCGTGGTCGAAGCTGGATGCGGAATCGATCGACATCCAGCGTGCGCGCGGCATTCTCGACGCGGACCACTACGGCCTCGAGAAGATCAAGAAGCGCATCCTCGAGTACCTCGCGGTGCGCAAGCTGAACCCGGAAGGCCGCAGCCCGATCCTGTGCTTCGTCGGGCCTCCCGGCGTGGGCAAGACGTCGCTCGGCCAGTCGATCGCGCGGGCGGTCGGCCTCAAGTTCCAGCGCACGAGCCTCGGCGGAACACACGACGAGGCCGAGATTCGCGGCCATCGCCGCACCTACATCGGTGCGTTGCCGGGCAACATCATCCAGGCGATGCGCAAGGCCGGCACGCGCAACCCGGTGCTGATGCTCGACGAGATCGACAAGCTCGGCCACGGCATGCACGGGGATCCTTCATCCGCGCTGCTCGAGGTGCTGGATCCGGAGCAGAACTCGACCTTCCGCGACAATTACCTGGGCGTGCCGTTCGACTTGTCGAAAGTGCTGTTCATCGCCACCGCGAACCAGCTCGACACGATCCCGGGACCGCTGCGCGACCGCATGGAGATCATCGAGCTCACGGGTTACACCGAGGAAGAAAAGGTCGAGATCGCGCGACGTTATCTCGTGCGCAGGCAGCTGGAGGCGAACGGCCTCAAGCAGGAGCAAGCCTCGATCACGGACGAAGCCCTGCATGCCATCGCGCGTGAGTACACGCGTGAGGCCGGCTGCCGCAGCCTCGAGCGCGAGATCGGCTCGGTGCTGCGCAACGTGGCGGTGCGCGTGGCGGAAGCCACGGTGACAGCGGTGCGCATCGACGTCGACGACGTGCACGAGATCCTCGGCGCGCCGAAGTTCGAGAACGAAGTGGCGATGCGCGTCAGCGTGCCGGGCGTGGCGACAGGCCTCGCGTGGACGCCCGTCGGCGGCGACATCCTGTTCATCGAAGCAACGCTGATTCCTGGCAGCGGCAAGCTGATCCTCACCGGCCAGCTCGGCGACGTCATGAAGGAAAGCGCGCAGGCGGCGCTCAGCCTGCTCAAGTCGCAGGCTGCGACGATCGGCGTGGACTCGGCGCGCTTCGAGAAGATGGACGTGCACGTGCACATCCCGGCGGGCGCGATTCCAAAGGATGGCCCGAGCGCGGGCGTCGCCCTCTACACGGCGCTGGTGTCGCTGATGACGGGGAAGACCGTGCGCAACGACGTGGCGATGACGGGCGAGATCAGCCTGCGGGGCCTCGTGCTGCCGGTGGGCGGCATCAAGGAGAAAACCGTGGCCGCGCATCGGGCCGGCATTCGCACCGTGATGCTCCCGGCGCGCAACCGGCGCGACCTGGAAGACATTCCGGAGAGCGTGCGCAAGGACCTCGAATTCGTGTGGCTCGAGCGCGTCGAGGACGCGATCGCGCATGCGCTCGACGGGTCGGTGCCGAAAGCTGCTTGATGCCTCACCTCTCCCAGCTTGCTGGGAGAGGTCGCGCGCAGCGCGGGTGAGGGTCTTAGCGTTTGATCCGGCCTGTCCTGTCGCGCTTGGAAAGGCAGACACGCGCGCGCCAGGACAGGCCGGATCGAACGCCTGACATCACGCGCCTGAGCGATCTTTTCCGCAAAGCCGGAAAAGATCGCACGGCGCAAGCAACGTCACCGCCCGCGCAACGTCACCGTCCGATCAGGGCCGGCGGCGATTCCGACTGGCTGCAACTGAGCCAAGCAACAGCAGCAGCAGCAGTGGAACGCTCGCCGCGCGGAAAAGCCGCCAAGGCGGGTAACGGCGGGCGTCCGGTCCGGTGTCGGGTACCGAGCGCGTGTCTGCCTTTCCAAGCTCGGGACCCGACACCGGACCGGATGCCCGGACCCTCACCCGCGCTGCGCGCGACCTCTCCCGCAAGCGGGAGAGGTGGGCAGCGAGGTATCAGAGGCGGATGCGCTCCCAGCGATCCGACCGCCACCGCAGGTACAAAGCCGTGCCCAGCAGCACGACGTAGACGAGCATGCCCGTCCAACCGCCCGCCGCGCCGAACCCGAACTGCGGCAGGAAGTTGACCCAGCCCTGGCCCGGCGCGAACGACAACGAATGCGCGAGTGGCACGAACACGCCCCACGCCAGCACGAAGAACAGGATCGCCGGAACGCGCACGTCCCCCGCGCCGCGCAGCGAGAACCCGCTGCCCAGGTTGAGGCCGTCGAAGATCTGGTATCCGGCGGCGATCCACAGCAGCACGATGCCGATTTCCACGACCGCCGCCGACTGCGGGTCCGCCGCATCCATGAACGTGGGCAGCAACCACGGACCGGCCAGCGCGACGAGCACACCGAGCGTGCCCATGAAGGCAACCGTGAGAACGATGATGGCGTTGCCGAGGCGTCGTGCCCAGGCATGATCGCCCGCGCCGATCGACTGGCCGACCAAGGTCGTACCGGCCAGCGCGATGCCGATGCCCGGCATGTAGGACATCGAGGTGAGCATCATGATGATCTGTGTCGCGGCGCCGTCGACGGAGCTCAGTCGCACCTGCATCAACTGGAAGAGCGCCATGCCGAACAGGTCGGCGGCGTACATCGCTCCCATCGGCAATCCCAGCCGGTATTGACGCGCAAGGCTGCCGAGGTCGGGGCGCCACGTCAGGTGCGACTTGTACTTCGCCCGCAGCTCGGCGCCCAGGAATACCCACAAGGCGAACGCAAGCCCGCACACCATGCTCACGTTGGTGGCCCAGGCGGAACCGGCGATGCCGCCGTCGAGCTTGAAGATGAAGAGCCAGTTGAGCGCGGCGTTGATGGTGGCGACGAGTCCCGTCGTCATCACGGCAATGCGCGGGCGTGAAATGCCATTGAAGAAGCCGAGCACGGCCCACAACGCAACGCCCACCGGCGCGCCAAGCATGCGCGGCTGCCAGAACGCCATCGCCTGCTCCGACACATCCGTCGGCAAGCCGAACGGCGCAAACAGCAACGGACCGGACCATGCCAGCAAGGCAAAGAAAGGCAGCGTCAGCGCGCTGGCTGTCAGCGCAACCCAGGTGGCGTGGCTGGCGCGCATCCGCCGGCGGCTGCCTTCAGCCTGCGCTACGAAGGTCTGCACGGCGAGTCCAACGCCGCCCACCAGCATCAGGAACAGCAGCACCACCCAGTAAACCGCAGCCATGCCAGCCATCGCGGTCGTCGAGATGTGGCCGACAAACCAGGTGTCGGTGAGACTGATGACCGCCTGCAGGCTGCTGTTGAGCATCAGCGGCAGCGCCAGCATCGCGACAGCGCGATAGTCGATGACGGTTTGTCCCGTCGCAGGGTCCCGTTTTTGCGCCGGCAATGGGTTGGGCGCCGGCGGCGAAACGACTGTCGTCGTCGCGGCCAGCGGCCGATCGGCGCCATTCACGGCAGGGCGCTGCCCGTCATCGGCGCATCTGCCGATGCACGAAGAAATAGTAGAGCGCACCCAGGAACAGCAGCACACCACCGGCCCACAAGGTGATGCGGTGCAGATTGCCCTGCATCAGCTGCTCGTCCTGCCCCGCAGTGACACCCACCCAGCAGAGCACTGAGCACCAGAGTCCCGACCCGATGATCGTCGCGAGGGAGTACCAGCCGAAGTGCATGCGCACGACACCCGCAGGAATGCCAATCAGGTGGCGGATGACGGGGAGCAGGCGCGAGATGAATACGCCGACCATGCCGTAGTGCGACGACCACGCCTCAGCCTGCTGGATTTTCTCGGGTGTGATGGCTACGTACCGCCCGAACTTCATCAGCAGCGGCCGGCCGAGCAGGTACGACGCCCAGTACATCACGCTGGCTCCGACCCAGGAGCCGAAAGTGCCGGCGATGACGATGCCGGGCAGCGAGAACGTGCCCTTCGAAGCCGCCAGGTAGGCCGCCGGCGGGATCACGAATTCGCTCGGCACCGGCAGGATGGAGCTTTCCATCGCCATGAGCAGCACGATCAGCAGGTAGCCGCCCTGGTCGAGTGCGGCGAGGTACCACTGGATCAGGGACGCGAGCATTTCGTGCATGGGCCGCGATTTTGCCAGAGCGGGCCGCGGTCCGTGGGCCTGTCCCCGTAGGACGAAGCCGACTCTGATGCGACAATGCGCGGCACTCCGCCAGCTCGGATACCGCTAAAGATGGCTCGCCAACCACTCCCGCCCCTGGCCACGACACGTCTCGTGGCGGCCGCATTCACCCTGCTGCTTTCCTTCTCGGCACCGCCGGTCGGCGCCCAGGTAGGGCTGTTGACCGGCTCGACCAAGCCTGCGGATGCGCCGGCTGAAACCACGACCAAGCCAGCGGCGCCGGAGCCGATCCCGGCCGGCGACATCCCGCTGCGCGCGGACGCCGACGAGCGCTTTGCGCAGGACGTGGTGCGTCAGGCCAAAGGCCGGGATCCCAGCGCCCAGCTCGGCGCGCAACTCAGCGACCTCACCACTGGCATTGCGAAGCTGTCCAAGGCGTTCGAGAACGACGACCTGAAGCAGCTCTCGGCGATCCGGCTCGAGAGCCTGCAGAACCACTGGAGCTTCTACCAGCGCGAACTCAACCAGTGGCGCACGGAACTCGACAACAGCACCGGCGGTTACACCGAGAACGCGGCCGAACTCGCCAAGCGACGCATGGTGTGGGAAGCGACACTCACGGCCATGAACGCAGGCGGAGTGACGCCGGCCCTGGTCGATCGCGTCGGCGTGATCATCGAGCAGTTCAACCAGGCCGAGAAAGCGTTGTCGCAGCCTCTGGACGAGCAACTCAAGCTGCGCCGGCGAGCCAACACCGTGCAGGCCAGCATCGATGCCGGCAAGAAGGGCGTCGATGCAGCGATCACCTATTACGATCGACGTCTCGGCACGATCGATGCCCCGCCCGCCTGGAAAGCCGTTGAGGACTCGCGTTTCACCTCGGCGGAATTGCAGGGCACCGCGGCCGGTCTGCGTCTGGAGACCGCCTTCCTCGAAGAATGGGGCAAGGCCAACGTGCAGCGCATCCAGGCGTATCGGGTCGGCGCCCTGCTGCTGTTGCCGATGCTGCTCTGGTTGGCATGGCGGAGCCGCAAGACGGTCATGACCGAACCGGCCATGCAGGCCGCCGCCAAGGTGCTGCGCCGGCCCCTCTCGGCATGGTTGCTGTTGGTCACGATCGGCGTGCCGTTCTTCTTCCCCGACGCACCGCTCGTGATGCACCAGATGGCGCTGATGCTTGCGATGGTGCCCGTGCTGCGGTTGCTGCCGCAGCGGGTCTACGAGGTGCTCGGCCGATGGCCGATCTTCGGCACCATCCTGTACTTGTTGTATCGCCTCAGCGTGGTGCTGCTGGGCCAGCCCTTGCTGTACCGGCTGTACATGCTCGGCATTGCAGCACTCACGGCAGCGCTGCTGCTCTGGCTGCTGCTGTCCTCCAAGGGGCGCCACGAGCGCACCCAGACGGCACAGGCACCGGAAATCGTGCGCGTACTCGGGTGGGGCGCCGTGGCCGCGTTACTCGTTGCGATCGCAGCCAACCTGGTCGGCAACGTGTCGCTGGCCGAGATGCTGACAGGCGCAGTGCTCGACAGCGCCTATACCGGGCTCGCGTTGTACGCTGGCGCGAACGTGATCTCGTCCGTGCTGAGCATGTTGCTCGCGCGGCGCGAAATGACGCGCTTCAGCGTCATCACGCAGCATGCCGGACCACTGCTGGCCAGCCTGAACAAGCTCGTGATGTTCGGCGCACTGGTGTCGTGGATCATCGTCGTGCTGAACGAGTTCCGCATCGCGCGACCGATCTTCGGCACTGCCAGAGCGATCCTCACCCACCCGCTCGAAGTCGGCCAGATCTCGGTCACGCTCGGCAGCATTCTCCTGTTCTTCTTCTCGGTGTACGTCGCGTTCTGGGTGGCGCGCACGGTGCGCGTCCTGCTGCGGGACGAAATCCTGCCGAAGATGGAGCTGCCACGCGGCGTGGGCAACAGTGTTTCGTCGCTGAGCTATTACGCCGTGATCCTGGCCGGCCTGATGGTCGCGCTGGCTGCAGCGGGTTTCGAGACCTCGCAGTTCGCGCTCATCTTCGGCGCGCTGGGCATCGGCATCGGTCTCGGCCTGCAGAACGTGGTCAACAACTTCGTGTCGGGCCTGATCCTGATGTTCGAGCGCCCCATTCAGCCGGGCGACGTCGTCGAAGTGTCGGGCACCTCGGGCAAGGTGCGCGAGATCGGCATGCGTGCGACGACGCTGACAACCTTTGAAGGCGCCGATGTCGTCGTGCCGAACGGAACCCTGCTGTCCGAGAAATTGATCAACTGGACACTGAGCGACATGAACCGTCGCATCGACGTCGAAGTGGGCGTGGCCTACGGCACCGATCCGCGGCGGGTGCTGGCGCTGCTGCGCGAGGTGGCGCTCGGCACGCCTGGGATCACTCCGGAACCCGTCCCCGCCATCGTCTTCAAGGGCTTCGGCCCCAGTTCGCTCGATTTCGGCATTCGAGCATGGACCAACGACTTCGGCGACTGGGTGACGATCCGCACCGAGATGACCGCGCGCGTGTACGAAGCGTTCGCGCGTGAGGGCATCGAGATCCCGTTCCCGCAGCAGGACCTGCATCTGCGCAGCGTCGACCCCGAAGCGGGCCAGCGTCTGGCGGGCGGCAACACGACGGAGAAGGACGCGCCGCGTCCGGCCTGATGCTGATCGACGTCGGCGTGCTGGGCGGTGGCGCCAACGTGGTCGCCTCGGTCGCCGGGGGCGTCGCCCTCGCCTTCGCGATCCATGGCGCGCCGTGGAAAGCCTGGCTAGCCGGCAGCGAGCGGCAGTGGGTCTGGTTCGGCTCGATGGCGCTGCTGCTCGTCGTGTGGGCCATGAACGCCGGCATCACTCCGGGCCTCACCGTGCGCTTCCTGCTCATGACCGCGCTCACCCTGATGCATGGCTGGCACCTCGCCGTCGTCGCCGGTGCACTGGTGCTGCTGGTGTTCTCCGTGCTGGGGCTGGCGGAATGGCAGGCCTTCGGCGCCAACCTGCTCTGCCTCGCCGTCGTGCCGGCGTTGTTCACGGCCTGGTTCCACGAGCTGGTGCATGCCCGCCTGCCGCACAACTACTTCATCTACTTCTTCATCACGACCTGCCTGGGCTCAGCGCTCGCGTTTTGCCTCGCAGGCCTCGTGCGCATAGGGCTGATGGCCGCGAGCGGTACCCTCGCCGAGGCGCATGTCGGCCCCGAGTTTTTCGCGATCCTGCCGCTCATGAGCTTCGGCGAAGCAGTGGTCAACGGTACGCTGGTTGCGATGGCCGTGATTTACCGGCCGCACTGGGTCATGAGCTTTGACGACCGGCTCTATCTCGCACCGGGCCGCTGACACTGGCCGTCTGCACCGCGAATGCCCTTAAAATAGCGGCTTCCGGTTGCCGCCCGAGTTGCCCATGCCCACGTACGACTACCACTGCCCTGCCAACGGCCGCACCGTCGAGGTGAGCCACAAGATGGCCGAGTCGATCACCAGCTGGAGCGAGCTCTGCCGCAAGGCCGGTATTCCGCTGGATGGAACCTCGGGCCGCGCCAAGGTCGAGAAGCTGATCGGTGCCAGCGGCGTCGTGCACGCAGGCTCACTCGGCAGCGGGTACGAACGGCCTTGCGACACCGGCCCCTGCGGGGGCGGCGGTTGCGGCGGGGGCGGCTGCGCCTTCTAGGTTTTCAGTCGACGTTCGGCAGGTCGAACACCAGCACTTCCGCGTCGCGACCCGCGGTCAGCGCGAGGCTGGGCTCGTCGCTCAGCTTGAGCGCATCGCCAGCGTCCAGCGCCTCGCCATTGGCCGTGATCCGGCCGCGTGCAACGTGCACGTACACCAGTCGGTTCGCGGCAATCTGCAGCGCGGCCTGCTCCGCCCCATCGAACAATCCCGCGTAAACCCGGGCGTCCTGATGGATGCGCACCGAGCCCGCGGCACCGTCCCGCGACGCGATCAGCCGCAGGCGGCCGCGCTTATCCTGCTCATCGAAGCGCTTTTCTTCGTATTCCGCGGGAATGCCGACGACGTCAGGGATGATCCAGATCTGCAGGAAATGGACTGGCTTGGCAGGTGATGCGTTGAACTCGCTGTGCTGGACGCCCCGGCCCGCGCTCATGCGCTGCACGTCCCCGGGACGGATCGTCGAGGCCGTGCCGGTCGAATCCTTGTGTGCGAGTTCGCCGTCGAGCACGTAGCTGATGATCTCCATGTCCCGGTGGCCATGCGTGCCGAATCCGGCGCCGGGGACGACCCGATCCTCGTTGATGACGCGCAGCGGCCCGAAGTGCACGTGCTGCGGGTCGCGGTAATCGGCGAAGGAAAACGAATGGTAGGACTTGAGCCAGCCATGATCGGCAAAACCCCGGTCCTGGCTGCGGCGAATCGTCGCGGTCATGGCTCACCTCCTCCTGTGGATCAGGTCCATATTCCCTTAGAATACCCAAACACTGCTTGAGACAAGCCCTCACCCGGCCTCCGGCCGACCTCTCCCGCGAAGCGGGAGAGGTGAATCCGACTAACCCCTAGCCCCTAGCCCCTAGCCCCTAGCCCCTAACCCCTGTGCCCACCCCTCCCCGCATCGGCTTCGTGTCCCTCGGCTGTCCCAAGGCGCTGGTGGACTCAGAACGCATCCTCACGCGCCTGCGCGCGGAGGGGTATGACGTCGTCGGCACCTACGAGGACGCCAACCTCGTCGTGGTGAACACCTGCGGCTTCATCGACGACGCCGTGCACGAATCGCTCGACGCGATCGGCGAGGCGCTCGCCCGCAACGGCAAGGTGATCGTCACCGGTTGCCTGGGTGCCCGGCCAGAGCTGATCACCGACCGCCATCCAGCGGTGCTCAAGGTCACCGGCGCGCATGCGTACGAGGAAGTCGTGCAGGCCGTGCATGCAGAGTTGCCGCCGCTGCACGATCCGTTCGTCGACCTCGTGCCGCCGCAGGGCATCCGGCTCACGCCGCGACACTACGCGTACCTCAAGATTTCCGAAGGCTGCAATCACCGCTGCACGTTCTGCATCATTCCATCGATGCGTGGCGACCTCGCGAGCCGCCCGATCGGCGAAGTCATGCTCGAGGCCGAACGACTGGTGAAGGCCGGCGTGAAGGAACTGCTCGTGATCTCGCAGGACACGAGCGCATACGGCGCGGACCTCAAGTACGCAACCGGCTTCTGGGGCGGCAAACCGGTCAAGGCAAAGTTCGTCGACCTGGCGCGGGCCCTCGGTTCGCTCGGCGCCTGGGTGCGCATGCACTACGTCTACCCGTACCCGCACGTCGACGACGTGATTCCGTTGATGGCCGACGGCAAAATCCTGCCCTACCTGGACATCCCGTTCCAGCACGGCAGTCCGCGCGTACTCAAGTTGATGAAGCGTCCGGCGCACGCTGAGAACACGCTGGCGCGCATCCAGCGCTGGCGTGAGATTTGCCCGGACATCACGCTGCGCAGCACGTTCATCGTGGGCTTCCCGGGCGAGACCGAAGCCGACTTCGAGCTACTGCTCGACTGGCTGCGCGAAGCACGGCTCGACCGCGTGGGCTGTTTCAAGTACTCGCCCGTGGATGGCGCTGCCGCCAACGCACTGCCCAATCCGGTGCCCGAGCCCGTCAAGGAAGAGCGGCTCGCGCGCTTCATGGAAGTGGCTGCTGCGATCAGCGCGGAGAAACTTGCCGCGAAGGTCGGCTTGTCGCTGCGAGTACTCGTCGATCAGGTCGACCCCGAGGCAGGCGCCGTCGCGCGCTCGGCAGCCGACGCGCCTGAGATCGACGGTGTCGTCCGCATCGCCAAGCCAGGCAAGAAGCTGCAGGCAGGCGACTGGGCCCAGGTGCGGGTCACCGGCGCCGACGCCTACGACCTCACAGCAAAACTGGAGCGCGCACCGCAATGACCCGTCGATCCATCGCACCCGCCGCGGGAGTTTGCTCGCGGCTGGCCCTCTCGGCTGCGCTCGCCGCAGCCACGTTGCTGCTGCACGCTGCCCCTGCGCAGTCCCAATCGCAGCCAGCCGATCCGTCGACCTCATCCGCCGCTGTCGTCGCCGCGAGCCCGCTGGCCGAGGCCATCCGTGAACGCATCGATCACCTGCGCTACGAGCAGGAGCAAGACTTGCGTGGCGAGCGGATCATCGCCGACGAGCTGGTGGCCAAGTATTACGAGTCCCAGCAGTTCGCGCCCGCATGGCAGGACACCGCCAAGCTCGATGCGCTGGTTGCGAACATCGAGGAGCTGCGCAACGACGGCCTCGATCCCAACGACTATCACCTCGCCGCACTGAGCTCGTACCGCCTCGACATGCGGATGAAGACGGACCTGACGCTGCAAGACCGTGCCGATCTCGAGTTGCTTGCCACGGACGCCTTCATGCTCGGCCTGTACCACGTGTACCTGGGCAAGGTGCATCCCGAGAAGCTCAGCTCGCAGTGGAACTTCTCGCAGCGACCCACACCGTCGTTCGAGGAAGGTCTGCAGCGGTTCTCGACGCGCCTGGCGGCGGGACAGATCACCGAGGCCTTCGACGGTGCCCGGCCGGCTCATGTCTGGTACCAGCGAGGCCGGGAGCGGCTCAAGGAATACCGCGCCATCGCGGCTGCGGGTGGTTGGCCGATTCTCGAAGATGGCCCGACGCTGAAACCCGGCATGAGCGACGCGCGCATGGCCGTGCTGCGCCAGCGCCTGACGATCTCGCGCGATCTGCTCGCGTCCCCGACAACCGTCGCAGGCGACTCGCCGAACCTCTACGACGCGAATCTCGAACAGGCCGTCAAGGCGTTCCAGGAACGGCACGGCCTCACCGCTGACGGGGCGATCGGCCCGGGTACACGCGCGGCAATGAACGTGCCGGTCGCCGAGCGCATCGACCAGATCCGTATCAATCTCGAGCGCGCGCGCTGGACGCTGCACGAGATCAAGGGCGAGTTCGTGCTGGTGGACGTCGCAGGGTTTTACGTCAGCTATTTCCGCAACGATGAGCCGATCTGGACTTCACGCGTCATCGTGGGGCGTGACGAGCGCGAGACGCCGATCTTCCGCTCGAAGGTCACCTATGTGGTCTTCAATCCCACATGGACGATTCCGCCTGGCATCCTGGTGAAGGACAAGCTGCCGGAGCTCAAGCGCAATCCCGGCGCGCTCAAGCGCATGAACATCCGCGTGCTCGACGGCAGCGGGCGGGAAGTGAACCCGTACTCCGTCAACTGGAATCAGTACGGTCCGTCGCGCCTGCCGCCGTATCAGTTCGTGCAGGACCCGGGCCCGAACAATGCGCTGGGCCTGGTGAAGGTGATGTTCCCGAATCCGTACCTGGTGTACCTGCACGACTCGCCGGCGAAGTCGCTCTACGAGCAGGACCAGCGCACGTTCAGCTCGGGTTGCATCCGCGTGCAGAAGGCGTTCGAGCTGGCCGAGCTCGTCCTGAACGACCCGCAATGGAACCAGCAGAGCATGGCCGCATTGATCGCGACCAAGGAAACGCGGACGGTCAATCTGAAGCAGCCCGTCCCCGTGCTGATCCTGTACTGGACCGCGCAGCCGCGAGCCGATGGCCAGGTGATATTCCGCAAGGACATCTACGGCCGCGACCCGGCGACGCTCGCCGCGCTCAACAGCGAGTTCCGCGTACCTGCGGCGGTCGCCAGGTAAATAAAAGAAGGCCGGCGAACCTTGCGGTGGCCGGCCAAATTTTCACGCAGGAGGAAAAACGTACGGAGCATAGGTTGCTCCGCGCGCGCTCTTCGTGCTTCCGGAATGTCCGCGCCGGGCTAGGTGGAAATGACTAGTTCCATCGTGCGACGAGGCTGAGCACAACGCGTCGCTGCAAACTGGACCCAATCCACCCAAGTCGTCAGTGGTGGTGCCCGCCCGGGCCGTGCACGTGGCCGTGCTCGAGTTCTTCCTGCGTCGCCTCGCGCACTTCGGTGATTTCGACGTCGAAGTTGAGGTGCTCTCCCGCGAGCGGATGGTTGCCGTCGATCGTCACCATGTCGCCCTGGATGCCCTTCACCGTTACGACGCGTGTGTGCCCGTCGGAGGTCTGCGCCTGGAACTGCATCCCGGGCTGGATGTTCGCGGTGTTGCCGAACGATCGCTTCGGCACACGCTGCACGAGCTCCGCGTCACGCTCGCCGTAACCGTCGGCCGGCGCGATCTTCACGGTGAGCTTGGTGCCCGAGGGCTTGCCTTCGAGTTCGCGTTCGAGCCCCGGAATCAGGTTGCCGTGACCGTGGATGTAAGCGAGCGGATCACCGCCCGACGAGCTGTCGATCACTTTGCCCTCGTCGTTGGTGAGGGTGTAATGAATCAGCACGACTTTATCCGCTGCGACGACCATGAAAGCGACTCCGTGGGTGGGAAGGACAGGAAGGACAGGAAGGACAGGAAGGAGAGGAAGGGGAGGAAGGCAGGAAGGAAAAGAGAAGAGAAGATGAAGAGAAGAGAGGATCAGACGGGTTGGCCGTCCTTGAGCTTGAGCCAGCCGCGCGCGACGCGATAGATGACCCAGACACCGACGATGAAAATTCCGACCGGGAACGTGACGAACCCGACCAGGATGAAGAACAGCGGCAGCGACAGCAGGAACACCACCGTCACCCACAGCAGCGCGAACCAGAACGTGCGCAGCTGCCAGCTGAAGTGCGACTCGAGGTACGTGCCCCGCGCGTCGCTGCGGCGGATGTAGTTCATCACCACCGCGATGATCGACGGCAAGCCGAACAGGAACGCCGTCGCGATGAAGGCCGAACTGAACATGCCGATGATCGCGCTGGCCGCATGCAGCCCGTACATCCAATGCGTGTAGCTGACCAGCGAAGCATCGGCGGTCTTGAGCGTCGAAGCCGGCGAGTTCATCGTGCTTTCTGCCTTGTAGGACGAGCGTCAGGGGCGCCTATCCTACTGTGTCCCGCCCCCCGGCGGGGGAACGCCCTGTCGCATGGCGGCCTCCCAATGCCGCTTCGGGACGTGCGTGCGCAGCCGCTGGATCAGCAGGCTGAGCACCTCTGCGTCGATCCCGTGGCCCAGCCCCGGAATCACATCGGCCACGACGTCGGCCCCGAGCGCGACCAGGTGTTTCGCGGCCTCCACGGTGTAGCCGTAATGGATGACCTGATCCGCCTTGCCGTGCAGCAGGAAAAGCGTGGTACCGCCCGGCTCGGCCGGGGGCAACCGCGCATACCGGCCCGCCAGCGAGACGACGCGGCCGGCCAGGACGTCGGCCCCTGCCTGGGAAACGGCCTCGAGCGCCATGATCGCACCCTGCGAAAAGCCGATCAGCACCGTAGCCTCCGGGCCCAGGCCGGTTTCCCGCTGCCACTGCCGGATGCGCTCCACGAAGGACGGCAACTCGGCTGCGACGCGTTCGATGCGGATGGCGTCGTCGATGCCGTCGACGGCGAACCACTGATGACCGGACCCGAAGTTGCCCTGGTGCGGCGCACGCAGGCTGGCCACCAGCGCTTCCGGGTATTCGCGCGCGAGCCGCTCGCCGACGGGCTGCAGGTCCGTCTCGTCGGCGCCGACACCGTGAAACAACAGCACGAGCTGCCGCGCGGGACCTGTGGGCCGTTGCACGATCAGTGCGGTGTGCATCATTTGCGGCAGGCACGCAGCGTTGACGATGCGACCTCTGGCGCGCGATTTGTCGAGCGCCGCAGTTCGAGCGTAGTCGCGAGGCGGCATCCATCCTTCCGATCCAGCCGCTGGCACCATCGCCTCGCGGCCGCTCGAACAAGGTTCGCCGTGGATCGTGCGGCTCCTCCGCGCGATCCACGATGCGCGCGAGACCATGAGCGCGACGGAGGTCGCATCGTCAACGGTGCGTGCCGACAGCAATGCCACGCTGCATCGTGCGCTACCCGTGATCATGACGCCAGCGCCTTGAAGTACACGACCGTCGGAAACAGCTCGCCGGCGGGCGACGCCGCGTATTCGGGGATCTCGCCGGCGCGGGTCCAGTTCAGGTGCCGATAGACGTCCTCGGCCTGCGAACCCAGCAAGGTATCGAGCACCAGCAACCGCCGCTGCCGTCGTCTTGCTTCCGCCTCGACCTCATTCATCAACCGCGTCGCGATGCCGTGGCCCCGTGCCGACCGGTGTACGAAGAGTTTCTGCACCTCGCCACGATGGCGGCCATTGTCCTTGTCGCACAGCGCCAGCTGCACCGAGCCCACGACGCGGCCGTCGATCTCGGCGACCCAGAGCAACAGGAGCTCGCCGACTGCGGACAGCACGCCGCGCCAGTACTGCTCCGCCGTCGGCCGCGACAGCGGAGCGAGGAAGCCGATCGAGGCACCCGAGTGCACGGCATCGATGAGCAGGTCGGCGAGCGGCTCGAGCAGTGACAGGTCAGTCGGTCGAAACCCGGCGCAGGACCACCGACGTGGCCGCAGTCGCCCCCGAGCGCTCGGCTCCAGTGCGCTGGGAATTCCTGCTCGACAGCTCTGCCTGCAGCCTGGGGTTCAGAATCCGTTGCGTTGAGGCTGGATAGGCGCCGAGCTTGTCCAGGGCCCGTCGTGGCCGTGGCGCGAGTTCCCCACCGCAGTTGGGGCAGCGGCCGTGCAGCAGGCGTTCGGCGCACGTCGCGCAAAACGTGCACTCGAACGAGCAGATGCGGGCGAGCGGCGAATCCGCCGGAAGATCCAGATCGCAGCATTCGCAGGAGGGACGCAGTTCGAGCACGGTTGGCCTGGCTTTTCGGTGCAGTTTTACAGGGTACGCCGATTTATTAGACTGAGTCTTGCCTGGGGCACCCCCCGGCCGCCGGCAGGTCCCGTCACGGTTTTCCCCGTCCGTAACGTCACGGATGTGCTGCTTTTGGACTGCGTCCTAAGCTTCGCGGGTAATTCTGCTCGAACAGGACCGCGGTCCGCCAGACGCTAACGGAGACTAGACGATGAAGCCCAACAAGTTCGTTCTGCTGGCGGCTGCCGCCGGTTGCACTCTCGCCAGCCAGGGCCTGTATGCACAGGCGATGGAAGTCGTGACGGTCGAAGCCGTGCGCGAAATCGTGGTCGGTAAGTCGCCCATCGGCGCGCCGATCAAGGAACTGACGATCCGTTCGCGCGTCAGCTACGCGGACCTCGACCTGACGACCGCCGCCGGCGCGGCCACGCTCGAGAAGCGCGTGAAAGACACTGCGGCTTCGTCCTGCAAGGAAATCAAGGTCGACGTGCCCGTGGAAGGCTGGACGATCGATCGTTGCGTGCGCGAGGCGACTGACGACGCCATGGCGCAGGTGGCGAAGGCCATCGAAGCGGCGAAGGCTGCGAAGAAGTAATCGAGGCGTCTCGATACGAAGCAGGCGGGTGGTCGCAGGGCCACCCGCCTTTTTGTTTTCCGCCTAAGCGAGCTGCAGTGCGACGGCCGCTGCTGCGCGGTCACCGGACTCCAGCGCGCCTTCCATACCCCGCGCGGAGACCGAAGTGTGTTCGCCGCAGAAGTGCACGCGGCCCTGCGGCTGCAGCATGGCCGGCAGGAACCGGGTCACCGTTCCGGGATTGAAGTAAGCCCACGCACCGCCGGCGAACGGATCCCGTTCCCAGGAATGCTGGCCGATCACCTGCAAGGCGCCTTTCGCAGCAGGCCGCATCTGCTCGATCTGCGCGACCACGTAACGCGCTGCGCCTTCCTTGCCCAGCCGATCGAGATGACGCGCCCCGGGCCCGAAAGCCGAGACCAGCAGGCTCGAGGCCTCGTCGTCCTTGTCTTCGTGATACACGGCCGAGACGCGGCCGATCGGCGAGTCTGTCCACATCGAGAGCTCGAGACCGTCGCTTTCCCAGAACGGACGCGACGCATGCAGCGCAACCTGGTGAATGGGCTGGTAAGGCAACGACTTCACCGCTCGCGCCTGCGCGCCCTCGAGGCCGGGACGCAGGTCGATGCGACGCAGCGTGCTGAAAGGCACTGCGCATACCAGTGCCTTCGCTGAATATCTTGCGCCCGCGGCGGTGCGGACTTCGACGCCGGCTGCGGTCGACTCGATCGCCTTGACCGTCTGGTTGAGACGGACGGGCTGTCGCAGCTGCGCGGCCATCGCCAGCGGCAGGTTCTGGTTGCCGCCCTGTGCCTGCAGCATCACGGGTTTCACCGACTTCTGCGCCAGGGTGAACGCCGAAACGTACGCCATCATCAGCGCCGAAATGTCGCGCGCATCGAGGCCATAGGTGGGGATCGTGTCGTAGGCCAGCTCGATCATCGCGTCCGTCGCGCCCTGTTTGCGCAGGAAGTCACGCATCGAGATGTCCAACGGCGCGTTCTTCGCCTCGTACCAGCCGTCGACGCCCGCCAGCGGATTCTCCTGGCTGGTCACCAGCGGTACGTACTGCCACGGCATCATTTCGCGCAGCGCAGGCGGAAACGGATTACGCGGCGAATCCTTCCACTGTTCGCGACTCACGGGCTTGCCGTCCAGCACCAGCGTGTACTTCGAGTGCTTCGACAGGCGCGGCACCTGGTCCTCGAGCGTCACGCCGACTCGCTTGGCGGCCGCCATCACCCGCGTGTAGTCGCCGTAGATGATGTTGCCGCCGGCTTCCGGCGCACCACGCGCCTGCGAAAACGAGAGCACACGCCCGCCCACACGGCCCTGGCCTTCGAGCACCAGCACCTTGAAACCCTGTTGCTCGAGCGTCCATGCGGCCTGCAGACCCGAAAGTCCCGCGCCAATCACGATCACGTCAGCCGTGTCTTCGAGCGCCCAGGCCCGGCGCCCGGTAACGAGGGCAGCACCCGCGATGGCGCCGGAGTGCAGCAGGAAATCACGACGGGTCAGTGTCATCGGCGGCACGCCTCCGGCTGGGCAGGGCCGATGGTCCGGCCTGTATGTTTGCGACCGGCTATTTCACTGGCTCGGACCGCGCCGCGGTACGCGTATTTCTACGGGGTCATCGCTGCATCGCCGGATGCGCATCCGCCTTGCCCGGCTGCGCAAATACTGCGGAGGCCAGGATCGCGTCGAG
The DNA here is from genome assembly GCA_963846885.1 of uncultured Gammaproteobacteria bacterium. Lineage (GTDB taxonomy): Bacteria > Pseudomonadota > Gammaproteobacteria > Steroidobacterales > Steroidobacteraceae > RPQJ01. Next base: position 74,276 of record CAWJXS010000014.1, read on the forward strand.
GCGGGTCTGCCGTGCGCTGCGATCCGCGTCCGGGGCCACGACAGTCTGCGCCTGGCGACGGCCTGCAGCGTCCAGGTGCTGGACAGTGAGCCGGTGAGGCCGTTGCTCGACGATCAGCGAATCACCGGCGGCAACGACGAAGTTCTGCGGCGTGAACGGCGCGATGTCGATCTCGATGGTGGCGGCCTCGCCCTCCAATCGCCAAGTGTAGCGACGGCCCTGTGCGATGGGCTCGTACCGACCGTGCAAGCGGCCCGCTCCGATGCGTGCGACGAACTCGGCTGTTCCAAACGCTTGCGGCAGCCGCGGCAAAAGGCGCAGGACCTCGCGCTGCATCTCCGGCTGCACACCGAGTACGCCCTGGTACCAGGTGCGCAGCTGTTCGGCGTTGGACCAACCTTGCAGGTACGTACCCGTGAGGCGCGGTGCCGACTCGCCAGGGTGCGGATAGGCGTCGAGGTTTTCGGGCAGGCCGCCTACCACACCCCGTGTCAGTGCGATTTCATTGGCGTGGGTGAATAGCTGCCACGCCAGCTCCGTCTGACCCATCTCCAGCATGCGCTGCATCGCGATGCCGTTGAGCCAGGGCCAGACCGCTCCGTTATGGTAGGCCGCATCCTTGTGGTAGTGCTCCGGCGCCACGTGGTACGGATGAAAGCCGGGGTCGGCCTGGTCGAGCGTAGCCACACCCCACGGATAAACCAGTGCCTGCCACTTCGTACGCAGGATACGTGCGGCAACTTCCGGTTGATCCACCAGTGACAGCGCGAACAGCGCGTTCGGACGCACCTGGAAGTTCGGCACGCCCTGCGCATCGAGGTGATCGGCCATGCGGGCGGACGCGGTGTCGACGAAATCGCGTGCAAAGTTGCTCCGCAACCGCTCTGCCGCTGCTGACCAGCGCGCCGCCGCTGCTTCATCGCGCAGCGTCTGCGCAAATTCGACGCCCGCTCGCAGCTGCTCGTACCACAGCGCCTGGATGTCGTTGGCTCGTGTGCTGCGCGGCGAATAGGACACCTTGTCGGGTTCGCGTCGCGCGTCCATCCAGGTCTCGTTGTCCGCGTGGACCAGGAAGCCGGAGGCGTCGGTGAAGTTCAGCAGTGCGCCGTCGATGCTGGCCTGCACGTTTGGATACAGCTCGGCGATCAGCGTGCGGTCGCCCGTGTAGCGCACGTAGTCGCGCAGCGCGATGACCCAGCGCGGCGTGCCATCCGTCGTGTGGTAGTCGATGCTGCCCGGCTTGACGATGTTCGGCATCCGCCCGTAGAAGCGGGAGTTTCGATCGAGCTCCTGGAAACGCGCAAAGGATGTGAGCACGGCCCGGGCTTCCTCGAACCGACCGGTCACGAGCGTCGCGCCTGGCAGCGAAATGAAGCTGTCGCGGCCCCAGTACTCGTTGAACCAGGGCAGTCCCGCGTAGATCCCTGCCCCGCGCTGCTCGGTGACCAGGGAATCCGTCGTGAGCGACAGCCAACGAAGAGCAGACGTCAACCGTGGGTCGTCCGTGCTGACGTAGTGCTCTCCATTCAGCACCGCGGCGACGCGCGCGGCACGTGCGGCGTGCCATTCAACGGCGTGCAGGCGCGCCTGCTCGAGCAGGGCCCCTGCAGCCTCGCGCGAAGGTCCTACCGCAATCAGGAAGCCACGGTCGCTTGGACCCACCGCAATGAAGTCGATACCGGCCGCGTCGCCGTCCTGTCGCGACGTGTACCAGTCGATTCCCCCTGCGGTGGGCAGCCGCGCCAGCGTGTCGCCTTCCAGTTCCAGCCTTAACCTCGCAGCGGGGGTCGCTGCGACGTCGCTTTCGATCTCGATCTCAAGGGCGTCCTGCCGGTCGAACAGCCGCAACGTTGCCGTGACGCCCTGCGGATAGCGACGCACCAATGCATCCGGCTGTACGACCACCGTCGCGGTCGGCGGCTCGAGCAGCAGCTCACCCTGGTACAGGCGATACCCACCGAAGATGCGGCGGCCCGCGATGTTGTAACCGCGGAAGTACGCGTGCTCTGGGTGGTCGTTGCGATGCGTCTGCGTGTAGTAGAACGCCGAACGCTTGTTGGTGAACGAGACCGCGCGGTTCTCCGCGGCGGACACGGGCATCTCCAGGGACTGCACCGTGACCACGGGCGTTCGTGCGCTCGCAGGTGACTGCACCTGCGGCGTCGCGCAGCCGCTCAGCAACAGCAGTACCGCAGCGATCATTGCAGGAGCGGGAGTCATCGGCTGTCTGGAGGTTCCGGCGCGGATGCGACGATGCGCTCCAGAGTTTACGCTAGGATCGATAGACAGTTGCCTGGAGGTTGGCCGCATGTCCGTCCCCACCGCATCGCCGACGCCCATAGGCGAGCCCTCGATGGGCGACCTCGCGCCGATGCCAACCGCGCATGTGATCGTCGGGGTGCAGCACGACGGACGCAGCGTGACGCTCGACTGGAGCGACGGACGCCAGAGCCGTTTCCCGGCCCTCTGGCTGCGGGACAATTGCGCGTGCCCGGAGTGCCGTCATCCGCAGGCGCTGGAACGAACGTTCATGTTCATCGACCACGGTGCACCGCGCATCGCTTCGGCGCGCGTCGGCAGTGACAGCGCGCTCGAAGTTGAATTCAGGACCGGTGATACCGTCCACGCCTCGCGCTATGCGCGCGGCTGGCTGCGCACGTACGACAACGCCTCCGCGGCGCTGTCTGAGCGGCAGCGCCGGCTGATGCTGTGGGACGCGGGAATCAACGACACACTGCCAGTGGTCGACTACGCGGCGTACATGCACTCTGCCGCTGGCCTGCGGGCGTGGATCGAGGCGATCCAGCAACACGGCATCGTGTTGTTACGCGGGGTTCCGGCGCAGCCGGGCGAACTCTTTCCCATTGCGCGACGCATCGGCGCGATGCGCCCCACCAATTTCGGCGAGCACTACGACGTCGTATCGATGCCCAATCCCAACGCGTCGGCCTACACGTCGATGGGTCTCGAACTGCACACGGACCTCGCCAACTGGCATTCGCCGCCCGACGTGCAGTTGTTGTTCTGCGTGAAAAGCAGCGTCAAGGGCGGGGAGTCGTTGTTTGCGGATGGCTTCAGGGTGGCAGAGGATCTGCGGGTGAGAGACCCGGAGGCGTTCCGGCTGCTGAGCACGCAGCCAATGGAATTCCGCTTTCATGACGACTCCTGCGATATCCGCACCCGTGCGCCCGCGATCACGCTCGATCCCAGCGGACGCATTACCTGCATCCGCTTCAACAACTGGCTGCGTGCGCCGATGGTTTTGCCTGCGGACCTGATCGAGCCGATGTACGCAGCGCTCGCGACTTTCTGGCGCATGTTGCGCGATCCGGCGTATCACCTGAACTTGCGGCTGGAGCCCGGCTGCCTGATCGCGTACGACAATCACCGCGTGCTGCACGGTCGCGCGAGCTTCGACCCGACGACCGGCGAGCGGCATCTGCAGGGTTGCTACCTCAACCTCGAAGATCTCGAAACGCAACTGCGGCTGCTGGACAGGGCCCAGGCCTGATGCGCTAGCGGTCACGTGGATTCCCCGGCATCCGGCGTGCGCTTTGCGCTGCATGCCCGTCAAGGACAGCGGCCCCATTTCTGGCGTTGGCGGTGATCGGGGTATCCTTGCCCGGTCATCTAATCGAACCCGGACACCCGGGTTCGCCAATCACCCGGGATCCGTCCATGGCCAATCCTCCTGCGCTCCCCACGCACGCCCGCGTCGTCATCGTCGGCGGCGGCGTCATCGGCACCTCCACCGCTTATCACCTGGCCGCGATGGGCTGGAAAGACATCGTGCTGCTCGAGCGGCACCAGCTGACCGCCGGCACCACCTGGCACGCGGCCGGGCTCATGGTCACGTACGGCTCGACTTCGGAGACGTCGACCGAGATCCGCAAGTACACGCGCGATCTCTACGGGCGTCTCGAGGCGGAGACGGGACAGGCAACGGGATTCATGCCGATCGGCTTCATCGAGGTTGCCTCCGACGCGGATCGCCTCGAGGAATTCCGGCGGGTGGCGGCGTTCAACCGCTATTGCGGCATCGACGTGCAGGAAATCTCGCCGCGCGAGGTCCAGCAGCTGTTTCCGCTCGCCAGGGTCGACGACGTGCAAGCCGGCTTTTACGTCAAGGAAGACGGCCGCGTGAACCCGGTCGACGTCACGATGGCACTCGGCAAAGGCGCGCGAATGCGTGGCGTGAAGATTTTCGAAGGCGTGCCCGCAACCGGCGTGCTGCAGAAAAACGGCCGCGTCACCGGCGTAAGCACCCCCTTCGGCGACATCAAGACGGACTACGTCGTCAACTGCGGTGGCCTGTGGGCGCGCGAGTTCGGTGCGCAGTCGGGCGTCGCGATCTCGAACCAGGCCGCCGAGCATTACTACCTGATCACCGAGGCGATCAAGGACCTGCCGCAGAACATGCCAGTGCTCGAAGACCCGTCCAGCTACGGCTATTACCGGCAGGAGGGCGGTGGCCTGATGGTCGGCCTGTTCGAACCCGTGTGCGCGCCCTGGAAGATCGAGGGTTCGCCCACCGACACGCCCTACCTCGACCTGGAGCCCGACTGGGAACGCATGGGGCCGTACCTCGAGACGGCCATGGCGCGCGTGCCCATCACCTCGCAGGTCGGCATGAAGAAATTCTTCTGCGGACCGGAAAGCTTCACGCCCGACCTGAAGCCGATCGTGGGCGAGGCGCCCGAGCTGCGCGGTTACTTCGTCGCAGCCGGCCTCAACTCGATCGGCATTCTCACGGGCGGCGGGCTCGGTCGCGTGATGGCGCACTGGATCATCAATGGCCTGCCCGACGTCGACGTGACCGGCATGAACATCGACCGCGTGCTGCCCTACCAGGCCAACCCGGACTACCGCCGCGCACGCACGGTCGAGTCGCTCGGCATGGTTTACAAGTGCCATTACCCGACGCACACGCTCAAGAGCGCGCGCGATGCGCGCAGGTCGCCGTTCCACGATCGCCTCGCGGCGCAAGGCGCGTATTTCATCGAGACGAGCGGCTGGGAGAGTCCGGCGTGGTACGCAGGTGCCGGCAAGACGCCCGACCCGGGGCCCGACACCTGGGCGCGGCCAAGCTGGTGGTCGCAGTGGGAGGCCGAGCACCGGGCCGCACGCGAGAACGTGATCGTCATGGACATGTCGTTCATGGGCAAATTCATGGTGCAGGGCCGCGATGCGGGCCGTTGCCTCAACCGCATCTCCGCGAACGACGTCGACGGCGCGGCGGGCATGATCACGTACACCCAGTGGCTCAACACGGACGGCAGGCTGGAAGCGGACCTCACCGTGACCAAGCTCGCCGATGACAGGTTCTTCGTCGTCGTCACCGACACGATGGTCCGTCATGCCGAGACGCTGGATGAAGCGCAACATGCCGGACGACGCGCATGCATTCGTCACGGACGTCACGTCCGGTTACGGGCAACTGAACGTGCAGGGCCCACGCTCGCGGGAGTTGCTGCAGTCGCTGACCAGCGTCGACCTCTCGCACGAAGCCTTTCCGTTCCGTGCGGCCCGCGAGATCGACATCGGCTACGCGCGAGTGCTGTGCACGCGCATCACGTACCTGGGCGAACTGGGTTACGAGCTGTTCATCCCGACCGACCAGGCCGTCCACGTGTACGACAAGGTGGTCGCGGCCGGCACGAAGTTCGGCCTGGTGCACGCCGGACTGCGCGCCCTCGGCAGCCTGCGACTCGAGAAAGGCTATCGCGACTACGGTCACGACCTGGACAACACCGACGACCCCTACGAAACCGGCCTGGGCTTCGCCATCGACGTGAAGAAGCCCGACGGGTTCATCGGCAAGGAAGCGCTGCTCGAGCGCAAGGCCAAGGGACCGCTGCAACGACGGCTGGTGTCGGTGCTGGTCCAGGATCCCGCGCCGCAATTGCACCATGCGGAGATCGTGCTGCGCGACGGCAAGCCCGTGGGTTACGTGCGCGCCGCATCGTACGGCCACACGCTGGGAGGATCCGTGGGGCTCGCTTTCCTCGAGCCGAAGCAGACCGTCGACGAGGCCTACCTCACGTCCGGCACGTGGGAGGTGGATATTGCAGGGACGCGCTATCCCGTGATCGTTTCCAGCCGGCCGCTGTACGACCCGAAGGCGGAACGCACGAAGATGTAGCGCAGCGCTGGCCCCGCAGGGTGGCCCCCGCGGCAGCCGCAAGCGCGCAAAGGGCTGCACGCTGCGACCGGGCGGCTCTCCGCCCGGTCGGTAGCGCGGGTTCAGCTCTGGTGTATCAGAACCGCAGCGAGAGACCGACGTTGACGTTGAAGCCGTCTTCGTCGTCGATGTAGTTCTCGGCGCCGACCATGTTCAGTGTACGACACGCCCATCAGCACGCCGACGTGCTGCGGTGCATCTAGGTAAGACGCAGTTGGTTGCGCTTGCAGCCGGATCGACGAGCCCTGTGGTATCGGTGCGACAGGCCGGTGCACGGAACAATTGCCCGGCGCACCCTGTCTCAGATGGGCCAGGGTCCCTTGGATTGTTTACTCTAGGAGCGTGGCTGGGATGAACCGGAAAGTCGCACAAGCCTTGCTGGGCGCGGCCATGTTGGCTGCACTGGCGGGCTGCGCCTATCAGGATCCCCTCGCCCTGCCTGACCTGGGCCCGCCGGCGCGATCGAGCCAACAGCAGTATCCGGGGTACAGCCCGTACTACGGGTCCGGGTACAACTACGGCTATGGCTATGGCTCGGGCTATCGTCCCGGCTACGACCCGTACTACAGCCAATACTACGGCGGCGGCGACCCGCGCTATTACGCGCCAGGCGTCGTCTACGTGCCTTACCCGCGGTACGTGCCCGTGCCCTGCGCCGACGCGAATGGCGACGGCCGCTGTGACCAGCGACCGCCGAAGAACCGCGGCCACCACGACGACGCTGGCGATGGCGGCGACCGGCCCGATGACAAGCACAACGGTGTCGAACGTCCGCCACGCCCCAGGGACGACACCCCGGGGGATGGTCCCCGCGTGCGTCGTGGTGAGGTCGATCGATACACCGCGCCGGGGATGACGCCACTCATCGTTCCCCGCGCGCCCGCTACGCCGAATGTGGGCGTGCCGCCGCCACCCCGTCCTGCGCAGGTGCGGCCGCCGGAACCGCCGCGTCGTGCCGCGCCGCCGCCCGACCGCGGCCCGCGTGTCAGCCCGGGTCGACCTGCGGCCACGAGTGACGATCGCTCACCGTCGCGTCCGACGCCGGAGCCCTGAGCGCAGAACGTCGAGCTTCGCGCCGCGACGTCGTCGATAATCCAGCGATGACGTCGTCGCCTCCGGCCCGAACCCGGCCACAACCCAGCACGCTGCGGATCGGTCACCGCTACCGGCCCTCCCGGCTGCAGGGTCCCTACGACGCGCTGATCATCGGCTCGGGCATCGGTGGCCTCACCACGGCCGCCCTGCTCTCCACGCTCGGCTGGCGTGTAGCCGTGCTGGAGCAGCACTACACGGCCGGCGGCGCGACCCACAGCTACGAGCGCAACGGCTACGAGTGGGACGTGGGCGTGCACTACATCGGCGACATGGGCGCCGCGACGATGTCGCGCCGCCTCATGGACTTCCTCACGGCAGGCAAGGTCGCGTGGGCCCCGATGGATGCGCACTACGACCGCTTCTTCATCGGCGATCGCACCTATGACGCCGTCGCCGGCCCTGCTGAGTTTCGCGACAACCTGCTGGCGCACTTCCCGCGCGAAGCGGTCGCCATCGACCGCTACCTGGAATTGCTGCGTGAAGTTTCGCGCGGCATGCGCACGTTCACGTTGCAACGGACGCTGCCGCCGTGGGCTGCGGTGCTGGCGGGCCCGTTCCTGCGCAGGCGCCTCCCGCGCACATTCCAGCGCACCACGTGGGAGGTGTTGTCGGAACTCACGTCCGACCCCGAGCTGATCGCCGTACTGACGGGCCAGTGGGGCGACCTCGGCCTGCCGCCCAAGCGCTCGTCGTTCGTGATCCAGGCTTTGATTGCGCGGCACTACATGCACGGCGGCTTCTATCCCGTCGGCGGCGCGTGGCGCATCGCCGACGCGATTCTGCCGCGCATCCGCGCGACCGGTGGCGAGGTGTTCACTTACGCCCGCGTAGACGAAGTGCTGCTGCGCGACGGACGCGTGAGCGGCGTGCGCATGGCTGACGGTCACGAGATCGCTTGCGGCACGGTCATTTCGAGTGCCGGTGCCATCAATACGTTCAAGCACCTGCTGCCCGCGCAGACAGTGCAGGAACATGGCTATGACCGCCTGCTGGCCCACGTGAAGCCGAGCATCGGACACCTGGGCGTCTACATCGGTCTGCAGAAATCAGCGCAGGAACTCGGCCTGCCGCAGACCAACTACTGGATCTATCCAGGCGGCCACGACTACGACGGCGCGCTGGATCGCTTCATGCAGGATCCGCGCGGTCCGTTTCCGGTGGTCTACATCTCGTTCCCGTCGGCGAAGGACCCGTCGTTTGCCGAGCGCTATCCGGGCCGTGCAACGATCGAGATCGTGGCGCCGGCGCCGTACGAGATTTTCTCGCAATGGGCGGGCACCACCTGGGGCAAGCGCGGCGACGACTACGACGCCCTGAAACAGGCGTATGGCGAGCGACTGCTCGAGCACCTGTACGAGAAGGTGCCGCAGGTGCGCGGTGAGATCGATTACTGGGAGGTCTCGACGCCGCTGTCGATGCAGCACTTCTGCGGCTATGGACGCGGCGAACTGTACGGCCTCGATCACGACCCGCAGCGGATGCAGCAGGGCTGGCTGCAACCCCGCACGCGCATCAAGGGTTTATGGCTCACCGGCCAGGACGTGATGTCGTGCGGCGTGGCCGGCGCGATGATGGGCGGCATGGCCTCCGCTGCAGCGATCGCGGGTCCGCGGAAGATGGTGCCCGTGCTGAAAGGGATCTTCGGTTAGCTCAGGGCTTGCGGGCAAAAAGCCAGGGAGCCACCGCGAGCCAGCCGAGTGCGAGGTAGTAGGCCGCACCCGACAGCGGATCACGTTCGAACAGCGCCTGCCAGACGGTCATGCCACGCAGAACGACCCCGACGACGACGTCGGCGCACAGCACGAAGGCGAATGCGATCGCACCGACCTGCAGCCACCCGGCTTTGCCGTGGATGCTGCTGCTGAACCGTCGGGTAACGAACCGGGCAGCTACCGCGACGACTGCGAGCATCAACGGCATTTCGAGCAACTCTGCCGCGCGCGTCCCGATGGCGGGCACGACGAGCAGCACGCGCAGTGTTCCGAGCAGGAACCCAGCGCCAAAGACGAGAGCGAAATAGACGGCAGCCGTTCGCAGCGGTTGCAGCACGAGAGGCTCCTTGCCGGCTCCGTGGGATGGCTTTTTGCTAAGGTACCGATTCTACGGTCGATTCGCTTCGCTGCCACGGCCCACTCGCGTTGCCTACCAAACCCTCCGCCTCCAGCTTCCGCGGCAACAAGGCGTCGCTGCCCAGCAAGCCGTGCGTGGCCTGCGGCCGGCCGATGACTTGGCGTCGCCGCTGGGCCAGGACATGGGACGAAGTGAAGTACTGCTCGGACGCCTGCCGGCGCACCAAGGCTGCACGTGAGTGAGCTGCGCAACCTGATCGTCGTGCTGGGCGACCAGCTCGACCTGGACGCCACGGCGTTCGACGGGTTCGACCCCGCGCACGATGCCGTCTGGATGGCCGAGGTGGACGAGGAATCCACGCACGTCTGGTCGAGCAAGCCGCGCACGGTGATGTTCCTTGCCGCCATGCGCCACTTCGCGCAGGCCTTGCGCGCCGCTGGGCGTGCGTTGCATTACGCGACGCTGGACGCTGCAGACAATCGCGGCAGCCTGCAGCTTCAACTGCAGTACGACATCGAACGCCTGCGCCCGGCCGGGCTGGTGCTGACAGCGCCCGGCGACTGGCGCGTGCTGCAGGCAATCAAAGCCGCGGCAGAGGCGCAGGGATTGCCGCTGGACGTGCGCGAAGATCGCCACTTCTACTGCAGCGTGCGCGAGTTCGCCGCTTACGCGCGCGGTCGCAAGTCGCTGCGCATGGAGTACTTCTATCGCGAGATGCGTAAGCGTCATGGCGTGCTGATGACGGGCGACGAACCCGAAGGCGGGCAATGGAACTTCGACGCCGACAACCGCGAGTCGTTTGGCGCCGCCGGGCCGGGTACCGTACCGCCGCGTGCTGCCTTCGCGCCCGATGACATTACGCGCGAGGTCATCGCACTGGTCGAAGCGCGCTTTGCCACGCATCCGGGCCGGCTCGACAGCTTCGCCTGGCCGGTGACGCGCGAGCACGCGCTCCTGTCGCTGCAGCGCTTCGTCGCCGAGCGCCTGCCTTCGTTCGGTCGCTACCAGGACGCGATGTGGCCGGGCGATCCGTGGCTGTATCACTCGCACATTTCGGCGGCATTGAACCTGAAGTTGCTGAACCCGCGCGAGGTGGTGGCAGCGGCCGTGGCTGCATACCACGCAGGCGCGGCCTCGCTGCCGAGCGTCGAAGGCTTCGTGCGCCAGATCCTGGGATGGCGCGAGTATGTGCGCGGCATCTATTGGACGCGCATGCCCGGCTACCTCGAACTCAACGAGCTGGATGCACAGCAGAACCTGCCTGCCTGGTATTGGAACGGCGCCACCGACATGGCCTGCCTGCACGACGCTTTGACGCAGACGCTGGCGCACGGCTACGCGAACCACATCCAGCGGCTCATGGTGACCGGCCTGTTCGCGTTGATGTACGGCGTGCAACCGCAGCAGGTGCATGCGTGGTACCTGGCCGTGTACGTGGACGCCATCGAATGGGCCGAGTTGCCCAATTCGCTGGGCATGAGCCAGTACGCCGACGGCGGGCTGATGGCCAGCAAACCGTATGTAGCCACGGGCAAGTACATCCAGCGCATGAGTCCGTACTGCCGGGGCTGTCGTTACGACCCTGCGCAACGCACCGGCGACGCGGCGTGTCCGTTCACCACGCTGTACTGGGATTTCCTGCTGCAGCACGAAGCGAGGCTGGGGTCGAACCCGCGCATGGCACTGCAGGTTCGAAATCTTGCGCGGCTGAACGACGCGGAGAAGCAGGCGATCCGCGAGCGTTCGGCTGCCATCCGGCGAGGGGATGTAGCGTAGAGGCCCTGCCGGCCACGACATCGAGCCGCAGCAAGCATCGGGTCCAAGGCTGGAACGCCGCCGCGGACTTTACGGCTTGCGTATCCGGGCCAGAACAACCATCGTTATTGAGCCCGCGGCAACTCCTGGAGGCGGGCGTGGCGATCGACTTCGCTTCATCCTTGCCCTGAGCTGCTCGGAATGCCACGCAAACGAAATGTCCTCGCGGCCGTCGATCTCGGCACCAACAGTTTCCACATGGTGGTCGCCCGACAGACGGGCAACCAGCTCGTAATCATCGATCGCCTGCGCGAGATGGTTCGCCTCGGCGACGGCGTCGACGAGGACGGGCATCTCGATCCGAAGGTGGCTGCGCGCGCGGTGGCGGGGCTGGAACGCTTCGGCCAGCGTCTACTGCACATGCGCGCGAATTGCGTGCGTGTCGTCGGCACGAGTGCGCTGCGCAGGGTAAAGCGCAACCGGGCGTTTCTCGAGAAGGCACGCAAGGCCATCGGCCATCCGATCGAGATCATCTCCGGCCAGGAAGAGGCGCGGCTCATCTACCGCGGCGTCAGCCAGTCGCTGCCACGGAGTACCGGCCGGCGGCTGGTCGTCGACATCGGCGGCGGCAGCACGGAACTGATCATCGGCCGAGGCACCGAAGCGCTGAACCTGGAAAGCCTCAAGCTGGGCTGCGTCGCCCTGAGCAATGAGCACTTCGGCGATGGCAAGCTGACCCCGCGCCGCTTCGAGCGTGCGCGTCTCGCAGCCCGACAGGAGATCGAGCCCATCCGACTGGCGTTTCGCAAGCGCGGCTGGGACTCAGCCGTCGGCAGCTCAGGCACGATCCGCGCGTTGTACGAAGCGCTTTACGAACTGGACCCCAACTGTTCGGCAATCACGCCCGCCGGCTTGAACACGCTGATCCAGCAATTCGTCGCGGCGGGCCACGTGTCGAAGCTGCCGCTCGAATCGATCGTCGTCGACCGGCGGCCAGTGATCGCCGGCGGTCTCGCCATTCTTGCCGAAGTGTTCTCCGAGCTTGGCATCAAGCGCATGCAAGTGGCCGATGGTGCGATGCGCGAAGGGGTGCTGCATGAACTCGTCGGGCGGCTGACGGCCGGCGATGCACGCGAACGAACCGTTCGTTCGATGCAGGCACGCTACCAGGTGGATCTGGCCCAGGCGGCCCGCGTGGAAGCGACGGCGGTCACCCTGCTGCGGCAAGTCCGATCAAAATGGCAGCTGACGGATCCGCTGGCGGAACTGTCCTTGCGCTGGGCTGCGCGCCTGCACGAAATCGGCCTCGATGTGGCACACAGCGGTTACCACCGGCACGGAGCGTACCTGCTCGAGAATGCCGATATGCCCGGCTTCGGTCGTGATGAACAACTGCTGCTGGCGCGGCTGGTGCGATCGCATCGGCGCAAGCTTGCGCTGGACGAACTCGACGACCTGCGCTCACCGTGGAATCAGTTGTCGGAGCGATTGATCATCATTCTGCGACTGGCGGTATTGCTGCACCGGAATCGTGGCGACGGTAGCCCGCCACGCATGGTCCTGACACCGCGCGGCCGCGGCGTCATCGCCAGCTTCAAGGTACGCTCACTGCGCAGGCATCCCTTGACTGAAGCGGACCTGCAACAGGAGCAGATGCACCTCAAGATGCATGGCATCGGGCTGCGAATCGTCATGGCAAGGTAGCGGCCCGGGTGTATGGGCGGCAACGGTGAAAGCTGAAGTCCCTGCGCGCGGCCCGGACAGCGTTGCCGCTGTCCGCGATCTGTTGCTCGCCCACATCGATGCAGTGATCCGTCGCCTCGAGCTGCGCCGAGCCATGACCGATGTCGACGTGCACGAAGCGCGCAGGTCGATCAAACGCGCACGCGCAGTACTCAAGCTGCTACGGCCGTCGCTGTCTGCGAACGACGTTGCACGAAGCAAGGCCGCACTGCGCGATGCCGGAAAAGTCCTGGCAGCCGCACGTGATGCAAGGGTCATTGCTCGACCGCCTGGACGAGATGCTGCGTCGGGCCGGCATGACAAGGTCTGCGGTCAGCGGTCTCGCGGACGAATTGTCCGGCGTCGCAGCCGCGTCGTCCGCGCAGCCCAGTGATCCTGCGGCCGCCCTGGCCGTCCTCGTGCTCGTGCGAAAGCGGTTGGCACGGGTCTCGCTGCCCGCCAGGAACTGGACACCGTTGGGCGCTGGGCTTCGCTCCATCTACAAAGACGGCCGGCAACTCATGCCGGGGAAGGCAGACTTCGTGACCGTCGAAGCCTTGCATGAATGGCGCAAACTGGTGAAGAGCTACTGGCATGCATTGGAAGCCTTCGAGCCGATGCGTCCAGCCCAGATCCGTCGCACCATTGGCTCGGCTCGGCGCCTTGCGGACACGCTGGGCGAGGATCATGACCTCGCGCTGCTGGCGGACAAGCTACGATCATCCGCAACAGGCAAGCGCGGCGAGCCCGTCCTGGAATTGCTCGATGCGATAGAGCGGCGTCAACGCCGGCTGCGCCGGCGGGCGATCAAGATGGGCTCCGTACTCTACGCAGAGGCGCCCGCGGTCATGGAAAAGCGACTGCGACGCTATTGGCTGCAGTGGCGGACTGAACACGCGCTCTGAAAAGCTGCATGCGCCTGGGCGGCTCGGAAGCTCACACCCAGACGGCAGCGATGACCGCAACTCACTGCGCTGTCAGGCGGCTACGCCGAAGAGAGCGCCGACCCCAGCGGTCAATGCCATTGCCAATGCACCCCAGAAGCCAACGCGGAGTACGGACGGGATCACGGGTGATCCGCCTGCGCGTGCGGCCAGGACACCCAGCAGAGCCAAGAAGAAAAGCGAGCTGCCCGCGAGTCCCCACATGAGAATTGAGGCCGGCAGCAGCAGAACCATCACTAGAGGAAGCGCTGCGCCGACCGCAAACGTTGCCGCCGAGGCCAATGCCGCCTGCACCGGCTTCGCGGCCATCGTGTCCGATATGCCCAGCTCATCCCTGGCATGTGCGGCCAGCGCATCGTGCTGCATCAATTGGGTCGCTACGCTCGACGCCAGCGTTTCATCCAGTCCGCGCTTGACGTAGATCGCTGTGAGTTCCGCATGTTCCTGAACTGGACTCGTGGCCAACTCTTTGCTTTCGCGCGCGAGATCCGCGCGTTCGGTATCGGATTGCGAACTGACCGAAACATACTCGCCAGCAGCCATCGACATCGCACCGGCGACGAGGCCGGCGACGCCTGCAACCAGAATGCCCTTGGTGTCTGCGCCTGCGGCAGCGACGCCCAGGACGAGGCTGGCGGTAGAAACGATGCCGTCGTTCGCGCCAAGGACGGCGGCACGGAGCCAGCCCGTGCGATGTGTTCTATGTTTCTCGGTGGGGTGCATTGCGTCTTACCTTAGGCCTTTTCGTTCGCACATTGGCGCTGAGAGGTCGGTTACCGATTCTCCCTGATTACATGTCGCGAGCAACTCGCCTAGGGTGATGGCGTTAGCTTCATCCGTTGGGAGTTGCGCAATGCGTATCGTTTCGATTACCGCCATCGTCCTGACATCGACGCTGTTCGGTGCGTCAGTAGCCAATGCAGCAGCCACGACCTGGCAGGCGTTGCCCGACGTCGCGCCTGCGCCCGCGGACAATCCGACCACTGCCGCCAAGGTCGAACTCGGCAAGATGCTGTACTTCGATCCGCGTCTTTCTTCGAGCGGCAACGTATCGTGTTTCTCGTGCCATAACGTCATGGAGGGTGGTGACGATCACCGGCCTACTTCCATCGGCGTACACGGCCATGTCGGTGGTCGCAATGCACCCACCGTGTTCAATGCGGCATTCCTGGCCAGCCAGTTCTGGGACGGTCGCGCGGCGACGCTCGAAGACCAGGCGAAGGGGCCGCCGGCAAATTCGATCGAGATGGGAATGCCCAATCTCGATGCGGTCATCAGTCGGGTGCGCGGCATTCCTGGCTACAAGCCCTATTTTGTAGAAGCTTTCGGCGCAGGTGACGTCGTCACCATGGACAACGTGGCAAAAGCCATCGCCGCCTACGAACGCACGCTGATCACGCCCAACAGCCCTTACGACAAGTACGCCAAGGGCGACACGAAGGCGCTCACGGCGCAGCAGATTCGCGGCCTCGAAACCTTTGCCAGCATCGGGTGCAGCGGTTGCCACCAGGGCCCGACCTTCAGCGGCCCGCCGCTCCCGATCGGTACAGGATTTTTCATGAAGTTCCCGACCTTCCCGGACAGCCCTTACGTCGCGAAGTACGATTTCCTGAGCGACTCGGGACGCGAGAATGCGACCAAGGACGCGCGGACAAGAACGTCTGGCGAGTCCCCGGCCTGCGCAACCTGGTCTATACGGCGCCGTATTTCCATAACGGCCTGGTGCATACGATCGACGAATCGGTGCGGATCATGGCGAGCACGCAGTTGAACCAGACCCTGAGCGACGCGCAGGTCGCAGACATCGTTGCGTTCCTGGAAGCCCTGACCGGGCCATTCCCGACCCAGCAGATGCCGCGACTGCCGCCGACGCCTGGTGATCTCGTCGATTAGTCCGGCTGGCCCTTAAGGGGCACGTGGGCGATAGAATCTGGCGGGCTCCGACGTCTTACGGGGAGATGCTCGCGCCCAACCTATCGCAGCAAAAAGGCTGCGTGCCGTGGCGCGCGCCCGTTGAATGTCCAGGAGCACTAAGAGAACTACTCCACCGTCACGCTCTTCGCCAGGTTCCTCGGCTGGTCCACGTCCGTTCCCTTGAGGATGGCGCAGTGATAGGCCAGCAGCTGCAGCGGAATCGTGTACACCGCCGGCGCCTGGAAGTAGCTCACGTGCCGGGGCATCTCGATCACGTGCACGCCGTCTTCCGACTGCATGCCTGACTCGGGATCCGCGAACACGTACAGCTCGCCGCCGCGCGCGCGCACTTCCATCAGGTTCGATTTCAGCTTTTCGAGCAGGTCGTTGTTCGGCGCGATCGTGATGATCGGCATGTCCGCATCCACCAGCGCGAGCGGGCCGTGCTTCAGCTCGCCGGCCGGATAGGCCTCGGCATGGATGTACGAAATTTCCTTGAGCTTCAGCGCGCCTTCCATCGCGATCGGGTGCATCGGGCCGCGGCCGAGGAACAGTGCGTGCTGCTTGTCGACGAAGCGCTTCGCCAGTTCCTTGATGACCGGGTCGAGCTTCAGCGTCGCTTCGATCAGTGACGGGATGCCGATCAGGCGCTGCACGAGTCCGCGTTCACGCTCGGCGTCGGCGCTGTGGAACTTGGCGAGCGCCACGACCAGCATGCCCAGTGCGGTCAACTGCGTGGTGAACGCCTTGGTCGACGCCACGCCGATCTCGGGGCCCGCGCGCGTCAGCATCACGAGCTCGGATTCGCGCACCAGCGAGCTCTCGGGCACGTTGCAGATGGCCAGCTGCGACAGATACCCGGCTTGCTTGGCAAGACGCAGCGCCGCCAGCGTATCGGCGGTTTCGCCCGACTGCGAGACGCTCACGAACAGCGTGTTCTTGGGCACCACCGGATTGCGGTAGCGGTACTCGCTGGCGATCTCCACCCAGCACGGCAGCCGGCAGATCTGTTCGATGAAATACTTTGCGACCGACGCCGCATGGAAACTTGTGCCGCACGCGACGATGCGCACGGCTTCGGTCTTGGCGAATACAGCCTGTGCCGCCGGGCCGAACGCGGCCTCGAGCAGCTTGCCGCCCGCCACGCGTTCCTCCAGCGTCTGCGCCACGGCCCGCGGCTGCTCGTGGATTTCCTTGAGCATGTAGTGCGGGAAGTCGCCCTTTTCGGCCGCATCGGCCGAGAGTTCGCTCTCGTGCACCTTGCGCTGGACCGTGTTGCCGTCCTTGTCCGAGATGCGCAGGCTGTCGCGCTTGATCTCGCACACGTCGCCTTCCTCCAGGAAGACGAACTTGCGCGTCACGGGCAGCAGCGCCGCGACGTCGGACGCCACGAAGTTCTCGCCCTCGCCCAGGCCGACCACGACCGGGCAACCTTCGCGCGCCAGGATGATGCGCTCGGGATCCTTCTGCGAGATCACGGCCAGGGCGTAAGCACCTTGCAGTTCGGAGACGGTGGCGCGAACCGCCTTGAACAGGTCGCCGGTTTTCTGCAGGTGGTAGTGCACGCGGTGCGCGATCACTTCCGTGTCTGTCTCGGACGTGAACTCGTAGCCCGCGGCCTTGAGCTCGTCGCGCAGCTCTTCGTGGTTCTCGATGATGCCGTTGTGGACCAGCGCGATGCCGTCCTTCGAGATGTGCGGGTGCGCGTTGCGCTCGCTCGGCACGCCGTGCGTGGCCCAGCGCGTGTGCGCGATGCCAAGCAGGCCGGCGGTCGGGCTGTGCTCGAGCGCCTCCTCCAGCATGCGAACCTTGCCCACCGCTCGCAGCCGCTTGATGGCGCCGGTGCCGTCCAGCACTGCGACGCCGGCCGAGTCGTAGCCGCGGTACTCGAGGCGACGCAGGCCCTCGATCAGGATGGGAACGACGTCACGCTGGGCGACGGCACCGACGATTCCGCACATGCTGTGTCCTTTGTCTGCGGGGCGGCGAGGCTAACAGTTTTTCCTGTCAGATCAAAGGCCTACGCCAACAATTTGGCGTCCTGCCCCGGGTCTCGCCCCTGGTTGGACTCGATTTTAAGGCCTCGGGGGGTGCCTGACCGGCTTTACGTCACATTCGGCGGCTGCGCGGTCAGGGAAGCGTGACGACCACGCACCCGGGGGACCCGCCCAGCTCGACCTTCTCGTTGGCGCGGGCGATCTCGGCCAGCGGGATCCTGTCGGCGATCCGGTGCAGCAGCATGCCGTGCCGGAACGCCTGGGTGATGTCGGCGATCGCGTGCTTCTTGGCGGCTTCGGGCATCGCGTAGACGATGACGAGGTGCAGCGTCAGGTCGAGGTACATCATCCGCAGGAACGGCAGCTGCGGCTCCTTCACCTGCGTCGACGAATACGTCGCGATCACGCCGCCCGTGCGGATGCAGTCCAGCACTTCGGGCAGGTTGGCGCCGAATTCGACGTCGATCACGCGATCGACGGGCTTGCCGTCGTTCAATGCCTTGATCCGGGTGCCCCAGCCAGGCTCGCGGTGGTTGATCACGTGCCGGGCGCCCGCATCGCGGCAAACCCTTTCGTCACGTTCGTTGCTCGCGGTCGCGATCACCTTGGCTCCCGCCATCTTCGCCCACTGGATCGCATAGAAACCCACGCGACCGGCGCCGCCCGTGACCAGGACGGTTCGCCCTGCGATGGGCCCGTCGACGTGCACGCAGCGGTGCGCCGTCATGATGGGGATGCCCGCGCACGCGCCCACGTCGAAGCCGGCCTCGATGGGTAGCGGCACGGCGCGGATCGCATCGATCGCGACGTATTGCGCGGCCGTGCCGAAGCGACGGCCGAACTGCGCCTGGTACACCCAGACCCTTTCACCTATGCGCTTCGCCTCGACACCCTCGCCCACCGCTTCGATCACGCCCGCGCCGTCACTGTTCGGAATCACGTACCCATCGTCGAGCAGGCCCGGTGCCGAGCCCGCCCGCTTCTTGACGTCGGATGGGTTCACGCCGCTCGTGCGCATCCGCACCAGCACTTCGCCGGGGCCCGCGACGGGAGTGGGTTTGTCGCCCACCTGCAGCACGTCGCTCGCTGCGCCGAACCGCTCGAACCATGCGGCCTGCATACGTCTCCGTTAAAGCCAGTTGCGTTTGCGGAACACGACGAACAGGCCGCCACTGATGGCCACGCTGATCGCCACGATACCCGCGAAGGCCCAGGCGCTGTGCGCGCCAGGCAGCGTGACGTTCATGCCGTACAGGCTGGCGATCAACGTCGGCACTGCCAGCAGGATGGTGACGGACGTCAGCAGCTTCATCACCGCATTCAGGTTGTTGGACACGATCGAGGCGAACGCATCCATCATGTCGCTGAGCACATGGTCGGCGATGTCGATCATCGCGATCGCCTGCCGCAACTCGACGCGCACGTCGTCGAGCAGGTCCTGGTCCTGGTCCGCCCAATGCAGGGTGGGGACGCGTTGCAAGCGCTCCAGCACCAGCTCGTTCGCTTTCAACCCCGTCGCGAAGTACGTCAGGCTTTTCTGGAAGTCGAGCAGACCGAGTACTTCCTCGTTCCGCATCGAGCGCTTCAGCCGGCTCTCGAGATCCTCGACGCCGGCATTGATCTCGCGCAATCCGCGCAGGCAGGCATCGGCCAGTTGCCAGAACAAGCGCAGCACGAACTCCGCGCCGTGCTCGGTGGACAGGCCTGGCACGCCGCCATCGAGCAGCGGTTGCAGGAAAGGGGTGTCGGCCTGGCTGATCGTGACGATGCCGCGCGGAGTCAGCAGCACGCTGAGCGGAAGTGTTCGCCAGGGCGGTCCACTGCTCTGCTCACGTCGCAACGGGTAATTCATCACGACGAGGACGCAATCCCCTTCGTGCGCCACGCGCGGTCGCTCGTCGATGTCTGCTATGTGATCCAGCAGCGACGCAGGAACGCCGAACGCGAGCACTGCTTCGAGGTCTGCCTGCGTCGGCTGCGTGACGTGGAGCCAACAGCCTTCGCCCGGGGCGGCGGGTCGCTCCATGCCGGCAGGCGTGGTTCGGCGGATTTCGAGCACGGTCAGCCTTTGGGCTGCTTCACGGGGCGTTTCCAGCCGTCCAGCGTCATCTGCTTGCTGCGCTCGAGCGTGAGCTTGTCGTCCGGCGCGTCCTTGGTGATCGTCGAGCCGGCGCCGATCGTTGCGCCTGCGCCGATCTTGACCGGTGCGACGAGCATCGAGCCCGAACCGATGAACGCGCCCGCCCCGATCTCGGTGCGAAACTTGTTGGCGCCGTCGTAATTGCAGGTGATGGTGCCGGCGCCCACGTTGACGTGCTCGCCGATGGTCGCGTCGCCCAGGTACGTCAGGTGATTGGCCTTGGCGCCGCGATGCAGCTCGGACTTCTTGACCTCGACGAAGTTGCCGACGTGCACTTCCTCGTGCAGCACGGCGTCCGGACGAAGCCGTGCGTAGGGGCCGACGATCGCGCGCGCACCGACCTTCGCGCGGTCGAGCACGCAGTTCGCATGAATCTCGACGTCGTCGCCAATCTCGCAATCGCGGATCAGCACGTTGGGACCAATGCGCACCCGGTTGCCGAGACTGACGGTGCCTTCGAGCACCACGTTGACGTCGATGTGCACGTCGCGCCCAACCGTCACCGGACCGCGCGCGTCGAAGCGAGCGGGGTCGACCAGCGTCACACCCTGCAACATGAGCTCGGTCGCGCGGCGGCGGCGGTACACGCCTTCGACTTCGGCGAGCTGTACCTTGTCGTTGACGCCGAGCACTTCGTCTTCGCGGTCGGCCAGGATGGCATTGACCTTGAGGCCGGCTTTTGCCGCCATCACGACGACGTCCGTCAGGTAGTACTCGGCCTGGGCATTGTCGTTGCGCAGCTGGCCGAGCCATTCGCGCATGCGCCTGGCGGATGCCGCCATCAGGCCAGTGTTCACCTCGTCGATCGAGCGCTCCTTCTGGTTCGCGTCCTTGTGCTCGACGATGCGCGCGACCGTGCCCGCACGATCCCGCACGATGCGTCCGTAACCGGTCGGGTCTTGCATGCGCACGCTCAGCACGCCGAGCGCGTCGCCATTGGCGGCGGCTTCGATGAGCCGCTGCATCGTAGAAGACTGGACCAGCGGCACGTCCCCGAACAGCACGAGCACCAGGTTGTCGTCGGGCACGCCGGGCATCGCCTGTTGCAGCGCATGGCCCGTGCCGAGCTGCTCGGCCTGCAGGGCCCAGGTGACGTGTTCTGCGGCGAGGGCTTCTCGCACACGCTCGCCGCCGTGGCCGAAGACGACGTGGATGTCGTCGGTGCCGAGCTGACGGGCGGAATCGATGACATGCTTGAGCAGCGGACGGCCCGCCACCGGCTGCAGGACCTTGGGCAGGTCCGACTTCATGCGCTTGCCCTGGCCGGCGGCCAGGATCACGACGGAAATGGGCATGGGCAGCAGCCGCTATTGGATCGATGCCCTCATTCTACCGCAGGTGCATTTCGGGCGATTCCGTACCTCATTCCCGCCAGCGGGCGGCCAGCTCGGCGCTGATCGCCTGCCGCACTTCGGCCGCCTGCTCGGCCGCTACTTTCACATTGTTGATGGCCTGGAAACTGATGCTGGTGCGCTGCCAGACCTTCCCTACCAGCACCTCGTATTCGGGCGCGTTCGTCGAAAGACGCCACAGCGGATCCACGCCTTCGGCGACCGGCACGCCCATCCGTCCGGCGAATTCACCCATTGCGGCATTGACGGGCTGCAGGTTGTTGGTGGGCCGCGGCATGATCAGGCCGGTGGAGCTCAGGTGCGCGGCGTACAACTGATCGACGAAGAACTGGTTGTTGCGGTCGACGATGGCGATGCGCCGATCACTTTCCTCGTAGTACTTGACGACGCGGTCGCGCAGGACGGGGTTGCTGATCAAGCGCAGGTTGCCCGTGCTGACGAGGTCCGTGTAGGTGGCCCGGACGAGTCGCAGGGTCCTGCGCGACGTCAGCCGGCTCAGTCCGGCGGCAACAGCTTCCCTATCTGCGGGCGCGACGGTCTTGCGCAATGCGCGATAGGCCTCGATGCCGTCATTGACCTGCAGCTCTTCGTAGCCGATGAACTCCTTCAGAATCTCGTCGTCACGCTCGAGATCGCGCACCAGCAGTTGCAGGTAGTCGCGCTCCATGCGCGCGTCGCGGCGGCTCTGCACCCAATCGTCGACCGCCAGCGCGATGAGGATGCCGAGCACGAGCAGCAGCAGCTCGATCATGACCTGCGCCCACCGCATTTCGCGCAGCTGTTCCGAGATCCGTCGCAGGGGGTTCATGGTTGCGTCATTCCCGGATCTGACTCGGTTACCCCATGGTGATCAAGCGATGGGGGCGCGCACGGAAGAAGGCTAGCAATCGTCGCTTTGCGTGCAGCATGACCTGAGTTAAACTCGGTGTAAATTCGGTCCATGGAGGCATTTCCGGGGCACGGAGAAGGTTAGCGATCGTTAGCTTTGCGGTGCAGCATGACCTAAGTCTGTACTGGGTGTAGATTCGGGCCATACGAGGCATTTTCCTCGTAATAAACAGGGCGCGGCGCACTTTCTGCGCCAGGCGCCAAAAAGCAGGGGATTCAAAGGATGAACATCAGGATTCGCGCGCTCAGCGCGCTCGCAGGACTGTGCTTTGCTTTCGTCGCGACAATTGGCTCGGTCCAGGCCGCAGACCGGCCCTATGCGGAAGGGGCGGTCACCGTGGTGAGCTCCATCCGTACCTTGCCGGGGATGCGCGAGACTTACCTGCGCTATCTGGCCACGACGTATCGGGCCAACATGGACGAAGCGAAGAAGCAGGGCATCATCCTCAGCTACAGCGTCCATGAAACGATGCCGCGCTCGGCCGACGACCCCAATCTCTACCTCATGGTGACCTACAAGAACATGGCCGCACTCGATGGCCTGGACGATCGGATGGAAGGGATCCAGCAGAAGAGCTTTGGCGACCAGGCGGCCCGCGACGCGGCGGCCGTTGACCGCGAAAAGATGCGCCGTCCGCTTGGCTCGAGAATGATCCGCGAGGTGGTGTTCAAGTAACAGCTGCCCACAGCCGCTGCAACGAGAAGGGCCCGCGCAAGCGGGCCCTTTTCTTTGTATCGCCGTGGACTCCGAACGAGCTTCGCGCCGAAGCCCTCACCCCAACCCTCTCCCGCAAGGCGGGAGAGGGAGCAGAAGGTCAGCGCGTCTTGCGCAGCTTCTGGATCGCCTGCAGCTGGGCCGACAGGGCCGACAGCTCGGCTTCGACGCTCGCGATTTCCTGCTTCTCGCTGCGGGCGCGCAACGCTTCTTCGGCGAGACGCTTCGCTTCGAGCACCTTGGCTTCGTCGAGGTCGGCCGCGCGAATGGCCGTGTCAGAGAGCACGTTGATGTGGTCGGGCTGCACTTCCAGGAAGCCGCCCTGCACGTACACCATTTCTTCTTCGGTCTTGCCCGGCACCTTGATGCGCACGACACCGGCCTTGATCTGCGTGATCAGCGGGGCGTGGCGCGGGTAGATGCCCAGCTCGCCCATGACGCCAGGCAGCACCACGAACTCGGCTTCACCCGAGTAGATGGATTCTTCTGCGCTGACGACATCGATGCGGATTGTGGCCATTTTCGTACCCCTTACTGCAGGGTCTTGGCTTTCTCGACGGCCTCTTCGATCGCGCCGATCATGTAGAACGCCTGCTCGGGCAGGTGGTCGTACTCGCCGTTCACGATGGCCTTGAAGCCGCGGATGGTGTCCTTCAGCTGCACGTACTTGCCCGGGCTGCCGGTGAACACTTCGGCGACGTGGAACGGCTGCGACAGGAAGCGCTGGATCTTGCGCGCGCGGGACACGGCCAGCTTGTCTTCCGGCGACAGCTCGTCCATGCCGAGGATCGCGATGATGTCGCGCAGTTCCTTGTAGCGCTGCAGCACGGCCTGCACCGCACGGGTCGTCTCGTAGTGCTCTTCGCCGATGATGTTCGGGTCGACCTGGCGCGACGTCGAGTCGAGCGGGTCCACCGCCGGGTAGATGCCTAATGATGCGATGTCGCGCGAGAGCACGACGGTCGCGTCGAGGTGGCCGAACGTGGTGGCCGGCGACGGGTCGGTCAGGTCGTCTGCGGGGACGTACACGGCCTGGATCGACGTGATCGAGCCGACCTTCGTCGACGTGATGCGTTCCTGCAGGCGGCCCATTTCTTCGGCCAGCGTCGGCTGGTAACCCACGGCAGACGGCATGCGGCCGAGCAGCGCGGACACTTCGGTGCCGGCAAGCGTGAAGCGGTAGATGTTGTCGACGAAGAACAGGATGTCGCGGCCTTCGTCACGGAAGCGCTCGGCCATGGTCAGGCCGGAGAGCGCGACGCGCAGGCGGTTGCCAGGCGGCTCGTTCATCTGGCCGAACACCATCGCCACCTTCGACTGGCTCAGGTCCTCCTGCACGATGACCTTGGCGTCCGACATCTCGTGATAGAAGTCGTTGCCCTCGCGCGTGCGCTCGCCGACGCCGGCGAACACCGACAGGCCCGAGTGCTCCTTCGCGATGTTGTTGATCAGCTCGAGCATGTTCACGGTCTTGCCCACGCCGGCGCCGCCGAACAGGCCGATCTTGCCGCCCTTCGCGAACGGGCAGATCAGGTCGATGACCTTGATGCCGGTCTCGAGCAGTTCGACCGACGGTGCGAGCTCGTCGAACTTCGGCGCCGGCTGGTGAATGCCGCGGCGTTCGTCGGACAGGATCGGGCCACGCTCGTCGATCGGGCGACCGAGCACGTCCATCACGCGACCGAGCACGCCCGGGCCGACCGGCACCGAGATCGCCGCGCCCGTGTTGCGGACCTTCATGCCGCGCTGCAGGCCGTCGGACGAGCCGAGCGCGATGGTGCGCACGACGCCGTCGCCGAGCTGCTGCTCGACTTCGAACGTCAGGCCCTTTTCGGCCAGCGTGTTGCCGCTGTCCTCGAGGACGAGCGCGTCGTACACCCTGGGCATCGCATCGCGCGGAAACTCGATGTCGATGACCGCGCCGATGGTCTGGACGATGGTGCCGAATGCTTGTGACATGGTCGTTTGCCTGAAAAAGTGAATTAGTGACTAGTGAGTAGTGACTAGTAAAAAGTGGCTAGACGGCCGCCGCGCCGCCCACGATCTCGGAGAGTTCCTTCGTGATCGAGGCCTGCCGGCTCTTGTTGTAGACGAGCTGCAGCTCGTCGATGATGTTCCGCGCGTTGTCCGAAGCTGCCTTCATCGCGACCATGCGCGCCGACTGCTCGGACGCGATGTTGTCGGTTGCAGCCTGGTACACGACGGTCTCCAGGTAGCGCACGAGCAGCTGGTCGAGCACCGCCTTCGGGTCCGGCTCGTACAGGTAGTCCCAGTTGCCTTCACCGACGTTCGCCTTCATGACCTGGCCGGTCGGCAGGACCCATTCCTGCGGGATCGGGATCATGGTCGCGTGCGTCGGCTCCTGCTTCATCGTGTTGACGAAGCGCGTGGAGAAGATGTGCACCTCGTCGAGGCGGCCTTCGAGGAAGCCGTCGATGAGCATCTTCACCGGGCCGATCAGGCGCTCGAGCGCCGGGTGATCGCCATAGTTGGTGACCTGCGACACGATCTTGCCGCCCATGCGGTTGATGAAGCCGAGGGCCTTGTTGCCGATGGTGCAGTACTCGGCCTCGATGCCCTGCGTCAGCCATTCCTTGTGCTGGTTCAGCACGAGGCGCAGCACGTTGGTGTTGAGGCCGCCGCACAGGCCCTTGTCGGTGGTAATGACCACGACGCCGACGCGCTTCACGGTCGCGCGCCGGGTGAGCAGCGGGTGCTTGTATTCCGTGTTGGCGCGCGCCGCGTGCATCGTGATGTCGAGCAGGCGCTGGGCGTACGGGCGGCCGCGCCGCATGCGCTCCTGCGCCTTCTTCATCTTCGAGGCAGCGACCATTTCCATCGCCTTCGTGATCTTGCGCGTGTTCTGCACGCTCTTGATCTTGAGGCGGATTTCCTTGGTTCCGGCCATGTCTTTCTGCTACCTGTGCGGCGAGTGAGGAACGGGGCTCAGTACGCGCCGTTCTTCTTGAAGTCTTCGATCGCGGCCACGAGCGCCTTCTCGTCGTCGGCACTGAGGTCCTGTTTCGTCTCGATGCGGTCGAACAGGTCCTTGTACTTGCTCTTCACGTGGCTGCGCAGCGCGACTTCGAAAGCCAGGGCGCGCTTCACTTCGACGTCGTCGAAGTAGCCCTTGGTCACGCTGAACAGGGTGATCGCCTGCTCGGCGACCGACAGCGGCGAGTACTGCGGCTGCTTCATGAGCTCGGTGACGAGCTTGCCGCGCTCGAGCTGCTTGCGGGTCGCGTCGTCGAGGTCCGAGGCGAACTGCGCGAAGGCCGCGAGTTCACGGTACTGCGCCAGCGCCAGGCGGACGCCGCCGCCGAGCTTCTTGATGACCTTGGTCTGCGCGGCGCCGCCGACGCGCGACACCGAGATGCCCGCGTTGATGGCGGGACGGATGCCGGCGTTGAACAGGTCGGTCTCGAGGAAGATCTGGCCGTCGGTGATCGAGATCACGTTGGTCGGGACGAACGCGGACACGTCGCCGGCCTGCGTCTCGATGATCGGCAGCGCGGTCAGCGAGCCGGTCTTGCCCTTCACGGCTCCCTTGGTGAACTTCTCGACGTACTCCTCGTTGACGCGCGCGGCGCGCTCGAGCAGGCGGCTGTGGAGATAGAACACGTCGCCCGGATACGCTTCGCGGCCCGGCGGGCGGCGCAGCAGCAGCGAGACCTGGCGGTAGGCCCACGCCTGCTTGGTCAAGTCGTCATAAATGATCAGGGCGTCCTGGCCGCGGTCGCGGAAGTACTCGCCCATCGTGCAGCCCGAGTACGGCGCGATGTACTGCATCGCGGCCGATTCCGACGCCGAGGCCGCCACGACGATCGTGTACGCCATCGCGCCGGTTTCTTCGAGCTTGCGCACCACGTTCGAGATCGTCGAAGCCTTCTGGCCGATCGCGACGTAGATGCAGATGAGGTCCTTGCCCTTCTGGTTGATGATCGTGTCGACCGCGACGGCAGTCTTGCCGGTCTGGCGGTCGCCGATGATCAGTTCGCGCTGGCCGCGGCCGATCGGCACCATCGCGTCGATCGACTTGAGGCCGGTCTGCACCGGCTGGCTGACCGACTTGCGGGCGATGACGCCCGGGGCCACCTTCTCGATGACGTCGAATTCCTTCGCGTCGATCGGGCCCTTGCCGTCGATCGGCTGGCCGAGCGAGTTGACCACGCGCCCGATCAGCTCGGTGCCGACGGGCACTTCGAGGATGCGGCCGGTGCACTTGACCGTGTCGCCTTCCGAGATGTGCTCGTATTCACCGAGGATGACCGCGCCGACCGAGTCACGCTCGAGGTTGAGCGCGAGGCCGAACGTGTTCTTGGGAAACTCGAGCATTTCGCCCTGCATCACGTCCTGCAGTCCGTGAATGCGCACGATGCCGTCCGTCACCGACACGACGCTGCCGACGCTGCGAGCCTCGGTTGCGGCCGTGAAGTTCTGGATGCGTGCCTTGATCAGTTCGCTGATCTCAGAAGCCTTGATGGACATGTTGCCAATCCTCTGCGGGCCTGCCGCGGTGCGCGGCGTGGGCCGTTGAATCGTTTTCGGTCGTCAGCCAGTCGTCAGTTCGACGTCGAGCCGCTGGAGCTTGTTCACGAGCGAGCCGTCGATGAGCAGGTCACCCGAGCGCACTACCGCACCGCCGATCAACGAAGGATCGACACTGCAATGCAACCGCACGTCGCGGCGCAGTCGTGCGCGCAAGGCGCCAGCGAGACGCTCGCGCTGGGTTGCGTTGAGCTCGGAAGCCGACACGACCTCGACGTCTGCGACGTTCTGGTGGTCGGCCTTGAGCTCGTCGAACTGCTCGGCGATCTCGGGCAGGAAGTCGATGCGGTCGTTCTCGGCCAGCAGGTCGAGCAGCGCCCGCCCGTTGCCGTCGATCGCGTCGCCACAGACGTTGGCCACCAGCTCCTTGAGCTGCTGCCTGCCCACGCCCGGGCTGCTCTCGAACGCCTTGAACTCGTCGCTCGAGACGACCGCGCTCGCGGTGCCAAGCCAGCCCGACCAGGCGTCGAGCGCGTTCTTGTCCCGCGCGTGGGCGAAGGCCGCCTTGGCGTAGGGTCTCGCTACGGTGGCTTTCTCAGCCATGCATCGTTACTCCAGGTTCCGTCGTCGTCGGGGGGTGACCAGGGCCCTCAGGCCTTGGCGCCCTCGATTTCACGGGCCAGTTGCTCGATCAGGTCGGCATGCGCCTTCGGGTCGATCTCTCGCTGCAGGAGTCGGGATGCGCCGGCCACGGCCAGCGAGGCCACGTCCTTGCGCAACTCGTCGCGGGCGCGGGACTTTTCCTGCGCTGCGTCCTGTCGCGAGCTGTCGACGATGCGCTTGCCCTCTTCCGCGGCGGTAGAGCGCGCTTCATCGACGATTTCGACCTCGCGCTTGTGCGCCTGGTCGACGATCTTCTTGGCCTGGTCGCGGGCCGCGCTGATGATGCCCTGGGCTTCCCCATGGGCACTCTGCAGCTCGGTCTGGCCGCGTTCAGCGGCGGCAAGACCTTCCGCGATCTTCTTCTGTCGGTCTTCGATCGCCTTGGTGAGGGGCGGCCAGATGAACTTCCAGGAGAACCAGATCAGGATCCCGAACACCAGCATCTGGCCGAGCAGCGTCGCATTGATATTCATGACGGTCTGCGCGTCAGATGCGGGTTAACCGAAGCGGGCGAGCAGCGGGTTCGCGAACGCGAAGAACATCGCGAGCGCCACGCCGATCAGGAACGCCGCGTCGATCAGGCCGGCGAGCAGGAACATGCGGCCCTGCAGCGTGGGGATCAGTTCCGGCTGGCGGGCGGCCGCCTCGAGGAACTTGGAACCCATGATGCCGATGCCGATGCAGGCGCCGATGGCACCGAGGCCGATGATCAGGCCGAGTGCGATCGCGGTGTAGCTCTGGACCTGTGCGATGAGCGCGAGGTTTTCCATCTCAATCTCCTGGCGGAATGTGCAGTTGCAGTAAAACGAAAACGAATGAACGGCGTGGTCGGTGCGGCGGGCGTCTGGCCTAGTGGTGCTCGGTGGCCATCGCGGAGTACACGACGGTCAGCACCATGAAGATGAACGCTTGCAGCACGATGATCAGGATGTGGAAGATCGCCCAGGCCGAGCCCATCAGCAGCTGGCCAAGGAAGCCGACGGCGCTCCCCACGGTGAACGTGAAGACTCCGGCGCCGAGCAGCGCGATCAGCATGAACACGAGCTCGCCCGCGTACATGTTGCCGAAGAGTCGCATGGCGAGCGAAACCGGCTTCGACAGCAGCTCGACCAGGTTCAGGAAGAAGTTGGGGATCCAGAGCACCGGATGCGCGCCGAACGGCGCCGTGAACAGCTCGTGCATGTAGCCGCCCGCACCCTTCGCCTTGAACGAGAAGTACAGCACGACGAGCAGCACGGTGATCGACATCGCGAACGTGGTGTTGGCGTCGGCCGTGGGCACCACGCGCCAGTAATTGATGCCGAACAGCGCGGCGATCTTGCCGGGCAGGTCGAGCGGCAGCAGGTCCATCGCGTTCATCATGAACACCCACACGAAGATCGTGAGGGCGAGCGGCGCGAGGAACGAGCGATCGAGGTGGAAGACTTCCTTGACGGTGGTGTCGATGAACTCGACGACGATCTCGACGAAGGCCTGCCACTTGGACGGCACGCCGGCCGTCGCCTTGCGCGAAGCCGACCAGAACAGGCCCAGCGTGAAGATGCCGAGCACCACGGACATGAAGATCGTGTCGACGTGGAACGACCAGAACCCCTCGCCGACCGTGAAGTGGGTCAGGTGGTGGGTAATGTATTCGGTGCTGTTCGCGGGACCTGCGGCGTGCTCAGCGGCGGCCATTTTCTGTTACCCACTCCGACCGTGCGGATCATTGTTGCTGGCCGGTCCGCCGTCGAGGCGAGCCACGCCAAACCAGTATCCAAGGAACGTCGCGACGTACGCTGCAAGCAGCGGGACCGCCTCGACGTTCGGTGACCTGAACGCCAACACCAGCAACGCGATGGTGAAACCCACCTTCACGAGCCAACCGAGGAAAAACCCGATCGTGGCGCGCATCAGCGTTGCGCCTTCGCCGTGCCGCAGCATCGCGAAGGCCATCAGCGACGTGGCCGCGACGCCGATCGCCGTACCCAGCAGCGCCGATGCGCCAGCACGGGTTCCGTCGATCGCGTAACACACGGCCGCGACGACTGCCCCAAGCACCGCCTGACTCAGCACGACAGCCAGCGCCTGGCGCCGGCCTTTCTGCACGTCTGGGTTGCTCAAGGCCCCATCCAACTTCCGGGCAACAAAAAAGCCACGTCATGCCGGTTTGCCGGCCACGGGTGGCGTAGGAATCCGTTACCCGGGCGGGCACACGCCGAGGCGTGGCTTCCGGAAAGGCGCGGCAGTATAGGGGTCTTTTTGCAGTGCTTCAAATCCGCATCTCCCGCGCACGAAGTGCGCGGGAAAGGGGTTAGGGGTTGGGGCGGAAGGGGCTAGGGGCTAGGGGTTAGTCGGAACGCCACCCGATGCACTTGAGTCATGCTGCCCGTTCGCGACGGAGATCGAGATCACCGATTGATAAGCACGGCTCGACTATCCCCTAGCCCCTAGTCCCTAGCCCCTTCTCAATCGTGGCTTCCGGCCCACGAGGTCCAGCCACTGTAAACCGCGGCTACTTAATGTGAGCGAGGATTCCATCCAGCTCGTCGAGGCTGTTGTACGCGATCACGAGCTTGCCCTTGCCGGTGGTCTGGGCGTGCTGCAGCGAGACCTTCGCGCCGAGCTTGTCGGCCAGGTCCTGCTCGAGCCGGTTGATGTTCGGATCGCCGCGCGGCTCGTCAGCCTCGTCCTTGCGGTTGGCCTTGTCGCCGTGCGCCAGCATCCGCTTCACCAGGGCTTCGGTCTCGCGGACCGACAGTCCCTTCTTCGCGACCAGGGCACCCACCTCCACCTGCTGCCGGGCCTGCGTCAGGCCGAGCAGCGCCCGGGCGTGACCCATCTCGAGCTGGCGC
>CAWJXS010000015.1:0-46143 GCA_963846885.1 uncultured Gammaproteobacteria bacterium
CCGTCGGCGATTAATTGCCAAGAAGAATTTGACGTTTCAGCTGAAACGTCAAAGCGCGGAAGCTAAAGGACAGGTTACCGTCCGCTTCTGGGGCGTCGCGTCGCCCTAAGGAAATTCGTTGGCGCTGGCGTTATCTGATCAACACGCCAACTGAATGGGTAGACGTGGCGTGAGAGGGGGAAGAGCACCCTCACCCCATCCCTCTCCCGCGAAGCGGGAGAGGGGGCTAAGCACCCTCACCCCATCCCTCTCCCGCGTGGCGGGCGAGGGGGAGTTGGAGTCGCGGCAGGCCGCGACGATTTACTCTTTCGCCGTGGCGGACGCCACGGCGGCACGGTCCTGGTTCGCACGCTCGACGATGTACGCCTGGATGTCGTGCACGTCCTGTTCCGTCACCAGGTCGCCCATGCGCGGCATGCCGGCGCCGTGAATGATCCCGTCATAGACGATCTGCTTGAACAGCGCGTGTTTCTCGGCCGGCAGCCGGCGCAGGTCCGGTACTACGCCGCCGGAGATCACCAGCGGTCCGTGGCACACCATGCACGTGGACGCGAACTTGCTCTTGCCGTTCTCCAGCTGCGCAGGAGTTGCTGCGATGGCCGGTGGTTCGGGGATGTCCAGGTTGCGTTCCGCGATCTTCGGCATCGGTACCGTGCCGCCGAGCTTGAACGCGAGCACGTGGCCTTCGTTGAAGTACTTGCCGGACGCCATCGTGCGCGGGTCGCCGGCGGTGATGGCCCCGGCGCCGCCGTAACCGGCCATCACGGCGACATACTGCTCGCCGTCAACCGAATACGTGACGGGCGGCGCCACGATGCCGACCATCGTCGGCACTGCCCACAGGATCTTGCCTTCGTCTGCGCTGTACGCGACGAGCCGGCCGTCGCCCGTGCCCTGGAACAGCAGGTTGCCGGCGGTCGTGAGCAGGCCCCCGTTCCAGAACGCCGGATGTTCGATCTCCCAGCGCGTCTTCTTCGCGACCGGGTCCCACGCCTTGAGGTAACCGTGGTCCTTCGGCAGCGAGCCGCCCATCTGCGCGGCCAGCGCGTAGATCGTGTTGGCGTAGTTGTTCCAGTCGACACCGGGATTCCAGAACATGTCGCGGCGCGTGTACTTGCCGGTCTGCTGGAACTCCGTCGACGGCGGGAAGATGCCTGCCGGCTGCATCGCCGGGATGTAGACCAGGCCCGTCCGCGGGTTGAACGCCATCGGATGCCAGCTGTGTCCGCCCAGCTGCGCGGGGATCAGGATCCGCGTCTCCTTGCTCCAGTCCGCTTCGGGAGTTTCCACGGGACGGCCCGTCTTCATGTCGACGTGGGTCGCCCACGTCGCGGGAATGTACTTGTCGGCCGAGAGCAGTTCGCCGCTGACGCGGTCGAGCACGTAGAAGAAACCGTTCTTCGGCGCCTGCATCAGCACCTTGCGCGGTTTGCCGTCGAGGTTTAAGTCCGCAAGGATGATGTGCTGCGTGGCCGTGTAGTCCCAGTTCTCCTTCGGCGTCGTCTGGTAATGCCACTTCAGGTGCCCGTCGTCCGGATCGAGCGCAAGGATGGACGCCAGGTAGAGGTTGTCGCCGCCGCCCGGCGAGCGGATCGCGCGCGCCCACGGCGAACCGTTGCCCGTACCGACGTACAGCGTGTCGAGCTGCGGGTCGTAAGCCATCGAGTCCCACACCGTGCCGCCGCCACCACCGAGCCACCATTCGCCGGTCCACGTCTTGGCGGCAGCCTCCATCTCGGGGCGTTCGAAGCCGTCTTTCGGGTTGCCCGGAACCGTGTAGAAACGCCAGGCCAGCTTGCCGGTGTCGGCGTCGTAAGCGGAAAAGTAACCGCGCACCCCATACTCGGCGCCGCCGTTGCCGATCAGCACCTTGCCCTTCACGACGCGCGGCGCGCCCGTGATCGTGTACGGCTTGGTGCGGTCGATGGTGTTCACTTCCCAGCGCTTCTTGCCCGTGCGCGCGTCGAGCGACACCAGGCGACCATCGAGCGTGCCGACGTAGACGGCGCCCTGCCACACCGCCACGCCGCGATTCACGGCGTCGCAACAGGCATTGCGACCCCACGCACGGGGCACCTCGGGGTCGAAGGTCCAGAGCGGCTTGCCGGTCTTCGCGTCGAGTGCGTACACCACGCTCCAGACGCCGGTCGTGTACATCCGGCCATCGACGACGATCGGCGTCGCCTGCAGCCCGCGCGTCGTCCCTGTTGCATAGGACCAGGCGAGCCCGAGCTTGCCCACGTTGCCCGCGTTGATCTGGTCGAGCGGGCTGTAACGCTGCTCGTCGTAAGTGCGCCCGTGTGCGAGCCAGTTCTGCGGCTCGCGGTCGGCGGCGATGATGCGTTCTGCCGTGACGGGCTTCGCGAGTGCCGCGGCGAGAGGCAGCAGGGTGGCCGCCAGCAGGACCAGCAGGCGGGTGTGACTATGCGAGCTGTGCATGGATTTCATGACTGCAGTGGAACAAAAGTTCTAGGGAGCGGCCAGTTTCCGCGCCACGGCCGCTGATGGCAAGGGAGGGCCGAAAGGACGATCATGACGCAACCAAAAGAGCGGGGGACGGCTGTGGCATTCGCAGAATACGGTCGGTATGACGCCCTGGGCCTGGCGGAGCTCGTGCGTACCGGGCAGGTGAGCGCAACCGAGCTGCTCGACGAGGCACTCGACCGCGTGGCCCGCGTCAATCCGCAACTCAACGCGGTCATCCACCTGATGGAAAGCCGCGCGCGGGATGCGATTGCGGCAGGGCTGCCTGGCGGGCCGCTCGCCGGCGTGCCCTTCCTGCTGAAGGACCTGATGACGGCGTACGCGGGCGAGCCGATGCGCTGCGGCTCGCGTCTCTTCCGCGACTATGTGCCCCAGGCGGACGAGGAACTGACGCGGCGCTATCGCGCAGCCGGGCTGGTGATCTTCGGCAAGACCAACACGCCGGAACTCGGCGTCTCGAACGTGACCGAGCCGGAGCTGTTCGGGCCCACCCGCAATCCCTGGAACCTCGAGCGCACGTCGAGCGGCTCGAGCGGCGGATCGGCCGCTGCGGTGGCAGCGCGCATCGTGCCGGCCGCGAATGCCAACGACGGTGGCGGCTCGATCCGCACGCCAGCCTCCAATTGCGGGCTCGTCGGCTTGAAGCCGAGCCGGGGCCGCAATCCCACCGGGCCGGCCGCTCCCGACGTCTGGTGGGGCTTCATCGGGGAACATGCCGTCACGCGCACCGTGCGCGATTGCGCCGCTTTGCTCGACGCGACGTGCGGCGACTATCCGCAGCAGCTCATGAAGCTTGCCCCGCCCCCCAGCTCATACCTCGACGAAATTCGCCGTCCGCCGCAGGCCTTGCGCGTCGCAGTCTCGTTCGATCCCGGCCTGGGTAAAACTCTTCACCCCGAGAACGCCGAGGCACTGGCGCGAACGGCCCGCCTGCTCGAAGGACTGGGTCATCATTTGGTCGAGGTGAAGTTGCCGCTGCCGCCTGCGACCTTCGTCGCAAGCTATGCTGCGCTGATTGCGGCCGACGTGGCCGCGACGCTGCGCCTGGCCCCGCAACTCGTCGGGCGCGAGGCCCGCAGCGAAGACGTGGAACTGGCCACGTGGGTGCTGGCGCGCATGGGCGAGGCCCAGTCGGGCGGTGAAGTGACGACCGCGCTGTGGACGATGCAGGCCTTCTCGCGCCAATGGCTCGAGTGGTCGAATGCCTTCGACGTGCTGCTCACGCCCACGGTGGGCGTGCCCCCGCTGCCCATCGGCGCGCACCAGTTGCCCGCCATGCAGCGCAGGGCGCTGCGCCTGCTCACCTCGCTGCCGGGCGCCGCCTTGCTCAGCCAGCGCGACAAGATCATCGCCGCCTTCGAGCCGGTGTTCGAATCCTCGCCGTATACGATGGTCGCGAACGTGACCGGGCAGCCGTCGCTTTCGCTGCCGTTGCACTGGACCGCTGACGGCCTGCCGATGGGCATGCTGTTCACTGCGCGCATCGGCGACGAGGCCACGTTGCTGCAACTGGCTGCGCAGATCGAATTGGCGCAGCCCTGGTCCGATCGCGTCGCGCCCCACGCCATTCCCTGAGAGCAGGTTCACGTCATGGATTTCGAGCAGATCGTGCGCTGGTATTTCGCCGGCGAGAAGGCCGAGGCGTTCTGGATCCTGGCAGCAGGCGTCGCCAGCCTCGTGGCGGCGCTGCTGCTGTGGTTCTGGGCGCGCGAGCCCTTTGCCCGCGGGTTGGCCATGGCGCTGCTGATCGTCGCGGGTCTTGGCCTCAGCGTGGGCGGCACCGTGTACTTTCGCAGCGACGCACAGGCAGCGCAGTTGCTCGAGCAGCAGCGTGCCGCCCCTGCGCAGTTCGCGGCGGAGGAAGGCCCGCGGATCCGGCAAGTGGTGCACAGCTTTGCGCAGTACCGGCTCGGCTACGCGGTCGCGGTGGTGCTCGCCTTGTTCTTCGTGTTCGTGATGGGCAAGCCATCGCAGCACGGCTTTGCTGTCGGACTGCTGCTGCTGGTCGCACTGGGCCTCACGATCGACTTCTATGCCGAACGCCGGGCGAAGCAGTACGAATCCGCGCTGCAGGCTGTGGGCGCATTGCCGTCCTGACGGCCGCTGGCATGAGCAATGGCTGCCGGTAATCCCGACTTGGCAGCCGGCACGGTTCGTTTCATGATGCGGCGCATCAATATCCGCGATTGAGGCAGTCCGCCATGTCTTCGCTTTTCGCGCTGCGTCTGCTTGCGCACCGCCTGCTCAAGCCGCTGACCTGGCCCGTGTCGCGTGCCGTCGCCGTGCCCCGGCCCACGCTGTTCGTCGGGGCCGACGCCTCGCTGCGACTGTGCGCGAGCATCGGCCAGTTCGGGTACCGGCGCGTGATGATCGTCACCGATGCCGTGCTCGTTAAGCTCGGGCTCGTCGAGCCACTGCGCCTCGCGCTGCAGTCGCAGGGCATCGACGTGGCCGTGCATGACGGCATTACGCCCGACCCGACGTATCCCGTGCTGCAGGCCGGTTACGAGGCCGTGCGCGCGCATCGCAGCGACGCGATCCTCGCGGTCGGCGGGGGCTCCGCCATCGACGCGGCGAAGGTCATCGGCGCGATGGCGGTTTCGGGCAAGTCGCCCGCGCAGCTCGTCGGCATGCTCAAGGTCGGCAAGCCGATGCTGCCGCTGTTCGCCATTCCGACGACGGCAGGCACGGGGTCCGAGGTGACCGTGGCTGCTGTGGTGACCGATCCCGTCGCGCATTCGAAAGCAGCGGTGATCGACCCGAAACTGGTGCCGCTCGCGGCGGCGCTCGATCCCTTGCTGATGCGTGGCATGCCGAAGCCGATCACTGCGGCTACCGGCATGGATGCGCTGACGCACGCGATCGAGGCGTACCTGAACCGCTGGCCGCATGCGGATACGGAACAGCACTGTGTCGCGGCCGTGCGCATGATCTTCGGCAACCTGCAGCGCGCCTACGACGACGGCAACGACATGGCAGCGCGCGAGGCCATGGCGCTGGCCTCGTTCTACGCGGGTCTCGCTTTCACCAAAGCGTACGTGGGTTACGTGCACGCGTTCTCGCACAAGCTGGGCGGCATGTACGGCGTGCCGCACGGGCTGGCCAACGCGATCACGCTGCCTTACGTGCTGGACTTCAACAAGGACTCGCCATTGGCCCGCGAGCGGCTGGCGAAACTTGCGGTAGTGATTGGAGCAGGCAAGGAGGGCGAGCCGCAGGACGTGCTCGCGCAGCGCTTCATCGACCGCGTGCGCGAACTCAATCGTGCAGTTGGCATCCCTGAGAAGGTCGCTGCGCTCAAGCCGGCCGACGTACCCGTGGTCGCACGGGCTGCGATGATCGAGGGTGCGCGCGATTACCCGGTGCCGAAGAACATGTCCCTCGGCGAGGCCGAGGCACTGTTGGGACGCATGCAGGCTTAAGCGCGACGCGGCCTGGGTCGCTTGCCCGCGCTAAGACCCTGCTGACTGGGCCTGCAGCCGCGCGCGGACCGAGGCCACGAACGCCGCCATGCCGGCATCGCGCTTGGCGGCGATCGCCTTGGCGTGCGGATTCTCGTTGAGCTGCTGCCACAGCGCCTGTGCCGGCGGATTTTCACCGAGCAGATCCAGGCCGAACAGCTGCTTGCCGACCGTCGCCGCGAGGTCGACGCTGTAAAGAAATACGATGTCCGCCAGCGTGAACGTGTCGCCAGCCACGTACGGTGAGAACTTGCCGTGCCGCTTGAGTGCGGCGAAGCCCGCGACCAGCTCGTCGCGCGCCTTGTCCTTGATCGCGGCGGGCAGCGTCCCGCCGAAGAATGCTTCGGCGAAGCAGCTGCGCGCCGGCAACTCGATGTAGAGCTCGATTTCCTTGATCAGGGCGCGAACGGTTGCGCGTGCATACGAGTCGGCCGGCAACAGCGGCTTGCCTTGTCCCTGGTCCTCGAGATACTCGAGGATGACGCTGGCTTCGCTCAGGTAGCCGTGCGGAGTGCTGAGAAACGGCACTTTTCCGCGCGGGCTCCTGCCGAGGAATCCGGGCGTCTGCTCTGGAAACGTCAGCACGTACTCGTAGGGGATTCCTTTCTCGAGCAACGCCAGTTCCACCATGTTGGTGTAGTTGCTGACCGGAAACCCATGCAGCTTGAACATCGGTCGCTCCTCGCGCAGAAATTATTTTTGCGCGGTGTCGAGCAATGTCTGCCCGTACTTGTCGCGCAACGAACGCTTGTTGATCTTGCCGGTCGCGGTGAGCGGCAACGCGTCGGTGAACACGACCGCGTCCGGCAACTGCCACTTGGCAAAATGCTGCGCGAGGTGCGCCAGGATCGACTCCGGCTGCGGCTGGCAGCCCGGGCGGGGCACCACCAGCAGGATCGGCCGTTCGTCCCACTTGGGGTGCCGCACGCCGATCGCTGCAGCCATCAGCACCTCCGGGTGACCGCACGCGCTGTTCTCGAGGTCGACCGAACTGATCCACTCGCCGCCCGACTTGATCACGTCCTTCGCGCGGTCGGTGATCTGCAGGAACCCATCCGGATGGATCACGGCGACGTCGCCCGTCGCGAACCAGCCTGCCTCCGCATGCGCCGGCGACACGTCGAGGCGGAAGTAGCTGCTGCACACCCAGGGCCCGCGCACCTTCAACTCGCCGGAGCTCACGCCGTCCCACGGCAAGTCCTTGCCCTCGTCGTCGACGATCTTCATCTCGACGCCGAAGATGCCGTGCCCGGCCTTCGCGCGCAGTTGCGCCTGGTCCTCGGCCGGCAACGCCAGCTGTTCCGCGCGCAGCGTGCTCACCGTGCCGAGCGGACTCAGTTCCGTCATGCCCCAGCCCTGGATCACGGTCACGCCATGCTTGTCGCGGAAATCGCGGATCATCTGGATCGGCACGGCCGACCCGCCGATCACGGTCTTCTGGAGCGACGTGAGCTTGCCGCCGGTCTGCGCCAGGTGATTCAGCAGCAGCATCCATACCGTGGGCACCGCGGCGGCCAGCGTCACCTGCTCTTCGTTGAGCAACTGCGTGATGGTCGCCGCGTCTCCCATCTTGGGTCCGGGGAAAACGAGCTTCGCCCCGACCATCGGCGCGTTGTACGGCAACCCCCACGCGTTCGCGTGGAACATCGGGACCACTGCGAGGACCGTGTCCCCAGCCGACAGACCCATCGAATCCACCAGCGAGCCGCCGTAAGCGTGCAGTACCGTCGACCGGTGGCTGTACAGGACGCCTTTGGGATCACCCGTCGTGCCCGACGTGTAGCAGAGCGCGCTGGCGGTCCTTTCGTCGAGCGCGGGCCAGTCGAACGTGTCGGCGTGCCCGTCGATGAACGATTCGTAATCGGGCAGGGTGCCCGCCACGGCGGGCGGCATCGCCTGCGCAGACGTCATCACGATCGTCCGTTCCACCGTGGGGATCTTGCCCTGCAGCGGCGCCAGCGCTGGCAGCAGCGTGGGATCGACGAACAGCAGCTTGTCCGCGGCGTGATTG
This sequence comes from uncultured Gammaproteobacteria bacterium, assembly GCA_963846885.1. Taxonomy (GTDB): domain Bacteria; phylum Pseudomonadota; class Gammaproteobacteria; order Steroidobacterales; family Steroidobacteraceae; genus RPQJ01. Next base: position 7,957 of record CAWJXS010000015.1, read on the forward strand.
ATGATGAACTCGAGCTGTTCCGGGAACAGCCGTGGATTCACGGTGTGCAGCACGGCCCCCATGCACGAAACCGCGTAATACAACTCGAGGTGGCGATAGTCGTTCCACGCCAGCGTCGCGATGCGGTCGCCCGGGCGCACGCCCGCAGCATGCAGGGCGTTGGCCAGCTTGCGCGCCCGGCGGAAGATTTCGCCCCACGTCGTGCGGTGCCGCGGATTGTCGAAGGTGACGGAGACGACTTCGCGCGCGGCGAAATTGCGCTCGGCGAACCGCATGATCTCCGTGATCAGGAGCGGCGTATCCATCATCAGTCCATGCATGGTCATCATCCCCCGGCGGCGAACGCGGGGTGCATGATCACACTGACGGCGGTCGCCTTGGAAGGGGTGCGCGGCGGGTCGACGCGGATTCCTTGCGCCCTTTGCGGACTCCGCCGACGCGGGCGGAGCGGCGGGGCCGGACCGATCGCCCGAGTTCCACGAGAGCGAGCTGGGTGGCATCTGCCAGTCGCTGCACGTCGGGAATGGCCTCGCGCAAGGCGATGAACGTGACGTGCAGCTCGTCGGCGTAGTTGCTGATCGTGATGTTCAGGACCTGGTGGTGCGCGACGACGGACACCGGCAGCGCCAGTTCGACCGGCAAGCCGTTGCAGTAGACCTTGCCGTCGAGGCCCGCCGGATTCGAAATCACTGCGTTAGCCAGCATCGGCAGGTCGCCCAGGTTCAGCGACTCGATGGCGCTCGCGACGGCGTGCTCGACGATCGAGTACATGAACAGCGCGTCGGGGCTGATCGAGCGGACCTCGGCCTTGACCTCGCGGGTCTCGGCGACGATGTCGGCAAGTCGCTGCGCCGGCGTCGCGCCGGGCTGCCCCAACGGCACCTGCAGGATGGTGATGCGGTTGCCGGCGCCTTCGCCGTCTTGCAATGCCACCGGCATGTCCGCGACCAGCGGCCGGCGCACGCGCAATCCACGTTCGGCCAGGTAATGGTTCAGCGCCACGTCGAGCGTCGCCAGCAGCACGTCATTCACCTTGGCATCGGCCCGGCGCGCAATCGTGCGCACTCGCTCCAGCGGCAGGGAGCAATGACCGAGCACACGATTGGGCGAGGGCGGGGCCTTGAGCACGTCGGGTGTCGCCAGGAACGGCGCCGCCATCCCCCGGCCGAGCCCTAAGTCGCGCCGGCCGACGTGCCACGCCAGGCGCGCAAGATCGCGGGCTGTGCGACCCGCCTGCCAGCCCGCTTGCAACATCTTGAAAGGCTTGGGTGCCACGGGTCCGTTGGAGGTCCGAGCCTGGGGTGGCTGTGGCAGCCCCTGCCAGAGCGCCTGGGGCTTGCGACCTCCTGCCGAGGCGGACACGGTGTTCAGCACGACACGGATGAAGCCGATGCCGTCGATGAGGCCGTGGTGGGTCTTGAAGTACATCCCGACCCGGTCGTTCGCGAGTCCGTCGAACACGTGCATTTCCCACAGCGGACGGCTGCGGTCCAGGCGATGTGAATGGATCTGGCAGACCCGGTCGAACAACGTCTGCAGTTCGCTGCCGTCGGGCAGACGGTGCCGAAACACCTGCTGGGCCGGGTCGATCGAGTCGTCCTGGATCAGGGTTGGCCAGCCGGCCAGAGGACTCGGGGCGAGCCGCTGGTTGAAAGGTGCGCCGACCGGACAGCGCAGCATGCGGCGGACCAGTACATCCGAGGGGAGGCCCCGTACAGGCTTCTTTCCGGCGAGCACCACGAGCACACCCACGTTCATGGGGCGCTGCTCGGTTTCGAGCAAAAAGAAAGCCCGGTCCATCGACGACATGCTGGCCATGCCGCCAGATTACGCCCGGCCGGGACGGGCTTGTATTTCGCTTCTGGCTAGATGCGCCGCAGCAAAAATGCCGCAGCGGACCGGGCGACGGACTAGACCGAGGCCTTCAGGACCTTGAACTCGTCCTCGAGGTTTTTCTTGAGTTCGTCCCCTGCGAAAGACGCGATCACGCTGCCCAGCAGCGGGATGCCGCTGGTGATGTCGAACGTCCACTGCACGGAACTGCCGCCTTTTTCCGGCTGCAGGGCCTTGGTACCGACGATCTTCACCGGCACGCCCTTGATCTCGACCACGATGTCGGCCGCGTAGCCGTCGCCAGCGGCGGCCCATTTCTCGACGTGGGAAACGTCGTTGGTGGCGGGCACCAGCCGCTTGAGCGCAGCCGGCGGGTTGGCCGGCATCTTGCGGGAAATTCGCAGGACCACGTTGGGCGCGCGACCCTCGCGCTTGATCTTGAGGTCGGAGCCGCCGAGCTTGGCGTAAACCGCCTCCTGGGCTTTCTGCTCCGTGCAGAGCTTGAAGGCCGCTGCGACGTCCGTCTTGAGCGAGTGCTTGACCTGGATCTTCATCTTGTCATTCCCCTTTGACACGCTGCCGCTAAATGCCCAGCCAGTGGCGGACGAGCAAGGATACCGCCTTCACGATCGCCAGGATCACCCCCCACGCGAGGACCAGTGCGGCGACCGAAAGACAGAAGCCGGTGACCGTCGCCTTGCCGTCGCGCTCGAGCAGTGCGAAAGCGAGGATGCAGATCGCGATCCCCGGTCCCATGTTGCCGAAAGGCACCGGCAGGATCAGCACGACGCTCAGGAAGGCGCACCACAGGCCGATCAGCCGCTCCGCCAGGCCGGCCGCGAGCAGCGGCCACCGCGGGCGTGAGAACGTTTCGGCGCGCCGCACCCACGGCACGACGTACTGCATCACGCGCGCAAATCGGGGGCGCGAGACGGCGCGCTGCACGAGGGCACGGGGCAGCCATGGCACGGCGAGGCCGGCCACCAGCTGCAGGGACAGGAACAGCAGTGGAATGCCGAGCACGACCGAAACGCCCGGGGCGTTCACCGGCAGCGTGTTAGGCGCGGCGAAGACGAACATCAATGCGCCGAAAGCCCGGTCGCCCATGGCGTCGCGAATGTCCGCGATCGTGATGGTTTCGCGCCCCGGGTCGTTGGCGATGTCGGTCAGGATCGTCGATAGACGCCTGGGCCGCGCGTCGGCAGTGGCCGACGGCTCGGCGACCGTCACGGCATCATCTCGTCACGCAGGCGTCGCGCCATGATCCGCTCATACAGCGCGGGTGCGCAGCGGCTCAGCCACCATGCGGCGCGCGCAGTGCGCCCGATCAGCACCAGTCGCTCACTCCGTTCGCACGCCCTGAAGATGCGCGCGGCCACGTCGTCCGGTTGCAGCGGCTGGCCCACGACCACCTGTGGATGCGATGCGGCACCGCCTTGCGCGCCGAGCGCGTTGCGATCGATGCGTGTCGCGATGAATGAAGGGCACGCCAGCAGCACGTCGATCCCGTCGGCGGCGACTTCGGTACGCAGGCTCTCGAACAAGCCGTGCAGCGCGTGCTTGCTGGCCGCATAGCCGGTGCGGGCAATCAGCGGCGTGAAGCCCGCCACGCTCGAAATCGCGACGATCAGCCCGCGCGAGCGGCGCAACGCGGGCAGCGCGGGGTGGGTCAGGTGGATGGCCCCAAACAGGTTCACGTCCATCACGCGTCGCAACACGGCTGGATCGGTGTCGGCGAACGGGCTGCGGTGCGAAAGGCCGGCGTTGTTGACGACCACGTCGATGCGGCCGAAACGCTCGCACGCCGCGTCGATCGCGGCGCGGCATGCGTCCTGGTCGGTGACGTCGCAGGGCAGCGCGAGGATGTCCGCGCCCGCCTGCGTCAATTCGGCGGCCAGCGACTGGATCGCGGCTGCGTCGCGATCCAGGCCTGCGATGCGGGCGCCCGCCTGCGCGAACCGTCGTGCCAGCGCGCGACCGAGGCCACCGCCCGCCCCGCTGATGACGACCGTAGCCCCGGCAAACGACCGTCGCTGCCGAGTCATCGTGCGCCCGGGCCGAGGCCGTGCGCGCGGCAGTAGAAATCAAAGGTTTCGGCGGAGGTCTTGCGCGGCACGTAACCCAGTTCGGTCTTGAGGCGACGGTTGTCCAGCACCGGACGATACCGCAGGAAATCCACCTGCTCCGGACCGTACTGCACCCAGCCGAGTCGATGCAGCACGGCGAGTACGCCACGCAGGAGGGGCGCCGGCACGGTCACGCAGCGCTTGCCCAGCCGCTGCGCGATCTCCTGGATGCTGAGCGCGCCGTCGCCGGCCACGTTGAAGATTCCGGCGGCACCCGTCGCGATCGCATGGGCGATCACGCCGACGACGTCCTGGTCCCAGATGAAGACGAACGGACTGCGCGACCCGCGGATCGCGATGAGTCGCGGCCGGTCGAACAATGCGGTGATCTGGTTGCGGGTCGTTTCGCCGAGGATCGTGCCGACGCGCAGCACCACCTGGCGCAGAGCGGGGTGCCGCTCGCGGTAATCGGCGAGCATTTCCTCGACCAGCCGCTTGTGGTGCGAGTATGCGAAAGACTCGTTGCCGCGGATGGGGTCGGTTTCCTGCAGCCACTCGGGGTTGTCTGCGTGGTAGCCATACGCGGCCCCGCTCGACGTGACGATGACCTGGCGCACGCCGCTCGACACGCATGCCTCGAGCACGTTGCGCGTTCCGGTGACGTCGACTTCGTACTCGAGTGCCCGATTTGATCTGGCGCCCGGCGTGACGATTGCCGCGAGGTGCACGACCGTGTCGATACGGTGCGCCGTGAGCGCCTGCTCCAGTCCGGGCTCGCGCACATCGTGCTGCAGGTATTCGACGTGGGGCAATTGCGCCGCCGGCGGCAGCGGACGCACGTCGCTGGCCACGATGCAGTCGAGTTCGCCCGCCTGCAGTCGTGGCGCCAGGGCCTGCAGCAACGTGCTGCCGAGGTAGCCTGCGCCCCCGGTGACGAAAATGCGGCGACCGCTCATGGCGCGCTCACGTGGCCGGCTGCGCCGTGAGTTCCGGCGGCGGATGCCTGCGCCAGTACGCGGCGAGAGTGGTGCCCACCAGGATGTGCCAGATGCCCCACCAGGCTGCGACGATCGCCATGCCGCCGAGACCGTCGAAGAAGTTGAAGACCAGGACCAGCCCGAAACCGGAGTTCTGGATGCCGACCTCGAGCGAGACGGCGCGTCGATCCGCTTCCGGCAGCAGCGCCGCCTTCGCCGTGTAGTAGCCAGTGAGCAGCGCGAACGCGTTCAGCAGGAACACGAACAGCACCACGCGCTCGACGTACTGCATGAAGAAGTCCCAGTTCGCGACCAGCGCGCCGAGCACGAACAGGGCAAAGAACAGCAGCGAGAGAATGCGGAACGAGCCGCGGATGCGGCGGGCGAACGCGGGCCAGTGATGCGCCGTCAACATGCCGAGCACTGTCGGAATCACGAGCAGCACGACGATCGTGCCGAAGACCTCCCACGGACTCAGGGTCACCTCGTGCAGGATCGGTCGCGTGTGGGGGTTCAGCTCGCCCCAGAACGACAGGTTGAACGGCGTGAAGACGACCGAGCTCAGCATCGAGAACGCCGCGATCGTGACCGACAGCGCCGTGTTGCCGCGCCCGTAATTGACCAGGAACGTCGAGATGTTCCCGCTCGGGCACGAGGCGACCAGGATCATGCCGAGCGCAATGCTCGGCGTCGGTTGCAGGATCATGGTGAGCGCGAAGGCTACGGCGGGCAGGAACACCGAATGCGCGAGCAGTCCGATCAGGGTGCCGCGCGGCGCCGTTACGATGCCCTTGAAGTCGGCAACGCGCATGTCCAGCGCCACGCCGAACAGCACGAACGCGAGGATGACGTCGAGCGCGATCAGCGATTCCGGGCTGAAGTTCAGCCGGACCGCATCGAGTTCGTTCATTTGCCCTTGGGCTCTAGATGCATGTCCTTGAAATGCATGAGACCGGGAGCCCACATGTGCTTGACCGGGTCGACGTCCACGTGGATCACGGCAGGGCCGCCCGTGGCCAGCGCACGCTCGAGGGCAGGGCGCAGTTCACGCGGGTCGGCCACGCGTTCGCCATGCGCGCCCATCGCTTCCGCGAGCTTGTCGAAGCGGATCTCGCCCAGGTCGGCCTTGATCGTCTCGTCGGGTCCCAGCGACTTCTTGATGAGCGTCTTCAGCGGCTTGAGCGCGAACTGCTGGTTCATCTTCACCATGCCCCACTGCTTGTCGCAGAGCACGAGGAACACGACCTGCAGGCCATTGCGCACCGCCGTTTCGATTTCCTGCGGGTGGAAGCCCATCGCGCCGTCGCCGATGATGCAGCACACCGGCGTGCCCGGGCGTGCTACCGCGGCACCCAGCGCCTGCGCCACGCCGGCGCCGAGCATGCCGAACTTGAACGTGGAGAGCAGCGTGTTCGGCACGCGCATCTCGTGGAAGAACATGGCCCACACCGCCGTGTTGCCGCCGTCGGCCACGAGCGTGGTGCCTTCCGGAAACACTTGCTGGCACACGTGCGCGACATGCGCCGGGTTCATCGGCACGGCCATGTCGCTCAGCTTCTCGTCGAGCTTCGCCCGTTCGCTGCTGATCGTCGCGCGATACTTCGCAACCTGCCGGCGACGGGCGTCGAGGTTCATGCGGGCCTGGCGGCTCTCCAGTTCCACCGCCAGCGCCGCCAGGAACAGCTTCACGTCGGCCAGCACCGCGAGAGTCGCGGGCTTGTTGGCGCCGAGGATGTGGCCATCGATGTCCACCTGGATCATCTGCTGCTCGGACGGGTGGCGCCAGTTGGGCGCCTTGCCCCACCAGTCGGTCTCGCCGAGCCGTGAGCCGAGGCACAGCACCACGTCGGCGTCGTTGCGTACCTGGTTGTTGAGCTTGATGAGCGCCATCGGCATCGCGAGCTCGTGCGTCTCGGGCAGCACGCCGCGGCCGGCCCAACTCGTCGTCACCGGCGCGTGCAGCGCGTCGGCCACCCGCCGCAACTCGTCGTAGGCTGCCGCGTGAATGACACCGCTGCCCGCATGAATGATGGGCAGCTGCGCGGCGGCCAGCAGGTCGGCGGCCTGCGCAACCTGGTCCGGGGCGGGCGTGATGGCATGCGTGCGGCGGAACTGCGCCGGTTTCCAGATGGCGACTTCGGTCTTCACCTTGCCGTTGATGACCGTCTCGGGCACGTCGAGATGCACGACGCCGGGGCGTCCTTCCCAGCAGTGACGCAAAGCCGTGCGCGCCAGTTCGGCGACGCGGTCGAACGAGACGACTGCGTGGCTCCACTTGGAGAACTTCTGGATCGCGCCGACCTGGTCGAATGCCTGGTAGGTGCCGCCGCGGTCTGGATACACGATTTGCGGCCGACGGCAGCTGGTGATGGCCAGCACGCGGTTGCCCTCGGCATTCTCGACGACGAGACCGGGCAACAGGTTGGCGACGCCCGGACCGTTGCTCGCCATGCAGACGCCGAGCTTGCCGGTGAGCCGGGCGTAGGCGCCCGCCATGTGGGCCGCGCACGTCTCGTGGCGTGGCGTGACGATCTCGATGCCCAGCTTGTGCAGGCTCGAGTAGAAGCCGAAATACGTGCCGTCGATGATGCCGAATACTTTCTCGACACCTTCCGCCTGCAGCATGCGCGCAAGCACTTCACCGCCGCTGGTTTCACTCATGGCTTGGTCCTGTCCCCGCAGTTGGGTCGGGCGAGGGCGCCGGCCCGTCGTTTTCAGGCACTATACCGCGCCACGACGGCAGGGGGTTCAAGGCGTCTCGCGAGCGGGATCGCTGCGGTTTTCCACGATGAAGCTGAGGCCATGGAAGCGTACGCAAACTGGCTGCCCGTAATCGCGGCGCTCATCGCCGCCGCCGTGGCAGGTGGCTTGATCGCCGGACTGCTGGGCGTTGGCGGTGGCATCATCCTCGTTCCGGCGCTCGACTTCGCGCTGCAGGCCGCCGGCATCTCGCCCGCAGTGGCGCTCCATGTCGCAGTGGCCACGTCGATGGCCACGATCGTGCCCACGGCCATCTCGTCGTCCCGTTCGCATGCCAGGCGCGGGGCTGTCGATGCTGCCGTCGTGCGTCGCTGGTCCGTGCCGATCGTCGTCGGCGCATTGGCCGGCTCGCTGCTGGCTGCGCGTCTCGAGCCTGCAGTGCTCGCCATCGTCTTCGGTGTCGTCGCGTTTGCGGCCGCGCTCAAGATGCTGCTGCCCATCGACCACGTCGTGCTGCGGCGAGGTTTGCCCGGAGGCGTGGGCGGCGCGCTGATCCCGGCGGCGATCGGTGCGGTGTCCTCGATGATGGGCATCGGAGGCGGTACCCTCAGTGTTCCCACCATGACTCTGCTCGGCGAGCCCGTGCACAAGGCGGTGGGCACGGCAGCACTGCTGGGACTCTGGATCGCCGTGCCGGCCACGCTGGGCTACCTGTTGGCGCAGCCGCCGGATGCAGCGGAGCTGCCCCCGTGGACGGTCGGCTATGTCAGCCTGCCGGGTCTCGCGCTCATCGCTCCGATCACGTGGGCCGTGGCGCCGCTCGGCGCGCGACTCGCGCACTCACTCGACCGCCGGAAGCTCACGGCCGCGTTCGGCGTCTTTCTTCTCGTCGTCGCGCTGCGTATGTTGTATCGCGCCTGGCATTGATTCGCGCTGCGCCGGGGCTGCAGTACCATTCGCTGCCCAACGAGGAACCCTGCATGAAGACGCCTGTCGCCCTGTCGCTGCTCTTCGCCATTGCAATGTTGGCATCCGGCCCGTTGGCCATCGCCACCGAGGATAAAGCCAGCGCGCCCGGACAGCCCTTCCCCGAGACTCCAGTGCAGGTGCGGGATACGGCGGCGATCGCGGCGGCGATTGCGAGTCCGGACCGTCCCAAGGCCGACGTCGAGCGCGACCCCGTCGCCAAGCCGCGCGAACTGCTCGCTTTCCTGGGCGTGACGCCCGGCATGCGCGTCATCGACATGTTTGCCGCAGGCGGCTACTACACGGAGCTGCTGGCCCGCACCGTGGGCGTCAAGGGCCAGGTCATCGCCTACAACAATCCGCCCTACGCCAGGTTCGCCGAGAAAGGCATTGCGCAGCGCTATGCCGACGGCCGCCTCGGCAACGTGCGGCAGGTCACCGCAGAAGTGGACGAGTTGCAGCTCGCGCCGGCTTCCCTGGACGCGGCGTTGTTCGTCATGAGCTTTCATGACGCGTACTGGCGACCCGCCGACGGCTCGTGGAACCGGACGGACCCTGACGAGTTGCTGCGGCGGTTGCACGGCGCGCTCAAGCCCGGCGCCGTCGTCGTCGTGCAGGATCACGTGGCCAGCCCCGGCGGCGACACTGCGAAGGTGGTGGACCAGTTGCACCGGATCGATCCTGCCGTCGTCCGCGCCGCATTCGAGCGGGCAGGATTCGTCTTCGACAAGGCCAGCGAGATCCTTGCCCGACCGGAAGACGATCACTCGAAGCTCGTGTTCGACGAATCGATCCGCGGCCGGACCGACCAGTTCATCTACCGCTTCCGCAAGCCGACACCGTAATATGCGCGCGCGGCAGCGGCCGCAGCTGGCAGAAGGGCAGGAATGGCGGCCACGATGGGTGACGGCGTGCTGCGGCTCGCGATGTGGTCGGGACCGCGCAACGTCTCGACGGCTTTCATGCGCTCGTGGGGCAACCGCGAAGACACGCTCGTCGTCGACGAGCCGTTCTACGCTCATTACCTGAAGGTCACGGGGCTGGAGCATCCCGGCCGCGACGAAATCATCGCCACGCACGAAGCGGACTGGCGTCGCGTGGCTGCTTCGCTCGTCGCACCGATGCCGGCTCACGTGCGCATCTTTTACCAGAAGCAGATGTCCCATCACCTGCTCCCGCACATGGGCCGGGAGTGGCTCGATTCGGTGACGCACGCGTTCCTGATCCGCGACCCAGCGGCGATGCTGGCCTCGCTCGGCGAGAAGCTGGCGGAGTTCGACCTGCTCGCGACGGGGCTGCCGCAACAGGTGGAGATCTTCGAGCACGTGGTCGCACGCACCGGCCGTCCGCCGCCCGTGCTTGATTCAGCCGACCTGCTGCAGCGCCCCGAACCGATGCTGCGGGCGCTCTGCGACGCGCTCGGGGTGCCATTCTCCAGTCGCATGCTGTCATGGCCCGCCGGGCGGCGCGCTACGGACGGCGTCTGGGCCAGGCACTGGTACGACCGGGTCGAACAGTCGACGGGATTCGAGACGCCGTCGTCGCAGTCGTCGCCGGGCGCTGGCGCGGCGGTGCCGTCGCTGGCACCGGCAGTCGCCGCGATCGAAGCCCAGTGCCGCCCGTTGTACGAAAAACTGCGCGCACATCGCCTGCGCGCCTGAGGTGATTCCGTGCTGCAGAAATTCGACGAACGCAACCGCAACCTGATCGTCAACGTCAGCGGCGAACTGGTGCACCGTGACCAGGCGCGCATCAGCCCGTTCGACTCGTCCGTGCAGGGCGGCGATGCCGTCTGGGAAGGGTTGCGCCTCTACAGCGGACGCATCTTCCGCCTCGAGCAGCACCTCGACCGGCTGACGCGTTCGGCCAGGGCGCTTGCCTTCGCGCAGATTCCCTCGCGCGAGCACATCACCAACGAGATCCGTCGCACGCTCGCAGCGAACGGCATGTTCGACGGCGTGCACATTCGCCTCACGCTCACGCGTGGAGTCAAGATCACGTCGGGCATGGATCCCCGTCTCAACACGCAGGGTCCGACGCTGATCGTGCTCGCGGAACACAAGGCGCCTGTCTACGGGCGTGGCGCTCTCTCGCTCATCACCAGCAGCGTGCGACGCTTTCCGCCCGATTGCATGGACCCCAAGATCCATCACAACAACCTGATCCAGTCGATCATGGCGAAGATCGAGGCCAACGTCGCGGGCGCTGACGACGCGCTCATGCTCGACCAGCGCGGCTTCATCGCCGAGACCAATGCGACGCACGTCTTCCTCGTCGAGGGCGAGCGGGTGCGCACGCCGCGGCTGGTCGCCTGTCCCGAAGGCATCACGCGCGCGACGGTGCTCGAGCTGTGCCGCACGCACGGCATCGAGCACGAGGAGACCGACCTGACGCTCACGCAGGCCTATTGCGCGGACGAGGTGTTCTGCACCGGCACGATGGGTGAACTGGCGGCAGTCACGACGGTCGACGGCCGTACGATCGGCGACGGCCAGCCGGGCCCGATGACGCAGCGCCTGTCGGCGCTGTTTCGCGATCTCACCGCGCGCGAGGGCACGGTAGTGGCCGAGGCCTGAACCTGCTGACTTACGAAGCCGGCCTGACCTCGGCCATGAACCACTTCGAATAAGTCGCGGCGAATTCGGGCAGCGCCTCGCACTGCGCGTTGTGCGCGCGCAGCAGCGGGTAGCGCGCGGGCGCGTCGAAGACGGCCATCGATTCAGCCAGGAACGTGCACATCGTGGCCGTGGTGATGTCGGCCTGCGTCAGGCGGTCCTCCACCAGCCAGCCCGACGGCCCACGCCGCTCGCAGGCCTGCTCGAGCACGCCGAGCGCACCGTGCATCTGGTCACGGCAACGCGCAACCCAGGGTTCGTGGAACTTCTCCGGTGGGCGCACCATGCGCTCGTGCACGACTTCGCGCGCCTTCTCGGCGGCCGCGACCGCGAGCGACTGCAGTCGCAGCGCCTCGCGCCGCGAGGTTCCCGTGGCCGGCAGCAGCGCGCGCGAGGGCCCCGCGAGGTCGTCCAGCGCATCGAGAATGGCTGCCGATTCGACGAGGGACGTGCCGTCCTCGAGCACCAGCACCGGAACGCGACCCAGGGGGCTGTAGGCCCGAATGCGGTCGAAGTCCGCGCCGACGGACCAGTTGCGGTGCTCGAAGGGCAGCCCGAGCCGCCGCATGGAAATCGCCACGCGGCGCACATAGGGCGAATCGAACATCCCGATCAGCAGCATCGGCGCTTCCCTCGTTTCTCAGTCTGCCTGCAACGCCCGCGCGTGCCATGCGACGTGGTCGGGCATGAACGTCTGGATGAAGTAATAGCCGTGGTCGTAGCCCGCGTGTCGCCGCAGCTGCAGCTTCTGGCCAGACTCCGCGCAGGCTGCTGCGAATAGATCGGGTCGCAGTTGCTCGGCGAGGAATTTATCTGCCAGGCCCTGGTCGATCAGGATTTCGTCCGGACGCGGCGCGCGGTGCACCAGGTGGGTCGCGTCGTATTCGCGCCAGTCCAGCGTGTCCTGCCCGAGGTAGTTGCCGAAAGCCTTGTGGCCCCAGGGCACCTGCGCGGGCGCGACGATCGGCGCGAACGCCGAGACCGAGCGGTACTGCAGTGGATTGCGCAGTGCGCAGACCAGCGCGCCGTGGCCGCCCATCGAGTGGCCCATGATCGACTGCCGGGTCGTATCCGCACTCGCGAAGTGCGTCGCGATGAACGCCGGCAGTTCGCGCGTGACGTAGCTGTACATCCGGTAATGCGCCGACCATGGCGCCGCGGTGGCATCGACGTAGAAGCCGGCAGCGAGGCCGAAGTCCCAGCTCGCGTCGTCGCCCGGCAGGCGCACGCGCGGGCTCGTGTCGGGCGCGACCAGCATGAGTCCGTGCTCAGCCGCGAGCCGCTGGGCCCCGGCCTTGATCGCGAAGGTTTCCTCGGTGCAGGTGAGGCCCGCCAGGTAATACAGCACAGGCACGCGACCGTGCTTCGCCTGCGGCGGCTGGAAAACCGAAAACCGCATCTCGGCAGCGCACTCGAGCGAGTCGTGCGCGACGAAAGACTGCGTGCCGCCGCAGCAGGCGTGTTCGGAGAGGAGCTTCATGCGGCGGTTCTCCGTTGACAGAAGGGGCTAGGGGCTAGGAAGGACTAGGAAGGACTAGTCGGAATGTTCGGCACCTCTCCCGCATCGACGGGAGAGGTCGGCCGCAGGCCGGGTGAGGGCTCTGTCCGCGTGAGCGCGTTCCGACCTTCCTGTCCTCCTAGCCTTCCTAACCCCTTCCCCTAGAAGGTCACCACCGAGCGGATCGACTCACCCGAATGCATGAGGTCGAACGCGTCGTTGATCTTGTCGAGCGGCATCACGTGCGTGATCAGCGGGTCGATCGCGATCTTGCCGTCCATGTACCAGTCGACGATCTTCGGCACGTCGGTGCGACCGCGCGCGCCGCCGAACGCCGTGCCTTTCCACACGCGGCCGGTGACGAGCTGGAAAGGCCGCGTGCTGATCTCCTGGCCCGCGCCGGCCACGCCGATGATGATCGATTCGCCCCACCCGCGATGGCAGCACTCGAGCGCCTGTCGCATCAGCGTGGTGTTGCCGACGCACTCGAAACTGTAGTCGGCGCCGCCGTCGGTCAGCGCGACGAGGTACGGCACCAGGTCGCCCTCGACTTCCTTCGGGTTGACGAAGTGGGTCATGCCGAACTTCTCGGCGAGGCGCTTGCGCCCCGGATTGATGTCCACGCCGATGATCTTGTTCGCGCCGGCCAGCCGAGCGCCCTGGATGACATTGAGGCCGATGCCGCCGAGGCCGAACACCACGACGTTCGCACCCGGCTCGACCTTGGCAGTGTTGATGACCGCGCCGATGCCGGTGGTCACGCCGCAACCGATGTAGCAGATCTTCTCGAACGGCGCGTCCTCACGGACCTTGGCAACCGCGATCTCCGGCAGGACCGTAAAGTTCGAGAACGTCGAGCAGCCCATGTAGTGGTGGATCTTCTCGCCGCCGAGCGAGAAGCGGCTGGTGCCGTCCGGCATCACGCCCTGGCCCTGTGTGGCGCGGATGGCGGTGCACAGGTTGGTCTTGTGCGACGTGCAGCTCTTGCACTCGCGGCATTCCGGTGTGTACAGCGGGATGACGTGGTCGCCTTTCTTCACCGAGCGTACGCCCGGCCCGACGTCCACGACGATGCCCGCGCCCTCGTGGCCGAAGATGACCGGAAACAGCCCCTCGGGGTCGCCGCCCGAACGGGTGAACTCGTCCGTGTGGCACACGCCCGTCGCCTTGATCTCGACCAGTACCTCGCCGGCGCGCGGCCCTTCGAGGTCGACGGTCTCGATGACGAGGGGCTTGCCTGCCTGGTGGCAAACGGCGGCGCGGGTCTTCATGGAAAAGTACTCCGGTCGGGCTGCGGATGAATCCCGAGCCTAGCGTATCGAACGACTCGTTGCAGCGTCCGGCCTGCGGCGTTGCAACCTTTCGCCCGGCCGGTGCATCGAACTGGACACTGGAAACGCCTCGGGTCCCGGAGACCGCCATGAATTACCTCACTCGTTGCATCCTGACGCTCTGCTTTGCCTTTGGTGCCGTCCTCGCTGGCGATGCAGCGCACGCAGCCAATGACATCAGCAAGGTCAATGGCAGCGTCAAGATCGAGCCGGGCGAGCAGGCTGGCGACGTCAGCACGGTCAACGGCTCGGTCACCATCGGCGCCGGCGCGCGGGCGGTGGACGTCGAGACCGTCAACGGCTCGCTGAAGATCGAAGATCGCGCCGTGGTGCGTTCCGCCGGGACCGTCAACGGCTCGATCACCGTCGGTGCTGCCGCTGAGGTGCAGGAGGGAATCGAAGCGGTGAACGGCAGCATCACCCTGCGCAAGGATGCACGGGTGCAAGGGGGGCTGGAAAACGTGAACGGCGCGATGCTGCTCGAAGGCGCCCAGGTGGCGGGCGGCATCGAGACTGTCAACGGCGACATCCGCCTGCTGGCCGGCTCGAAGTTGACGGGCGGCATCCACGTCGAACAGAACAAGTCGAAGTGGAACTGGGGCGGCGATTCGCGCAATCCGCGGATCACGATCGAACAGGGCGCCGTCGTCGAGGGTCCGCTCCACTTCGAGCGCGAGGTCGACCTGTACGTGGCGCCGGACGTGAACCTGCCGCCGGTCGAGGGCGTGCAGCCGCAGCGCCACGCGCTGCAGTGATTCAGTCGTAAAGCCGCGCGGCTGCCTGCAGTTTCGCGGCGACGGTCGCGCGCAGCGATTCCGGCGCGAGCACCTGCACGTCGGCGCCGTACTTCATGATGTCCATGACCAGTTCCGGCTCCTGCGCATACGGAAACTTCAGGATGTAGGTGCCGTCCAGTTGCGGCGTGCCCACCTGGTCGGGATGCCAGGTCTCGCGCGACACCCAGCGCGCGCTGCCGGCGCCGAACTGCAGCACCGCTTCCTGCGTCGTCGCGCCTGCGAAGATGCCGTAGCCGCTCGCGTAATGGCGCTCCAGCACGTCTTCCGCGACCTCCCTGGCCTCCTTGTCGAGCACCGACGCAGCTTCGATCGCGTCGAGGCCAAACGTGCGCAGCGCCTGTCGCTTGTGGCAGAACGCGTCCAGGTACCAGTTGTCACGATAATGCACGAGCCGCTGTGGCGACACGTCGCGCTCGAGCACCTCGCCGTCCTGCCGCCGCTGGTGACGCAGGTGCAGGCGCCTGCGTGTCAGCACGGCGGTCGCCAGCGTGCGGAAGTGTGCCGGTACCACGCGGCGCGAGCCCATCGACAGGATCCTGATGCGTCGCGCGATGTCTTCGGCCGAGTGCTCGCCGCTTTCGAGCAAGCCCTTGAGGCGCTTGCGCAGCGGCGCGATCATTTCGCTGAGCACGCCCGGCTGCAGGTCGCCGAGCAGGCGGTCCATCGTGAGCAGCGCCTGCAACTCATCGGCAGAGAACCAGAGGCCGGGCAACTGCCACAGTTGGCTGTCTGCAACCTTGGGATCGAATCCGTAGGCTTCCTGCTCCCGGTCGAAGACGATCGGCGCATGCATGCGGTCGCGCAGGTATTCGAGGTCGCGCTTGAACGTGGCGCGCGACACGCCGAGTTCGGCCATGAAATCCTGCGTGCTCACGTAGCGGCGGCTGCGCAGCAGGTTCTGGATCTTGTAAAAGCGCTCGGTGCGTTCCATGGCGAATCGCTCTAGCGGACGTTGGCGGTAGGCGCCGCCGCCGCGGCGGCATTGGCGCGCCCGGCCCGCGTCGTCAGGTACACGGCGAAGGTGCCGAGCCAATGGCCGCCCGCGTAATGCTCACCTGTCACGGCAGGCAGTGCGGCTTGCGCGTGCATCGCGGCTGCGGCCTGCAGTGCAGCGATGCGCCGGTCCCCGGGCGGCAGGCCGGATGCGATGCCGAGCAGCATCCAGCTGCGGCTCAGGTTGAGTCCGTCGATGTGCGCGAGCTTGGGATCGCTGCGGTCCGTCACGACGCCGGGCACGAGCCAGGGCGTTGCCTGCACGCGCCTGGGGATGGCCGGAAGAAAGCGCTGCAGCCAGTCGGCGAACTCGCGCGGGGACAGGATGCGGCGCATCAGGTCGGCCTCGGCCAGGCACGGCGACAGAAAGTCCTCGCCCGATGGTTCATAGGCCAGCGGGCAGTCGACATCGGCCAGGTAGAACGCCCGCGACCTCGCCTCGATCAGCTCCAGCATGGCCGTGTCCTGCGTGACACGGGCCCAGTCGTGAACCAGGCCGAACGCGAAGGCGGTCTGGCTGTGCTCGCCCACGCGGATGGGGTATTGCAGCTTCGGCAACCAGGCACGCAAGCGGCGTGCGGCTTCGTCCTCCAGCGGAGCGAGTGCCTGCGCCCAAGCGCGCGCCTGCGGGTCGTCCCAGGTCCGCAACTCGGCCGCCAGCTGCAGCAGCCACGCGAGACCGTAGGGACGCTCGAACGACGCGCGACCTGGCGCCTGGAAATACGCGACCTCGCCGGCGATGTTGCCCGGCGTGAGTGACCGGGCGAGGGCGGCACGCGCGGCAGTCGCGAAGGGCGCCGCGGGGAACTGCTTGGCGAGCCGTGCCAGCAACCAGTGCCCGTGCACCGACGAGTGCCAGTCGTAGCAGCCGTAAAACGCCGGTGCCAGCTCACGCGGTGGCCTGGCGTCGGCATCACTCGCCAACGTGTGCGAGAGCTTGTTGGGATACTCGAGGTGCACGCAATGCAGCGCGAGATCGGCGAAGCGACTGGCGGCCGCTTCGTCGAGCGTGGGGACGGCGCCGACCCTGCCCGGGGCCGTCAACAACGCGGTGAGCGCCAGCACGCGCACGACTGCGCGCACGGCATGCGTGAATGGCGCGCGGCAGTGGTGCATCAGCAACTCTCCAGCCGGGGATCCGTTCCCCGGTGCGTGATGATAGCCCGTATCAGCGCACCGGCTTGCCGTCGGCATCGAGCACTTGCACCGTGCTCCAAGGCAACTGCCTGAGCTGGGCTTCGATCTTCGACAGGTCGCCCACGATCACCCAGGTCAGCGTGTCGGGGCGGAACGCCTGTGCCGCCGCTGCGCGCACACCGGACTCGGTCTGCGCCTCGAGCCGGCCGCGCAGGGTGCGGACGTAGTCGTCGGGACGCCCGAACCGCACGATGTCCGCGATCGCGCCACTCACCGCGGCGTTGGTTTCGAACTGGCCAGACAGCGCGCGCACGTCGCGATCGCGGACCTTGGTGAGTTCCTCTGCCGTGATCGGCTTCGCGCCGACGAACTCGGCGACCTCACGGCGCAGCTCGCCGATCGCCTCCACGGTCTTGTCCGTCTGCACCGGAGCTGACAGCAGCCAGGGCCTCGGGCCCAGCGTTTCGGGCAGGGCCGAACGCGAGCCGTACGACCAGTGCTTGTCCTCGCGCAGGTTCATGTTGATGCGCGACGTGAACGTGCCGCCGAGGACGTCGTTCGCCGTGTTCAGCTCGATGCGATCGGCCGCGCGGCTCGAAGGCATGAGCTGGCCGGCCAGGATCGTGGTCTGCTGCGCGCCCGGACGATCGAGCAGGAAGAGGCGTGTGCCTGTGGGCGCGGGTGCCGGCGGCATCTCGCGCAGGTCCGGCTTGGGGGAGGCCGGCGGCCGCCAGTCGCCGAAATGCTTTTCGAGCAGCGGCAGCAGCGTGGCGGGTGTCACCGCACCGGTGACGATGATCGTGGCGTTGTCGGGTCGCAGGAAATCGCGCTGGTAGGCGAGCAGGTCCGCGCGCTCGAGCGCGGCGACCGATGCCTCGGTGCCCGAGCCCGAGAACGGAATGCCGTACGGATGGCCCTCACCATATAGCAGGGGCGGCAGCACGCGCATGGCCAGGGCATCGGGACTCAATTTTTCGCGCGCGATGCCGGCGAGCCATTCCTTGCGCACGCGCTCGATCTCCAGCGCAGGGAAAGCCGGGCGACGCACGACGTCGGCCAGCAGGGCGAGCGAGGGGTCGAGTTGCTCGGTCAGGGTGGCGACGGCAGCGAAGGACGTGTCCAGGCTCGCGCTGGCGGCCAGTTGCGCACCAAGACGCTCGGCGCGGTCGGCGATCGCGAGCGCATCGAGCTTGCCGGCGCCTTCGTCGAGCAGGCTCATCGCAAAGCTTGCGGTGCCGGGTTTGCGGCCCTGGTCGGCGGTATAGCCGCCCTTGAACAGCACCGAGACGCGGGCGACCGGCACTTCAGGACGCGCGGCAATGATCACGGGCAGGCCATTGGAAAGCTGCAGCCGCTGCAGTGGCGGAAAGACGGTGTCCGGGAACTGGGTCGTGACCGGGGGGCCTTGCTTGCGGTCGACGACGCCTGCCGCAGAAGTTGCGGTGAACGCAGGCTGCGGCAGTACTTCCAGCGTGTAGTCACCTTGCGTCAGCCACTCGCGTGCGACCCGTTGCAGGTCAGCCGGCTGCGCGGCATCGATCCACTCGAGCGACTGCCGATAGCATGCCGGATCGCCCGTGTAGACCTCGCAGGCCGCGAGCACGTCGGCTTTGCCGCCAAATCCGCCGATGCGTTCAAGGCCGCGGATGAAGCCAGCCCGGATCGCGATGCGCGCTCGCTCGAGTTCCGCCGGCGTCGGGCCCTTGTCGATGAAGCGCTGCAGTTCCTCCATCATCGCCGCTTCGACGCGCTCGACCGGCACGCCCTGCTTGACGTCCGCAGAGAGCGTGAACAGTCCGGCGATCTCGAGCGGCGATTGCCCGGCCGCCGCACTGTCCGCCAGTCGATCGCGATACACGAGACGTTCGTAGAGGCGCGACGTCTTGCCGCCACCCAGTATCTCGCCCACCAGTCCGAGGTATTCGGAATCGCGAGTGTTGTCGGGCGGCGTGTTCCAGAACCGCTGCCAGCGCGGCTGCGCGACCTGGTCGTACATCGTCTCGCGGCGACTGTCGGAGCGCGCGGCGATCCAGACGCCGGGGCGCGTGAGGGCGGGCCCGGGCGCGATGTGGCCGAAGTACTGTTCTGCCTTCGCGCGCGCCGTGGCCACGTCGATGTCGCCAGCCAGCACCAGCACAGCGTTCGCGGCGCCGTAATACGTGCTGAACCATTCGCGCACGTCGTCGAGCGACGCGGCGTCGAGGTCCGCCATCGAGCCGATCGGCAGGCTGCGGTACGGATGTCCCACGGGGAAGCTCGCGCGGTAGATGGTCTCCGCGACCTTGCCGTAGGGGCGGTTCTCGTTCTGGCGCTTTTCGTTCTTGACGACGCCGCGCTGCTCGTCGAGCCGCGGCTGCGTCACGACGCCGAGCAGGTGCCCCATGCGATCCGATTCCATCCAGAGCGCGAGATCGAGCGCTGTGGTGGGGACGTTCTGGAAGTAGTTGGTGCGGTCGAAACTCGTGGTGCCGTTCATCGACGTCGCGCCGACCTGCTCCAGCGGCTTGAAATACTCGTCGTCGTAGTTTTCCGAACCCTGGAACATCAGGTGTTCGAACAGATGCGCGAATCCGCTCTTGCCGGCCGGCTCGTTCTTCGAGCCGACGTGGTACCAGAGATTGACCGCAACGATCGGTGCCTTGCGGTCCGTGTGGACGATCACGGTCAGGCCGTTGTCGAGCTGGAATTTCTCGTACGGGATCAGGTCGCCCGTCGCCGGACGGGCTGCCGGAGTGGCCGGAAGGGCGCCGAAGGCCACTCCGTTTTGCGCGAACAGGGCCGTCCCGACGGTCAGCAGCACTCCGCCGAGCCGCGCGCGGCGGGCTGTCAATTGTCCCGAATACGACCCGTTGTTGCCAAAAAGCATCAAATTCTCCGGTGAAACGACGTTCGCGGGGCCCAAAGCAGGGGTGCGGGAGGGCGCTGACAGGAGTTACCAATTTACCGCACTGGACTTTGGACCACGTTTACGCCGAAAATTGGGCAGCTGAGCTCATAGCGTCCGTCTTGGGTGTGGTGACGGGCTGGCGGTCGAAGGCCGCCGACGAATTTATATTGCATGGCATAAAAGCCACAAGGAGAACGCCTCAATGTCATCTCGTTATCTCATTCCTTTGGCTGTCGCTGCCGCGCTCGCGGCTCCGGTCGCCGCCCAGGCCCAGGATGCGGGCACCTACGATCCGGGCAAGTGGTTGTTCCGCGTCGGTATCTCGCAGATCAATCCTGACTCGTACAACCTCGACCTCGGTGGTCCTGCGGTTGTCGTCGACAGCGACCTCACGCCGACCGGCACGATCGAATACATGATCACCCCGCACATCGGCACCGAGCTGCTGTTGGCGTGGCCGGCGACGCATGGCCTCGACCTCGACACGGGCAGCCGCCCGCTCGACCGCGTCGGGCAAGTCGACGTGCTGCCGCCGACGCTGAGCCTGAACTGGCACTTCAACCCGAACGGCATGTTCCGCCCCTACATCGGCGCGGGCGTCAACTACACGCTGTTCTCAGGTGAAGAGGCCCGCGGCGCACTCTCGGGTTCGAGCATCAAGCTCGACGACTCGATCGGCGCTGCTGGTCAGGTCGGCGTCGACATCGGCCAGCGCAACTGGTTCTTCAACGCCAACGTGCGTTACATCGACATGTCGTCGGATGTGGAACTGAACGGTGTTGACGTCGGTACCGCCGACATCAACCCGTGGGTTTATGGCCTGCACGTCGGTTATCGCTTCGGCCGCATGATCCCGGCGCCCGTGGTAGCTGCTCCGGTCGTTGCCCCGCCCCCGCCCCCGCCCCCGCCTGCCAAGTGCGTGGATACGGACGGCGACGGCGTCTGCGACGAAGCCGACAAGTGCCCGGGCACCCCGGCTGGCGCGAAGGTCGACTCGGTCGGCTGCCCGCTCGAGCAGACCCTCAAGCTCCTGTTCGACTTCGACAGCGCCGAGCTGCGCCCTGAGTCGATCACGGAACTCGAGCGCGTCGTGACGTTCATGGGCGACGTGCCGTTCGCCAAGGCGATGGTTGAAGGTCATACCGACAGCGTCGGTACGGAAGCCTACAACCAGGGCCTGTCGGATCGTCGTGCCAAGGCTGTGTTCGACTACCTGTCGTCGCGCGGTGTCGATCCGGCTCGCCTGAGCTCGATCGGTCATGGCGAGCTCAAGCCGATCGCGGACAACGCGACGGCCGAAGGCCGCCAGCTGAACCGTCGCGTCATGCTGATCCGCACGGATTCGGGCATGTAATCGACGAGGCAACCGCCCGCGGGTTGCAAACGAGGCCCCGTCGCGCAAGCGCCGGGGCCTTCGTTTTTTTGGGCCGCATTGAATCTGCCCCGAGTCTCCCGCCTAATGGGACAAGAACCGCATCCATAGGAGTGGAGCCATGTCGTCGTCTTCGATCCAAGCGTTGTTGATTGCTACCGTCGCCGTGCTGCACGTCGGCACGTCGTTCGCGGCCTCTCCGCCGGGCCCCGCAGCCAAGGGTGTCGATGACAGCGGTCGTGCAATGACCGACGACAAGGCGCTGTATGCGTCCGTGTACGGCGAGTGGCGCAGCGACGAGGCGAAGTCGCGCGACGCGTCGCGCCACCCGGTCGAAGCGCTGACGTTCTGGGGCCTGCGGCCGAAGATGAACATCCTCGAGATCCAGCCCGGTTCGAACCCCTACTGGACCGACATCCTCGCGCCGTATGCGCACCTCACGGGCGGTTCGTACTATGTGACGGGCGCCGACCTCGCCAATCCCAAGCTCTCGGATGGCTCGCGCAAAGCGCGCGCAGACTTCACGGCGAAGTACACGACCCGGCCCGACCTCTACGGCGACGTGCGCATCCTCAACTGGGGCGCGGTATCGAAGACGCTGCCGGCCGACCTGTTCGATTTCATCCTGACCGCGCGCTCGATCCACGGCTGGATGCAGTCCGAGCCGGGCACGGTCGAGGCGACGTTCAAGGAGTTCTACAAGGCGCTGAAGCCGGGCGGCATCCTGGCCATCGAACAGCATCGCGCCCCTGCGTCCGCGTACGGCAAGGAAGACCCCGCGAGCGGCTACGTCAGCGAGCGCTACGTCATCGAGCAGGCGCAAAAGGCGGGTTTCGTGCTGGCGGGCAAGTCGGAAATCAACGCGAATCCGAAAGACACGAAAGACCATCCGTTCGGCGTGTGGACGCTGCCGCCAAACCTGCGTTCGACGGCGTACGGCTCCGGCAAGGATGAAGATCCGGCCTTCGACAAGAGCAAGTACATCGCGATCGGCGAGTCCGACCGCATGACGCTCAAGTTCGTGAAGAAGTAGCGGAAGGGGGAAGGGGAGGGGTCAGGGGTCCGGAAGGACGGGAAGGACAGGAAGGCGCAGGAAGGCGAGGAAGGACACTCGTGCGCGTTCTTCCTAACCTTCTTGTCCTGCTTTCCGTCTTGTCCTTCCTGTCCTTCCTGTCCTCCTCGTCCTTCCTAACCCCTTCCTAAATCTCCTCCGCCTGCGTCCTGATCGCCCCGCAAGGGCATTCGGTGACACAGAGCCCGCAACCCTTGCAGTAGTCGTAGTTGAACGCATAGCGGTTGCCGGCGCCGAGCTTGATGACCGCGTTGTCGGGGCAAACGCCGTAGCAGTTGTCGCACTCGAAGCAGTTGCCGCAACTCAGGCAACGACGTGCCTCGAACTGCGCCGTCGCCCGGTCGAAGCCGCCGACGACTTCCTCGAACGTCGACTGCCGCCGCACCATGTCCAGCACGGGACGCTGGGCCTTGGGCGCATCCGAGTAGTACCACGTGTTGAGCTTGTCGAACGACGCGAGTTCGTGACGGGGCGGATGCGACCACGCCTCGCCGCGCAGCCAGGCATCGATGTTGCGCGCCGCGAGCTTGCCGTGCCCGATGCCTACGGTGACGGTGCGCTCGCCGGGGACCATGTCGCCCCCCGCGAAAATGCCGGGCGCGCCAGTCATCATGTGCGCGTCGACCTTGACCACGCCGCCGTCGATCTCGAGGCCCGGCACTCCGTCGAGCAGCGACAGGTCGACGTCCTGGCCCAGCGCCAGCACCACCGAGTCGGCTGCCAGCGTCTCGAACTCCCCGGTCGGCTGTGCCATGCCCTTGTCGTCGAGCGTCATCTTCTCGACCGTGATCGACGACTCGCCGGCTTCGCGGATCGTCGACAACCACTTCACCAGCACGCCTTCCTGCAGCGCCTCCTCGAGTTCGGTCTCGTGGGCCGGCATTTTCTCGCGCGTGCGGCGATACACGATCACCGATTCCTCCGCGCCGAGCCGCTTGGCCGTGCGCGCGACGTCGAGCGCAGTGTTGCCGCCGCCATAGACGACGACTCGCCGTCCGAGCAGCGGTCGCTCCTCGCCCTCCATGCTGCGCAGCACCGCGACCGCATCGAGCATCTTGCCGGCGCTGCCGGCAGGCAGGTACGCGCGCTTCGCGATGTGTGCGCCGACCGCGAGGAAGACGGCGTCGAAGCGACCGTCCCGCTTGGCGGCGGGCACGTCGGTCACCTTGGTATTCAGTTCGATCGTGACGCCCAGTGCGACGATGCGCGCGATCTCGGCGTCGAGCACCTCGCGCGGCAAGCGGTACTTTGGAATGCCGAAGCGCATCATGCCGCCCGCCAGCGGGCCGGCTTCACGAATCGTCACGCTGTGACCAGCGCGGGCCAGCTGGTACGCAGCCGACAGCCCCGAAGGCCCGGCGCCGACCACCAGCACGCGCATGCCGGTCGAATGCGCGGGCGGCGTGAAGCTCCAGCCGTGCTTCAGCGCTTCGTCCCCGATGAAACGTTCGATCGCGTTGACGCCGACGCATTCGTCGAGCTGCGCGCGGTTGCAGGCGGTCTCGCACGGGTGATAGCACACGCGGCCCATGCACGCGGGCAGCGGATTGGCCTCGGTCAGCAGGCGCCACGCGCTTTCGTAGTCGCCTGATTCGGCGTGGAACAACCAGCCCTGGATGTTCTCGCCCGAGGGGCAGGCATCGTTGCAGGGTGGCAGGCGATCGACGTACACCGGGCGCACGGTGCGCCAGGATCCCGTGTGATTCGCCAGGCTCGAGCCGGGATCGAGCGTGATGGCAAACGGCTTCTTCATGCTGCGTCCTCCGCCTCGCCGACGAGCCCGAAGCGCTGCACGTTGCGATCGGCCAGCGCCTGGATGCGGGCAACGAGGTCGGCGTGTCCCGGCGGCTTGAACAGGTGGGCGAAACGCGTCTGCGGTTTCAGGTACTCCTCCACCGGCAGTTGCTTGCGGATCTTCGAGACACTCTTGACCTCGCCGTGCTCTGCCTCGAACACCGGGAACAGACCGGTCTCCTTGGCGAGGCGCGCCATCTTGATCGTCTCGGCCGAGCCGTGCCCCCAGCCCAGCGGGCAAGGCACCAGCACGTGGATGTAGCGCGCGCCGCGAAACTCCATCGCCCGGCGCACCTTGGCCTCGAGGTCCCGCAGTTCTGCGACCGTCGCTGTCGCGACGTACGGTATCTCGTGGGCCATGGCGATCCGCGGCAGGTTCTTGCCCTGGCCGAAGCGGGCGCCCGTTGCGTCGCCGACCGGCAGCGTCGTGTTGGTGCGCGCGGTCGGTGGCGTGGCCGACGAGCGCTGCACGCCTGTGTTCATGTACGCCTCGTTGTCGTAGCAGATGTAGAGCACGTCGTCGTTGCGCTCGAACATGCCCGACAGGCAACCGAAGCCGATGTCGGTGGTGCCGCCGTCGCCACCCTGGGCCACGACGCGGATGTCCCGCTTGCCCTGCACGCGCAGCGCCGCGGCGATGCCGGTGCCCACGGCTGCCGCATTGCCGAACAGCGAATGGATCCAGGGAATCTGCCAGGACGTTTCCGGGTACGGAGTCGAAAACACTTCGAGGCAGCCGGTGGCGTTCGCAGCCACGAGTTGCCGGTTGGTCGCGGCCATCGCCGCGTCGATCGCGTAGCGCGCGCCAAGGGCCTCACCGCAGCCCTGGCAGGCGCGGTGCCCCGAATTGAGTGAGTTGGTGCGTTCCCGGCCGGACTGCACCGAACGCTGCTCCGCGGGCAGCAGGCGGTTGCCGACCGTGAACGTGCCGGTCTGGTAAAAGCGGATGGGTTGGTAACTCATGCGTTGCGCCTCAGCCTGTCTTCGCGGCGACGACGCCGATGTCCTTGAGGATGCCTTCCGCGATCGGCCCGGAACGCCGCTGGCTGCGTTCGCGCTCGAGCACGCGGTCGACGAGGGCATGATCGAGGTCCAGGAACGTCAGCGGTTCGAGCGTGCCGGCCAGCGCCCGCTCGAACACGCCCTGCAGTGAGCTGCGCGTGATCGAGCGTCCGCCGAGGCCGGCAATCACGGCGTGCACGCGGTCAGGCGAGCCAGCAAACGCGGCGGATACATTGTTGGCCACGATGCCGCCCATGCCGACGGCCAGGCTTTTCTCCAGCACGACCACGCGCTGCGCGTGCGCGAGCGCCGCGCAGACCGCGGCCGATGGCCACGGGCGGAAGCAGGTGATGCCGAGCACGCCGATCCGGCGTCCCTGCTCGCGCATCGCGTCGACGGTGTCCTTGATCGTGCCGAGCACCGAACCCAGCGCGACGACGATGACGTCCGCGTCTTCGGTGCGGTACTCGTGCACGAGTCCGCCGCTCGGACGGCCGAACACGCGGCGAAACTCGTCGGCCCACGCGGGGATCAGTTCCAGCGCCTGCTGCTGCTTGACGTGTGCCAGGTAACGCACCTCCATGAACGCCTCGGGCCCGACCATCGCGCCGATCGAGACCGGCTCGGCCGGGTCGAGCACCTGGCGCGGCTCATAGGGCGGCAGGTACGCGTCCACCTGCGCCTGCGTCGGCATGTCGACGCGCTCGTAGGCGTGCGTCAGGATGAAGCCGTCCATGCAGACCATCACCGGCAGCGACAGCTCCTCGGCGAGCCGGAAGGCCTGGATGTGCAGGTCGAGCGCTTCCTGGTTGTCTTCGGCGAACAACTGCAGCCAGCCGCAGTCGCGCTGGCTCAAAGCGTCCGTGTGGTCGTTCCAGATGTTGATCGGGGCGCCGATCGCGCGATTGGCGACGGTCATGACGATCGGCAGGCCGAGCCCCGCCGCGTTGTAGACCGCTTCCGCCATGAACAGCAGGCCCTGGCTCGCCGTCGCGGTGTAAGCGCGGGCGCCGGTGGCCGACGCGCCGATCGCGACGGACATCGCCGCGAATTCCGATTCGACGTTCACGAACTCGCAGGGCGCGAGACTTCCCGCATCGACCCGCTGGCCGAGCGCCTCGACGATGTGTGTCTGCGGCGAGATCGGGTACGCGCAGATGACCTGCGGCCGGCAGAGCGCGATCGCCTCGGCCACGGCCTGCGAACCTTCAACCTGCTTCAGCACCGGCGGACTCCTTGCGCATTGCGCGCAGCACGAACTCATAGGATTCGGTGGCGGCGGCCGCGTTTGCCGCCGCGATCTTCGGCGCGAACTTTTCATTGATCGCCGCCACCACCGCCGGCAGCGACACGCGGCCGGACAGCGCAGCGAAACCGCCGAGCAGTGCCGCGTTGGGCAGCGGACGACCCACGTGCCGCAGGGCGATCTCGGTCGCGGGCACGGTGCAGAGGCGCGCCGCGTCAAACTGCTGCATGAACTCGGCGAGCCCGAGTTCGGCGAACGTCCGCGCGGTGTTGATCAGGATGTAGCCTCCCGGTTGCAGCCCGCCGAAGACGTCCACCTGGTGCAGCAGGGTGGGGTCCTGCACGATCAGCGCGTCCGGTGCGAGGATCGGTTCCCGCAGGCGGATAGGCCGGTCGTCGATGCGGCAATAGGCGACCACGGGCGCGCCGGTCCGCTCCGACCCGAAGCTGGGAAAGGCCTGCGCGTGCCGGTCCTCGCGGAATGCCGCCACCGACAGCAACTCGGCCGCCGTCACGACGCCCTGGCCGCCGCGACCGTGGATCCTGATCTGGAACATGTTCCTCCTGCCCCCGCGGTGTCTCGCCCGGACCTTGCCTTGGAATGGGGTCATTGGACATCGTGTATGTCACGGATGGGGTGGCCGGCATCCCGCGAACTTGCGAAACTCCCCCACCCAGCGGCGCGAACCGGCCTCACCCGGATCGCCTTTGTCCCAGCCCAACTACGGAAAACCCATGACCCAACCGTCCCGGCTCGTCCTGCTCGCTTCCTCCCTGCTCATGGCTGGCTGGGCTGTCGTGCCCGCCAGCGTGCTGGCAGCGCCCGCCGTGGCGGGGGCGGAGGACAGGGCCCAGGCCGAGTCACAGAAGCTGCACGCGTTCTTCGACGAGTACTTCGAGGCCTACCTGCAGCAGAACCCGATCCTCGCCACGTCGATCGGTGATCCCCGGTACAACGCCATGTTCGTCGTGGACATCGCGCCGGACGCGATCGCGGCCGAGCAGAAGCTGCAGCGCGATGCCCTGGCTCGCATCAAGACGATCGACCGCTCCGTGCTGCCGCCGCGGGACCAGTTGTCCTACGACATCTTCAAGTCGGCGCGCGAACGTGACATCGCGGGCTTTGCCTTCCCCGACGAACTCATTCCCCTCAACCAGTTCTACTCGACGCCGAACAGCTTCGTGCAGCTGGGCTCGGGCAACGGCTTGCAGCCGTTCAAGACCGTGCAGGACTACGACAACTTCCTGCAGCGGCTCGACGGGTTCGTGCGGTGGAGCGACCAGGCGATCGTCAACATGCGCGAGGGCATCAAGCGCGGCTACACGTTGCCCAAGCTGCTCGCCGAGCGCACGTTGCCGCAGTTGCAGGCGCAGGTCGTCGCCAAGCCCGAGGACTCGCTTTTCTGGGGACCGATCAAGAACCTGCCGGCGAGCTTCACGGCCGCCGAGCGCGAGCGCATCACGCAGGCGTACCGTGCCGCGATCGAGACCAAGGTGGTGCCGACCTATCGCAAGCTGCACGATTTCATGCGGGACGAGTACATCCCGCACGCCCGCCTGAGCCATGGCATGGAGGGCCTGCCCGGCGGCAAGGACTGGTATGCCTACAACGTCCGGCGCATCACCACGACCGACTACACGCCGGCACAGATCCACCAGATCGGACTGGACGAGGTGGCGCGCATCCACGGCGAGATGAAGCGCGTCATGCAGCAGGTGGGCTTCAAGGGCACGCTGAGCGAGTTCTTCAAGTACATGAACACCGATCCGCAGTTCTTCTTCGACAAGCGCGAAGACCTGATCGCCGGTTACGAAGCGCTCAGGAGCAAGGTCAACCCGCAACTGCCCAAGCTGTTCGAGATCCTGCCCAAGGCCGACTACGAAGTGCGCGCCGTCGAGCCTTTCCGCGAGAAGAGCGCGGCCGGCGGCCAGTACCAGGCGGCCAGCGAGGACGGCTCGCGTCCCGGCATCTTCTACGCCAATGCGTATGACCTGCGCGCGCGCCAGAAGTGGGCGATGGAAGCGCTCTCGCTGCACGAGGCGAATCCGGGCCATCACTTCCAGATCTCGATCCAGCGTGAGCAGCAGGACCTGCCGCGATTCCGTCGCTTCGGCGGCTACACGGCGTACAGCGAAGGCTGGGGCCTGTACGCCGAGTCGCTCGGGCCCGAGCTCGGCATGTACACCGATCCGTACCAGTACTTCGGCCGTCTCGAGGGCGAACTCTGGCGCGCCATCCGCCTGGTCGTCGACACCGGCCTGCATTCGAAGGGCTGGACGCGCGAGCAGGTGCTCGAATACATGGACGCGAACAGTTCCGCAGCCGAGGCGCGTCGCGTCTCCGAGGCCGAACGTTACATGGCCATCCCGGGCCAGGCGCTCGCCTACAAGATCGGTCAGTTGAAGATCACCGAACTGCGTGCGCGGGCTGAAAAGGCCCTCGGCCCGAAGTTCGACGTGCGCAAGTTCCACACCGCGGTGCTGGCAGATGGGGCATTGCCCCTCGACGTGCTCGAGGCCAAGGTCGATCGCTGGATCGAGAGCCAGCGCTGACGCGCGGGGGAGTGCGGCGTGCGAGTAAAGAATGACGGCATCGATGGCCGCCGCGTGCGCGGCGTGCAGGGCAGGCTGACCGTGGTGTGCAGGGCTGCTGTCGCAGTCGCTGGGCTGGCATGGGCCGTCGCCGTACAGGCGGCGGCGCCCGCGGTGCCGGGGATGGATCAGATCGTCACGCGCACCCTGTCGAACGGCATGAAGCTGGTGGTGTGGCCCGACCGGGACATCCCCAATGTCGCGATGTACACGTGGTACCGCGTGGGCAGCCGCAACGAACGGCCCGGCATCACGGGCATCTCGCACTTCTTCGAGCACATGATGTTCAACGGCACGAAGACGCGGGCCCCCGGGGAGTTCGACCGGGTCATGGAAGGCAGCGGCGGCAGCAACAACGCGTACACGAGCTCCGACGTCACCGTGTATCAGAACTGGTTTCCGAGTTCGGCGACCGGGCTCATCTTCGACCTCGAATCCGACCGCATGCGCAATCTCGACTTCGCGCCGGAGAAAGTCACGAGCGAGCGGGGCGTCGTGTACTCCGAGCGCCGCGCGAGCGTCGACAATGACAATTTCGGCACGCTGCTCGAGCAGATGCAGGCCACCGCGTATGTGGCGCACCCGTACCAGATCCCGGTCATCGGCTGGCCGTCGGACATCGAAAGCTGGACCACTGCCGACCTGCAGCGTTACTACCAGCAGTACTACGCGCCGAACAACGCCGTGATGTTCATCGTCGGCGACGTCGACCCCGAGGCCGTGTTCAAGCTGGCCGAGCAGTACCTCGCGACCTTGCCCGCACAGCCCGCGCCGCCGGCGGTCACGACAAAGGAGCCGCCACAGCTCGGCGAACGCCGCATCCGCATCGAGCGCGACGCGCAGACGCCGCTCATCGCGATGGCCTGGCACACGGCCGCGGCGGCAGATCGCGAAGCGCGTGTCATGGAGGTCCTGCTGTCGATCCTCGGCGGCGGCGACTCCTCGCGCCTGTACCAGCGTCTCGTCGCGCGCGAGCAGGCGGCTGTCGACGTCGGCACGCAATTCGATGCCGGGTTCGATCCGGGCCTCGCCTGGGTCTACGCCGTGGTGCCGCCCGGAGGCGATGTAGCCCGCACCGAGCGGCTCATCGACGAGGAAATCGCCCGGCTGGCGAAGGAAGGTCCCACGGCCACCGAGATCGCCAAGGCCCGCAACCAGGCGCTGGCCGGGTTCTGGCACGGACTCGAGACCATCAGCGGCAAGGCGCAGGCACTCGGCGAATACGAGGTGTTCCACGGCGACTACCGCAAGCTCTTTGGCGCCCCTGCGGAGTACGAAAGCATCACGGCCGCGGAAGTGCAGCAGGCGGCCGCAACCGTCCTGCGGCGTGAGAACCGCACGGTCGGCATCCTCGAATCCAGGCCGGCGCCGACCGAGCCTGCGACCGCGTCCGCGCAGGGCGGTGCCCGATGAACCGGCGTCTCGTGCTGGGCGCGTTGGCCCTCGCGTCCGTACTGGGCGCGCTGCCAGCGTTCGCTGCCGCGGGCGTGCAACTGCCGCGCTTCGTATCGTCCACCTTGCCGAACGGCGCGGTCGTCGCGCTGGTGGAAAAGCGCGACACGCCGCTGCTGTCGCTGAACGTCACCGTGCGTGGCGGCGCGCTCGGCGATGCGCCAGGCAGGGACGGCACGGCTTCGCTGTTCGCCGACCTGATCCAGAAGGGCGCCGGGACACGGGACGCCGCGCAGTTCGCCGAGGCGATCGAGAACGTCGGTGGATCGCTATCGGCAGGAGCAGGCTCCGAGGCCCTGACGATCAGGGCGACGTTCCTGGCGCGCGACGCCGACCTGATGCTCGAACTCGTCGCCGACATGCTGCAGCGGCCTCGACTCGAGGCAGCGGAATTCGACCAGGTGCGCACCCTTGCGGTGCAGTCGATCGCGGCGGCGAAGGATTCCGACCCGCGGGCATTGCTCGGCAGCTACGGCGATGCCTGGCTGCTTCGCGGCCATCCATACGGCCGCCCCGTGGGCGGCAGCGAGTCGACGCTCGCGGCGATCGAGCTCGGCGACGTGCAGCATTTTTACCGCGACCAGGTCGGGGGCGACCGGCTCATCGTCACTATGGTCGGGGACTTTGAGGCGCCCGCGATGGCGCAAAAACTGGAAGGGAAATTCGGCGCGTGGCGCAAGGCGGCACTGCCGTTGCCGATCGCCGCGGCTCCTGCCAAGGCAACGGGCCGCACCGTGCTGCTGGTCGACAAGCCCGGCGCCACGCAGACCTATTTCTGGCTCGGCAACGTGGGGGCCTCGCGCACCGACCCCGCCCGGACGGCGCAGTCGGTGGTCAATACCGTATTCGGCGGGCGCTTCACGTCGATGCTCAACACCGAGCTGCGCATCAAGAGCGGGCTCACGTACGGCGCCAGCGCTGGATTCGATCGCGGCTCGCAGCCCGGCGCGTTCAGCATCAGCTCGTTCACCGAGACGAGCAAGACGGTCGAGGCCATCGACATGGCGCTCGCCACGCTCGCGCGACTCCACCAGGACGGGCTGAGCGCCGAGCAGCTGCAGTCTGCGCGCAGCTACATCCTCGGACAGTTTCCGCCGACGCTCGAGACGAACGGGCAGATCGCGGCACGGCTCGCCGACATGCTGTTCCACGGCCTCGGCCCCGACGACGTGAACGAATATGCCACCCGGGTTGCGCGGTCGACGCGGAGGCCGCGCGCAAGGCGATCGAGCAATCGTTCCCGCGTCCCGAAGATCTCGCCATCGTGCTGATCGGCGATGCGGAAAAAATCCTCGACGCGGTGAAAAAATATGGTCCGGTCACTCAGATGAAGCTCACCGACCCGCGCTTCGCGCCGGCAACGAAGTGATGCAGCGTACGGCACTGCTTGCCGGCGCCACCGGGCTCGTGGGCGGCGAGTGCCTGCGGTTACTGCTGTCGTCGCCGGCCTATTCACGGGTGATCGTCGTCACGCGCCGGCCAGTGGACTCGCTGGCGCAGCAGCCCAAGGCGCGCCAGGTCGTCGTCGATTTTGCGGCGCTCGCCAGCGTGCAGGCAGACTTGCGGGCCGATCATGTCTTCTGCGCGCTGGGCACGACGATCAAGAAGGCCGGTTCGCAGGCGAAGTTCCGCGAGGTTGATTTCGACTACCCGCTGCACTTGGCGACGCTGGCGCGTGCGCAAGGCGCAACGCACTTCTCGCTGGTGAGCGCGCTGGGCGCGAACGCAAAGTCGGGAGTGTTCTATTCGCGCGTCAAGGGTGAGCTCGAGGATGCCGTGCGCGCGATGGGCTGGCCGAGCCTGTGCCTGCTGCGGCCCTCCGTGATCGCTGGCGAACGGCCCGAGTCCCGCCCGATCGAACGGCTGACGGAGCACGTCCTGCGGTTCGCGCCGCGCGCGTGGCGACCGGTGCCTGCGGCGGCGATCGCGGCTGCCATGGTGGCCACGGCGCTGCGGGCCCCGGCAGGCGTGACCGTCATCGAGTCGGCCGACATTCCGCGGGCAGCCGCAGGCCGCTGAGCCCTGCGCTGCGCGCTTACGGCGCGTCGGGCGACGTGCGTCCGGGCGGCGTGGGCGAGTCGGCGTCGGCCAATCGCGCCGGCGCCTGGAACCACTGCTCCTTCGGCACGAACTTCTTGGCCTCGGGGTCGGCTTCGTAGTTGGGCGACATGATCTGCACGCCGTACTCGTTGAACACGTCCTGGATGTTGGCGTGCAGTTCGTCGAGCACGGTCAACTTGAGCTTCGGGTCGGCCACGCAGACGACCAGCGTGTATTCGACGTAGAAATCCTGCAGCGCGGTCTGCACGACGCGCGGCGCCGGATCGGCCGCCACCAGCCTGGTGCGCGCAGCCGCGATCTGCAGCATCGCCTGCACCTGGCGCCACGGTGTGTCGTAGCCGATGGTGACCGACGTCGTCAGGCGGACGCCGCCATTCGCCGCGAGCCGCGAATAATTCCGGGTCACGTTGCCGACCAGGAAGGCGTTGGGCAACGTGA
The DNA here is from genome assembly GCA_963846885.1 of uncultured Gammaproteobacteria bacterium. Taxonomy (GTDB): domain Bacteria; phylum Pseudomonadota; class Gammaproteobacteria; order Steroidobacterales; family Steroidobacteraceae; genus RPQJ01. The sequence continues at coordinate 40,785 of CAWJXS010000015.1, forward strand.
CCTCCACGTTGCGCAGCGTCTCGATGCGCGTCGTCAGGAAACCCACCGACGTCACGGTGCCTTCGGTTTCGCCGATCTGCACGAATTCGCCCGGGCGCAAGGCCTTGGTGTACATGAGCATCAGGCCGCTGACAGCCTGGTTGACGACGCCGGACGCGCCAATCGACAGCATCAAGCCGACGAACACGCCGATGCCCTTGAAGGCCTCGCTGTCGCTGCCGGGAATGTAGGGATACGCGGCGACCAGCGAGAACAGCCAGACGATGGCGATCAGCAGCCGCCCCGTGGGACGCGCGGTCGTCTCGTCGACCCACCCGACGGGGATGCGGCCTGCCTGCACTCCGTCGAAGAAGGCGCGGATCACGCGCACGACGAAGCGGGTGAGGAAGAAAATCAGCGCCACGAAGAGCAGTCCTGGTATCGCATGCAGGATGCCACTGGCGAAGCTGCCGAGGCCGCCGAGCAGGTTGTCGAACAGTTCCTCGCCCCAGGGGCGCGTGTAGGGGAAGAACTCCAGCACCAATGCCGCCCACTGGTACACGAGGAGCAGCGCGACTCCCCAGGCGAGGAGCCTGACGGGAACGATGGAGAGGTCGGCGAGGCCAGAGCGTCCGACGACGTGCTGGCTCCAGCTCGGGGCGAGCTTCACGGCACGACGCTGCACGGCCGCACGCACGCGGCTCGCAAAGAATCCGAATGCGCGGACGATCAGCCAGAGCAATGCCGCAAGCGCCAGGCTGGCCAGGAGGGTGTAGCCGACCGCACGCAGCATCGTGGCGGAGTTGCTGCTCTCGCGAATCTCGTCGAGCGCGAGTTGGAGGTTGCGTGCCGCGGCGTCGGCCGCAATCTGCGTGGTCTCGCCGGCCTCACGATTCACGTCCGCGTGCAGGATGCGGAAAACGAATTGCCCGTCGACCTGCAGCGCAATGCCCTCCGGTATGGGGTGCGTCGAGACGACGAGGGGCCCGCCGCGTTCGAGCGCCGCGTCGAGGCCACGCGAGATGGTTGCGACGCGTTCCGCAGGGGTCGCGCCGAAGACCTGGGCGCGCAGCGTCGTGATCGGTCGGTTGAATACGACCAGATCCGCAGGTGCGGCGACGGCCGCTGGCGCCAAGCCTTCCTGCGCCTGCGCAGGGGCCTGTGCCTGGGCTTGATCCTCGGCCTGGGCGGCCAGGCCTGCTGCCGCAAAGAGCGAGAGCAGCGCGGCTGCCGCGAAGGCGGGCAAACGCCTGGGCGAGCGACGCGGCGGAGCTGTGGTCATGCCTTCCCCTGGGTCTTGTTGTCGTCCGGTCCCGGCCATTGTAGCCCGGTCTGGCGCAACGCGGCTCCGTGGGCCAGGGCCGATCAGTGGGGCAGGGCGGCCACCAGCGCCGCGAGCTTGCGCGCGTCCGCATCGAACGCACGAATGCCCTCGGCGAGTTTCTCGGTGGCCATCGCGTCCTCGTTGTGCTGCCAGCGGAACGCAGGCTCATCCAGCGGCACGCGCTCGGCAGGGCTCGCCTTGGCTCCCGCAGGCGTCAATTGCGGGGTGACCTCGTCGGTGGCGGAGCCAAGCTGTTGCAGCAAGTCGGGGCTGATGGTGAGCAGGTCGCAGCCCGCGAGGTCGATGATCTGGGTCGTCTTGCGGAAGCTCGCGCCCATGACCTGCGTGCGGTAGTCGAACTTCTTGTAGTAATCGTAGATGCGCCTGACCGAGGCCACGCCGGGATCTTCGGCGCGAGCGATGTCGTCGACGCCGCGAGCCTTCTTGTACCAGTCGTAAATGCGGCCCACGAAAGGCGAAATGAGGGTGACGCCCGCGTCGGCGCAGGCCACCGCCTGGGCAAAGGAGAAGAGCAGCGTCAGGTTGCAGTGGATGCCGTCGCGCTCCAGTCGCCCTGCCGCACGGATACCTTCCCAGGTGCCCGCGATCTTCACCAGCACGCGTTCGCGGCCGATGCCGGCGGCGTCGTACAGCTCGATGAAGCGGCGGGCCCGGCGCTCCGTTGCGTCCGTGTCGAAGCTGTAGCGCGCGTCGACTTCCGTCGAAACCCGCCCCGGCACCAGCCCCAGGATTTCGCGACCGAAGCCGACGAAGAGGTGCTCCATCGCGGCATCGGTCCAGCCCGCCGCGGAGCGTGACCCGGCGGCCGCCACCGCTGCCTGCAGTATGTGGCCGTAGCGCGCGTCCTGCGCCGCCTTCAGGATCAGGCTGGGGTTGGTGGTGGCATCCTGCGGGCGGAAGCGCGCGATCGATTCGATGTCGCCCGTGTCGGCGACGATGGTCGAGTAGCGACGCAGGGATTCGAGCTGGTTGGTCATGGGATTTGCCGTTGCGGAGGACGTCATGGCTGCCACTTCCAGTCGCGCTCGGCCGGCCGGTCGATACCGTGCTCGTGCGCATAATTGCGGCATTCGATCTGCAGGTTGCGCATCTTTTCCTTCACGTGCGCGCCGGCCACCTGCAGGTGCGCCACGCGGTCGATCGCGTCGATCACCAGGCTGAAGCGGTCGACCTCGTTGTTGATCGCGAGCTCGAGCGGCGTGTTGATGTTGCCCTTCTCCTTGTAGCCGCGCACGTGCAGGTTGGCGTGGTTGGCGCGCCGGTAGGCCAGGCGGTGGATGAGCCACGGATACCCATGGAAATTGAAGATGACCGGGCGATCGAGCGTAAACAGCGAGTCGAAGTCGCGATCCGGCAGCCCGTGCGGATGCTCGCGCGGGGGCGTGAGCGTGAACAGGTCCACGACGTTCACGAAGCGGATCTTCAAGCCGGGGAAGTGCTGGCGCAGGATCGCGGTGGCCGCGAGCGCCTCTTGCGTCGCGATGTCGCCGCATGCGGCCATCACCACGTCCGGCACGTGCCCGGCGTCATTGCTCGCCCAGTCCCAGAGGCCGATGCCCTTGTTGCAGTGGCTGATGGCAGTTTCCATGTCCAGGAACTGCAGGTGGTTCTGCTTGTCGCACACGATGACGTTGATGTGGTCGGTGCTGCGCAGGCACTGGTCCGCGACGGCGAGCAGGCAGTTCGAATCCGGCGGCAGGTAGATCCGCGTCACGGACGGGCTCTTGTTGCAGACGACGTCGAGGAAGCCCGGGTCCTGGTGGGTGAAACCGTTGTGATCCTGGCGCCAGACGGTCGAAGTGATCAGCAGGTTGAGCGACGCGACCGGCGCACGCCAGGGCAGCTCCTCACAGATGTCGAGCCACTTCGCGTGCTGGTTGAACATCGAGTCGATCACGTGGACGAAGGCTTCGTAGGTCGAGAAGAAACCGTGCCGACCCGTGAGCAGGTAGCCTTCGAGCCAGCCTTCCAGCGTGTGCTCCGACAGCATCTCCATCACGCGCCCGTCGACCGCGAGTTCGCCGCCTTCGGCGTCCACCGGCAGCATGTCCGCGAGCCAGGTCTTGCCGCTGGCCTGGTACACGGCGTCGAGCTTGTTCGACGACGTCTCGTCCGGCCCGAACACGCGGAAGTTGTCGGTGTTCAGCCGCAGGATGTCGCGCAGGAACTCGCCCAGCTTGCGGGTGTTGCCCGCTTCCGTGGCGCCCGGCTTTTTCACGGGCACGCCGTACTCGCGGAAATCCGGCAGGCGCAGTGCCCGTCGCAGCTGCCCGCCGTTCGCATGCGGGTTCGCGCTCATGCGCTGGCGCCCCTGGGGCGCGAGCTTTTTCAGTTCTGGAACGAGCCGTCCTGCGGCATCGAAGAGTTCCTGCGGCCGGTAGCTGCGCAGCCATTGCTCCAGGGCCTTGAGGTTGGCTGGATTCTCGCGGACGTCGGCAAGCGGCACCTGGTGCGAGCGCCACGAGCCCTCGATGGTCTTGCCGCCGACCTTGCGCGGCCCGGTCCAGCCCTTGGGGCTGCGCAGGACGATCATTGGCCAGCGGGCGCGGACAGCCTTGCCCGTGCGGCGCGCCTCGGCCTGGATGCGCCGGATCTCGAGCACGCAGCGTTCCATCGTCTCGGCCATCGCCGCGTGCATCGTGAGCGGGTCGTCGCCCTCGACGAAGTGCGGGGTCCAGCCGTAGCCACGAACAGCGCGTCGAGTTCGTCGTGCGAGATGCGCGCGAGCAGCGTCGGGTTGTTGATCTTGAATCCATTCAGGTGCAGCACGGGCAGTACCGCTCCGTCGCGCACGGGGTTCAGGAACTTGTTCGAGTGCCAGGCCGTGGCGAGCGGACCCGTTTCGGCTTCACCGTCGCCAACGACCACGGCCACGATCAGGTCGGGGTTGTCGAAGGCCGCGCCGAATGCGTGCGACACGCTGTAGCCGAGTTCACCGCCCTCGTGGATCGATCCGGGCGTTTCGGGCGTGCAATGGCTGCCGATGCCGCCGGGGAACAGAATTCCTTGAAGAACTGGCGCAGTCCTTCGACGTCCTCGCCCTTGTTCGGGTAGATCTCGGCGTACGTGCCCTCGAGGTAGACCGGCGCCAGCACGCCGGGGGCGCCGTGTCCCGGTCCCGCGAGAAAGATCGCGTCGAGCCCGTACTTGATGATCAGCCGATTAAGGTGGACATACGTGAAGCTGAGGCCCGGGCTCGAGCCCCAGTGACCCAGCAGCCGGTTCTTGACATGGTCCGCCTGCAGCGGCTCGCGCAGCAGCGGGTTGTCGCGCAGGTAGATCATTCCGGCCGCGAGGTAGTTGCAGGCGCGCCAGTACGCGTCGATCTGCCGCAGCTCCGCAGCCGTCGGTCCACCCTTGGGGCTTTCGATTCGTCCTGCGCGGCTCGCCATGAGTATCATTCCTTTGGCTTCAGCATTGTCGTGGCCGCCAAGCATCCAACAGTACGGCGCGCGATGCCAGTGTCATGCAATCTGTCACGCAGGCGCAGCGCGCGGAAACATTCAGTGCAATCGAATTCAGGTAGAGCGCCAGGGGATTATTGAAGACGTTAAAGGTATCGTGGCCACCGCGGCAAAATCCACAGCGGTCCGCGCCTCGCGCGCTGATCGTGCTGCTGCTCCTCGTGCTGGCCGCGTTCTGCCAGCCGCTGGTCGCGGCGCCGAAAACCGATGCCGCCATTCTGAAGAACGGCGACCACATCACCGGCGAGGTGAAATCGCTGGAGTACAACCAGGTCAAGCTCAGCACCGATCACTGGGAATGATCTACATCGAGTGGGACAAGATCGCCGCGATCAAGCGAGCCAGTACCTGCTGCTTGAACGGACCGACGGCAACCGTTACTACGGGCAACTGGCGCGGGGGAAGCGGATTCGCTGTTGCACCTAAAACGCGGCCCGGAACAGCCGCAGGACTGGTGGAGATGGCGACATCGTGCACGCCCAGCCGATCGAGGGCGGCGCCGTCATCGACCGCCTCGACGGCTACGTCAGTGCCGGCTTCGACCTCGCCAAGGCCAACGATCGCAGCAGCG
>CAWJXS010000016.1:0-87701 GCA_963846885.1 uncultured Gammaproteobacteria bacterium
ATGCAGCATGCGGTAGAGCGCGGGCAGCACCAGCAGCGTCAGCAGCGTCGAGGACACGATGCCGCCGATCACGACCGTCGCGAGCGGCCGCTGCACTTCGGCACCGGCACCCACGTTCAACGCCATCGGCACGAAACCCAGCGAGGCCACCAGCGCGGTCATCAGCACCGGACGCAGGCGGCCGACCGCGCCGTCGATGATGCTCTCCTTGAGCGGGTCGCCCTGCTCGCGCAGCTTGCGGATGAACGCGATCATCACGATGCCATTGAGCACCGCGACGCCGGACAGCGCGATGAACCCGACGCCCGCGGAAATCGACAGCGGAATGCCGCGCAGCCACAAGCGCCAGCACTCCGCCGGTCAGCGCCAGCGGAACGCCGCTGAACACGATCAGCGGCATCGCGGCCCGAGCCGAACACCATGAACAGCAGGCCGAAGATGATGAGCAGCGCCGACCGGGACGACGATCTGCAGCCGCTTGCTGGCGGAGATCAGTTGCTCGAACGTGCCGCCGTAGTCGATCCAGTAGCCCTCGGGCAACTCGACGCTGTCGCTGCACCTGCGCGCGCAGGTCCTGCGACGAAGCCGCCGAGGTCGCGGCCGCGCACGTTGGCCGTCACGACGACGCGCCGCTTGCCGTTCTCGCGGCTGATCTGGTTCGGGCCGAGCGCGATCTCGAGCGTGGCGATCTCGCCGAGCGGCACGAAGTCGCTGCTGCCGCGCCGGCATTCCCCGGGCGCAGGCCTCGGACGCTGCCTGCGTCATCCGCCGGGCAGCGGGACCGGGAGCTCGTGCAGTTGATCGATGTCCGTGCGGATCGCCTCGGGCAGGCGCACGACGATGTCGAAGCGCCGGTCGCCCTCGAACAGCTGCCCGGCGTTGCCGCCGCCCAGCGCGATCGAGACCGTGTCCTGCACGTCCTGCAGGTTCAGGCCGTAGCGCGCGAGCGCGGCGCGGTTCGGCGTGATCGGTGAGCAGCGGCAGGCCCGTGATCTGCTCGAGCTTGACGTCGGCGGCGCCGGCCACCTGGCTCGGCAACGCTCTCCACCGCATCGCCGAGCGCCATGCAGCTGCTCGAGGTCGTCGCCATAGACCTTCACCGCCACGTCGGCACGCACGCCGGCGATCAGTTCGTTCATGCGCATCTGCACGGGCTGCGTGAACTCGTAGTTGTTGCCGGGAATCTGCCTTCACGGCGGCCTCGAGTTCCCCGACCAGCTCGAGCTTGGGCTTGCGCGGATCGGGCCATTCGGACGCGGTCCTTGAGCATGATGAAGGTATCGGCCACCGAGGGCGGCATCGGGTCCGTCGCCACCTCGGCGGTGCCGATCTTGGCGACCACCTTGTCCACCTCCGGGAACTCCTTGATGCGCGCCTCGAGCGAGGTCTGCATGCCGATCGCCTGCTCGAGGCCCGTGCCGGGAATCCGCAGCGCGTGCAGTGCGATGTCGCCCTCGTCCAGGCTCGGGACGAATTCGCTGCCAAGCCGGGTCGCCAGCAGTCCGCTCGCAACGACCAGCAGGACGGCGGCCGCCACGACCGCGACGCGATGCGTCGAGCGCCCGTTCGAGCACCGGCCGGTACCACGACTTGACGCGCGCCATCAGCCGGTTGTCGTTCTCCGTCGACCGGGCCCGTCATGAACAGGGCGACGGCGGCGGGAACGAACGTCAGCGACAGCAGCATGGCGGCGGTCAGCGCGATGACCACGGTGAATGCCATGGGATGGAACATCTTTCCCTCGACGCCCGTCAGGGCGAAGATCGGCAGGTACACCGCCGTGATGATCAGCACGCCGAACAGGCTGGGTTTCATCACTTCGGCCGACGCGCTCGCTGCGACCTCGAAGCGCTCGTCCCGCGTCAGGACCCGCCCGAGTCGATGCTGCGTCTCGCCGAAACGGCGCAGGCAGTTCTCGACGATGATCACCGCGCCGTCGACGATCAGGCCGAAGTCGAGCGCACCGAGGCTCATCAGGTTGGCCGAGATCCGGTTCTGCACCATGCCGGTAATGGTCATCAGCATGGTGAGCGGGATGACCGCCGCGGTGATCAGGGCGGCGCGCAGGTTGCCGAGCAGCGCGAACAGCACCGCGATCACCAGCAGCGCGCCTTCGATCAGGTTCGTGCGGACCGTGGCGATGGTGCGATCGACGAGTGCCGTGCGGTCGTAGACCGGCGTTGCGACCACGCCATCCGGAAGGCTCGCATTGACCTCCTCCAGTCGTGTCGCGGCACGACGCGCAACGGCGCGGCTGTTCTCGCCGACCAGCATGAAGACGGTGCCGAGCACGATCTCGCGGCCGTTCTCGGTCGCCGCGCCGGTGCGCAGCTCGCTGCCCTCCACGACCTCCGCCATCTCACGCAGCCGGATCGGCACGCCGTCGCGATGGGCGACGACGATGTCGCGAAGTTCGTCGGGCGCGCCGACCTGGCCCGGCACGCGGACCAGGTACTGTTCGCCGCTGCGTTCGATGTAGCCCGCCCCGGCGTTGGCGTTGCTGCGAGCGATGGCCTCCATCAGGTCGCGCAGCCCCACGCCGTACGCGGCCAGTCGCGTGGGATCCGGCGTGACATGGATCTGTCGAACGTAGCCACCGACGGTGTTGACCTCGGTGACGCCCTCCAGGTGACGCAATTGCGGGCGCACCACCCAGTCCTGCAGCGTGCGCAGGTCGGTCGGCGTCCACGGCTTGCCATCCGGGCCGATCGCGCCCGGCAGGGATTCCACCGTGTACATGAAGATCTCGCCGAGGCCGGTGGCCACCGGGCCCGAGGACCGGCTCGCTCCCGGGCGGCAGCTGGCTCTTCGCCTGCTGCAGCCGCTCCGCGACCTGTTGCCGGGCGAAGTAGATGTCGGTCCCGTCCTCGAAGACGACGGTCACCTGGGAAAGCCCGTAGCGCGAGATCGACCGCGTGTAGTCGAGTCGGGCCAGTCCGGCCAGGGCGGTCTCGATCGGGAAGGTCAGGCGCTGCTCGGCCTCGAGCGGCGAGTAGCCCGGCGCTTCGGTGTTGATCTGCACCTGGACGTTGGTGATGTCGGGCGTCGCGTCGATGGGCAGGCGCGCGTAGTTCCAGACGCCGAGCCCGGCGAGCGCCAGGGCGAGCACCAGCACCAGCCAGCGGTGCGCGATGGCGAGTCGAATGATTCGTTCGAGCATGGTCGGTGGCGCCCTCAGTGGTCGTGGCTGGCGCCGGACTTCTCGATGTCCGCCTTGATCAGGAAGCTCTGCTCGACCACGTAGGGTGTTCCCGGATCGATTCCGCCGAGCACCTCCACCCAATCGCCATCGCGCTCACCCAGTTCCAGCATCCGCACCTCGTAGGTGTCGCCGACCTGCGCGAAGACCACGGTGAAATCGCGGAAGCGCTGCAACCCGGCCGTCTTGACGGCGAGTGGCACTTGGCGCTCCGCCAGGGTCACTCGCGCGTTCACCGCCATGCCGGGCCGCCACTCACCCTGGGTGTTGGGCAGGAGCGCGCGGGCAACGACGGTCTGGCTGGTCGCGCTGGCCAGCGGGAGCACGCGCTGCAGCGTCGTTTCGACCGCTTTGCCGCCCGCCGCGGCCTCGAGCCGCACCGGCTGTCCACTGCGCAGTCGCGCAGCGTCTTCCCCGAATGCATGCAGCTCGAGCCAGAGCTCCGACAGGTCGGCGATCTCGAACAGCGGCTCGTCACCCGCGACGTCGCCGACATTCGTGTGCCGGGCCAGCACGACGCCACTGATCGGCGCGGTCACGGTGTAGCTGCGCAGGCTGTCGCGGTTCTCGACCACGGCCAGGGTCTGCCCTGAGCGGACCGTGTCGCCAATGATTCACGTGCACCGACTGCACGGGTCCGGGAAAGCGGGCCTTCACCTCGGCAAAGCGATCACCGTTCAGCACGACACGCCCCATCAGGCGCGTGTCGTTGCGAATGACCGCCGGACCGGCCGTCTCGATCGTCACGCCCGCCGCCTCGGCGACGGCAGCCGGCATGCTGGTGCGACCCTCGTAGGACTCATAGGTCCAGCGGTGATCGCGGTCACCGTGGCGAGCCGTCACGGTCACGTCGAATGAGTGCGGCTCCACCACCGTGCCATTGCCCACCAGGTGATCGCCGTCGGGCTTGAATTCGAACCGATCCACCTTGCCGCCGAGGCGCGACAACTCGATGGTCGCGCTGACGTCCTGCGCTGGCAGCGCCTTGTCATTGCGATACGCATAGAGGTGAAACTGCGGCGGCACGCCCGTCTCGAAGATCGTGACCTCGAGGGCGAAGTCGCCATCGCGCAGCAGGCGGCCGCGGTGCGGGCCACGCTCGAAGTCGGCGGCAGCGGCGCCGTGCTCGTCGGCCGGCTCGCCTACGTGAGCGCGCTCGTTGGTTCCGCATGCACCGAGCAGCAAGGCGGCGGAGATCAGCGAGAGGAATGAATCGTGCGTTCATGGGACGGTGACTCCGGAGACGGCCGTGGCCCGCTCGATGTCGGCCAGCAGGCGGTGATAGCGGGTGGCCGCGGCGATGCGGTCCTTCTGCAGCGAATGCAGCACGTTGCGAGCGGCGGCGACCTGCAGGAACGAATAGCGTGCTTCGTCGTAGCCGCGCCGAGCCAGCGCGAGTGCGCGCTCTGCGGCGGGAATCATCCGGTCGCGCAGGGCCTCGAATTCGTGGCGCGCGTGCCGGAGCTCCTGATACCGGGCGAACAACTCCTGGTAGCGCTCGAGCTCGACAGCCTTGCGTCGTCCCTCGAGGCTCTCCAGCTCCGCGCGGCCGCGCGAGAGCGCCAGGTCCGAGCGTTGTCCAAGGCCGATCGGCAGCGCAGATCGACATGACGAGCGCCTGGTCGTCGAATGCCTCGAGACGGCGCACGCCGAGGGTGCCGGACAGGTCCGGCTTGCGGCTCGCTTCAGCGGAGCGCCGCTGCGCATCGAGCCGCGCCGCCTCCAGCGCGAACATTGCTGGTCCGGGTTCGATTCCAGGCGTTGCGTCGAGGGTCTCGAACGCCGGCAATTCCGGAACGGTGTCCACCGAACCCGCTGCACGGGCAAAGGACGGGGATCGTTCGCCCCAGAGCACCGAGAGCGCAACGCGCGCGCTCTCGAGCTCGTGCTCAGCATCCTCCTGCTCCAGCTCCGCGCGGGCGACGGCGAGTTCGGCCAGCGGCAGGTCCGCCTCGGGACTGGCGCCGCGCTTGACCCGGTAGGCGACCGCTTCGCGGGTTTCACTGGCGAGTGCGGACTCCTGCTCCGCAAGAGTGAGGCGTGCCTGCTGGGCGACGACGTCAAGGAACCGATGCTTCGCCCGGGTGACGACGTCGAGCCGTCGACGTTCGAGCTCGTTGCCCTGCAAGCGCGACCCTGGAGGCTCCGAGGGCCTGCCGGGCTTCACGCTTGCCACCGAGTTCGAAGGTCTTGCCGACACGCAGGGTGAATTCAGCGTCATCAAAGCCGCTGTGGTCGCCGGTGCCGGCGAAGTTCTCCATCTCCCCACCCACCGTCATCGGTGGCGTCAGGGCATCGAGTCGCGCCTGTTGTTCGGCGGCGTTGATGGCCGCCCGCTCGGCACCCAACGCGGGACTGCCGGCCACGGCACGGTCGACCGCCTCGTTCATCGTCAATGACAAGGCATCGGCCACCGCTGGTGACGATGCAAACGCCCCGGCCAAGGCCAAAGGCCCATACAGATCGCAGGAACACGCTGATACCTCCATCGACTGAACGAACGCGAACGCCCGCCGTAACAACGGCGGGCAAATTCAGCGGAGGTCAGGCGATGGGAGGTCGGTGCGGTGTGTTGAAGGAGGTCGGCGGCGCGTGGACCGCTGGATCATCGGGCATCCAGGTCGCGGACGCGCTCGGCAGCCCGAGTGCCAACAGCCGGGGGCCCGGCCATTACAACCGTGACCGCTGCGTCATGGATATGCAGCGGCTCCGGAGCCGAACCGCCGGACTGCGGATCGGTCTCGGTCGTATCGAAATCGTGCGCGTGCGAATGAGCGGCGCTGCGCGTCGTCGTGAGAGTGGATCTCACCCTGCCAGACCCCGGCCAGGAGCAGCCCAAGCAGCGAAACGCCGAGCAATAGCCGTACGCCCCACAATCGTGGGCCTCGTTCACGGACTCTGCTCAGGAACGCAGCCATTTATTTAGAGTGCCCGAATCCGTCTATCGTGGCAAACCAAGAGCCGTGGTCATGTTCGGTGGGAGAGTGACGACGGGGTCGCAGCCGCGTCCGCCCCGGACACAGTGTTAACCATGTGTCCGGAATGAGATGTAAACCATGTGATCGGAATACACCCATTGAAAGTGGTGGGCCGTGTAGGATTCGAACCTACGACCTACTGATTAAGAGTCAGCAGCTCTACCAACTGAGCTAACGGCCCATCTTTATTGATGGTGATTGGGGTGGACGATGGGGCTCGAACCCACGACCGCCGGGACCACAACCCGGAGCTCTGCCAGCTGAGCTACGTCCACCATCGTCGACCAGAAAACACGAACTCGAAAACACTGCGCCACCCTTGCTGATGGCGCGCCCGGCAGGACTCGAACCTGCGACCCTCGGCTTAGAAGGCCGATGCTCTATCCGGCTGAGCTACGGGCGCATGCAAGCAGCAGATCGCATCATCCGAGTGGTCGGGGCAGAGGGATTCGAACCCCCGACCCTCTGCTCCCAAAGCAGATGCGCTACCAGACTGCGCCATGCCCCGCCATGCTCGACTGATCGTCGCCAGGCCGCTTCCGACGCTGCCGTCGACCGCGGACCCGCACGGGAGCGCGAATCATACGGATCGACCCCCACAGCGTCAATTTAGGATTGTCGCAGCCGGGCGACAGCGGTGGCTACGGTCTGCGAAAATGCCGGGCTTGGCCGTCAAGTGGCTATTTTCCGAGGCAAACAGCGATGCCCAGCAATGATTCCGCCGGCGCGAAGGTTATCGACGGCAAGGCCATCGCCGCCGAGATCAAGCGCGAAGTGCGCGTGGCCACGGACCGCCTGGCCGCCCGCGCCCTCCGCCGCCCCGGCCTGGCCGTCATCCTGGTTGGCGACAACCCGGCGTCGCAGGTGTACGTGCGCAACAAGCGGCTCGCCTGCGAGGAGTCCGGCATCGTCTCGGTGAGCCATGACCTGGCCCAGTCCACGACCGAGACCGAGCTGCTGTCACTGATCGAGCAGCTGAATGCCGACGACACGATCGACGGCATCCTGGTGCAGGTGCCCTTGCCGGACCACATCGACGACCGACGCATCATCGAGGCCATCGATCCCGCCAAGGACGTGGATGGATTTCATCCGTTCAACATCGGCCGACTGATGCTGCGCCATCCGCTGATCCGGCCCTGCACGCCGTACGGCGTGGTGCGGTTGCTCGAGAAGTCCGGCATCTCTGCGAAGGGCAAGCATTGCGTGGTGGTCGGCGCATCGAACATCGTGGGCCGGCCGATGGCGCTCGAGTTGCTGTTGTCGGGCGCGACCGTCACGGTGTGTCACCGCTTCACGCAGGGCCTCGAGCAATTCGTGAACATGGCGGACATCCTGGTCGTGGCCGTCGGCAAGCCTGGCATCGTGCGCGGCGAATGGGTCAAGCCCGGCGCCGTCGTGATCGACGTCGGCATCAATCGGCTGCCGAGCGGCAAGCTGGTCGGCGACGTGGAGTTCGAAGTGGCGCGGCGCAATGCGGCGTACATCACGCCGGTGCCCGGTGGCGTGGGCCCGATGACCGTCGCGATGCTGATGAAGAACACGCTCGAGTCGGCGCTCGCAGCGGATCAAGCACTGAGCGCCGTTTCGGCCTACTTGACGGTGTAGCCCTTCGGCTCGAGGCAGGCGGCAAAGCCCTTCTTGAACAGGTCGAGCTGCTGCTGATTCACGGCCTGCGCCTGCTGCGCCGCCTGCGTTTGCTGCTGCGCCGCCTGTTGCGCCGCCTGCTGTTGGTTCTTGCGACTCTGCCTGCCGCCTGCCAAGACGCCGGCCGTGGCACCAATGGCCGCGCCGTCGTTCGCACCGCCATTCGCAACCTCGCCGATGACCGCGCCCGCGGCCGCACCGCGCGCCGCACCTTTCAGGCGCGAGCCGTCGGGACCCGACTCCTTGGCGGCGGTCGGCGCGGCTGGTTGCGCAGCGGCAGTTGGCGGCGCCATGGGATCGACGCCCGTCTGGCCCTTCGACCAGGCATAGCACTCGCCTTCCGCCTGGGCTTGCTCCTGCGGTGTTTGCCCCTTCGCAGGGAACACTACCAGGCCGAGCGACGTGGACAACGGCTTCGAGGGAGGAGCCGGAGTCGCGGTGGTTTGTGCGACGGCGTTGCCGCCGACGATCAGCAGCGCCGAAACTGCGATGGTTCTGCCGATGCCGTTCATTTCCTTACCTCGACCGTGACTCTTGAAATGTGCCCGCTGAACTCCGACTCGGCTGCCGAGCCGATCGCCTCGACGACCGGCGTGCCGAGCCCGGCCTCGCCGGGTACGGTGCCATCGTAGGCAAAGTCGAACCTCACTGTCGACTAGCCGCGCCGCCAGAGCGAACGACCGCCCGGCTGGTCTTCGAGCAGCACGCCGCTCGCCGCGAGCAGGTCACGGATGCGGTCCGACTCCTTGAAGTTCTTCGCCTTGCGCGCCGCGGCGCGCTCATCGATCAAGCGCTCGATGTCGGCGTCCGACAACGCATTGGCGGCATTCGCGTCAGCCCCGCCGGCCTGCTCTGCCTCACCCGTCGCGCCGACCTGCTTCGCAGCCCGCTTGCGCAGGAAAACCTCGGGCTCGAGACCCAGCAGCCCCAGCCGTGCGCCGAGCGCGCGCATTTCCGCGGCGAGCGCTGCAGCCTTGTCCATGTTCCCGGCTGCCTTTGCCGTGTTGGTCTCACGCGCGAGCGCCTGCAACTCCGACACCGCAATGGGGGTGTTGAAGTCGTCGTCCATGGCGGCGATGAAGCGCGCGGTCGCGCTGCCCTCACCCGCGCTGCGCGCGACCTCTCCCGCGGAGGCGGGAGAGGTAGGACCCTCACCCCCGGAGCCCTCACCCGCGCTGCGCGCGACCTCTCCCGCAGACGGGAGAGGTAAAACCGGTACGCCACGCAGCGACGTGTAGAGGCGCTCCAGCGCGGCATCCGCCTGCGCCAGGCTGTCGGGCGTGTAGTTGATCGGCCCGCGGTACTGGCTGTTGACGATGAAATAGCGCACGACCTCGGGGTCGCGCACCCACTCGAGCACTTCGCGCACCGTGAAGAAGTTGCCGAGCGACTTCGACATCTTTTCGTCGTCGACGCGCACGAAGCCGTTGTGCATCCACACGTTCACGAACGGCGAGTCGCACGCCGCGCACGTCTGCGCGATCTCGTTCTCGTGGTGCGGAAACTTGAGGTCCATGCCGCCGCCATGGATGTCGAAGTGCGGACCGAGGATCTCGACCGACATCGCCGAGCACTCGATGTGCCAGCCCGGCCGTCCGGCGCCCCACGGCGATTCCCACGCGGGTTCGCCGGGCTTCGCCGCCTTCCACAGCACGAAATCGAGCGGATCGCGCTTGGCCTCGTCCACCTCGATGCGCGCGCCTGCCCGCAGGTCGGCGAGGCGCTTGCCCGAAAGCTGGCCGTACGGCTCGAACTTCGCGACCGCGTAGTACACGTCGCCATTGGGGGCTGCGTACGCATAGCCCTTGTCCACCAGGCGCTGCACCATCGCGATGATCTGCGCAACGAACTCCGTCGCGCGCGGCTCGTGATCGCCGAGACGCACACCCAGCGCCGCGCAATCTTCCCGGTAGGCCTCGATGAAGCGCTCGGTCAGCGCCTGCATCGGCTCGCCATTGGCTTGTGCGCGCTGGATGATCTTGTCGTCGATGTCCGTGATGTTGCGGACAAACGTGACGTCGTAGCCGGACGCCTCCAGGTGACGCCGCACCACGTCGAACACGATCAGCATGCGCGCGTGGCCGAGGTGGCAGTAGTCGTACACCGTGATGCCGCAGACGTACATGCGGACCTTGCCGGGCTCGAGCGGCTTGAAGACTTCCTTGCGTCCGGTCAGCGAGTTCTGGATCTGCAGCATGGCTCTACGGTTTCTCGAGGCAGGTAAACGTTGCGTCAGCCGCGCGGGGCGGTTGCCGCCAGTTGCCGCGCGGTGTCGAGTCGCTGCAGGACGCGATCGGCGCCCATCAGGCCGACGAGCGGCGCGAGTTCCGGTCCGTGCGTCACGCCGGTCAACGCAGACCGTAATGGCATGAACAGCCTGGCGCCCTTGCGGCCCGTGGCTTCCGCGATGGCGCGTGTCCAGGCCTTGAAGTCGGCGGCATTCGGCGTGAATACGCTGGCGGCGCTCGTGAAGAATTCGGCGCCCGCTTCGGTGATCTGCGCCGCCGCGTCGTCCGCGACCGGCACCGATTCGTGCCCCACGACGACGACCAGTTCATCGACGTCCGCCGGCAGCAGTACGTTGCCCCGCACGACAGCGACGAATGCGCTGCGTTCCACGTGGGCCGGCAATGCATCGAGGTGGCTGCCGAGCCACTGTTCGAT
The DNA here is from genome assembly GCA_963846885.1 of uncultured Gammaproteobacteria bacterium. GTDB lineage: Bacteria > Pseudomonadota > Gammaproteobacteria > Steroidobacterales > Steroidobacteraceae > RPQJ01. The sequence goes on from CAWJXS010000016.1 coordinate 10,489, forward strand.
CTCCGCGTCGGTCGCGTGCATGACCGCCTCGCGCTGCCAGTGCCGCAACTGCGCTTCGTCAAAGCGCGCTGCCGAATGGCTGGTGCGGGCCAGGTCGAAGTGCGAGGCGAGCTGATCCATGGCCAGCCAGCCGTCGTGTCCGCAGGCATGACCCAGCCGCAGCAGGTAATTGCCGATGGCGGCCGGCAGGTACCCCTGGGCACGCAGGTCCGTGAGACTGGCTGCGCCTTCACGCTTCGACAATGGCGTGCCGCTGGGCGCCAGGACGAGCGGCAGATGACCGTACTCGGGCTGCGCCATGCCCAGCGCTTCGAGCAGCAGCAGTTGCCGTGGCGTGTTGGCGAGGTGATCGTCGCCGCGCAGCACCAGCGTGATGCCCATGGCCGAATCGTCGAGCGCGTTGCCGAGAAAAAACGAGACGCTGCCGTCGTTGCGGCGGATGACGAAATCGCCGATGTCGTCGGACTGGAACCGCTGCGGCCCGTGGATGCGATCGTGGAACTCGACGACGCGGTGATCGGGGACGCGAAAGCGGATCGCCGGTCGTTGCCCCGCGGCGACGCGACGCTGCACTTCCTCGCCCGTGAGCCCGGCGCAGGTGCGCGCATAGCGCGGCGGCCGGCCCGCGCTCAACTGCGCCTTGCGTGAAAGCTGCAGCTCCTCGGGCGAGCAGAAGCACGGGTATGTCTGGCCGTTGGCTTCGAGCTGCGCCAGCGCCTTGGCGTAAAACTCGCCACGCTCGCTCTGGCGATAGGGTTCGTGCGGGCCACCGACGCCGGGGCCCTCGTCCCACGAAATGCCGAACCAGCGCAGTTCTTCGAGCTGGCGCTCGAGCAGCGCATCCTGGCTGCGACCGGCATCGGTGTCCTCGATGCGGAGCACGAAGCGTCCGCCCGACGCACGCGCGGCCAGCCAGCTGAACAACGCCGTGCGGGCGTTGCCCAGGTGCAACGAGCCCGTGGGGCTCGGCGCGAACCGGGTGATGTGGGCGACTTCAGGCATGACCGCGCATCTTACCGGATACGGCCGTCCGGCTCCTCGTGCGCTGGCCCGCGGGCCCCGGGACGCTTACCATCGGCCATCGCTGCCACCGTTGCCCGAGGCCATGCCACTCAAAGTCCACGCTACCCGCCGTGTCGTCCTGCTCGCGTTCATCGCCGCCGCCTGGGCCCTTCCCGCCTGGTCGCAGGATCCAGCCGCAGCCGTCGGCCCCCAGCGCGTCCGGATCGAGACCACGCTCGGCGCGTTCACGGTCGAACTCGACGTCGGTCGCGCTCCGTTTTCCAGCGCGAATTTCCTGCAATACGTGCGCGACCGCCATTACGACGGCACGATATTCCATCGCGTGATCGGCAACTTCATGATCCAGGGGGGCGGTCACCTGCCTGACGGCGCCGAGAAACCGCCGCGCGCCGGCATCCCGAACGAAAGCGGCAACGGGCTCAGCAACCGGCGCGGCACGGTCGCGATGGCCCGCACGGGCGACCCGCACAGCGGCAATGCGCAGTTCTTCGTCAACGTCGCCGACAACATCGCGCTCGACCCCTCGCCCGCCCGCTGGGGCTACGCCGTATTCGGCCGCGTGGTCGAAGGCATCGACGTGGTCGATCGCATCGCGAGCGTTGCGACCGGCGCGCGGGCCACGTTCGAGGAGGACACTCCGCTCGAACCGGTCCTGATCGTGAGCGCCCGCGTGGTTGGCGAGGCCGACGCACCCAAGTGAGTGCCGCCGGTCGCAAGACGCTGCTGATCTCGGACCTGCACCTCGATCCGTCCGCGCCAGGCATTGCGCGGCAGTTCGTCGGGTTCCTGCGCGGCGAAGCGCGCGAGGCCCGTGCGCTCTACATACTGGGCGACCTGTTCGAGGCCTGGCTGGGGGACGACGATCCCGACCCGGCAGTGCGCGACATCGTGCGCGAGCTGCGTGGCCTGCACGATGCGGGCGTGCCCACGTTTTTCATGCACGGCAATCGCGACTTTCTCGTGGGCCACCGCTTCGCGCAGGAAACGGGCTGCACGCTGCTGGACGACGGCACCATCGTCGACCTGCACGGCGAGCGGGTGCTGCTGCTGCACGGTGACGTGCTGTGCACCGCGGACACGAGCTACCAGCGCCTGCGCCGCATCCTGCGCAATCCCCTTACGTTGTTCATGCTGCGCCACCTGGGGCTCGATGCGCGCCGCAAGCTGGGCCGCAAGCTGCGCGCCGGCAGCCAGATGCACGTGGGATCGACCGCCCCGTCCATCATGGACGTGACGCAAGACGAGGTGGTGAATGCCCTGCGCCGCGCGGGCGTCAGGACGATGGTGCACGGACACACGCATCGTCCGGCCATTCACTCATTGCAGGTGGACGGCCAGCCGGCCCGCCGCATCGTGCTCGGTGACTGGTACACGCAGGGCAGCGTGCTGGAATGGCGCGACGACGGCGTGGAACTCCGCACTCTGGAAAGGTAGCCCCTTCTTCCCCTTCTTCCCCTTCCTGCCCTTCCTGCCCTTCCTGCCCTTCCCGTCCTTCCCGTCCTTCCTCCCCTTCCTAAACCGGCGTGCCCGAGTGGAAGCGGAACTCCGCATCCGGTGCGACGGCCAGTTCAGCTTCGGTGACAGCAAGCTCCCGCATGCGCTCACGCGCGCCCTCGCCCCGCTTTTCTGCCAGCCGCAGGTACAGGCTGGCGTGACGCGATTCCGCAGCGGCCAGCGACGCATAGAACGGGCCCAGCGGCTCGCCCAGCAAGGGAATCAGCCCCATGAACCGCTCATGCGAGCGCGATTCGATCAGGGCGCCGGTGAGCAGCAGGTCGATGCAGCGCTCGCGTTCCGTACGCCGCAGCGATTTGCGCAGGCCCTCGGCGTAGCGCGATGGACTCAGCCGGCGGAATGGCACCTCGAGCGCCTTGAGCTGCTGTTGTACCAGTTCGAAATGCCGCAACTCCTCGCGTGCAAGGCGTGACATGCGGTCGGCGAGTTCGAAGTCTTCCGGGTACGAGAACATCAGCGCCAGCGCCGTGGACGCCGCCTTCTTCTCGCAATTCGCGTGATCGAGCAGCAGGTCCTGCCAGCGCTCCGCCGCCAGCGCGAACCAGCGTGGATCAGTGACAGACAGCAGAGCAACGGGACTGGTCATTCACGACTCGGATGGAAAAGTAAAAACAGGAGAATGTCCCCTATTTCATGAGTTCAGGCGGCGGCGCTTGCCAGTAAGTCGTCGATCGCGGCAACGATGGCGGCCGCCGACGGGTAACGGTCCTCGGGCTTCTTGCGCCAGCAAGCCCTGCAGCAGCGGCTGCAAATGCGCCAACGATCCGGGCAGCACCGGAATGGGCGCGTTGGCGTGCTTGTAGATCACCGCGAGCGGCGTCTCGGCGCTGTACGGCTTCTCGCCGGTGAGCATTTCATAGAGCACGACGCCGAGGCTGTAGAGGTCGCTGCGTTCGTCGAGCGGCACGCCGTGCCCTTGCTCGGGACTCATGTAATGCGGCGTGCCAAAGATGGTGCCCACACCGGTGATATCGCTTTCGAGCCGCAATTGTCGCGCCAGCCCGAAGTCGATGAACGCCACGCTGCCGTCCTCGCGCAGCAGCAGGTTGCCCGGCTTCACGTCGCGATGCAGCACGCCCACTTCGTGCAACGCGCCGAGTGCCGCGGCCATCTGGCTCACATAACCCAGTGCGGCGCGCGGCGCGAGCCGTTCGCGCATGCGCGAGCGCAGGTCGCCGCCCGGAAAATATTCCATCGCCAGGAAGAGGTGGTCGTCGGCCACGCCGATGTCGTGGATGCGCGCGATGTTGGGATGGCGCAGGTGCGCGACGAGCTCGTACTCGCGCAGGAAACGATCGAACGTGGTGCTGCCTTCGACGACGTCGGGCACCTGCCGGAAGATCTTGAGCACTCGATGCTCGCCCGTGCGCACGTCCTCGGACAGGAAGACGCTGGACGAGCCGCCCACGGCGAGTCGGCGCACGCAGCGATGACCGCGGATGCGCACCGAGCCAAAGCGGTCGGGCGGGATGCTCTCGAGCGCAGCGCGCGACGTGTGCGCGAGCACGTTCTGGCGCTTGGCGAGCGCCTCGCGCAGTGCGCCGCACAGGTCGGAATGTTCGAAATCCGTGCGCGGCAGCACGGCGATGGCACCTGCCTGCTCCGCCTGCTCGGCGATGCTGGAGTTCCCTCCCGGCGCCAGGTAGACGATGGGTGGGAACGCTGCGCGATCCGCCAGGTCCTCGAGCCATTCGAGGCCGCGCCCGCCTTGCACGTCGTGATCGAGCAGCACGACGTCGTACGCGATGCCGGTGAATCCGCCGGGCAGGCGGCCACGCGTTGCCGGTTCGTATTCGGCAGGCAGGGCATCGCGCCATTCGAGGGTGACATGGTGCGCGAGCAGCTGCCGGTAGTCGGCGCGATCGCTCACGATCAATGCCCGCAACGTCGTCGATGCCATCAGGACCCCAGCGCCAGAACGAGATCGCCGACGTTCGTCAGCGTCGGACCAGTATGCAGCAGATCGCCGGCTGCCTCGAGCAAGGTACCGGAATCGGCCCGCTCGAGCGACTCGCGCGGATCGAAGCCCGCGTCGCGGGCGCGCTGGCACGTCGTCGCGTCCACGATGGCACCGGCGTCGTCCGTCGCGCCATCGATGCCGTCGGTGCCGGCCGCGAGCACGCTCGCCCCATGCAGTCCGCGCCGCTCCAGTTCGAGCGCAGCGGCCAGCGCCAGGTGCTGATTGCGGCCGCCCCGGCCCGGCGCCGCGGGCAACTGCACGGTCGACTCGCCCCCGCGCACTTGCAGCAGCCCGGCAGGCTGCCGCGCCAGCGATGCCGCGATGCGCGTGCCGACATCGGCCGCGTCTCCCGCCAGACGCCCGCGGACGACACGCGTCTGCAACCCTGCTGCGCGCGCCGCAGCAGCGGCCGCGCGGGTCGCGACTCCAATCGATGCGACGACACGCACGGGCACTGCTGGGGTCGTCACAGCACTGGAATCATCCGGAGCATGCAGCAAGCCCGAGCCGATCACGCGCGGATCGTCGCCCGGCACGTCGGAAATCATCAAGGCGTGCACGCGCCGTGCGCCCGCGAGGCGCGCGAGCCCGCCGCCCTTGAGCCGTGACACGTTGCGACGGGCGGCATTGATCTCCGCGATCGAGGCGCCGGAATGCAGCGCCCAGCGATTCAATGCCTGCAGTTCGTCGAGACCGACGCCTGGAGCGAGTCTATCGACGAGGCTCGAGGCGCCGCCCGACACGAGGCAGAGCAACTGCGCGTCGCCGCGCAGCGCGGTCACGAACTCCGCGACCCGCTCACCCGCGTCGAGACTCGTCTGGTCCGGCAGCGGATGCGATGCAACGCAGATCTCGAGCCCATGGCGCGCTGGGTCGAAACCGTGCGGCATGTGCCCCGGCGGAATGACGATCAAGCCGTTGACCAGGCCGGGCCCGAGCGCCTCGGTCGCACCTTGCGCCATGGCGGCCGCTGCCTTGCCGATGGCGAGCACGTGCCAGGGCCCATGCAGCGGTCGTCGGGTCAACTCGGCGTGCACCACTTTGCGCGCGTCGACGGCATCGAGCGCGGCGCGGTAGCAGTCGAGAAGCAGGTCGCGGGGTTTCATGTAGTGGTCAAAGCCCTCACCCCAGCCCTCTCCCGCGAGGCGGGAGAGGGAGCAGAAGACCCTCACCCCAGCCCTCTCCCGCGAGGCGGGAGAGGGAGCAGAAGACCCTCACCCCGGCCCTCTCCCGTTTCACGGGAGAGGGTGACCACTCAGACGACGGCCTTGAGGACGCCCGACGCCGCCGAGCCGGTATTGCGCGTCTGCTTGGCGAGGTCGGAACGTTCGCGCTGCAGGCGGTCGAGGTATTCGGTGGTGATGTCGCCGGTGACGTATTCGCCGGAGAAGCACGAGGTATCGAACTGGCTCACGCCCGAGTCGTGGTGGCGCACGGCTTTCACCAGGTCGTCGAGGTCCTGGTAGATCAGCCAGTCGGCGCCGATCAACGTCGCCACTTCGTCCTCGGTGCGGCTGGCCGCGACGAGTTCGGACGCGGCCGGCATGTCGATGCCGTAAACGTTCGGGTAACGCACCGGCGGCGCAGCCGATGCGAAATACACCTTGTTGGCGCCCGCCTCGCGCGCGATCTCGATGATCTGCGCCGAGGTCGTGCCGCGCACGATCGAGTCGTCGACGAGCAGCACGTTCTTGCCGCGGAACTCGAGGTCGATCGCGTTCAACTTGTTGCGCACCGACTTCTTGCGCTGCCCCTGCTCGGGCATGATGAAGGTGCGGCCGATGTAGCGGTTCTTGATGAACCCCTCGCGGTATTTCACGCCCAGGATCTGCGCGACCTGCATCGCACTGGTGCGGCTGGTGTCCGGAATCGGGATCACGACGTCGATGTCGTGGTTGGGACGCGTGCGCCGGATCTTCTCGGCCAGCAGCTCGCCCATGCGCATGCGCGCCTTGTAGACCGAGATGTTGTCGATGATCGAATCGGGCCGCGCGAAGTACACGTACTCGAAGATGCACGGCGTGTGGCGCACGGGCTCGGAGCACTGCTTGGTGTGCAGGCGGCCCGTCTCGTCGATGTAGACGGCCTCGCCCGGGCCCACGTCACGCATCAGTTCGAAGCCGCTCTGGTCGAGCGCGACGCTTTCGGACGCGATCATGTGCTCACGGCCGCGCGGCGTGTCGCGCTTGCCGATCACCAGCGGACGGATGCCGTGCGGATCGCGGAAACCGATCACGCCGTGGCCCAGGATCATCGCGATGACCGCGTAGCCGCCCTTGATGCGGCGGAACGTGGCGCTGATGGCCGCGAAGATGTCGGCGGCAGAGGCGCGCGTGGTGCCGAAGCGCTGCAGTTCGCTCGCGAGCACGTTGAGCAGCACTTCCGAATCGGAGGACGTGTTGAGGTGCCGGCGGTCTTCGCGCATCAGCACGTCGGCGAGCACGCCCGCGTTGGTCAGGTTGCCGTTGTGCGCCAGGCACAGGCCGTACGGCGCGTTCACGTAGAAAGGCTGGGCTTCGTCCGAGCTGTCGCAGCCCGCCGTGGGGTAGCGCACGTGGCCGATGCCGATGTTGCCCTTCAGCTGCAGCATGTGCCGCTGCTGGAAGACGTCACGCACCAGGCCCACATCCTTGCGCAGGTACAGCGCGCCGTCGTGCTCGGTCATGATGCCCGCCGCATCCTGGCCGCGATGCTGGAGGACGGTCAGCGCATCGTAGATCTGCTGGTTGACCGGGTTGAAACCCACGATGCCGACGATTCCACACATGGCTGTGTCCTCAGATGCCCGACTCGGCGGCGTCCTCGACGATGTCCTCGACGACCTGCCGCCCTGTTTCGACGTAGCCTCGCAGCACCGAGGCCATCTCAACGCCGACTGGGATCAGCTTGGACCCTTTCCACCAGGGTTCATCTTCCATCTGCGCCGCCTGCGCCAGCATGACGCCGAAGCCGACCATGACGGCCCCGCGCACCAGGCCGAAGACCGCGCCCAGGATGCGGTCGACGCCCAGCGTAAGGCCCGACCGCTGCACCAGGTAACCGAGCAGGCTGCCGACGACCCACGCTGCAAGCACGGCACCCAGCAGCAGGATGATGCGAGCCACCCAGACTTGCAGGTCGGTGCCGGTCAGGCTGCCGCCGAGGTAAGGCTGGAGCAACGGCGCGTAGCGCCAGGCGAGCCACAAGCCGACCAGCCAACCGAGCAGTGCGACGGACTCCCGCAGGAAGCCGCGAATCGCTCCGAACAGCATGGAAACCAGGACGATGAGGATCAGGATGTAATCAACGGTCGTCATGCGGCCGGGTGCGTCCTGCGAGCGATATTCGGGGTGGGAATTCTAGCAGAGGGGGCCATCAGCCGTCGGTGACGACGGCGACCGGTAAACCGCGCGACTTGAGCTTCGCGGCCAGCTTGTCTGCCGCGGCTCGGTCCGGCACGGGGCCGACCCGCACGCGGTGCAGCTTCTTGCCGGGGGCCGGCTGCAACAAGTAGGCCGGGAGCCCGTCGGCCTGCAGGTCGCTGACCAGCTTGCGTGCACCGGCTGCAGAGCCGAAGGCACCGACCTGCACCGCGAAGCCCCCGGCACCGGCACTCACCTGTTTTCGGCGCAGGTGCTGGCGACGGAGCGGGCTTCGTCGCGGCCGCCGTCGTCGGCAGCGGAGTCGACGCAGCCGGTGCCTTCGCGACCGGCTCGCCTGCAGGTGCGGGCGGTTCGGCAGCGGGCTCGTCGACGGGTTCAGAGGTCTCATCGAGCGCCGCCGTCGCCGCGGGGGTCTCGACTGTCGGCAGCGTGGTGGTTGCGGTCGTGGGCGCAGGCGCCGTATCGGGACGTGGTGTGACCTGGGAGCCGGCAGTAACGGCTCCGCCGAGGTCGATCGTGATCGTGCGGGTGCCCTTCCCCGCGGCGCCACCGGCAGCGCCCGGCAGCGGTTTCGGGCCCGACAACAGTTCGGGCAGCAATGCGACGGCGAGCAGAACCAGAATGCTCGCGCCGATCAGCCTGGCCTTGAGTGCGTCTTCCATCGGGCGCGAATTATAGGGGAACGCCGAGCCCAGCGAGTGCCGGACCGACGGTGTGGAACGACCCGAAGACGACCACGCGGTCACCGGGCCCTGCCAGCCCGGCCGCGCGTTGCATGGCTGCAGCGACACTTCCCGCCGGTTCCAGGTCGACGCCAGCCGTGGCCGCCCGCCGCCGGAGCTCGTCGGCATCGATCGCGCGGGGGCCTTCGGACGTCGCGGCCAGCCAGAGATCGAACGAGTCGCGCAGCGTCGAGACGACGCCCGGCACGTCCTTGTCCCCCAGCATGCCGCACACCGCGAACGTACGGCCGCGGACCGGCAACGCGCGCAGGTTCGCGGCCAGGGTCGCTGCGGCAGCAGGATTGTGGGCCACATCGAACACCCATTCGAAGCCACGCGGGTCCGGCACGCGCTGAAAACGGCCGGGCAGGCCCACTGCCTGCAACCCGCTTTCGATCGCGGCCCGGCTCAGCGGCAGGCGCGACTGCAGCAGCCGCAGCGCCATGAGCGCGGTCGCCGCATTCGCGACCTGGATCGGCCCGGGCAACGCGGGCATTGGCAGGGTTGCCAGGGCGGCCTGGCCGTCCACCTCGAAGTCCCAGGCGTCGGCTCGCGTGGGCCGGCCGTCGAAATCGGCGCCACGGACGACCAGCGTTGCACCCAGTTCACGGGCATGGTCGCGCACCGACTGCGGCGGTTGCGGGGAACCGAACACGGCGGGCCGTCCGGCCCTGAAAATTCCCGCCTTCTCGCGCCCGATCGATTCCTCGTCGGGCCCCAGCCACTCCATGTGATCGAGGCCGATCGAGACCACCACGGCCACGTCCGCGTCGACGACGTTGACGGAGTCGAGCCGCCCGCCCAGTCCCACCTCCAGCACGATCACATCGGGGCACGCGGTCTCGAAGGTGAGCAGCGCCGCAGCCGTGTTGAATTCGAAGAACGTCAGCGAATCCGGGCCCAGCGCATCGGCGATGCGTTCGAACGCGGCGATCAGCGAAGCCGCAGAGACCATTGCGCCGCCGACACGGATGCGCTCACGGTAGTCGACGAGGTGTGGCGACGTGAACGTCGCCGTGCGGTAGCCCCCCGCGCGCAGCAGCGCGTCGAGCAGTGCGACGCACGAGCCTTTGCCGTTGGTGCCGCCCACGGTGATCACCGGCACGGTCGGCGGCTGCCAGCCCGTGCGGGCGAGCACGCGACCGATGCGTTGCAAACCCAGTTCGATGGTGGACGGATGCAGTCGCTGCTGCCACTCGAGCCACTCGTCGAGCGTCTCGAACCGCGGGGCGGCCTGCATCACGGCGTGGGCGTTCAGGGCGCGGGGCTGGTTTCGTCCGGGCGCGCCAGCGGCGGCCGGCCGAGCATCATCGCGAGCAGCGTGGAGATTTTCTCCCGCAGGTCGCGCCGGTCCACGATCAGGTCGATCGCGCCATGATCGAGCAGGAATTCGCTGCGCTGGAAGCCTTCGGGCAGCGTCTCGCGCACGGTCTGCTCGATGACGCGCGGACCGGCGAAACCGATCAACGCGCGCGGCTCGGCGATGTTCAGGTCGCCGAGCATTGCGAGGCTCGCGGACACGCCGCCCGTCGTCGGGTCGGTGAGCACCGAGATGTACGGCAACCGGGCCTCCGCCATGCGCGCGAGGACCGCGCTGGTCTTGCTCATCTGCAGCAGCGAGAGCAGGCCTTCCTGCATGCGCGCGCCACCGCTCGACGAAAAGCAGACCAGCGGCAACTTGTGCTCGAGGCAATATTCCGCGCCACGCGTGAAACGCTCGCCGACCACGGAGCCCATCGAGCCACCCAGGAAACGGAACTCGAAGGCGCATGCGACCAGGTCGAGCCCATGCACGGCGCCGGTCATCACGATCAGCGCGTCCTTCTCGCCCACCGTTTTCTGGGCGACGGTCAGGCGGTCGCGGTACTTCTTGCTGTCGCGGAACTTGAGCGGGTCTTCGGGCTCGACCTCGTTGGCCAGTTCGCGCCCGCTGCCCTCGTCGAAGAAGCCGGCCAGCCGGTCACGCGCCTCGATGCGCATGTGGTGGCTGCACTTGGGGCAAACCTGCAGGTTGCGCTCGAGTTCGGCGCGATAGAGCACGGCGTCGCAGGCCGGGCACTTGATCCACAACCCTTCCGGTACGGAGCGCGAACGACGCTCGGTCTTGATGCGCGAGGGGATGATCTTTTCGAACCAGGTCACGGCGCGGCTCCCGGGGGCGGACGCCGGAGTTTACCCGATGGCAGGCCATGGCCGTCGGGGTAGTCGGCGCCCACGAAGTACAGGCCTTGCGGGGGCGCGGTCGGCCCCGCCTCGCGGCGATCGCCACCACGGAGGACATCGGCCAGCCAGCCTGCGGGCCGCTCGCCCCGCCCGACCAGCATCAGGCTGCCCGCGATGTTGCGGACCATGTGATGCAGGAATGCGTTCGCCCGCAGCTGGATGTCCACGTAGGGACCGTAGCGCTCCACGGCGATGTCCATGAGCTTGCGCATGGGCGTGGGCGACTGGCATTCGGCGGCGCGGAACGCCGAAAAATCGTGGTGCCCGACGAGCACTTGCGCGGCCTCGTGCATGCGCGCGGCGTCGAGCTCGTGCCGCGTCCACGACACGCGTTCACGTTCGAGCGCGGAACGCATGCGGCGATCGAGGATGCGGTAGAGGTACCGGCGCGCGAGCGCCTGGTGGCGTGCGTGAAAATCGTCTGCCACGGGATGGGCCCAGAGCACGGAGATCTCGGGCGGCGCGTTCGCGTTGGCGCCCAGCACCCACGCATGCAGGGGCCGCTCGGCGGTGGTGTCGAAATGCGCGACCATCTCCAGCGCATGCACGCCCGCGTCGGTGCGGCCGGCAGCGGTGAGTTCGACGGGATGGTCGGCTACCCGCGACAGCGCGTCCTGCAGGTCGCCCTGCACGGTGCGCGCATGGGACTGGTGCTGCCAGCCCGCGAACGCCGAACCGTCGTACTCGATCCCGAGCGCGAGACGCGGCATTCCCTCAGGGCAGGCTGGCGATCAGCCGCTCGGCTTCCTGGCGCTGCGTGGGATTACCTTCCTGCAGCACTTCGTCGAGGATGCTGCGAGCGCCTTCGGGATCGCCCATGTCCATGTAGGCGCGCGCCAGGTCGAGCTTGGTGCCGACTTCGCTCATCGTGGCGGGCTCGCCACCGAGGTCGTAGTCGACGTTGCCCGACAACGCCTTGTTGAACTCGGTCGAATCGATCGCCGGCAACTCGCCCGTCGCATCCGAGAGGTCGACGAGCGCGTCCAGCGACTCGTCGCGCGGCAGCAGCGAAGTGTCGTCGGCCATGCGCATCAGCGCGGTGGACGTGAGCAGGTCGTCGCTTTCCTCGTCGAGCAGGCTCTTGGTGGCAGGCAGCATCGCCGTGGTTTCGATCGTGTCGCTCGTGGTCCGCTTGCGCGTGTCGATGGCGTCATTGGCATCGAGCGCCTGGAGGCCACGCAACGCGCCGATGTCGAGGCCCAGGCGATCGACCGTGAGTTCCTGCGTGTCGCCGAGGGTCGCGTCGGCCTGGATATGCGGCATCTCGATCGTCGGCAGTACGGCCGACTCGCCGGCACTGGCCACGGCTTCGTCGAAGACGAAATCGAGCCCGGAGCTGTCTGCCTTGGCTACTGTCGTCGCGGACTCGGTCAGGTCCATGTCCGGCGCGCCCGAATTGCCATCGGGGATGACGAGATCGAGCGTGCCCGGCGCGCCGTGCAGTTCCATGTCGAGCGAATCGGTCGACGCGGACGTGAGGTTGCCGGAGAAAAGCGCATCGCCCGGGGCGATCTGCTTGCCCATGATCAGGACCTTGTCCCACTCGCCGGCAGGCGCGTCGGTGCGGCTCACGTGCAGGTCACGCGCGAGCTCGAGGAATTTGTCCTTGTTGCCCCAGACGAAGAAAATCTCGAGCAGCTTGAGCTTGAGGTCGCGGCGCTGCGGCTCGCGCTTCATGGCGAGCTGGACCAGGTCGGCTGCCTGGTCGTACAGGCCGTACGCCATGTGGAAATCGGCCTCGGCCAGCGGGTCGCCCGATTCCAGGCTCGCAGGACCGTCGCCGGACAACGTGTCCTCGACCGTCATGCCCTTGCGACTCGGCTCCGACGGTCTTGCCGCCGCTGCAGCCGTCGCCATGGACGCTGCCGCCGCGGGCCGGCCGATGTCGCGCTTTTCCTCGACGAGGATCTCGCCATCGCGGGAGCGCGGCGTGAACTTCATGTTGGTGCGGGTTTCGCGCGAACCCAGCGCTTCCTCGAGCGTGTCTTCGGCGCTGCCGCGTTCGCGACGCAGGCGCTGGAACAGCAGGCCACCCAGTGCCAGGCCGACGAGGCCGAGCAGCACCCACCAGTAATCCGCAATGCGTTCGAGCAAGCTCGGAGCCGGCGGCTCGACGACCTTTTTCTTCTTGGGCTTGGCCGGCTGCTCGGCTTCGGCCGGGGCGGCTGCCTCGGGGGCAGCTGCGGTTGCAGCATCCGTCGCAGGCGTGCCAGCCGCATCGGTCGCAGCCGTGTCGGCCGGTGCCGGCGCGCCGCCCTGCAACGTGGCCAGTTCGGCATTGCGCACTTCGAGCAGGCGTCGCGCTTCGGCGAGTTCGCTCTCGAGTTGCTGCACGCGCGTCTCGAGGTCGCTGCCGCCCGCCGCTGTCGCGGCAGCCGCCGGCGCAGCCGGGGCAGGCTTGGCAGGCGTGGCAGTTGCGGTCGATGGCGCAGTGGTGCCCTGCTCCGGTGTCACCAGCCGCAAACGTCCTGCATCAGCCGGGGCTGCCGTGGCACTGCCGCCCGCGGTGCTGGTGCCGCCGCGCCAGGCGTCGTACTGGCGCGCGACTTCGGCAGACGCTTCAGCGGCCGAAATCGAGCGGATCTGGCTGGCATCAGGGATGCGCAGGGAACTGCCCGACCGCAGGAGGTTGATGTTGCCGTCGAAGGCCTGCGGATTGGTCTGGTAGATCGAGACCATCGCGCGGTTCACGTCCGAGCGGTTGCCCGGGTTCGTGGCGCTGGCGATTTCCCAGAGCGTGTCGTTGCGCTGCACGCGATAGGTGCTGCCCGGCTCGATGCTGGCTGCAGGCGCGCTGGCGACGCGCTCGGTACGAACGGGTTCGTTGGTCGTGTTGGCGACGGGTGCCGCGGCCCTGGCAGTGGTCGCACCGCCCGAACTGACGCGGGGTGCAGCCACGGCGGGTGCCGGGGCGGCCGGAGCCGGGGCATACACCGGGGGATCGAGCAGCACGGTGTATTCGCGCAGCAGGCGGCCGCGCGGCCAATTGGCTTCGACCAGCAGGGTGACGAAGGGCTCGGTCACCGGCCGGGGCGACGTGACGCGCAATACGTCCCGGCCGCCGGAGCCCTTGGCGACCTGGAAATTGAAGTCCGTCAGGAAGGCTGGGCGATCGAGCCCGTAGCGGATGAACGTATCGTTGGACGCCAGCGCCGCGCGCAGGGCGCCGAGGTCTTCCTGGGTGGCCGAAACGAGTTCGATCTCGGCGTCAAACGGCTGGTTCAGGGCCGAGTTCAGCTTGATTTCACCCAATCCAAGTGCGTACAGGGCACCAGGGGCGAGCAGCGCGCTCATGAGCAGGACGCGGCGTACAGCAATCTTCATCGGGTCTCCCACCGATCGCGAATCATGGTCCGGTCGCGGCAGGGCGCCACGGGTCCGTCGGGTTCGCGTATCGACAACGAATTAAACATAACTATAGCCCACGGCCGCACCCGTACCCAACTTGACCGCGGCTGCAGGCGCCTTTGTAGCCCTTTGGGCGGTTGAATGCCGGACGTGCTCCACAATTCCGGGGAGTACCCCGCCCGACGCCGGCAAGTCAGGTGATCACTGGCGTGGAACAACGGACTTCGGCGTTCTGGGCCCGGTGGCGCAGGTAGTGATCGGCCAGGACCAGTGCCAGCATGGCCTCGGCGATGGGCACGGCCCGGATGCCGACGCAGGGGTCGTGCCGCCCGGTCGTGACGATCTCGACCGGCTGGCCACTGACGTCGATCGACCGGCCCGGCGTGACGATGCTGGACGTGGGCTTCACGGCCATGCTGACCAGCAAGTCCTGGCCGGACGAAATGCCGCCCAGCGTCCCGCCGGCCTGGTTGGAGAGAAAACCCTGCGGGGTCATTTCGTCGCGATGCACGGACCCGCGCTGTTCGACGCTGGCGAACCCCGCGCCGATCTCGACGCCCTTCACCGCGTTGATGCTCATCATGGCGTGCGCGATGTCGGCGTCGAGGCGATCGAACACCGGCTCACCGAGGCCGGGCGGCACCGCCGTGGCCACCACGTTGACGCGCGCACCGATCGAGTCTCCCTCGCGCCGCAACGCATCGATCATCGCTTCGAGTTCGGGGACGCGGCCGGGTTCGGCACAGAAGAAAGGGTTGGAGTCGATCGCCGCGCGATCGAGACACTGCAGCCGCAGCGCGCCCATTTGCGCGAGGTAACCGAAGATGTCGATGCCCTTCCCTGCCAGGAATTTGCGCGCGATGGCCCCTGCCGCCACGCGCATGACGGTTTCGCGGGCCGAAGAACGCCCGCCACCGCGATAGTCGCGGAACCCGTACTTCTGCTGGTAGGTGTAATCGGCGTGCCCGGGCCGGAAGCGGTCCTTGATCTTCTCGTAGTCGTAGGAGCGCTGGTCGGTGTTCTCGACCAGCAGGCCGATGGGCGTGCCCGTCGTCCTGCCTTCGAACACGCCCGACAGGATGCGCACGCGATCAGGCTCGCGGCGCTGGCTGGTGTACTTCGACGTACCGGAGCGACGCCGCTCGACATCGACCTGGATGTCTTCCTCGCTCAGCTCGAGCCCGGGCGGGCAGCCATCGACGATGCAGCCGAGCGCCGGCCCATGGCTTTCGCCGAAGGTCGTCACCGTGAACAGCGTCCCGAATGTATTGCCCGACATGCCTAGCTCGCCCCGGAAAGCTCACGACGGTGCCTGTGCAGGTCGTCCTTCGTCAACAGGAAGACACCGCCGCCGCCGTGCGCGAACTCGAGCCAGATGAACGGAACGCTGGGATAAGCCTGCTGCAGGCGCTCGTCGCTGTCGCCGACTTCGACGATGAGCACGCCGCCAGGTGCGAGGTGCGCATCGGCATCGCGCAGGATCCTGCGGACGATGTCGAGACCGTCGCTGCCGGCGCGCAGCGCCATGTCGGGCTCGTGCAGGTATTCCTGCGGCAGCGCCTCCATCTCCGCATCGCTCACATACGGTGGATTGGACACGATGAGGTCGTACACGGAATCGCCCAGGGGCTCGAACAGGTCGCCGCGGTGCAGCTGCAACCGCTCGCCCACGGCGTGACGCTCCACGTTGCGCGCGGCAACGCTGAGCGCATCGGGCGACAGATCGACCGCATCGACCCGGGCCTCTGGAAACCGCACCGCGCAGGCGATCGCGATACAGCCCGAGCCCGTCCCCAGGTCGACGATCCTTTGCACTCGCCCAGGATCGAGCCACGGCGCGAAGCCGGCCGCGATCAATTCCGCGAAAGGCGAACGCGGCACGATGACGCGCGGGTCCACCTCGAATTCGAGGCCCGCAAACCACATCCGACCCATGAGGTAGGCCGCGGGCGTACGGCGCAGCACGCGCGTGCCGAACAAGGCGAGCACCTTGGCGACCTGCGCCTGGTCCGGCTTGAGGGCATACGCCGCCTCGGCGTCCGCGTGGTCCAAGCCCAGCGCGTGGAATGCCAGCGCAGCCGCGTCATCGCGCGCATCACCCGTGCCGTGTCCGTACGCGAGGCCAGCTGCGTCGAATTCACGCGCACCAAACCGGATCAGCTGCGCGACGGTCGGCGCGGCCGGTGGCTTGCGGGTGAACGGACTGGCTGTCGACATCGGGTCTGCGATCCTATGGGATAATCAGGCGATGACTGCCCACCCCATGTTGCGTTACGCACTGTTCGCCATTGTAGCGTTTGTGCTCGGCCTGTTCCTTGCCAGTAAATTGCTTGGGCCACGTGACGTCCCGGTGCCGGCCGCAGAAAACGCGACGATCCTGCCGCAACCGCGCCAGCTGGCCGCGTTCGACCTGATCGACCAGGACGGTCGCGCCTTCAGCGTGGAGCAGTTGCGCCAGGGCTGGACAATCGTGTTCTTCGGCTTCACGCAGTGCCCCGACGTCTGCCCCACCACGCTCACCGTGTTGGCACAGACGAAAAAGCAGCTGGCCGACCTGCCTCCCGCGCAGCAGCCGCGCGTGCTGCTGATCAGTGTCGATCCCGAACGTGACACTCCGGCCGTGCTCAAGCCGTACGTGACCTTCTTCGACCCCACCTTCAGGGGCGCGACGGGCACGCTCGAGGGCGTACAGCAGGCCGCCACTGCCTTTGGCGTGCCGTACCAGAAAATGCCATTGCCTGGTGGCGGTTACACGATGGACCACGGTGGCGGGGTGTTCATCGTCGCACCTGATGGCGGACTCGCCGCGTACTCTTCCGCGCCGCACGTGGCGGACGTGCTGGCCCGCGACTTCCGCAAGGTCGTGCAGTTTTTCGAGGAGACGCAGCGATGACCGTCGAACGCTCGGGCGGCGACGAATTGTTTGCGCTGCTGCAGAAAGCATTGCCGCAGCACCTGCTGTCGCGCGGCATGCATGCTCTCGCGCGCAGCCGCCAGCCCGTGGTGCGCAACGCCATCCTGCGAACGGTGCTGCGGTCGTACCCGCAGATCGACATGCACGAGGCCCTGCAACCCGACCCGTTCGCCTACGAATCGTTCAATGCGTTCTTCACGCGCGAGTTGCGTCCCGGCGCCAGGCCGATCGTGACCGATGCGCGCACCCTGGCTGCACCCGTCGACGGCACGGTGAGCCAGCTGGGCGTCACCAATGCAGGGCAGCTGCTGCAAGCGAAGGGCATGCAGTACACCTGCGCGGGCCTGATGGCAGACACGCCGTCGGCCGGGCGCTACCTGGGCGGCAGCTTCGCGTGCCTGTACCTGGCGCCCTACAACTATCACCGCATCCACATGCCGTGCGACGGCGTCCTCCGCGCGACGCGCTACGTGCCTGGCCAGCTGTTCTCAGTGAACGCCGCGACTGCTCGCGCCGTGCCCGATCTCTTTGCCCGCAATGAACGCGTCGTGTGCGATTTCGATACCGACGACGGGCCGCTGTGCATGGTGCTGGTCGGCGCGCTGTTCGTCGGCAGCATCGAGACTGTGTACGCCGGCGAAATCAATCCGCCGCCGGGTCGCAAAGGCCAGGTACGCGCGATCGACGCGGGGGTCGGGCGCGCATTCAAGCGCGGCGAGGAACTGGGCCGCTTCAACATGGGCTCGACGGTGATCCTGTTGACGGGCAATCCCGCGACGTTTGCGCCGCGGGTCGAACCGGCCGAACCCGTGCGGCTCGGACAACTGCTCGCGCGATTCGACGCCCGATGAGCCTGGAGGCCTGGCGCCCCACCGCGACGCTCGAGCGACTGCGGCTGCGTGCCCTGCTGCTCGGGCGCGTGCGCGCGTACTTTGAGTCCACGGGCGCGCTTGAAGTCGAGACTCCTGCGCTCGTGCAGGCCGCCGTGACCGACGTACACCTGGAATCCCTGCGCGTGGCCGACGACTCATCGGGCAGCGGCGGCGCAACGGTGGGCTACCTGCAAACGTCGCCCGAGTACGCGATGAAGCGACTGCTGTGCGCGGGCGCGCCCGACATCTACCAGGTGTGCAAGGTGTTCCGTGCCCGCGAACGCGGCCGGAGGCACAACCCCGAGTTCACCATGGTCGAGTGGTACCGCAACGGCCAGGACCACCACGCGCTGATGCGCGATGTCGAGGCGCTGATCCGCCATGTGCTCGAACCGGTGCGTACATTCGGCCCAAGCGAATCCGTTTCGTACTGCGAGGCGTTCGAGCGTCGTCTCGGCCTTGATCCTTTACACGCGCCGGTGGCGGCCATCATGGCTGCCGTCGAAGCGGCTGGAGTGCATGTGCCGGATTCGATGCGCACCGGGTCATCCCGCGACGACGTACTCGACCTGGCGATGGGTACGGTGGTGGCCGACTCGTTCGCCAAGGATCGCCTGACCTTTCTCTACGACTTTCCGGCAAGCCAGGCCGCGCTCGCGCAGATCCGGGGCGACGTGGCTTCACGCTTCGAGGCATTCTGGGGTCCGCTCGAGTTGGCCAACGGCTTCCACGAGCTGGGTTCGGCCGTAGAGCAGGCCGCGCGCTTCGCCGCCGACCTCGAGCAGCGGCGCGCCAAGGGCCAGAGTGTGCGACCCGTGGATCAGTTGTTCATCGACGCCCTCGCGGCAGGCTTGCCGCCGTGCGCGGGCGTCGCGCTCGGCTTCGACCGGCTCGTGATGGTTGCATCCGGCGCAACACGGATCGACGAAGTCATCACGTTCCCCATCGAGCGGGCCTGACCCGCCAACGCGCACGGAGCCTTGCCACGATGCATGCCATGAACGACGACATGACGTCGCTGCCGAAGCCGGCCCTTTACGCCGAGCTGGAATCGAGCTTGCGCGGGTTGCTCGCCGGCGAGCCCAACCTTGTTGCATGCGCGGCGAACATGTCCTCGCTGCTGTACTGGAGCCTGCCGGACCTGAACTGGGTGGGCTTTTATCTGCTCGACGCGGAGTCGGGCGACCTGCTGGTGGGGCCCTTCCACGGCAAGCCAGCCTGCGTGCGCATTCCGCTCAGCAAGGGCGTGTGCGGTGCGGCAGCAACCGAACGCCGCACGCTGGTCGTGCCGGACGTGCACGCATTTCCGGGACACATCGCGTGCGATTCGGCGTCCAATTCTGAAGTGGTCGTGCCGATCGTGCTCGCCGACGGCCGCCTGCTCGGCGTGCTCGACCTCGACAGCCCCAGGCTGCAGCGATTCGACGACGAGGACGCACGCGGACTGGAGCGACTGGTGCGGGTGTTCGTCGAGGCTACTGCGGCGACGGCCTGACGTTACTGCCGCAATGAAAAAGGGCGCCGAAGCGCCCTTTCCAGATCTGCGGTGGGAGATGCGGGCCGCCTTTCGGCCAGCCCTCCCCTGACCTAGCCCTTCGCGCGGCTCAGGTACTCCGACGTGCGGGTGTCGACGCGAATGATCTCGCCTTCGTTCAGGAACAGCGGCACGCGCACGACCGCCCCAGTCTCGAGCTTGGCCGGCTTCTGGCCGCCCGTCGCCGTGTCGCCACGGACGCCCGGATCAGTCTCGACGATCTTCAGTTCCACGTGCGCCGGCGCAGTGACGGACAGCGGCTGGCCGTTCCACAGCATCACGGTGCACATCGTGCCGTCCTTGAGCCAGATGGCGGCGTCGCCCATCGCTTCCTTGCCAGCGGTGTGCTGCTCGAAATTCTCCGGGACCATGAAGTGCCAGAAGTCGCCATCCGTGTAGAGATATTGCATCTCCGATTCCTGGATGTCCGCGCCCTCGACCGTGTCACCCGACTTCATGTTGCGTTCGAGCGTGCGGCCCGACTTGAGGTTGCGGATGCGCACGCGGTTGAACGCCTGCCCCTTGCCCGGCTTCACGAACTCGTTCTCGACGATCACGTAGGGATCGCCGTCGAGCATGATCTTGAGTCCCGACTTGAATTCGTTCGTGCTGTAGGTGGACATGGGTGTCTTGTGCCTGTGGCTAGCCGCACATGATACCTGCGGGCCCCTGCTCCGTCACCTTGGGCCGCCATGGGACAGCCCTGTCAGCACGTGGACAGCGGCTCCCGGG
Organism: uncultured Gammaproteobacteria bacterium; assembly: GCA_963846885.1. Taxonomy (GTDB): domain Bacteria; phylum Pseudomonadota; class Gammaproteobacteria; order Steroidobacterales; family Steroidobacteraceae; genus RPQJ01. Next base: position 30,694 of record CAWJXS010000016.1, read on the forward strand.
GCGGCCTCAGGACGGGCGCAGGACGCGGTTTTCGAGGCAGGGCTGCCACCTGCGTCACGTTAGTGGCGCGGAGGCCGGTGCTATGATCCGGGCCAATCAGATTGTCCACGCGCATGGGGCCCGCTGCTCGGAATTGCGCCTAACGGGGTAGGAAATTGGGCGAAACCAGCGCCATCCCAGTCATCGTCCTGTCACGACAGCAGGATCCCGTCGAGATCATCAACAGCACGTTGCGCAACGCCGGACAGGCCGTGCACTGCACGTGGGTGCGCGAGCTTGCGGACCTGGCGGAGGCCCTCGCCGCCCCCAACTCGCCCCAACTGCTGTTCTTCTGCCTCTCCGACCCCGACGAACTTGCCAGCGCGATGGAGCAGCGACAGCGCATTGCCGCTCGCGTTCCGGCCCTGATCGTGCGCGACTCGCTCACAGAGAGCGACCTCGTGCGCGGCCTGGAGCTGGGGGCTGCAGACGTGTTGACGCTGTCTGCGCGCGGTCGCCTGCAGGCCATCGCCACGCGCGAACTCAACGCAGCGCGGCTGGATACGGCCCTGAGCGGCACGCTCGCCTCTGCGCGCCAGTACCGCGACCAGATGCGGGCATTCATGACCGGCTCGACGGACGCGATCGCGCACGTGCAGGAAGGCATCGTCGTCGACGTGAACCCTGCCTGGAACGAGTTGCTCGGCCGGGGTGACCCGGGCGAACTGCTCGGGCTGCCGCTGATGGACCTGTTCGACGGCCGCAGCCACGCCGCCCTCAAGGGCGCGCTGGTAGCGGCGGCCCAGGGCAAGTGGGCCGGTCACGCGCTGACGGTGCTGGCCCTGCAGGGCGATGCCCGCACGGTGTCACTCGAACTCACGTTCGAACGCTTCGAATTCGAAGGCGAGCCCGCGGTGCGACTGCGCGTGGCAACGCAGAAGCACGACATGGAGACGCTGGCGAACCAGCTCGAGGAGGCCATGCGCCTCGACTCGCGCACAGGCCTGCTGCGTCGCGCCGCGTTCATCGAATCGGCGAAGGCGCGCGCAGCGCAGCCGCTGAAAGCTGGCTTGCGCGCCATGGCCTACGTCGCCCCGGATAGCTTCGATCACATCGAGCGCGAGTACGGACCGATCGCCGCCGAGGAAGCGATGGACGCGCTTGCGCGCAGGATCCATGAACAACTGCAGCCCGGCGACCTGGCCAGCCGCGTGGCGCCGCAAGGCATCGCGCTGCTGCTCGAACGCGGCAACGCCCGCGACCAGGAAGCCTGGCTCACGCGGCTGCGTGAACGCATTGCAGCGGAACCGTTGCTGGCCGAGGACGCTGCCATCGAGCTCACCTGCAGCATCGGCTCAGCGCCGCTGCAATCGCAGGGAGGCCCGCTGCAGGTCACGCTCGAAACCGCCATCGCGGCCCAGCGCGCCGCGGCCGCGGCCGGCGGCGATCGTTGCATGCATCGCGAGCCTGCGGGCTCCAAGCCGACAATCGACGAAGCCGATCGCGGCTGGGCGACGCAGATCAAGGCCGCGCTGATGGCGAACCGGTTCCGGCTCGTGCAGCAGCCGATTGCGAGCCTGGTGGGCGAAGACCGGCCGATGTTCGACCTGCTGGTGCGCATGCTCGACGAAGCGGGCGAAGAAGTGCTGCCTTCGGAATTCCTGGCGGCGGCGGAACGCACCGACCTGATGAAGAACATCGACCGCTGGATCGTCGGCGCGGCGATGTCGTTCTGCGCGGCGAAGAAACCGCATCGCGTCTTCGTGCGCCTCTCGCGCGACTCGCTGCACGACCAGACGCTCGGCACGTGGCTGCAGCAGCAGCTGAAGGCATCGCACGTAGAGCCGAGCCGGATCGTGTTCGAGATCACCGAGGAAATGGCCCATGCGGAGCCGCGCGAGGCGCGATCACTGCAGGGCCTGCTGTCGGCGCTGGGCATCGAGTTCGCGATCGAGCACTTCGGGGCGTCGGGCGACGCAGCGGCGCTGCTGCATCGACTGCCCGTGAATTACGTGAAGATCGACGGCGCCCTGATGCAGGGCCTCGCCAACGACCGCCCGCTGCAGGAGCGCGTGAAAGCGCTGGTGGACGTCGCGCGCGGACACGGCGTGACGACGATCGCCGAGCGGGTCGAGGACGCCAACACGATGGCCGTGCTGTGGCAGCTCGGCATCGAGTTCATCCAGGGCTATTTCGTCAACAGCCCGGAACAGGTCGTGATGTGAGGAAGGGGCTAGGGGCTAGGGGCTAGGAAGGCGAGGACAGCGAAAGATAACCGCCGAAGCCAGCAGGCATGTCGCTGATCGCTTCGCACAACGGGCGCTATCGCTGCCCTTCCTGTCCTTCCTGTCCTTCCTGAGTCCTTCCTGAGTCCTTCCTGTCCTTCCTAGTCCTTCCTAGCCCCTTCCGCCCTCACTCCACTTCCAGCCCCTCGGCCTTCCGCCAACCGCGCGGCAACACGGCGCCGCGCTGCCCGCGTTCACCGCGGTACTCGCCCAGATCCTTGTACGACAGGCTCATCGTGCGATCGCCGCACAGCACCTTGAGCGTCTGGCCCGGCGCGACCGCTGCAATCGCCAGCAGCGTCTCCGGCTCGACCAGCGACTTCTTGGTGGAGATGCCGAAGATCTTGTTGCCCTTGCCGCGCGGCAACTCGGGCAGATCGGCGACCGGGAAGGTCAGCAGGCGCCCCTCCGAATTCACCGCCGCCAGCAGTGGCGTCTCGCCTGCAGGGACGACCGTGGGCGCAATCGCCGCATAACCATCCGGCACGTTGAGCGCTGCCTTGCCCGCGCGATTGCGGCTATGCAGGTCCTCGAGCTTCACGACGAAGCCGTAACCCGCGCTGCTGGCGAGCACCCAGCGATCGCCGGGGTCGCCGATCAACACGCCTGGGAACGTCGCGCCGTCCGGCGGATCGAGGCGCCCCGACAGCGGTTCGCCCTGCCCGCGCGCCGAAGGCAACGTGTGCGCCAGCAGGCTGTACGCGCGACCCGTGCTGTCCAGGAACACCGCCAGTTGCGTGCTGCGGCCCCGCGCACAGGCACGGTACTCGTCGCCGGTCTTGTACGACACGGAACGTGGATCGATCTCGTGACCCTTGGCGGCACGCACCCAGCCGCTCTTCGACAGGATCACCGTCGTCGGCTCGCTGGCAACCAGTTCGGTCTCGTCGATGGCCTGCGCGGCGGCCCGCGCGACCAGCTTGCTGCGACGGTCGTCGCCGTACTTCTGCATGTCCGCCTGGATCTCGTCGCGCACCAGCTTCTTGAGCTTGGCCCTGCTGCCGAGCAGCTTCTCGATCGCGTCGCGCTCCTTGGCCAGCTCGCCCTGCTCGCCGCGGATCTTCATTTCCTCGAGCCGTGCGAGGTGGCGCAGCTTGGTCTCGAGGATCGCCTCGGCCTGCAGTTCGGACAGCTGGAAGCGGGCGATCAACGCGGCTTTCGGCTCGTCCTCGGTGCGGACGATGCGGATCACTTCGTCGAGGTTCAGGTACGCGACCAGCAAGCCATCGAGGATGTGCAGTCGCGCGTTGACCTTCTCGAGCCGGTAGTTGAGCCGGCGCGTCACGGTGTCGACGCGGAACGACAGCCATTCCTCGAGCAGCGAACGCAGTCCCATCACTCGCGGGCGGCCGTCGCGCGCAATCACGTTCAGGTTCACGCGATACGTGCGCTCGAGGTCGGTGGTCGCAAAGAGGTGCGCCATGACCTGCTCGGTGTCGACACGATTGGAACGCGGCGTGATCACGAGGCGGGTCGGGTGCTCGTGGTCGGATTCGTCACGCAGGTCCTCGATCATCGGCAGCTTCTTCGCGCGCATCTGCGCCGCGACCTGCTCCAGCACCTTCGAGCCCGAGACCTGGTACGGCAGCTCCGTCACGATGATCTCGCCGTCTTCCATCTCGAAGCGGGCGCGCGCACGGAACGTGCCGTTGCCGGTTTCGTAGATCTTCTGCAGTTCCTCGCGCGGCGTGATGATCTCCGCGCCGGTCGGAAAATCAGGCCCGAGGACGTGCTCGCACAGCTGCGAGGTGGTCGCCTTGGGCTCGTCGAGCAGCCGGATGCAGGCGGCCGCCACTTCGCGCAGGTTGTGCGGCGGGATGTCGGTGGACATGCCGACCGCGATGCCCATCGCGCCGTTCAGCAGCAGGTTCGGCAGCCGCGCCGGCAGCAGGCAGGGCTCGTCGAGCGAGCCGTCGAAGTTGGGCTGCCAGTCGACCGTGCCCTGTCCCAGCTCGGACAGCAGCACCTCGGCGTAGCGCGACAGCTTCGATTCGGTATAGCGCATTGCCGCGAACGACTTCGGGTCGTCGGGCGAGCCGAAGTTGCCCTGGCCTTCCACGATCGGATACCGGTACGAGAACGGCTGCGCCATCAGCACCATGGCTTCGTAGCACGCCGAGTCGCCGTGCGGATGGAACTTGCCGATCACGTCGCCCACGGTGCGGGCCGACTTCTTGGGCTTGGCCGTCGCGGCCAGGCCGAGTTCGCTCATCGCATAGATGATGCGACGCTGCACGGGCTTGAGCCCGTCGCCCACGTGCGGCAGCGCGCGGTCGAGGATCACGTACATCGAATACTCGAGGTAGGCGCGTTCGGTGAACGTCCTGAGCGGCTGGCGCTCCACGCCCTCGAAGTCGAGGGTCGCGGTGGTATCGGTGTCTTTGCTCTTGGCCATCGTTATTCCGCCGCCGCTTCGTCGGCTGCTTCGGCTGCAATCGCATCGGCGGGATCGGCGATCGCGACGACGCTTGCCAGGTTGCCTTTCGTCTCGAGCCAGTCACGACGGTCCGAGGCGCGCTTCTTCGCGAGCAGCATGTCCATCAACTGGTCGGCGTTGTCCGCCGCGTCGACCGTGAGCTGGACCAGGCGCCGCGTCTCGCGCGCCATGGTCGTCTCGCGCAACTGCAGCGGGTTCATCTCACCCAGACCCTTGAAGCGCGTCACCGAAGTCTTCGTGCGCGGGTTCTCCGCCCGAATGCGCTCGAGGATGCCGTTGCGCTCGGCATCGTCCAGCGCGTACTCGACGTTCTTGCCGTAGTCGATGCGATACAGCGGCGGCATGGCGACGTAGACATTGCCGGCCAGCACCAGCGGGCGGAAATGCCGCAGGAACAGCGCGCACAGCAAGGTTGCAATGTGGAGGCCGTCGGAATCGGCGTCCGCCAGGATGCAGATCTTGCCGTAGCGCAGGTCTTTGACCGCGTCCGAGCCCGGCTCGACGCCGATCGCGACGGTGATGTCGTGCACTTCCTGCGACGACAGCACGTCTGCGGCGTCGACTTCCCACGTGTTGAGGATCTTGCCGCGCAGCGGCATCACCGCCTGGAACTCACGGTCGCGCGCCTGCTTGGCCGAGCCGCCTGCCGAGTCGCCTTCGACCAGGAACAGTTCCGCGCGCTGCGGATCCTGGCTGGTGCAATCGGCGAGCTTGCCCGGCAGGGCCGGGCCCGCGACCACGCGCTTGCGCGCAACTTTCTGGCTCGCCTTGAGCCGTGTCTGCGCGTTCAGGATCGCGAGCTGGGCGATCTTTTCGCCGGCTTCAGGGTGCTGGCTGAGCCACAACCCGAACTGGTCCTTGACGATGCCCGACACGAAGGCGGCTGGCTCGCGCGACGAGAGACGTTCCTTCGTCTGGCCCGCGAACTGCGGATCGCGCATCTTCATCGACAGCACGTAGCTGGTGTCGTCCCAGACGTCTTCGGGCGACAGCTTGAGTCCGCGCGGCAGCAGGTTGCGGAACTCGCAGAACTCACGCACCGCTTCGGTCAGGCCCAGGCGGAAGCCGTTGACGTGGGTGCCGCCCTGCGCGGTGGGGATGAGATTGACGTAGCTTTCCTCGAACCGCGTGCCGCCATCGGTGCGCCAGACCACGGCCCAGTCGACGCCTTCCTGGTCGCCCGTGACGGTGCCGACGAACGGCTCGTCCGGCAGCCATTCAGTGGACTCGAGCGATTCACGCAGGTACTGCGCGAGCCCCTCGGTGTAGAGCCATTCTTCTTTCTCGCCCGTCTTCTCGACGTTGAAGCGCACGCGCAGGCCCGGGCACAGGACGGCCTTGGCCTTGAGCACGTGCTTGAGTTTCGGCAGCGCGAAATCGGGCGAATCGAAATAGGACGTATCGGGCCAGAAGCGCACGGTGGTGCCGGTGTTGCTCTTGCCGACGTCGCCGACGACCTCGAGCTTGGAATGCACCTTCCCGTTCTTGAACGAGATGTTGTATTCCTTGCCGCCGCGACGCACCCAGCACTCGAGGTGCTTCGACAGCGCGTTGACGACCGACACGCCGACGCCGTGCAGGCCACCGGAGAATTTGTAGCCGGACTCGTCCGAGAACTTGCCGCCCGCGTGCAGGCGCGTGAGGATCAGCTCGACGCCGCTCACCTTCTCCTTGGGATGGATGTCCACCGGCATGCCGCGGCCGTCGTCGACCACTTCGAGCGACCCGTCCTTGTAGACGGTGACCTCGATCTTGCTGCAATGCCCCGCCAGGGCCTCGTCGACGCTGTTGTCGACGACTTCGTGGGCGAGGTGGTTGGGCCGACTGGTGTCGGTGTACATGCCCGGACGACGCCGGACGGGCTCGAGGCCACTCAGGACTTCGATGTCTTGAGCGGTGTAGGACTGGCTCATTCTTGGATCGGTCCGCGGGCTCGCGTGGGTTGGTGAAAAGCGCGCGAATGGTAGCAGAGCACGGCGCTCCGTTGGCTCGGTCCACGGCGATTTGCGCGGCGTTGGCAGACGCATCGCCGGCGTGGAATGTGCCAGTGGTCGACAACTGTGGCCGATCCGGTGCCGTTCCCCGCGCGAGCGGAAAGGCAGACACGCCGCCCGGGGAACCACCGAATCAGTCGCCACGCCTGAGCGGTGCCAGCTGGAGCGTGCGCAACGCTCGACCCATGCAGCGCGCCGGCCGCACCCCTGCGCGGTGGGCACGCCGATTGCCGGGCAGATGGCGTCCGTGCGATTACCAAGCCCACGGTTGCTGCGCAATGAGTCCAGGCGCCGTCCCAACGCAGCTTGAGCCGTGCCATTGCCAGCCCGGGCTGGTAATCGCTCAAGCGAGGGAAAAGGGTTGACCGATGAACCACTTCCCAGAGCGCGTGTCTGCCTTTCCAAGCTCGAAGGAAAGGCCGGATCAACCGGGCGCAAAGCGCGCGTTTGCCGTCATCCGACTTCGGCACCAGCCCTCGGATCAGACGCCTGCCGGAAAGCGACGCGTTGACCCCCGCAGACCCCTGTGGGAGGCTTCCCGCCCTCTGGAGGCCCGCTAGCCGTGACCGACAAGCCAACAACACCGCCCGATCCCGCCACACCGTCGCCGCCGGATTTCGAGCGCTCCCTGGGTGAGCTCGAGGCCACCGTCGACAAGCTCGAACACGGGGACCTGTCGCTCGAGGACGCGCTCAAGCATTTCGAGCGGGGTGTAGCGCTGACCCGCGACTGCCAGTCCGCGCTCAAGCTGGCCGAACAGAAGGTCGAGATCCTGCTGCAGAAATCGGCCACGGCGGCGCCCGAACCCTTCGAGCCCGACGACGAATGACGGACACCTCGTCGGCGGCGAAGACGACGTCAACGACCGCCGCGCCGCCGTCGGACGGCGAATCGCTGCCGCAGGCGCTCGAGCGTTGGCGTCTGCGGGTCGAGCGTGAGCTCGACGCCTGGCTGCCGCCCGCAACGGCTGTGCCGGGCCGGCTGCATGCCGCGCAGCGCTACAGCGTGCTCGGGCCTGGCAAGCGCATCCGCCCTGCCCTCGTCTACGCGACGGCCGAGACGCTGGGGCTGCCGCTGGAGCAGGTCGACGCCGCAGCGTGCGCCGTCGAGCTCATCCACTGTTATTCGCTGGTCCACGACGATTTGCCGGCCATGGACGACGACGACCTCCGCCGCGGCCGTCCCACCTGCCACAAGCAGTTCGACGAAGCGACAGCCATCCTCGCGGGCGATTCCCTGCAGGTGCTGGCGTTCCACTTGCTGGCTGCGCATCCCGGTTCGCCGACCGACCCCGCCATCCGCGTGCGCATCATGGACACGCTCGCGGTCGCGAGCGGCACGGCCGGGATGGCCGGTGGGCAGGCCCTCGACCTGGCGGCCGAAGGCGGCTCGCTGACGCTGGCGGATCTCGAAAGGCTGCACGCGCTCAAGACCGGGGCCCTGATCCGGGCCAGCGTGATGATGGCGGCCCATTGCCGACCAGAACTGGCGCCCCAGGCAGTAACGGCCCTCAGCGTGTTCGGCGACTGCGTCGGGCTGGCCTTCCAGGTCCAGGACGACATCCTGGACATCGAAGGGGACGTCGAGGTGATCGGCAAGCCGCCGGGCAGCGACGAAGCTCGCGGAATGCCCACGTATCCGGCCATTGCGGGACTGGCAGCGGCCCGGGCCCGGGTGGCCGAACTCCATGTCGAGGCCCGCCGCCACTTGTCCGCGCACGGCTGGCAGGACAGTCCGCTGGCCGCACTTTCACATTGGCTGCTGACCCGGAACCGTTAAACGGACGGGACGGCTCGCCCAGCGTGTAAAATTACCGTCATGTCGCGCCCCGATCTCTATCCGTTGCTCACGCGCATCGAGGCGCCCTCGGACCTGCGCCAATTGCCAGAGTCCCAACTCGGCACCCTCGCAGACGAGCTGCGCGAATTCCTGATCCAGACCGTCAGCCAGATGGGCGGGCACTTCGCGGCCGGCCTGGGCACCGTCGAACTCACCGTCGCCCTGCATTACGTTTTTGATACGCCGCGCGATCGTCTCGTCTGGGACGTGGGTCACCAGGCGTACCCGCACAAGGTGCTCACGGGCCGTCGCCAGCGCCTGCAGACGATCAAGCACAAGGGCGGCCTCGCGCCCTTCCCGAGCCGTTTCGAGAGCGACTTCGACACCTTTGGCGTGGGGCACTCGAGCACGTCGATCAGCGCCGCGATCGGCATGGCGCTGGCAGCCAAGGCGCAGGGCGAGAAGCGCCGCGTGGTCGCCGTGATCGGCGACGGCGCCATCACCGCGGGCCAGGCGTTCGAAGCGTTGAACCATGCGGGCGCGCTCGACGCCAACGTGCTCGTCGTCCTGAACGACAACGACATGTCGATTTCCGAGAATGTCGGCGCGCTGTCGAATTACTTCGCACGCGTGCTCTCGGGCAAGACCTATGCGGCCCTGCGCGAAGGGGGCAAGAAGATCCTGCGGCGCATGCCCACGGTGTGGGAGCTCGCGCGCAGGTCGGAGGAACACTTCAAGGGCATGGTGCTGCCGGGCACGCTGTTCGAGGAAATGGGGTTCAACTACTTCGGGCCCATCGACGGTCACGACCTCGACATGCTGGTCAAGACGCTCACCAACCTGCGCGATCTCGAAGGCCCGCAGTTCCTGCACGTCGTCACGCGCAAGGGCAAGGGCTACGCGCCTGCCGAAGCCGACCCGATCAAGTGGCACGGACCGGGTCCGTTCGATGCCGAAGCGGGCACGATCTTCAAGGAAAAGACGACCGGCCCGGTGTATTCGCAGGTCTTCGGCGATTGGCTGTGCGACATGGCGGGACTCGATCCGCGCGTCGTGGCCATCACTCCGGCGATGCGTGAAGGCTCTGGCCTCGTCGGCTATTCGAAGCGCTTCCCGGACCGCTACTTCGACGTGGCCATTGCCGAGCAGCACGCAGTGACGCTGGCAGCAGGCATGGCTTGCGAAGGCATGCGGCCCGTCGTTGCGATCTACTCGACGTTCCTGCAGCGCGCCTACGACCAGCTGATCCACGACGTGGCCTTGCAGGAATTGCCGGTGACGTTCGCGATCGACCGCGGCGGCCTGGTGGGCGGCGACGGCGCGACGCACCAGGGCGCGTTCGACCTCTCGTTCCTGCGCTGCATCCCGAACATGGTGGTGATGGCGCCCGCCGACGAGAACGAATGCCGGCAGATGCTTTACACGTCAATCACGCTCAACGGTCCTGCCGCCGTGCGCTATCCGCGCGGCCAGGGGCCGGGCACGCCGATCGTCGCGCAGATGAGCGCGTTGCCGGTGGGCCGTGCCGAGATCCGGCGCGAAGGCCGCTCCGGTCTGTTGCTGCTGGCCTTCGGCACGATGGTGGCCCCGTGCGTTGCGCTGGCCGAAAAGCTGGACGCAACCCTGGTCAACATGCGCTTCGTCAAACCACTCGACAGCGAGCTCGTTTGCCGGCTGGCAGTGAGCCACTCCTGCATCGTCACGCTGGAAGAGAATGTCGTCGCTGGCGGCGCTGGCAGCGCCGTGGCGGAATGCCTGGCCGCGCATGGGATCGATGCACGCGTCAATCACGTCGGCATCCCGGACCGGTTCATCGAACACGGCTCGCGCGAGGACTGCCTCGTCATGGCCGGAATCGACGCGGCGGGCCTCGAAAAGCAGGTCCAGCGGATCTGGGGGGACCACCGTCCCGCCAGCCGGCCGGCCGTCGCCACGCGGTTTTCCTGAGCCGTCGCGGGCATCCATCCGCCCCGATCCGATCCGGATGCCCTTCCGGGCAAGGCTGGTCCGAGTCTCGTATACTGCCTCTCCCGCGGGAATCCATGCCCTGCCCGCTGCCGAATGAACGACGACACCCCCCGACCGGATCCCAGCCGCATGAGTCGCCCTTCCCAAACGCTCGGCCCGACGCTCGGCAGCGCCAGCGTGACGCCCATCGAGGACGTCCAGGGCCGGTCCGACGCGCGCCAGATCCCGATCAACAAGGTCGGCATCAAGGACGTGTACCACCCGGTGCGCGTGCGTGACCGCGCCGGCGGCGACCAGCACACCGTCGCGAACTTCAACATGTACGTGGCCCTGCCCCACAATTTCAAGGGCACGCACATGTCACGGTTCGTCGAGATCCTGCACCTGCACGAGCGCGAACTGTCGGTCGAGTCGTTCCGCGCGATGCTGTCGGAGATGACCGAGCGCCTCGATGCGACCACGGGTCACATCGAGATGACGTTCCCCTACTTCGTGATGAAGCAGGCACCGGTCACCAAGGTCGAAAGCGTCGTCAAATACGACGCGAGCCTGATCGGCGAGATCGTGGATGGCGTCGAGCAGATGTGGATCCGCGTCGTGGTCGCGGCAACCAGCCTGTGCCCGTGCTCCAAGCGCATCTCGGATTACGGCGCGCACAACCAGCGCTCGCACATCACGATCAAGGCGCGCGTGCGCGAGCATGTCTGGATCGAGGAACTGATCGACATCGCCGAGCAGGAAGCGTCGTGCGAAGTGTTCGGCATTCTCAAGCGGCCGGACGAGAAGTACGTGACCGAGCGCGCGTACGACAACCCGAAGTTCGTCGAGGACATCGTCCGCGACGTGGCGGTGCGGCTGAACGCCGAAGAACGCGTGCTGGCGTACGTGGTCGAAGCGGAGAACTTCGAGTCGATCCACAACCACAGCGCGTATGCGTTGATTGAGAAGGATAAGGAAGGGGTTAGGGGCTAGGGGCTAGGAAGGACAGGAAGGACAGGAAGGACAGCGAAGGCTTCGCGACCGCATTCACCTGCTCGCACGCGCCTGTGCAATTCGAGTTCGAACCAAAAAAAGGGCGCCGATGGCGCCCTTTTTTGTTTAGATGCAGATTCCGGGATCTGGTCGGATCTGCAAGTGCAAGCGGTGGTGCGGCTAGCGCCATTCCTTCCTGCCCTTCCTGCCCCTGCCCCTGTCCTTCCTAGCCCCTAACCCCTAGCCCCTTTCCTCGCCCCTCCCCTACTTCTTCCCCCGCTGCAGCCGCCCGATCAGCTCGCGCAGGAACACCTTGTTGAACCGCAGCTGGCAGGAAATCGACGCCTGCTCGAGCAGAGTCGCCGTCACCTTGAGCATCGTCAGCGGGGTCTCAGCCTCGACGATCGTGTCGCGCCGCGAACCTTCCGCGTAACCCGCTTCACCGAAGCACCCACCAGCCGGCACGCGACCGATGATGTCGCCGCCACGGCTCAGTCGCACCGTGCCCGACACCACGATGTAAAACCGGTCGTCGATGTCGCCGGGGCGCAGCACGGACTCGCCGGGCTGGCAGTCGGTCCACACGCCGGCGCGCATCACCTCGCGGATCTCGCCGTGCGAGAAATCGTGGAAGAAGCGCAGCTTGCGCATCACCGCGAAGCGTTCTTCGTCGTCGATCTCGGCCTGCGTCGCACGCAGCTTCTGGTGCACGCGCGTCAACTCAGCCGCAAACTCGGTGCCGGTGCGGTACCGGTTGCCAGGTTCTTTCTCGAGCGCGCGCTTGACGACTTCCTCGAGTTCCTCGGGTATCTCTGCCCGGATGCTGCGCAGCGATTCCGCCTCCGACTGCACGACCTGCCGCAGCAGCTTGCCGAGCGCACCGGCCCTGAACGGCCGCTGTCCGCACAGCATTTCGTACATCACCGCGCCCAGCGAATAGAGATCGGAGCGGGCGTCGAGTTCCAGCCCCTGGACCTGCTCCGGCGACATGTACGCCGGGCTGCCGGCCACGCCTTCGAGCCGCGAGACATCGGAGTCTGCGACCAGGGCGATGCCGAAATCGACGATGCGCACGTCGCCTTCCTGCGTCAGCAGGATGTTCGACGGCTTGATGTCGCGATGCACGACACCGCGCGAATGCGCGTAATGCAGCGCCTTCGCGCACTTGTACATGATGGCCACGACCTGGTCGATCGGCAGCAGGCTGCCCGCGCGGCAGTACGCGCTCAGCGTGCGCGCGCCGTGCACGTGCTCGGTGACCACGTAGCGGCGGCCATCTTCTTCGCCCGCGTCGAAGATCGGGACGATGTTCGGATGCTGCAGCTTGCCGACCATCTTTGCCTCGCCCATGAACATGCGGCGGGCATTGCGGCCTTCGGCGTCGTCGCCGCTGGTCGCGTGATAAAGCTTGATCGCGACGTCGCGGCCATAGAACGGATCGTGCGACAGGTACACCGTGCCGGTGCTGCCGCGGCCCACTTCATGCACGACGTAATACTTGCCGATGCGCTCGGGGGCGAGCGAAGGCGGCTCCATCGTCTGTGTCTGGGCGTGCATGTCCTGGCGGGGCAGTGAAATGGCTTCTGTCACGTGTAGTTCTTGATCAGCAGTAACAGGGCGACAGCCATGAGGGCTGCCATCACGTCGTCGAGCATAATTCCGAGCCCACCCCGCATTCCGTGATCGACCTCGCGGATCGGCCAGGGCTTCCAGATGTCGAAGAGCCGGAACAAGGCGAAAGCGAGCGCGATTCCCCACCAGGTAGCCGGCGCAGCCAGACAGACCAGCATCATCCCGGCCACCTCGTCCCACACGATGGCCGGATGGTCGTGCACACCCAGCCGCCTGGCGCTCTCACCGCAGATCCAGATGCCCGCGATCGTCGCGAACACGGTGATGGCGGCTGCCGTCCACCACCCGAGCGGTGCAATGGCCAACCCGAACAGCAACCCGACCACCGACCCGAACGTTCCAGGCGCGACCGGCGCCAGCCCCGAGCCGAAACCCAGCGCGAGCAGGTGCACGGGATCGCGCAGCGCCGCAACGGGAACCGGAATGCGGTCGCGCTTGTGCGGCGCCCCGGCGTCAGGTGGCGAAGTGGTCATAGCCGGTCCCCGCGACATTCACCGCTGCACCATCGCGCCTGCATTCCACACCCGCGCCCGCAACCATCGTGCCGATGCACCGCAAGCTGCAACCCGCCGCTTCCGCGAGGCGCGGAATGAGCCCGAAATGATCGGATGGCAGGGTGAACAGCAGTTCGTAATCGTCACCGCCGTGCAGCACGAGCCGCTCCTGCTCCGCCAACGGATACCCAGCGAGTTCCGGTGCGATGGGCAGCCGCTCGAGGTCGATGCAGGCGCGCAGCCCGCTTGCCTGCGCCAGTTTGCCGAGATCACCCAGCAGGCCGTCGGAGACGTCCATCGCGGCCGTGGCAACTCCGCGCAGCGCGCGGCCCAGCGCGAGCCGCGGCTCGGCGCGCAGGAACCGGCGCACGCGGGCGTCCTTCGCATCGAACGTCAACCGTCCTGCCTGCAGTTCCTCGAGCCCGGCTGCGGCCACGCCCGGCGCACCCGACACGAACACCAGGTCGCCCTTGCGCGCGCCAGAGCGACGCAAGGCCTCGGCGGGCGGCACGAAACCCAGGATTTCGACGGTGATGACCAACGGCCCCGCCACGGTGTCACCGCCAACCAATGCAACGCCGTGGCGTTCGGCCAGTGCGTGCAGTCCCTCTGCGAAAGCAGACAGCCACCGCTCGTCCGCCTCTGGCAGCGAAAGCGACAGCAATGCCCAGGCCGGCTCGGCGCCCATCGCAGCGAGGTCGCTCAGGTTGACGGCAAGCGCCTGGTGGCCGATGGCCGCGGCTGGCGTACCCGCCAGGAAATGCCGGCCTTCGACCAGCGTATCGGTGGCCGCTACCAGCGCCTGCCCGGCGGGCGGCAGCAGTAGCGCTGCGTCGTCACCCACGCCGAGCAGCACGTCACGACGCGCCGTGCTGCGCGCAAAGTACCGGGCAATGATGTCGAACTCACCGAGGGGCACGCGGGCTCCGGCGATGCGATGGCGGCGTTGTTACTTCGCGGGCGTCCGTCGCGACGCGGCCTGCTGCTCGGCGGCGCGCAACTCGCGGGCCGCGCGGTCGAGCACAGCGTTGATGAACTTATGGCCGTCGGTCGCGCCGAATTTCTTGGCGAGCTCGACGCCTTCGTTCAGCACGACGCGATACGGCACCTCGACGTGCGCGCGCAGTTCCTCGACGCCGATCATGAGTACCGCGTGCTCGACGGGGTCGAGCTGGCCCACCGGGCGATCGAGCCACTGCGCGAGCAGTGCGTCGATGGCCTCTGCGCCTTCGATCGCGCCCTGCAACAAGGCCTTGAAGTAGTCGGGATCGACTTCGGGGTAGCCCTCGTCGGCCGTGTACTGGTTGCGCAACTCGGGGAACGAATGGCCTGTGAGCTGCCACTGGTACAGCGCCTGCAGCGCCAGTCGGCGGGCCAGGCTGCGCGCGCGCGCGGAGCGATCACCGCGGGGTGCCGCCACTTCAGACGTCCAGCCGGCGCATCAGGTTGGCGAGTTCCAGCGCCACGAGCGCCGCATCCGCGCCCTTGTTGCCTGCCTTGGTGCCGGCACGCTCGACAGCCTGCTCGATCGTGTCGGTCGTGAGCACGCCGAACGCGATCGGCACGCCGGTGTCGTCCGCGGCCCGTGCCAGGCCCGAGGCGCACTGGCTGCAGACGTAGTCGAAATGCGGCGTCGCGCCACGGATGACGGCGCCGAGGGCCACGATCGCGTCGCAGCGCTTCGCAGCTGCAACCCGGCGCGCGATGAAAGGCAGGTCGTACGCGCCAGGCACGCGGATGATCTCGATCTGCTTCTCGCTGGCGCCATGGCGCAGCAGCGCGTCGACCGCGCCGCGGATCAGGTTTTCGACGATCGCGTCGTTGAAGCGCGCCGCCAGGATCGTGATGCGCAGGTCGCGCGCGATCACGTCGCCGTGCAGGGTGCGGATGTTATCCATCAGGTTCTGCTCCTCAATCCACGTATTCGGCGACTTCGAGGCCGAACGCTGAAAGTCCGTGCATCTGCTTCGGCGCGCTCAACACGCGCATGGTGCGCACCCCGAGGTCGCGCAGGATCTGTGCGCCGATGCCGTAGGTGCGTAATACCTGGGCTCCCCGCGCCGGACTCGCGGCGGCAGCGGAAGGATTGGCCGACCGCACGGCCTCGGCGATCTCGAGCGGGCTCTCGTGCGGACGCAGCAGCACGATGATCCCCGAGCCTTCGCGCGCGATGCGTTCGATGGCGCCCCGCAGGGACCAGCTGTGGCTTTCTTCGATCGAGCCGACGAGGTCACGCACCGTATCCTTCAGGTGCACACGCACCAGCGGCGCCTGCTCGGAAGCTGGATTGCCCCGCACCAGCGCCAGGTGGACGGTGCTGTTCACATGGTCTTCGTAGCAGAACAACCGGAAAGGACCGAAGTCGGTCTCGATCTGCCGGTCGGCGATGCGCTCGACCGAGCGCTCCTTCTCGAGCCGGTAACGGATCAGGTCGGCGATCGTGCCGATCTTGATGTCGTGCTCGCGCGCGAACTTCTCGAGATCGGGGCGGCGCGCCATCGTGCCATCGTCGTTCAGGATCTCGACGATCACCGCTGCAGGCTCGAGGCCCGCGAGGCGAGCCAGATCGCACCCCGCCTCCGTGTGGCCGGCGCGCGTGAGCACGCCGCCGGGTTGTGCCATGAGCGGAAAGATGTGTCCGGGCTGGCGCAGGTCTTCCGCGCGAGCCGTCGCGCCGACGGCCGTCTGGATGGTGTGCGCGCGGTCGTACGCCGAGATGCCGGTCGTGACGCCCTCGGCGGCCTCGATCGACAACGTGAAGTTGGTGCGCTGGTCGGCGTCGGTGTCGCTGACCATCAGCGGCAGCCGCAGCTGGCGGCAGCGGTCGCGCGTGAGCGTCAGGCAGATCAGGCCGCGGCCGTAGCGCGCCATGAAGTTCACGTCCTCGGGACGGACCTTGGTGGCAGCCATGATCAGGTCGCCTTCGTTCTCGCGGTCCTCGTCGTCCATGATGACGACCATCCGCCCTTGCCGGATGTCGTCGAGGATTTCGTCGATGGAGTTCAGAGGGCTCATTACGAATCGCATCCAAGCCATTGAATATTAGCAGTTTAGGTTAGCCGTCACGATGACCGACCCGCACTTGCGGCGCGCAGTTTAGCAGGGGCGCGCATGGAAGTCGGGCCGGCCGCACGGAATCACTCGACGCGACAAAGGCTTGCCGCAGGAACGGAGTCGACCCGGCCGGGCTCGCCGGTTAGAGTCGTGCCCGGCTCGTGACCCTGCCCACGACGGGCCCGCCACCCCATCCTGGGCACGACGGAGCCTTCATGCACCGCATTGCCGTGTTCACCCTGGCGCTCTGCGCCTCCCTGCCCGCCGCAGCCAAGCCCGATTACGCCGCGGCCATCGCGGCCGATTACCAGCGTTCGCTCGGCGCGCTCTGGGATCACTTTCACCGCAATCCGGAACTCTCGTACCGCGAGACGAAGACAGCCGCGCGGATGGCGCAGGAGTTGCGCGCAATCCCCGGCATGAAGGTCACGGAGGGCGTCGGCGGCACTGGCGTCGTCGCGGTGCTGCAGAACGGCGACGGGCCCACGGTGCTGGTGCGCGCCGACATGGACGGCCTGCCGCTCGAAGAGCGTTCGGGCGTGGCCAACCCCTCGAAGGTGCGGCAGGTCGGCATCGACGGCGTCGAAGCGCCGGTGATGCACGCCTGCGGCCACGACGTGCACATCACCTCGCAGCTGGCGACGGCGCGGCAGCTTGCGGCGCTGCGCGAGCGCTGGCGCGGCACCGTGGTGTTCGTGGTGCAGCCGGCCGAGGAGCGCTTCGGCGGCGCCGCCGCGATGCTCGCCGACGGACTCTATTCCCGCTTCCCGAAACCTGACTACGCGCTGGCCTTGCACGTGACGTCCAGCCTGCCGACGGGAACCATCTCAGCGTCGGAGTCTGTGCAGTACTCGTCCGCCGACAACATCGACATCACCGTCTTCGGCGTCGGCACGCATGGCGCCGCGCCGCAGGCTGGACGCGATCCGGTCTACATCGCCTCGCAGATCGTGGTTGCGCTGCAGTCGCTGATCAGCCGCGAGAAAGGCCCGCTGGAGCCCGGCGTAATCACGGTGGGTGCGTTCCACGCCGGCTCGAAGCACAACATCATTTCCGAACGCGCCGACCTGCAGCTCACCGTGCGCGCCAACAGCCGTGCAACGCGCGACGCGCTGATCGCCGGGATCGAGCGGGTAGCGCGCAACACGGCGCTCGCGCACGGCGTCGCCGAGGACCGGCTGCCGCTGGTCAAGATCGTCGAAAGCACGCCGCCGACGCTGAACGATCCGGCGCTCGCGCGCCGGCTGAACGGCGCGATCGCCGCGGCGCTGGGACCGGAGGTGGTGCAGCCGTTCGAGCAGACGTCGATGGGCGCTGAAGACTTCACTCACTTCGTGGAGCCTGCGCTCGGCGTGCCGGGGTATTACTTCGCCGTCGGCGGTACGCCACAGGCCGTGATCGACGCCGCTGCCGCGGGTGGCCCGCCGCTACCGCCGCACCACTCACCCCTGTTCCGCATCGATCCGGAGCCTGCCGTGCGCACCGGCGCCGAGGCGATGGTGACGGCGGTGCTGGAACTGCTGGCGCCACGTTGAGAGCGCGCTGAAGGGCGCACGCGGGCGCGCCGTGGCCGCCAGCGCGCGTGCAGGGCTGCCTCGATCAGTGTTGTTCGGGATGCATCATGCGCTCGACATACCGCGCGATGATGTCCACTTCGAGGTTCACGCGACTGCCGGGCTGCAGCCGCCCGAGCGTCGTCACGCCCAGCGTGTGGGGCACCAGGTTCACGTCGAAGCGATCGCCCTGCGCGCCGTTCACGGTCAGGCTGACGCCGTCGATGCAGATCGAGCCCTTGCGGGCCACATAGCGCGCCAGTCCAGCCGGCACCTGGAACTCCATGCGCACCGACCGCGCGTCGTCGTGACGCGCGACGAGTTGCCCCACGCCATCGACGTGACCGGTCACGTAATGACCGCCGAGCGCCTGCCCGGCGAGCAACGCCTTCTCCACGTTGACCGGCATGCCGACGGTGCAGTCGCCGAGCGTCGTGAGCGTCAGGGTCTCGCGCGAAACGTCGGCCCGGAAGCTCGAGGCGTCGAACTGCGTCGCGGTGAGGCACACGCCATTCACGGCGATGCTGCCGCCGAGCTCGACCCCGGCGAGGGAAACGTCGCCGGTATCGAACACGATCGTGGCGTCGCCTCCGCGCGGCTCGATGGCACGCACCGTTCCCATCCCCTGCACGATGCCAGTGAACATGTCCGTCATTACTCCACGGGACGCAGCGTGACCCGCAGGTCGGGGCCGACCATGCGCACGTCGCGGAAAGAAAACCGGGCCCTGTCAGCCAGCGCACGCAAGGGCTGCGGCAGCGCGAACGAGGGTTGGGCCGTCTCGCCGAGCAGCGTCGGCGCGACGTAGAGCACGATTTCATCGACGAGACCGGACGCCATGAAACTGCCGGCGAGCCGCGGACCGGCTTCGACCAGGATTTCGTTGCAGTCGAGCTCGGCCAGTCGCTGCAATACCGTCTCGATGTCGACGCGCCCGGCTGGGTCCACCGCTGCAGGCTCGACGCGCAGCGCAGGAGGCGTCGTGCCCGGCCAGGGTGAATTCGCGAAAACCAGCGTCGCCTTGCCGTCGCTCGCGAGTTTCGATGCCGCGGGGAGCTGCCCCCTGGCGTCCAGCACGACGCGCAGCGGTTCGCGCCCATGCAATGGCAGGCTGGCGTCACGCACCGTGAGCGCAGGATCGTCGGCCAAGGCGGTGCCGATACCGGTCAGGATCGCCGACGCGCGCGCGCGCAGGCGCTGCACGTCGGCACGCGCGGAGGCCGCAGTGATCCACTGGCTCGAGCCATCGGCAAGCGCCGTGCGACCGTCGACGCTTTGGCCGAGCTTCACGGTCACCCACGGACGACCGCGAGTCATGCGCGAGACGAATCCGCGATTGAGCTCGGCAGCCTCACGCGCGAGCACGCCGACGGCGGTCTCGATTCCCGCCTGCCGCAGCCGCTCCAAGCCTTGCCCTGCGACGCGCGGATTGGGGTCCTGCATGGCGGCGACCACTCGTCGCACGCCCGCAGCGATCAACGCATCCGCACAGGGCGGCGTGCGTCCGTGATGCGAGCAGGGCTCGAGCGTGACGTACGCGGAGCCACCCCGCGCGCGGCCTGCGGCCAGCTCGAGCGCGTGCACTTCTGCATGCGGCTCGCCCGCACGACGGTGCCAGCCCTCACCCACCGGCGCGCCGCCCGCATCGAGCAGCACGCAGCCGACGGCCGGATTCGGGGGCGTCGAGTACTGGCCGCGCGCCGCCAGTTGCAGCGCGTGAGCCATATGCACGTGATCCGCGGCGGTGACGTCACTCATGCGGTGCGCGTGCTCACTTCTTGGCGGGCGACAGTGGTGGCACGGCAGCGGGTAACGTCAATTTTTCGGAATTGGGCAGCTTCACTTTTTCTTCGAGACCGGACCACAGGCCCAGCTGCAACTCCTCGGCCGAGCGGGGCCGCCGGTGCTGCAGCTTGTCGATTTCCTCCCGGAATGCGTCGACGTCCTGGAAGCTGCGATAAACGGACGCGAAACGCACGTACGCCACTTCGTCCAGCTGGTGCAACTCGTCCATCACGAGTTCGCCGATCAGCCGCGCCGGCACTTCGCGTTCGCCCAGGGTGCGCAGCTTGTGGCACACGTGATTGACGGCGGCATCGACCGCTTCGATCGCAACGGGCCGCTTCTCGAGCGCCTTGACCATCCCCGAGCGCAGCTTGGCCTCGTCGAAGGGTTCGCGCGTGGCGTCGCTCTTCACGACGCGGGGCATGACGAGTTCGGCGGATTCGAAGGTGGTGAAGCGCTCGCCGCAGCGCAGGCATTCGCGGCGACGGCGCACCTGCTGACCCTCGCCGGACAGGCGCGAGTCGATCACCTTCGTTTCCTCGAACGCGCAGAACGGACAGTACACCGGCCAGTCTCCTGCCCTGCTGTCCGGTCAGGCCCGCTCTAGCGGCCGTACACCGGGAAGCGGCGGCAGATCGCTTCGACCGATGCGCGCGTCTTCGCGATCACGGCTTCGTCGTTCGGGTGCGTGAGCACGTCAGCGATCCAATGCGCGAGCTGCGCGACCTCGGCTTCCTTGAAACCGCGCGTCGTGACTGCCGGCGTGCCGATGCGGATGCCGCTGGTGACCATCGGCGGACGCGGATCGTTGGGCACGGAGTTCTTGTTGACCGTGATGTGGGCGCGGGTCAGTGCAGCGTCGGCTTCCTTGCCGTTGATCTCCTTGTCGGACAAGTCGAC
Organism: uncultured Gammaproteobacteria bacterium; assembly: GCA_963846885.1. Classification (GTDB taxonomy): domain Bacteria; phylum Pseudomonadota; class Gammaproteobacteria; order Steroidobacterales; family Steroidobacteraceae; genus RPQJ01. The sequence goes on from CAWJXS010000016.1 coordinate 51,526, forward strand.
CAGGAACAGGTGGTTGTCGGTGCCGCCGGAAACGATCCTGATGCCGCGCTGCTCGAAGACCTTGCACATCTCGCGCGCGTTGGCGACGACCTGCTTCTGGTAGTCCACGAACTCCGGCTGCATCGCCTCGAGGAACGCAACGGCCTTGGCCGCGATGACGTGCATCAGCGGACCGCCCTGCGTGCCCGGGAAGATCATCGAGTTGAGCTTCTTGGTGATCTCGTCGTTGGCGCGCGCGAGGATCAGGCCGCCGCGCGGGCCGCGCAGCGTCTTGTGCGTCGTGGTCGTGACGACGTCGGCGTAAGGCACCGGGTTGGGGTACACGCCCGCCGCGACGAGGCCGGCGACGTGCGCCATGTCGCAGAGGAAATATGCGCCCACGGCATCTGCAATCGCGCGGAAACGCGGAAAATCGAGGATGCGCGAATACGCGGAGAAGCCGGCGATGATCATCTTCGGCTTGTGCTCGTGCGCGAGCCGCTCGACCTGCGCGTAGTCGATCGCGCCGGTGGCCGGGTCGAGCCCGTACTGCACGGCGTTGAAGATCTTGCCGGAGAAATTGACCTTGGCGCCGTGCGTGAGGTGACCGCCATGGTCGAGGCTCATGCCGAGCAGCGTGTCGCCCGGCTTCATCAGCGCGAGGAACGCGGCGGCGTTGGCCTGCGAACCGGAGTGCGGCTGGACGTTGGCGAAGTCGGCGCCGAAGAGCTTCTTCGCACGATCGATCGCGAGCTGCTCGGCGACATCGACGTATTCGCACCCGCCGTAGTAGCGCTTGCCCGGATACCCTTCAGCGTACTTGTTGGTGAGCACGGAGCCCTGCGCTTCGAGCACGCGCGGAGTTGCGTAGTTCTCGGAAGCGATCAGCTCGATGTGATCTTCCTGGCGGACGCGTTCGTGCTCGATCGAAGCCGCGAGTTCAGGATCGAATTCGGCGATGGTCATGCTGGCGGGAAACATGTGCTCTCCACGGTCGGGGACCCGGAATTGTAGCTGATCGTGGAAACTACCGAGCGCGTCGTGCCATGCGCGGGGCTAGCGTAAGCGAGTGCCCCGGCGGCGGGACGAACTCCAGGTGCCACACCCATGAAATGGCTACCCAGCATTGCGACTTTGCGCTTACTCGTGGGCGTGCTGCCCCTGTTGACCGTACCGGCCCTGCCGACGCTGGCGGCGGCGGGATCCGCTCCAGACCTTGAGGCTGGCCGTCGCACCTTCGATACCGTCTGCGCAGCTTGCCACGGCCCGACCGGACGTGCCGACCCCGAGAATCCCACTGTCAAGGCTCTCGATGCGCTGCCCGCCGACCTGTCCGACCCACTGTTCAACAGCCGCGAGCCGGCCGAAGACTGGGACATCGTCGTCACGCACGGAGGCCAGGCGCTGGGTTTGTCGGCCACCATGCCCGCGCAGGGGGCCGCGCTCGACGAACAGCAGATTCGCGACGTGGTGGCCTACGCCAAGACATTGGCGCCGGGGAGCGAGGCCTATCCGCCCGGTGAACTCAACTTCTTCCTGCCGATTCGCACCAAGAAAGCGTTCCCCGAGGACGAGATCGTCTGGAAGTCGCGGCTGACCGAGCGCGACGGCCCGGACGTATGGCGAAATGTGCTGGAGATCGAGAAGCGCTTCGGCAAGCGCTCGATGGGCGTCGTCGAAATCATTCACGAGGACGATGGCACGGACAGTGAGATCACCAAGGTCGAGGTCGGCGCCAAGACGGTGCTGCACTGGGACCTCCCACGGCGCTCGATCCTGTCCGGCGCAGTGGTGCTCGCCTTCCCGACCGACGGCGACGAATCCGACGAGATCATCCCTTACCTCGCCTACGGACGGCTTTTCGACGAGCGCTGGATGTTCCAGTCGAGCGCCCGGCTGATCCTGCCGGTGGACGACGTCGATACGGGGGAAGCCGAGTTAGCCGGGGTCGTGCACTACCGTTGGACGCGTTGGCCGCGGCGGGTTTTTCCAGCCCTGGAAGCAACCGCGACCGTGCCGTTTGAAGACACGGGCGACGACTCGGTGCAGTGGACGATCATCCCGCAGTTGCGGTTCGGGCTCACTCGCGGCGCGCACGTAGCGTTGAGCGTGGGCGCGGAGATCCCGCTCAGCGACCAGGACTACGACACGCGCTGGCACATGAGCGTGCTCTGGGACTTTGCGGACGGCAGCTTCTTCAAGGGCTGGCGTTAAGTCGCGACCAGGGCCTCGACCACACGCGTCCAGGCGCGGGCGAGGTTCTGGCGGTTGTAACCCCCGCCGCCCATCGCGAGCACCCGGCCGTGCCCCAGCTCGTCAGCGATGCGGCAGACCGACGCCGCCGCATGCGCGTGCGCTGCTTCGCTGAAGGCGAGGTGCGTGATCGGATCGCCCTCGAGGCTGTCGGCGCCACACTGCAGCAGGATGAACTCAGGCTGGGTCTGTCGCAGGTACGCTTCGATCTTGACCCATTCACGATGAAAGTCTTCGTCGCCCGCACCCGGGGGCAACGGCAGGTTCAGCTTGGTGCCCTCGGCGCTGCCCTTGCCCGTCTCACTGGCCGCACCCGTTCCCGGATACAGGGTACGCCCGTCCTGGTGGATGTCCGCGAAGAGCGCATCTGCGTCGGACTCGAACGAGTAGAACACGCCGTCCCCGTGATGCGCGTCGATGTCGACGTAGGCGATCCGTTGCAGCCCGTGCCGCTTGCGCAGCAGTTCGATCGCGATGCCGCAGTCGTTGAAGACGCAGAAGCCCGCCGCATGAGCACGCGCGGCATGGTGCAGCCCCGCAATCGGAATGAATGCGCGCCGCGCCCGGCCGCCCATGATCTCCTCGACCGCGAGCACCGTGGCGCCCACCACCATGCTCGAAGACTCGTAGATGCCTTTGGTGGCCGGCGTATCGCCCGCATCGAGGTAGCCCCTGCCCTCGGCGGATTTGCGGATCACGAACTCGACGTAGTCGGGATGATGGAAGCTCTCCAGCTCGTCACGCTCGGCGATGCGCGGATCCAGCAACCGCAGCGACGGATAGGCACGGCTGCGGCGCATTTCGCGCAGGAATGCTTCGTGCCGGTCGAGGCCGAACGGGTGGCCGTCGCCGAAGCCGTAGCGGCTCAGCGCGTCGCCGGACACCAGCAGGACTGGGGTCGGATACGGGTCGGACTGCGACAACTGGCGCGGGCCCTTGCAGGAGTGTGGGGCAGCCTAGCAGCCCGCTCCCGGTGGCGGTAGCGTCCAGTGGCCTCGATGACCGATAATTCCCGACCTTTTTCGTATTGCCGGACCCCGAGCGCAATCCCCACCCATGGCACAGTTCATTTACACGATGAATCGAGTCGGGAAGGTCGTACCCCCGAAGCGGGTCATCCTTCGCGACATTTCCCTGAGCTTCTTCCCCGGTGCCAAGATCGGCGTGCTCGGCCTGAACGGCTCCGGCAAGTCCACGCTGCTCCGGATCATGGCCGGCCTCGACAAGGAATTCGAAGGCGAGGCGCGTCCGCAGCCCGGCATCAACATCGGTTTCCTGCCGCAGGAGCCGCAGCTCGACCCCACCAAGGACGTGCGCGGCAACATCGAAGTGGCCGTGCAGCACATCAAGGACGCGCTGACCGGGCTCGATGCGGTGTACGCCGCGTACGCCGAGCCGGACGCCGACTTCGACAAGATCGCGGCCGAGCAGGCCCGGCTCGAGGCCATCATCCAGGCGACCGACGGTCACAACCTCGAACGGCAGCTCGAAGTGGCCGCCGACGCGCTGCGCCTGCCGCCGTGGGACGCCGACGTCACCAAGATCTCGGGCGGTGAACGCCGCCGCGTCGCGCTGTGCCAGCTGCTGCTGTCGAAGCCCGACATGCTGCTGCTCGACGAACCCACCAACCACCTCGACGCCGAATCGGTGCGGTGGCTCGAGCACTACCTCGAGCAATACCCGGGCACCGTCATCGCGGTCACCCACGACCGCTACTTCCTCGACAACGTGGCCGGCTGGATCCTCGAACTCGATCGCGGCCACGGCATCCCGTGGCAGGGCAACTACTCCTCCTGGCTCGAGCAGAAGGAAGCGCGCCTCAAGGTCGAAGAACAGCAGCAGGGCGCGCTCAAGAAGATGCTGGCGCGCGAACTCGAATGGGTGCGCCAGAACCCGAAGGCGCGCCAGGCCAAGAGCAAGGCGCGCATGCAGCGCTTCGAGGAACTGCAGTCGCGCGACTTCCAGGAGCGCAACGAGACCAACGAGATCTACATCCCGCCTGGTCCGCGCCTGGGTGAACTGGTGGTCGAGGCCAAGGGGCTGTCGAAGGCGTACGGCGAGAAGCTGCTGTTCGACAACCTCAACTTCAACCTGCCGCAGGGCGGCATCGTCGGCATCATCGGCCCGAACGGCGCCGGCAAGACCACGCTGTTCCGCATCATCACCGGGCAGGAAACCGCGGATGGCGGCGAACTGCGCATCGGTCCTTCGGTGCAACTGGCCTACGTCGACCAGTCGCGGCAGTCGCTCGACGACAAGAAGACCGTATTCGCCGAGATCTCGAACGGCCTCGACATGATCAAGGTCGGCAACTACGAAACGCCGTCGCGCGCTTATGTAGGCCGCTTCAATTTCCGCGGCGCGCAACAGCAGCAGACGATCGGCGAACTGTCGGGCGGTGAACGCAACCGCGTGCACCTGGCAAAGGTGCTGAAGGAAGGCGGCAACGTCATCCTGCTCGACGAACCCACGAACGACCTCGACATCGAAACGCTGCGCGCGCTCGAAGAAGCGCTGCTGAGCTTCCCTGGTTGCGCGGTCGTCATTTCGCACGATCGCTGGTTCCTCGACCGCATCGCGACGCACATCCTCGCGTTCGAGGGCAACAGCGAAGTTGTCTGGTTCGAGGGCAACTACTCGGAGTACGTCGACGACCTGAAGAAGCGCCGCGGCGACGAAGCCGACGAACCGCACCGCATGCGCTATCGCAGCCTGCATGCGTAAATCCCGGCTCGCCATCGACGGCAATTCACTCACGCTCGAGCAGCTGCGGCTGTTCGAGCGCGACCGGCCCACGGTCGAGCTGACCGCAGCGGCGCGCGGGAGGATGCAACTGTCGGAGGCCACGGTCACCGCGACGGTCGCATCCGGGCGCACCGCGTATGGCATCAACACCGGGTTCGGCGCGTTCGCCAATCGCGTCATTCCGGCACAGAAGACCAAGAAGCTGCAGCTCAACCTGGTGCGCAGTCATGCGTGCGGCGTGGGCGAACCCCTGGCCCCGGCCCTGGTGCGGCGCATGCTTTTGCTCAAGGCCAACAACCTCGCGGCGGGTTTTTCCGGTGTGCGACCGCTGGTCGTGGAGACGCTGCTCGCCCTGCTGAACGCAGATGTCCTCCCCGTGATCCCGGCGCAAGGCTCGGTCGGGGCCTCGGGCGACCTGGCGCCGCTCGCGCACCTGGCCCTGGCGTTGATCGGCGAAGGCGAGGCAACGTCGCCGGACGCCGCGGGCTCAAGGCACGAAGTGGCCAACGCAGATGTGCTGCGAGCCGCCGGCGTTGAACCACTCGAACTGCAGGCCAAGGAAGGACTGGCGTTGCTCAACGGCACGCAACTGAGCCTGGCGCTCGCGCTCGACGGGCTCTTCCGCGCCGAAACGCTGCTCGATGCTTCAGTCGTGTGCTGCGCGATGACCGTTGAAGGCCTGGCCGGCAGCCACTCGCCGTTCGACGACCGCATCCAGCAGGCCAGCCGCCTGCCGGGGCAGATCGATGCGGCGCGCCGGATCCGCGCGCTGCTGTCATCGGACAGCGAGATCCGCCGCAGCCACGAGAATTGCGAACGCGTGCAGGATCCGTATGCCGTGCGCTGCATGCCGCAGGTGTTCGGCGCGGTCGAGCACACGCTGCGGCACGCGCGCGACGTGCTCGGCGCCGCGATCAACGGCGTCTCCGACAACCCGCTGATCTTCGGTGAGGACGTGCTGTCGGGCGGCAATTTCCACGCCGAACCGATCGGCTTCATCAGCGACTTTCTGGCGATTGCCGTGGCTGAACTTGCCAGCACGTCAGAGCGGCGCATCGACCTGCTCGACCGCCGCGTCAATCCCAACCTGAACATGTTCCTGACGACAGAGCCCGGTCTCGAGTCGGGCTTCATGATCGCGCACGTGACCGCCGCGGCCCTGGTGTCCGAGAACAAGACCTACGCTCACCCCGCCTCCGTCGACAGCCTGCCGACCTCGGCGGGCCAGGAAGATCACGTGAGCATGGCGCCATGGGCCGGACGCAAGCTCGCGAAGATCTGTGACAACACGGCACGCGTGCTGGGCGTGGAGCTGCTCGCGGCCGCGCATGCGCTCGATTCGCTGCAGCCGCTCACCACCACGGCAGAGCTGCAGCGAGTGCACGCGGCCGTGCGTGAGCGCGTGGCGTACCAGCCCGACGACCATCGCCTCGACCGCGACATCGGCCGCCTGGCGCAGCTGGTCGAGTCGGACCAGCTCTCTGCCCTGATTCCGGCCAGCTGAGCAGAGCGGCCACGCATGCTGGGCGTCATCGCGGTCTGCGTCGCCTTCGGCCTGCTGGCACTGCTGGTTTCCTTGAGCCGCTGGCTGGCGCACCGTCCCTGGGCGGCCGCGGGCAACCTCGCGGTGGGACTCGGGCTGCTGGCGATCGCGCATTGGCTCTGGCCACCGGTGCTGCACCTGCAGACCTATGAACCGATGCGCTCGAGGCCGGCCGTAATCGCGCAGGTCCACAGTGAACGCACCGGGCCAAGCGCATATCGCGTGACGCTCACGCGTCTGCCAGCCGGACACATGCAGGTGCTCGAAATGGCGGGCGACGAGTGGCGCCTGGATGCGCGGACGCTGGTATGGATCGGCCGCGCCGCGGCCCTGGGGCTGCCGGACAGCTTCCGGCTCGACCGGCTGAGCGGCCGCTACCTGCAGACGACGGCATCCACGCCGCCAGCGAGCTACGCCCTGAGCGACGAGGACGAGCCCGGCGAGGACATCTGGGCGCAGGCGCGGACGGCATCGCAGTGGCAGTCCAGCATCGATGCACGCCATGCCTATGGCCCCTGGCGGGCACTCGCCGACGGCGCCCGCTATGACGTGGCGCTGGTGCGGAAGCCGGGGCTGACGGAGGCCGTGCTCGAGGCGAGGCCGGCGAACGAAGCGGCAGCGAAGGCGATGCGCTACACTGAAAGCGTCAGCGTTCAAACCAAGGATTGACCGCTATGTCCGTGTACGTCGATTCCAGCAGTCGCCTGCACCATGACCAGGAGCGCAGCCTCGCCCTGGCCTGCCCACACTGCCAGGTCTATTCGCACATCACTGCGGTCTCGATCCCGCAGTACTCCGAACTGGTGGCCAGTCGCCCCAACCACGTGGGCATCGTGTACCGATGCGACTCGTGCAGCGCGCCGATCTTCCTCAAGTTCGCGGTGAAGATGTACGCGGCCAACCGCGTCGAGCTCGCGAACAACTTCATCGAACTCGAACGCGCGAAAGAAAAGTTCAACTTCACCTACCTGCCGGAAAACGTCGAGCGCCTGTTCCGTGAAGCGCTGGGCTGTTACTCGGCGGGTCACTTCAATGCTTTCGCGTCGATGTGCCGACGCACGTCCCAGGCCGTCTTCCAGGACCTGGGCGAGAACGGCCGCCTGCGCATCTTCGAACAGGTGCGCGAAGCCCGCGAGATGGCCGAGATCGACAACGACACCTTCGGCATCGTCAAGAAGGTGCTGTTCTCGAGCGATTCCGATCCTGCCCCGCAGTGGCCAGAGATGACCTCGAGCGAAGCCGGCGTGCTGCTCGAACTGGTCAAGGACATGCTGTACGAAGCCTACGTGCGCAAGGGCAAGCTGCAGCAGGCGATGATGGTGCGCCGGTTCTTCGCCGAAGAAACGCTCGACAAGATCACGCCGATCGGGCGGATAGCGAGAAGCGATTAGGTTAGGAAGGAGGATAGGGGCTAGGGGCTAGGGGCTAGTCGGAAGCGCTTCGCGCACGTACCCAATCCGCTTACGGCCGGATCTGAGCTCATCCGCTCACGCGAGGCAGGCGCAACCGCTGCCGCGACGCGCTTCCGACTAGCCCCTATCCCCTAGCCCCTACCCCTTCCTACCCCACCCAGACGCGCGCGTTGCGGAACATCCGCATCCAGCCGCCGTCTTCGCGCCAGTCTTCCGGGTGCCACGAGTTCTGCACCGTGCGGTACACGCGCTCGGGGTGCGGCATCACGATCGTCACCCGGCCATCCACCGTCGTGAGACCCGTGATGCCCGCCGGCGAGCCGTTCGGGTTCGACGGATACCGCAGTGCCGGCTGGCCGCGATTGTCGACCCACCGCAGGCTGACAAGCCCGCCGTTCGCGCAGTCCTGCTCCGCAGCCGCGCTCGCAAACTCCGCGCGGCCTTCGCCGTGCGCCACCGCGATCGGCAGCACCGAGCCTTCCATGCCGCGGAAGAAGATCGACGGGGTCGGCAGGATCTCGACGAGCCCCACACGGCCTTCGAACTGTTCCGAGCGATTGCGCACGAAACGCGGCCAGTGCGCGGTGCCGGGGATCAGCGGCTTCAGCGCCGACATCATCTGGCAGCCATTGCAGACGCCGAGCGAAAAACTGTCGGGCCGCGCGAAGAACGCAGCGAACTGTTCGCGCAACGCGGCATTGAACAGGATCGACTTGGCCCAGCCCTCGCCCGCGCCGAGCACGTCGCCGTACGAGAAGCCGCCGCACGCAACCACGCCCTTGAAGCGGTCGAGCGTGGTGCGCCCGGCGATCAGGTCCGTCATGTGCACATCGCTCGGGCGGAATCCCGCGCGATCGAAGGCTGCCGCCATCTCGAGCTGGCTGTTGACGCCCTGCTCGCGCAGGATCGCAACTTCAGGCTTCGCGCCGCGCGCGATGTAAGGCGCCGCGATGTCTTCGGACGGGTCGTACGTCAGCGTCGCGAACAATCCGGGATCCCTCGGATCGATCGCCTGCTCGTGTTCTTCACGCGCGCACGCAGGGTTGTCGCGCAGCGACTGCAGGCGGTAGCTGGTCTCGGACCAGGCCGAGCGCAGTTCGGTGCGTGTCGCGTCGAGCACGGTTGCGTTCTTGCGGTCGCAGATGACGATGCGGTCGAAGGCCTCGGCGGTGCCGAGATCGTGAACCATCGCGCCGAGCCCGGCCCTGGCAAAGACCGCCTGCACTTCCGGCAAGTGCGCGGTTTCCACCTGGATCACCGCGCCGAGTTCTTCGGCGAACAACTCCGCTACGGCCCCGGCCCGATTCGTCGCCTGCAGCGTGATGTCCAGGCCACAGTGACCCGCGAACGCCATCTCGGCCAGTGTCGCGAACAGTCCGCCGTCCGAACGGTCGTGATACGCGAGGATGCGGCCGGCGCGGCGCAGTTCGATCACCGCGGCGACGAACGCACGCAGTTGCCGGGGATCGTCGCAGTCGGGTGCGACGTCGCCGATGCGGCCGTACACCTGAGCCAGGCACGACGCACCCAACCGATTGCGACCCGCGCCGAGATCAACCAGCAGCAGGCGGGTTGCGCCGCGGTCGAGCCGCAATTGCGGCGTGAGCGTGCGGCGCACGTCCTCGACCGGCGCGAACGACGACACGATCAGCGACACGGGCGAGACCACCTTGCGGTCGCCGTCCGCGGCCTTCCACGCCGTCTTCATCGACAGCGAATCCTTGCCGACCGGGATCGCGATGCCGAGCGCCGGACACAGTTCTTCGCCGACGGCGCGCACGGTGTCGTAGAGGTCGGCGTCTTCGCCGGGCTCACCGCAGGCTGCCATCCAGTTGGCAGAGAGGCGAATGTCTTCGATGCGACGGATGTCTGCCGCGATGATGTTGGTGACGGATTCGGCGACCGCCATGCGACCCGACGCCGCGGCGTCGAGCAGCGCGACCGGCGTGCGCTCGCCCATCGCCATGGCTTCGCCGTGATTCGAGAAATAGTCAGAGACCGTGACGGCGACGTCACTGACAGGCACCTGCCACGGGCCGACCAGCGGATCGCGACTGATCATGCCGCCCACCGACCGATCGCCGATCGTGATCAGGAAGGTCTTGTCGGCCACGGTGGGCAGGCTCAACACGCGCAGCGCAGCCTCGCGCACGTCCTTGACGTCGGCCGCAGTGAAACCGTCGCCCGCGTGCGGCATGCGGCGCACGTCGCGCGTCATTTTCGGCGGCTTGCCGAGCAGCGTCTCGAGCGGCATGGCCACGGGTGCGTTGCCGAATTGCGGATCCTCGACGCGCAGGATGCCGTCGTCGGTCACCTCGCCCACGACCGCGAACGGGCAGCGTTCGCGATCGCACAGCGCGCCGAACGCGAACAGCTGCTCGGCTGCGATCACCAGCACGTAGCGTTCCTGCGATTCGTTGCACCAGAGCTCGAGCGGCGACATGCCGGGCTCGTCACTGAGGACCTTGCGCAGGTCGATACGGCCGCCGTTGGTGCCGAAATGCACCGACTCCGGGATCGCGTTCGACAGGCCGCCCGCACCTACGTCATGGATCAGCAGGATGGGGTTGTCGTCGCCCATCGCCCAGCAGGCGTCGATCACTTCCTGCGCGCGGCGCTGCATCTCGGGGTTGCCGCGCTGCACGGAAGCGAAGTCGAGATCGGCCGAACTGGAACCCGCACCCATCGAGGACGCGGCGCCGCCGCCCAGGCCGATGAGCATCGACGGGCCGCCGAGCACGACGACCTTGGCGCCCGGCACGACCGGCGCCTTCTCGACGTGCGAGCGCCGGATGTTGCCGAGACCGCCCGCGATCATGATCGGCTTGTGGTAGCCGCGCAGCGGCGAGCGCCCCGGCGACTCGACGCGCTGCTCGAACGTGCGGAAATAACCGTAGATGTTCGGGCGGCCGAACTCGTTGTTGAACGCCGCGGCGCCGATCGGACCGTCGAGCATGATCTGCAACGCGGGCACGATGCGCTCGGGCTTGCCGAAGTCCACTTCCCACGGCTGCTCGTAGCCCGGGATGCGCAGGTTCGACACCGAGAACCCGACGAGGCCGGCTTTGGGCTTCGAGCCGCGGCCTGTGGCGCCTTCGTCGCGGATCTCGCCACCCGAACCCGTCGCAGCGCCCGGGAAAGGCGAGATGGCCGTGGGGTGGTTGTGCGTCTCCACCTTCATCAGGATGTCGATGGGTTCGTCGGAGCCTTCGTAGTTGCCGTCGCCGGCCTGCGCGAACCAGCGGCGTCCGGGCGAACCTTCGATCACGGCAGCGTTGTCGCGGTAGGCCGAGAGCACGCCTTGCGGGCTCACGCGGTGCGTGTTGCGGATCATGCCGAACAGCGATTTCTCGCTGCGCTGGCCGTCGACGATCCAGTCGGCATTGAAGATCTTGTGCCGGCAGTGCTCGGAGTTCGCCTGCGCGAACATCATCAGCTCGACGTCGGTCGGGTCACGCCGCAGCTGGTCCCGGAACGCGGCGACGAGGTACTCGATTTCGTCCTCGGAGAGCGCGAGGCCGAGTTCGGCATTGGCGCGCTCGAGCGCCGCCCTGCCCTGCGCGAGCACCGGCACCGTAGCGAGCGGCTTGGCTGCGTGATGGGCAAAGAGCGCCGCTGCGGCCTCGACGGTGTCGACGACGCTTTCGGTCATGCGATCGTGGATGACGGCGGTGACCGCTGCACGCTCCGTCGCAGTCAGGGCCGCGTCGGCTGCAACGTAGTACGCCACGCCACGCTCGATGCGGGCAATCTGGCCCAGCCCGCAGACGTGCGCGATGTCCGTCGCCTTCGACGACCATGGCGACACCGTGCCGAAGCGCGGCAGGACCAGCAGCAGCTCGCCCTTGGGCGCGATCGCGTGCGTGGTGGGCCCGTAGCGCAGCAGGGCCTCGACGACGGCGTGGTCGGCGTCAGTCAGCGGGGCTGTGACGTCGACGAAATGCAGGTAGCGGGTGTCAACGGCGGCGACGCGGGGGACACGCTCGCGGACGGCGGCGAGGACCTTGTCGAGCCGGAAATCCGAGAGCGCGGGAGCGCCGCTGAAGGTGAGCATGAGCGAGGGCGGCCGCCGGTCAAAAAGGAGCCGCAAATGATACCGGACCGGGTCGTGACGGGCCAGCGCGCGGCGACGTAAAGCCGCGCCGCTGCTCTATTTTTCGCGACTGCCGGGCCCGCCGGGGGGCGTGTAGACCGGGAACGGAAACTGCGCGACGTTGGTGCCGGCGTCGACCGCTGAGACCTTGGCCGTGCCTGATTTCCGCACCTCGTCGATGCGGATGATCGAATGCAACGGCAGGTAGGTGCGCTTCACCCCCGCGAACTCGATCTGGATCTTTTCCTCGGACGGGTCGACCAGCACCGTCGACTTCTCGCCGAACATCAGCTCCTCGACCTCGATGAAGCCAAACAGGCTGCCGTGGGCCACCTTGCGGGCGTAGATCTCGAAGACCTTGCCCTGGTTATGGAAGATGACCTTGAAAATGTGACTGGTGGCCATGGGGCCGGCACGCCTTGCGTGTTAGGGTCAGGGCATATTACAAGGGTCGCGGACGAGCGTCTGCCGCTTCGGGCCGGCCAGCGGATTAAACTGCGTCACCGGGTAGCCAGCGCCAAAGCACACATGGCCATCAAACTTCGCGTCATCAGCGACCACTATCGCCAGCTCGGCGAGAACCGCTCACGCGTGTTCGGCGTCAATGGCGGCACCGTCGGGCGCGCGTCAGACAACGACTGGATCCTGCCCGATTCGCGGCGCGTGGTCTCGGCCCACCATTTCCAGGTCCAGTTCCACGGCGGCCGCTACTGGCTGATCGACACCAGCACCAACGGCGTCTTCGTCAACGACTCCGAGGAGCCCGCCTCGGTCACCGGTCGCATCGAAATGCGCGACGGCGACCGGCTGCGCATGGGCGAGTACGACATCCTGGTCAGCGTCGACAGCCGCATCGATTTCCTGCCGACCTCGGGCGAAGAACACTCCGCGTCCAATCACCTCGACTCCGAGATCGGCCACAGCCTCGACCTCGACAGCCTGTTCACACCGCGCGACATCAGCGAGAGCGGCTCGCTGCCGGTGGGCAATGCTTTCGGCGTGCGGCTGAATTCCGCAGCGCGTGCCAACCTGCTCGAAACGCTGCAGCGCACGGTGGAGACGCTCGGCGAATCGTCGGTCGACCATAGTCGCACCGGCCGGTTCGAATCCGTCGTACCCCACAGCATCGCACCCGACGCTGTCGAAGAAGACCCGCAAGCTCCCATGCCGCCGCCGAAACAGTTCCCGCCGCCGCCCCCGGGCAGCCAGGACTGGGCACTGAAAACCAGGCAGATTCCGCGCGAGGAACTCGAAGACGCGCTCGCGCGGCGCAAGACGCGAGTCGAAGCGCGTGATCGTGCAGTCCCGTTCCATCAGCAGGCAAGCACGTGGACCGACCTGCGTTCTGCCATGCAAGCCTTCTGCCGCGGCGCGGGGATCGAGCCTTCGTCGCTGTCGGCCGAAGCGCAGGCGATGCTGCCGCTGGTCGCAGGCCAGTTGCTGCGCGAGACGATCGTGGGCCTCAGCGACATCGCGCGCGCGCGCAGCGCGGGCCCGCTAGGCACGGTGGTGAGCGCGCTCCCGGCGAGCCCCGGTCAAAGCAGCAATCCGCTGCGCTCGTCCTCGAGCGTCGAACAGTCGCTGCAGCGCCTGTTCGAGTCGCAGGGCCGCATGTTCGGCGGGCCGGTCGATTCGCTGCGGGACGTGTTACAGGAATCGCGTGATCACGAAGCCGCAATGGCCGCAGGCATGCGCGCAGGCGTCGCAGCCATGCTGGGCCAGTTGTCACCTGCCAGCGTGGCGGACCAGTTCGAGCAGGGGCGCGCCCGGCAACTGTCTCCGGGCCAGGACCCGCGGCCCAAGTACTGGGAACACTATTCGGAGTTCTTCCGGCTGCTCACCCAGCAGACCGGCGGGGACGAACTGCCCCGTTCGTTCACCGCGGCTTTCGAGCAGGAATACGGCCGCGTACGGGCGGAGCTGCGGCAGAAGCGCCCGGGCTGACCAGCGCCTCCATCAGCTGCGCAACCAGCCGCCGCCGGCGCGGCCCGCTGAAGCGCGCACCTTCGAACGTCACCGCGAGCCAGAGCCCGTCGACCCCCGCAGCGAGCAGGGCGATCGTGTCGGCGGCGCGCGTGGGTGACGCAATCTCGCCCCGCCCTGCCGCCTCTTTCAGACATTGCGCCAGGATCCCGCGCCAGCGGGCGTAGTAGCGCCGATGCACGTCGGCGAGCCTGGGGTTGTGCATGGCGCCGCTCCAGAGACTGAGCCAGACCGCCGGAAAGCTGCGCTCTTGCGCCAGTGGCACCATGAACTCGAGCGCGGCCTGGAGTCGAGCCCTGCCTGGCTCGGCACGGCCGAGAACCTGGTCCAACTGGGCGAAGGACCGCTCAGCGAGCCAGTCGAACGCGAACGCGATCAGCTCGTCCTTGTCGGAGAAATAGTGGGTGATGACACCCACGCTGAAGCCGCCGGCCTCCGACACCCGGCGCACGGTCGCACTGGCCGCGCCTTCGCGCTGGATGACGTCGACCACGAGGGCCGCGATGCCGGCCCGGCGCTGGGCCGCGTCCACTCTTCTGGGCATGCTTCCACTTTAAACATAACAAGTGTTATATAACAACCCAACGCCGCGGCAACGGCCGCGCTGAACCGGGTTGCGCGCTTGAGCGAATCGTCCACCATCCACCGAGCCGGCCGGCCCGCCAGTCGCGAATCGCGCCGCCTCGCGCGCTCGCAACGCTCCGCGACCAAGTTCGGGTACATCCGGCGCAGCATTCCCGCAGTCGAGTTGCTGCACAACGAGGCCGCCGAGATCATCGAGGCCAACGCCGAGACGATCCTGCAGGAAATCGGCATCGAGTTCCGGCGCGATCCGGAATCGTTGCGCTTGTGGCGCGCAGCCGGCGCGGACGTGCAGGGCGAGCGCGTACGCATCCCCAGGGGCCTGGCACGGCAACTGCTGCGCACGGCGCCGCGCGAATTCACGCTGCATGCCCGCAATCCCGCGCGCAACGTGCAGATCGGCGGCAATGCCACCGTCTTTGCGCCGGTCGGCGGGCCGCCGTTCGTCGCCGATCTCGACGGTGGCCGCCGGTACGGCACCCTCCACGACCTGCACAACTTCATCAAGCTCGCGCAGATGGCGCCGGCGATTCATTTCTCGGGCGGCTGCATGGTCGAGCCGATGGACATCCCCGAGGGCAAGCGCCACCTGGACGTGCAGTACGCGTTCTTCCGCTACAGCGACCAGGGCTGCGAAGGCACGCCGGAAACACCGGGCCATGCCGCAGACGCCGTGCGCATGGCCGCGCTCGTTTTCGGCGCGGAGTTCGTCGACAGCCACTGCGTGCTGCTCGGCAACATCAACTCGAATTCACCGCTGACGTTCGACGGTCGCATGCTCGGCGCGTTGCGCGCATTCGCTGCGCGCAACCAGGGCACGCTCATCGTCCCCGCCGTGCTGGCAGGCGCCATGGGTCCCGTCACGCCTGCGGGATGCATGGCCGAGCTGCTCGCGGAGACGCTGGCAGGCATGGCACTCACGCAACTGGTGCGGCCGGGCGCGCCGGTGATCATGGGCTCGTTCGTCGGCGCCATTTCGATGCGCACGGGCGCACCGACGTTCGGCACCGCGGAGGCCACACAGATGATCTTCGCCACCGCCCAGCTCGCGCGACGCCTGGGCGTGCCGGTGCGCAGCGGCGGTTCACTGTGTTCGTCGAAAGTGCCTGATGCGCAGGCGGCTTACGAAAGCGCGCACACCCTGCTGCCCACGCTGCTCGCGGGCGTCAACCTGGTGACGCACGCCGCGGGCTGGCTCGAAGGCGGCCTGGTCGCGGGGTACGAGAAGTTCGTGATGGACATCGACCAGCTGGCCATGATGCAGGCGCTGGCAGGCGGGATGGATGTCTCGGCGCGCGGCCAGGCGCTCGACGCCATCCGCGAAGTCGGGCCGGGCGGCCATTTCCTCGGCTGCGCGCACACGCAGGAGAACTTCGAGACCGCGTTCCACCAGTCGAACATCGCCGACTATTCGTCGTACGAGCAATGGTCCAGCGAAGGCCGCCTGACAGCTGAACAACGCGCGAACGCCGTCTGGAAGCGCATGCTGGCCGAATACGAAGACCCGGGGCTCGATCCTGCCGTGGACGAGGCCTGCTGGCCTTCATGCGTGAGCGCAGGGCCGTGTTGACGGACACCCTGGACGAGGATTGAGCGAGCCATGAAGAGCCAGTACCGCGTCGTCGTGATCGGGGGCGGCATCGTCGGCGCGAGCGTGCTGTATCACCTCGCACGCAAGGGCTGGACGGACATCGCGCTGATCGAACGCGCGGAGCTCACGGCGGGCTCGACGTGGCACGCGGCCGCCGGCTTTCATGCCATCAACGACGACCCGCACATCGCTGCGCTGCAGGCGTACACGATCGATCTCTACCGGGAGATCGAAGCCGAAAGCGGCCAGAGTGTGGGCATGCACATGCCCGGCGGCTACAGCCTGGCCACCACGCCCGAGCGCTGGGAATGGCTGCAGTCCGAGTACGCCATCTACCAGACGCTCGGCATCCACGCGCGTCTGGCTACGGCCGACGAGATCGTCGCCGCCTGCCCCATCGTCGCGCCACACGGTTTGCTCGGCGGGCTCTTCGATCCGCACGAAGGCGCAGTCGATCCGCACGGCACCACGCATGCCTTCGCGATTGCCGCACGCAAGCGCGGCGCCGACGTGATCCTGCGCAACCGGGTGACGGGGCTGAGGCCGCATGCGGATGGCTGGATCGTCGAAACGGAGCACGGCGCGGTGATCGCGCAACACGTGATCAATGCCGGCGGGCTGTGGGCGCGCCGCGTCGGCCGCATGGCGGGCGTCGACCTGCCGCTCACGCCGATGCAGCACCACTACCTGATCACCGAAGACCTGCCCGAACTGCTCGCACGTCCCGATGAGATGCCATGCGTGACCGACCTGGAAGGTTTCACGTACCTGCAGCAGGAGCGCAAGGGCGTGATCCTCGGCGTGTACGAGCGCAACCCGCGCCACTGGAAGACGGAGGGCGCCGAGTGGGACTACGGCATGGAGTTGCTGCCCGAGGACATCGACCGCATCAGCCCGGAGTTGCTCATCGGCTTCGAGCGGTTCCCGACGCTGGCGCACGCCGGCATCCGCAAGTGGGTCAACGGCGCATTCACGTTTACGCCCGACGGCAATCCGCTGGTGGGCCCGGTGCCGGGGCTGCGTAATTTCTGGGCCGCCTGTGGCTGCATGGGCGGCTTCTCGCAGGGCGGCGCGATCGGCAAAGTCCTCGCGGACTGGATCGTCGAAGGCGACCCGGGCACGGACATCTTCGGCATGGACGTCGCACGCTACGGCAAGTTCGCGGCGGACGACGCTTACCTGCGTGCCACGACCGCGCAGTTCTACGCGCGGCGCTTCGTCATCGCCTACCCGAACGAAGAACTGCCGGCGGGTCGACCGCTCAAGACCACGCCGAGTTACGCCGCGCAACTGGCACTCGGCGCGCGCTTCGGCGTGGTTTGGGGCATGGAATCGCCGCAATATTTCGCCACGGGCGAACCGGATTTCGTCGATCCGCCGACCGCGCGCCGCCCGGCGTCAGATCGTTTCGTGGCCGACGAGGTCGCGGCAACGCGACAGGCTGCAGGCCTGCTGGATACGGGCGTGTACGCGCGCTACGAGGTCACCGGTCCCGGCGCGGGCCACTGGCTCGATTACCTGGTCGCCTCGCGCATGCCGGACGTCGGTCGCATCCGGCTGGCGCCCATGCTGAATCCGGGCGGTCGCCTCATGGGCGACCTCACGGTCACGCGCCTCGCAGCGGATCACTACTGGCTCGTCGGCTCGTACTACCTGCAGGAGTGGCACCTGCGCTGGTTCCGCGAGCACCTGCCTGCGGGCGGCGTGCACATCGAGAATCTTTCAGAGAGCTGGCTCGGTTTCTCGCTCTCGGGTCCACGGTCGCGCGACATCCTTGCTGCATTGACGTCGAGTGACGTCTCGGATCGCGGCCTGCCTTTCATGGGTTGCGCGTCGGTCGAAGTCGCCGGCATCCCGGCCGTCGTCGCGCGCCTGTCGCTCACGGGCGAACTGGGCTTTGAGATCAACGTGCCGGCCGCGCGCCAGCATGCGCTGTGGCAGGCTCTCATGGCCGCAGGCACGCCACTCGGCATGCGACCCATCGGCATGCGTGCACAGGACAGCCTGCGGCTCGAGAAGGGCTACGGCGTGTGGTCGCTGGAGTTCTCGACGTCCTGCACGCCCGACATGGCCGGACTCGGACGCTTCGTCGCCCCGGACAAGGGCGATTTCATCGGTCGCGCGGCCTACCTCGCTGCGCAGGCGGCCGGGCCTGACATGAAACTGGTGCTGCTGCAGGTGGAGTCGCCCGACGCCGACGCGACGGGCTACGAGCCGATCTACGGCGGTGAACGTCGCATCGGCTACGTCACCTCCGGCGCTTACGGCCATCACGTGCGGCAGAGCCTTGCCCTCGCCTATGTCGAGACGGCACTGTGCACGACCAGCGATCCGCTCAGCGTGACGATCCTTGGCCAACCGCGCGCGGCACGCATACTGCCTGAGCCGCCGTACGATCCGACGGGTTCCAGACTGCGCGGCTGAATCAAGCTGCGTCGGCACAGGTGACGCATGAAGGTTCACCGGGCCCCGCTGCCGAGATCACCGTCGGCCCTGTCCTCACTGTCTGAGTCATCGACACGGCGGGCTGCACGAGCCCGCGCCTCGGCTTCTTCGTACGAGTAGCCGCAGTGCCAGCACCATTCGGCGTCGATTCGCGCCTCCATCCTGCAATTCGGGCAGCTTTTCATCGTGGCCTCCCGTGCAATAGGCTCAGGGTCGAGCCTACCGCAGGGGGAGACGATGACAACCCGCTGCGCTGTCGGTTTCCGACGACGTGAGCCCATGTCTTACAAGGAGATCGAGCGGCAGATGCAGATCAAGGCGGCACAAGCCCGGCGACTGGAGTTGTCGTTTCTCATCGGCTCGTTCGTGACGGATCACCTGATCCGCGTGCAGCGGGCGTTCGAGGGGGATCTCGCAGCGGCACTCGTCATGGCGACGATCGCCAATCGCAACGTGCAGCGGTATTACGAGGACGTGGCCGGCAAGTCGCCTGAGGGGCTGGACAAACTGGTTGAGTCCGGCAGTCACCTGTCGCACTTGCGTCACTGCAATGCGTACTCGGTCAGCAGCGCCACGGGCATACCCCGCGAGACCGTGCGCCGGAAGGTGAAATGGTTGGCAGCGAAAGGCTGGATCACCGTGGGCACCCGCGGCGAACTGACCATCGCTGCGGGAATCGGGCAGACCTTCGCCGAGTTCGACGCCGAGACAGTCGGCCGTTTCCTGGAGACCGCGCAGCGCAGCCTGGCCGTAGTCGCCCGCGCCGAGGGCGCGAACGGCCAAGGTTAGGCCTCGGGCCAGATACTCGGGCCAGATACTCGGGCCAGATACACGAACGCCCGCTTGCGCGGGCGTTGGTGCGTAGCTGGCGGAGAGGGTGGGATTCGAACCCACGTGGGGCTATTAAACCCCCATCCGATTTCGAGTCGGCGCCGTTATGACCGCTTCGGTACCTCTCCGCGAGGGCCGCGAATTCTATAGCAGCCGGCGGCGCAGCACCACCCGCGCGCCACAGCGCTTGGGTAGGCACAATGCCGCGGACGGCTCCGGCCCTCCCCCCACATGAAAGTATTACTCGCCCTGCTGTCGATCCTGCTGCTGGCCACCTGCGCCCAGCCCCCCCCGTTGCTGGACAGGATCCTGGCGGAAGGCGAACTGCGGGTCGTCACCCGCAACAGCCCGGACGCCTATTACCTGGGCAGCCACGGCCCGGAGGGCCCGGCCTATGACCTCGCCAGCCAGTTTGCCGAGCACCTGGGCGTCCCCCTGCGGCTGTACACGGTCAAGACCCGGGAAGCCGCCATCGAGGAGGTTGCCGCCGGGCGTGCCCACATCGCCGCCGCGGGCCTCTCGACGGGCATCGCCCTGCCCCGGGGCGTCCAGTTCGGGCCCGGCTACCAGCGCGTCCGCGAGCACCTGGTCTACCGCCGCCGCTCGGCCCGCCCGTCCACGATCCTGGACGCCGGCCGTGGCCAGATCGAGGTCGCTTCGGCCAGCGCGCACCTGCGCACGCTCGAGGACCTGCGACTGCGCTATCCCGACCTGCCCTGGATCGAGCGCGACGACACGGACACCGAGGAAATCCTGGCCGACGTTTCCCAGGGTAGGGTGCAGTTCACGCTCGCCTCCTCGACCGAGTTCGCCCTGAACCGGTCCGTGCATCCCGAACTCGCCATCGCGCTCGACCTCTCGCCCGAGCGCGCGTTGTCGTGGGTCGTCAGCACGACCGGGCAGGACTCGAGCCTGCTCGACCGGGTGAATTCGTTTTTCGTGCTGGCGCGGCACGAGGGCGTCATCACCGCCCTGCTCGACCGTTACTACGGCGAAGACGACCGGTTCGATTACCTGTTCTCGCGCAATTTCATGGAACACCTGGGCTCCCGCCTGCCGACCTACCAGGCCTGGTTCGAGGAAGCAGCGGAAGAGCATGCGGTCGACTGGCGCCTGCTCGCAGCGATGGGCTACCAGGAATCGAAATGGGACCCGCACGCGGTTTCTTTCACCGGGGTGCGCGGACTGATGCAGCTGACCGAGGACACGGCCTCGCGCATGCGCGCGGGCGACCGTCGTGACCCGCGCTCGAGCATCTTCGGCGCGGCCAAGTACCTGGCACTGCTGCAGCGGGAAATGCCCAAGCGCATCCCGGAGCCCGATCGCACGTGGTTCGCAGTGGCAGCCTACAACGTGGGCCTCGGGCACCTCGAGGACGCGCGCGTCCTCACGCAGCAGGCGGGCCGCAACCCGGACCGCTGGGAGGACGTGCGTGATTTCCTGCCGCTGCTGAGCCAGGAGCGCTGGTACACGAAGACGAAGCGCGGTTACGCGCGGGGCTGGGAGCCCGTGCGTTACGTCGACAACGTGCAGGCGTACCTGAACATCCTGCAGGTGGCGGGCACGTCTGCCAGCACGACAGCTGCGCCGCCGGAACCGGAACTGGGCGCGGAAGCGCCACGCAAGAGCCGCTGATCAGCGCGCTGCCGCAAGGTGCCGGTCGAACCACTCGAGCGTCTCTTTCTCGACCTGGAACCGCGGCAGGTTGCCGTGGCCGGCCTCGAACAGCACGCGTTTCTTCTGGTCTGCGGGCGAACCGAGCAGTTCGAACAGCGCCTGCTGCGCGGCGGGCGTCGAGTCGATATCGTAGCGGCCGTTCAGCATCAGCACGGGCTGGGTCACGCGCGGCAGGTAGTTGTACACCTGTTCGCTCGCGGGCAGGTCACCGCGCGGCCCTGCCCCGCCGCTGTAGAGCACCGCCGCACCGATGCGCTTTTCGACGGCTAGCAGCGGCAGCATCGAGGCCGCGCCGTAACTGACGCCGAACCAGCCGAGCTTGCGGGCATCGATGTCTTCGCGCGTGGTCAGGTAATCGATCGCGCGCCCCAGTTCCTCGCGCCAATGGCGCTGTCTGCAGCCGGATGCGCTCCGCGGCGCCCATCGACTGCGTGCGCTCGGCCGACCACTGGCGTTCGTAGGCGCCGTCGAACGCCACCACGGCCAGCGCCCAGCCCGACTTCAGCAGGAAGTCGAGCGGAACGCCGCCTGCCGCCGGATCGAACCCCTCGGTCGTGACCGGCGCGATGAACTCTCCCGAATGCGGCAGGTAGAAGATGACGCCGGGCGGCGAGCGGCGGTCCGTCGGCAGGAAGAGCTGCACCGCGAACGAGGTGTTGTCGTAGCCGGTCGGCAGCGTGACCCGCTCGACCGTCCACGCGGGATTCGTCGAACCCGACCGTCCCGACGCGCGGCGTGAACGGCGTCGCGCGGTATTCGAGTTGTTGCGCGAGAACCGCGTACGCGGCATCGCCGACCGGCTTCATGGCCGCATAGTCGACGGCCTGCGTGATGATGGGCTCGCGCAGCTCATCGTCCGTCGGTGTCGGCCTGCGCCGGCCGCATGCAGCGGAATCCGGTGGCGGCGGAGCGGTCGGTCGGCGGCGCCTCGTCGGGCTGCAGGTACAGGTAGCGCGGCTCGTCGAAGGCGCCGCCCGCGACCCAGCGTCCCAGCGACCCCTGTGTCCACAGCCATTCGCGCGCGTTGCCGGCCATGTCGTAGGTGCCGTG
Source organism: uncultured Gammaproteobacteria bacterium (assembly GCA_963846885.1). Classification (GTDB taxonomy): domain Bacteria; phylum Pseudomonadota; class Gammaproteobacteria; order Steroidobacterales; family Steroidobacteraceae; genus RPQJ01. The sequence continues at coordinate 73,710 of CAWJXS010000016.1, forward strand.
CGGCCCGACGCTGCCGAACCGGCCGACGGGCGCGAGTTCCCGGCCCGCGAAATTGCTGCCGTGCACGATAGCCGACGAAACCGATTCCCAGAACTCGACGATCGATCCGGCGGCGCGGTACCAGTGATAGGCCGTCGGCAGCTCCTTGCCGCGGAATCGACAGTACGCCGCCGCCTCGTACCAGCTGACTCCGGTCACGGGGTGGTCGGCCTTGCCGTCGGGATAGGTGCCCGCACGCCACGTCGACGGCCCGGGCCGGCCAGTCAGGTCGACGAACGCAGCGACGGCCGTCCGCCACTCGCCGCCGCCGTCGAACGGCAGGTCCCGCCAATGGCTGGCCTCGGCGTATCCGCCGGCGTCGACGAACTCCTTGAAATCCCGATTGCGGACCTCGAAGCGATCGATGAAGAACGCGGGCACTTCGACGGGGTCGTCGCCGACGCCGGGGATCACCGCTGGAATCCCCGGCACGAGCACCATGTCGTCCGGCGACGTCGCCGCATCGGCGAGCGGGATCGTGAGGTCGACGCCCTTCACAACGAGCCGGATGTCGGCGTCGGGGGCGTTGCCGAGCTGCAGCCCGGGATTGCGCAGCGCCAGCAGCGCGGTGTCGTGGCCTTCCTTCTCGATGCGCCAGAGCCCGACACCGATCGGCATGGCGACGTCCACGAGCGGCGTCTCGCCGATGAACCGCCAGTCCTGCTCTCCGCCGGCGTAGGGCCGGTAGAACACCTTCGCCCCGGCCGGCGCGGTGTTCAGCGTGACCTTCGCGGAAAACGACGGCTCGAGCTCGCGCAGCACCGGATCGTTCGGCGTGACGCCTTCGATTTCGCGGGCGAGTATCGAAGGCGGCCTCGTAGTCGTCGGCGGCGACCAGCGCCTGCAGTCGTGGCAGCGCGTCCTCGCGCGCCCAGCGCTCCTGGCCGCGCTGCTGCAGGGTCCAGGTGAGCAGCGCCGCCATCCCGACCAGTGCCGCCACCGCCGCGAGGCCGGCGACCCACAGCGGGCGGATCCTCAGCCGCCCGGACAGACTCGTGCGCTCTTCCGTCGGCGAACGGCCGCAGAGCCGCGGCAAAGCTCGCTGCGTCCGGAAATCGTTCGCCCGGATCCGGCCGCAGCGCCTTCGTGACGACGTCGTGCAATGCGCCATGCAGGCGTGGGGTGTCGCGGTCCGCCGGCGACGCGGTCTGGGCGGGACGCGCGCCCGTCAAGAGTTCGTGCAACAACACGCCTAGCGAGTAGATGTCGGTGCGAGCGTCGATGGCTTCGCCATGCAGCAATTCGGGGCTCGCGTACTCGGGCGTCAGGGCGATGCCATACGCACGCGTCAATAATGCCGAGCCCGTCTCCGCCTCCGGTTGCAACAGCCGTGCGATACCGAAGTCCAGCAGCCGGACCTCGCCTTCTCCGGTCACTAAGATGTTCGAGGGCTTTAGGTCGCGATGGATCACCTGCCGTCCGTGCGCATAGGCCACCACATCGAGCACCTGGAGGAACAGCTGGATGCGCGCTTTACGATCGAGCCCGCGCGCGTCGCACCACGCGACCAGCGGCTCGCCCTGCACGTACTCCATGGCGATGTAGGGAACCCCGCTCGCGTCCACGCCAGCGTCGTACAAACGAGCGATCCCAGGGTATTCCAGCGTGGCGAGGATGTTTCTTTCGAGCGCGAAGCGCGCCGTCATCTCCACAGGCCGGTTTTGCAGGCGCGGAATCTTCAGCGCCACCTGCCGCTCGAACGCGCCGTCGGTGCGGCAGGCGAGCCAGACGTCCGCCATGCCGCCGGACCCAAGCAGCCGCAACAGTTCGTAGGCGCCGAGCCGCTCCCCTGGATGGCGGCCGGACGCTGCTGCGTCACCCACCTCGCCAGCGTCGATGCGCGGCGGACGGTCCAGCAGCCCGTCCGATTCGATTTCCACGCCGAGCAACTCATCGCGTAGCGTTCGCACCAACGGCTGGTCCTCGCCCGTCAAAGCATCGAGCCAGGCCTGCCGCTGCTCGAGCGTCAACGGCAGCGCCTCGTCCAGCAACTCGCCAAGGCGAGCCATGTCCAGGTTCGTGAGTGGCATGCGGCGCCGGCCCTACTCCATCGCTGCCCGCAGCATCAGCCTGGCCTTCAGCCAGAGCCGCTGCACGGTCCGTTCGCCGACGTCCAGCGTTTCCGCGATCTCCTGCTCGCTGTAACCGCCGAAGTAGCGCATCTGCACCACCTGGGCGAGGCGCGCATCGACCTGCTCAAGGGTTTCGAGCGCCTCGTGCACACGCAGGATGTCGTCCTCGCCCGCCGGTAGCCGTTCCGCCACGTCCGTCGACAGGGTCAGGGGTCGCCGTCCGTCACCCCGTTTCTCGGCGGCACGCTCTCGTGCACTCGATACGATCACCGAGCGCATCACCTGGGACGCGAACGCAAAAAATGCACGCCGGTCCTCTGCGCGCAGTTCGCCTCCCAGCACGTATCTGAGATACGACTCGTGTACGAGGCCGCGCGTATCCAGAAGAGTGTTCCGTCCACCATCACGCAAGCGCGACCGAGCCAGACGCTCCAGCATCGGATAGGCCGCGGCGAACAGCGCCTCGCGGGCACCCGCGTCACCGGCCTGGACCTTCTGGAGCAACTGCGTGATCTCCGTCATCAGCGCCTCTGGGGCCCCTGTACCCCCCGCGAATCCTAGCAGCGTGAGCCTTTTTTTTGGGCCGGATGTCGGGTTTAGCCCGCCGATTGCGTCCAATCAGATGAAGGCCAGGACTCTAACAACAGCAACAGGAGCGAAACATCATGACCAGGACCGCGTTCACGGCAGCAGGCGTGCTCATCGGATTCGTGCTGGCGGGTTCCAGCGTTCTAACGGCAGAAGCGGCCGGGCCAGCAGGGGCCAAGTCGCGCGGGCCCATCGTGTCCACGTACGCCGAGGGCCTGACGAACCCGCGTGGCCTCGCATTCGGCCCGGACGGCCACCTCTACGTGGCCGAGGCCGGCACGGGGGGCGACGATGTGGCCACTGGCGAGACTGACTGCCAGGCCGAGTTCAACATGTATAGTCCTTACGAGGCAGGCAACAGCGGTCGCGTAACCCGGGTGCTGGCCGACGGCACGACCCAAACGGTTGCCGCGAATTTGCCGAGCACGAGGGACGATTACGAGGGCGGGTACGGGCCCACCGACGTCGCCTTCATCGGTGACCAACTGTATGTCCTGATCGAAATGGGCGGATGCCCGCATGCGTCTGCCCGACGACCTGCCAGCGATCCTGCGCGTCAACAAAGACGGGTCGACGACCAACGTCGCCAACCTCAACGCCTGGCTCGCGGCAAACCCGCCGAACTTCGTCAAGGAAGAAGAAGATTTCGAAATGTCCGACCAGGAACCAGGCGGCGTATTCCACTCGATGGTCGCGCAGGGCAAATACCTGTACGTGGTCGAGACCAACCGCGGCTTCCTGCTGCGTGTCGATCCGAAGAGCGGCATCATCGAGAAGCTGTACGACATGTCGGTCGACAACAAGGAGCACAACCCGATCGTGATGGCGCGACGCGGCAACGAGTTCCACGTCGGCACGTTTGGCGAGGACGGCGGGCCGGCCGAGCTGGCTGTGTTCGACAAGCACTTCGCCGGCTACTCGCTGCCATTTGAAGCCCTCAACCCGATCGTCGGCCTGGCGTGGCGCGGCAATAAGCTGTTCGGCGTCGAGATCTTCCCCTTGGACGCTGCATGGGTACCGGACAACAGCGCCAACCTCGTCGCGTTCGATCCCAAAACGGGTGAGCGGACGGAGGTACTGACTCGTTTCGCCACCTTCCCGAACGGACTGGTGGTCGGTCCCGACGGCGCGTTGTACACGTCGAACCAAGCGGTTTCATTCGACCCCAAGGGCGGCGACGGCACCATCCTGCGTATCGTCCCCTAAAGCGATCCTTGCGCCGGGCGTCAGGCACCACCTGACGACCCGCGCGCCGCCGGAACCGGCCCGCGACGCCGCGGCGCCACAGAAACGTTGATCAGCGACCGGTCGTGCCGCGTCGCGCGGCGAAGAAATCCCGCAATAGCGTGGCGCATTCCTCGCCGAGCACGCCGCCATCCACGTCGAGGCGATGGTTCAGCTCGGGTGTCCGCACGACGTTGAAAATGCTGCCCGCCGCTCCTGCGCGTGGATCGGGCGCGCCGTACACCAGCCGCTCGACCCGCGCATGCACCATGGCTCCCGCGCACATCGCGCACGGCTCCAGCGTCACGTACAGCGTGGACCCGGTCAGGCGGTAGCTGTCGCTGCTGGCCGCTGCCGCGCGCAGCGCGATCATCTCGGCGTGGGCGGTCGGGTCGCGCAGCGAAATGGGCCGATTGAAACCTTCGGCCATGACCTTGCCGCCGCGCACGAGCACCGCTCCGACCGGCACTTCGCCGGCCGCTTCTGCCTGCCGGGCGAGTTCGATCGCACGGCGCATGTACATCTCGTCTGGGGTTGCCATCGACTGCCCACGTTTCGATTCCCCGATATTTTCGCATGTCCGGCTGGGCGATGTTCGCGCTGCAATGGCAAACCAGCATGCACGGCGGTCCGCCTGGGACATAATGCGCGGCACGCCGGCTCGGCGGCTTTACTGGTTACAGGCCATGGATCGACTTCGTGCCGTCGTGTACCTCACCGTACTGCTGGTGGTGTGTGGCTGGCTGCTCAGCGTGGGCAAGGACATCTTCGTGCCGGCGGTGCTCGGCGCGGTCATCGTCTACATCATCGTCGGGATAGCGCAGACGCTGGGTCGTCTGCCTCTCATCGGCCGCGCCCTGCCGGTGCAGTTGCGCTACCTGTTTTCGATCATCGTGATCGGTATCGCGCTCACCTTGCTGGCTTACCTGGTGATGTCGAACAAGGAGCGCGCGCTGGCGCTGGCGCCGGAGTACCAGCAATCGCTGCTGGCGTCGATCCAGCGCATGGCGGTGTACTTCGGCATCGAGACCGAGCCCACGTGGGCCACGTTGCGCGAGGAACTGGTCGGCCGTATCAACCTGCAGCGCCTGTTCGGCTCATTCCTGTCATCGACGGGCTCGATCCTGATGAGCTTCGTGGTTGCCCTGATGTATGCCGTTTTCCTGCTGGCGGAGCGGCGCGTGTTCGAAGGCAAGTTATCGAACCTGTCGGACGACCCACGGCAGGTGGCCCGCATCCGCGCGGTCATCGGCACGATCAATCAGCGCATCGGCTCGTACCTGGGGCTGAAGACGCTGCTGAGCGTGCTGCTCGCCGTGATCAGTTACGTGGTGATGCGGGCATACGCCCTGGAGTTTGCCGGGCTGTGGGCCGTGCTGATCGCGTTGCTGAACTTCGTGCCCTACGTCGGCTCGGTACTGGGCGTGGTGTTCCCCGTGCTGATGGCGCTGGTGCAGTTCGCAGACCCGGGCATGGTGGTGCAGCTGCTGCTGGTGCTGAGCGCCGTGCAGTTCGGCATCGGCAACTTCCTCGACCCCTACGTGATGGCCAGTTCGCTGAACCTGAGCCCCTTTGCCATCCTCGTCAGTCTCGCAATCTGGTCGGAGCTGTGGGGCATCCCCGGCGCCTTCCTCGCCGTGCCGATCACCGCCATCATCACCATCGTGCTGTCGGAGTTCGCGGGCACGCGGCCGCTGGCGGTCCTGCTTTCGCGACGCGGCGAGGTCTGACCGCGGCGTGTGGGCGCGCGCCGCACACGGCCGCGATCCCCGGCGACGTCAGGCCAGCGCCTTCGCCTTGAGCTTTTCGAATTCCGCCTGCGTGATGGTGCCGGCATCCAGCAGGGCTTTGGCTTCGGCGATGTCGGCCGCGGGGGACCTGCCGGCCACACTCCTGATGTAGGAATCGGTCTCCGACTTCGCATGCTGCAGGCTCGCCTGCTGCCGGTCGGCCATGCCCCGGCCCCGCGCGACGACATAGACGATCGCGGTGAGCACCGGGATGAAGATCAGCCCGATGATCCAGAGCACCTTGGAACCGCCGCCCAACTCACGATCACGGAACAGATCCACGACGATCTGGAACATGATGATCAGGTAGGCAACGAGGAAGAAAGTCGAAACGATCAACGAAACGATGTCCCAGAAATTGCTCACGGTGTATCTGCCTTTATTGTGAAAAACTAACGCCCTGGCGCTCGCGCTGACGGGCTACAACTACGACGTCAGAACTGGAACGGCTGGCCGACCATCATCTGCACGCCGAAGCCCTCGTCCGAGTAGGCGACATCGACGCGCGCGACCAGCCCCCGGGCCCATGCGCGGACGCCGCAGCCCACGTCCCACTTCATGTCGCTGTGCAGCTCGTCGATGTTCCACGAGGGCGCCACCCGGCCGACCTCGACGAAAGGCACCACCTGGAACCACTGGATGCCCACGCGCTCCTGCAGGGCCGGGAAATTCACCATCGGGTTCCACTCGGGAATCAGGCGCAGCTCGGCCGAATAGTAGATGCCCGCCTTGTCGTTGAAACGTTGTGCCGGGAAGGCACGCATGCGCCACAAGCCGCCGAGCGTCGCACCGCTGAACGCAGGCGGCCGGTTGTCGACGAAGCCGTCGGACCTGACGCGCCAGGTGGGCGAATACGACGTCCACGCATTCAGCGCGAGCACCCGCTGGCGAAAAACCTTGGTTTCGCCCAGCGAGACATAGTAGTCCCCCTCCGCCCCCAGGCTGGTCCAGGAATCGGTGCTGTCGAATTCGCCCCAGTCGCGGGCGACTCGCAGGCGCACGGATTCGCCCCGGGAAGGATTCGAGCCGATGTCGCGGTTGTCGTAGAACAGGCCGAGTTCCAGGCCATTGGTGGCCTGCTCGATGTCGACGAGATCGTTCTCGACGTTCTGCGAGCGGAAGAACGGCATCAGCTCGACATAGGTCAGGCCGTTTCGCCACGGATTGAAGGCGTCGCCACCGTTCGCGCCAGCGGCCAGGATCCCCTTGTCGAACTGGAATGCAGGGAGGATCCGCTCCCGCCCGGTACCGATGGGCAGCAGATACTTGAATCTCGCCCGCGCAAACGTGTCCCTGCCCCAACCGGTGATGAAGTTGTCAGGGTCCGAGTCGTTGCTGCCGGCTCGCTCGTCGGGAAAATCCGGGTTGCCGTCAATGAAGATGTCGGCATTGTCGAAGTAACCCATCGAGAGGATGGGATCGACGAACAGGCGCTCGAGCGACCTGACCGGGCGGATGTTCTGCCCCATGAGGAACCCCATCACGGAGCCCTCGGTGCCCGCCATCACGCTCGCGACCATGCCGGCCTGCGGTTGCGGAGAGCCGTTCACTGCATAGACGTACCCCGCCGCAAAGCCGAAGGTCTCGTTCCAGAAAGCGTATGGCAGGTTGATCGTGCTGTCGGCACGGGGCAGCGAGGTTTCGAGTATTTCTTCGGCCTGGCCGGGCAGCATCGCCATGCTCAATGCCAGGAGCACGACGACGCGGCGGGCTAGTGCGTGAGAGCAAGGGAAGTGGATGGCGGCTCCTTCAGGGGATCAATGGCGGCCCGGCTTCCGCTGCAGGAGGCATTCTAAGTCAACGGCACCGAAGCCGCTCGTCGCCACTCCTGACGGCCTTGCCCTGTTGGTGCTGCCGAGTACTGCTTTTGGTGCCCACTCCTGCATGGTGCAGTGATAGGGTCAACGTCGGCAGGGGCGTCGCACGGGTCGCCACGGTCGGCAGCAACCCGCTGTGACTTCAGCCTGTCCATTTGCAGCATTTATTGGGCGATGGATTGCAGAGCAATCGAGTAGAACAATCACGTTTGGAGGTGGCCATGAGGATGATGCGGTTATTTTCAGGTTTGACCTTCGCGCTCCTGGCCGGGGGCGCGTCGGCTGCGACGGTGTTTACCGGCGACACGATCCAGGGCTCACCGGTCATCAGCCAGCTTGATGTGTCCGACCTGGCACCCGGCAAGGTGCACCGCTTCATGTTCCGCGGCGCGGAGACCAGCATCGGCCAGTATTGGTACGTGCCGGTGATGGTCGCCAAGGGCGCCAAGCCGGGCAAGCGCGTGCTGCTGGTGGCGGGCGTGCATGGCGACGAGCTCAACCCAATCGCCGCGGTGCAGCAGACGATGACGTCGCTCGATCCGGCCAGGATGAGCGGCACGGTCATCGGCATCATGGGTGCCAGCACTCCGGCGCTGCAGGGGATCACGCGCACCTGGATGATCAACGACCTGGGCGGCGCGCAGATCAACCCGAACCGGACCTGGCCGGGCAAGGAGAATGGCAACACCGTCGAACGCCATTCGTGGCTGATCACCAATAACCTGGTCAAGGGCAATGTCGATGCCGCGGTGGATCATCACACCGGCGGCACCGGCACCGATTTTGCCAAGTTCATCTTTGTCTATGCCAACAGTCCGGAGTCGGTGGCGCTCGCCAAGCTGTTCCCGACCGACCAGATCATGCTCGACCCGGGCTATCCGGGCACGATGGAATATTCGCTCGTCAAGGCGGGGATTCCGGCAATGACGACCGAACTGGGCGGCGCGCGCGGCTTCGAGCCGGATATGGTGAAGATGGGCGCCGATGGCAATGCCAACGTGCTGGTGCACTACGGCATCATCGATGCTCCCATGGCACGGACGGCGACCGACACCGGCGCGTTCATCGGCGACGATCTGGAATCGACGAACGCCGTGACCGGCGGCTACGTGACTGTGCTGGTCAAGCTGAACGACGCGGTGACCAAGGGGCAGAAGATCGCCGTGCAGCGCAACAGCTTCGGCGACATCGTCCATGAGTACCTGGCGACTGCAGATGGCCGGGTTGCCATCATCGGCACCGATTCCGCGACCGAGCGTGGTGGCACGATCGTGACCTTGCTGGTCAAGCGTGGCAGTTGCGCCAACGACGCATGCGACTATGGCGGCATCGAGCCATAAGCCGCAGCGCCGCTGACCAAGGCGCTTAGTGAGCCGGTGGCGGGCGTCCGCGAGGACGACCCGCTACCGCACGACTTCCTGCGCCACCTTGGCGTCCCAGCCATCGAGCTGGCGCCCCACCGGCAGTTCGCGCACGCGCACTCCGGTCGCTGCGAAAATCGCATTCGCGATCGCGGCACCCGCCGGCGGCACGCCTGGCTCGCCGATGCCGCCCGGCGATCCCTCGCTCTCGATGACGTGCACGTCCACGACGTGTGGCGACGCCCGCATGCGGGTGACCCGGTAGTCGTTGTAGTTCGACTGCTCTACCCTGCCCTCGGCAAAGGTGATTCCGCTGTGCAGCGTGTTGCTCATCGCCATGACGAGCGCGCCTTCCATCTGTGCTCGCGCGCGGTCGGGATTCGCGACAAAGCCCGCATCGACTGCAACGGTCGCTTTCGGCACGTGCACGGTACCGTCGGGACGCACCTCGACCTCGACGACCATCGCCACGTACGCCAGGAAACTGCGATGCACGGCGATGCCGCGACCGCGGCCCCGGGGCAGCGGCGTGCCCCAGCCGCTGCGCTGCCGCACCGACTCGACCACGCGGCGCGCACGAGCGGTGTCCAGCGGGTGGTCGGCCCACGGCACGCCGTAATAGGTGTCGCCTGCGCCGACGAGGCCGGCCTTGGACAGGTCCACCTTGCGGTCCGGGCCGATGAGTTCGAGCAGGAAAGCCGCCGGATCCTTGCCGGCCGCCTGCGCGAGCTCGTCGACGAACGATCCGATCGCGAAGCCGTGATGAATCGCGTTGACGCTGCGGTACCAGCCGATCCGCGTGTGCGCGATGGCGGGACAGGCTTCGACGCTCATGTTCGGCACGTCCCAGGGGACGTCGCTGGCGCCGTTGGTCAGTTCGTCAGGGGTCGGACCCGTGACGTTCGGCGCAAAGGTCGCGCTGATCGACGGATACGCAGAGCGATGCAGCCAGGCGGTCACTTTGCCCGCACCATCGAGCGCGGCCTCGAGTCGGTGCGCGGCGACGGCGTGATAGTACGAGTTCCTCAGGTCGTCTTCGCGGCTCCATTGCACCCGTATCGGGACGCCGGTCTCGCGAGCCAGGAAGGCCGCCTCGCAGATAAAGTCTGGCTTGGATTTGCGGCCGAAGCCGCCGCCAAGCAGCGTGACGTTCACCGCGACGTTGGCCGCGTCGATATTGAGGTACTTGGCAATCGTGTTGCGCGCGTCGTTCGGGGATTGCGTCGGGGCCCAGGTTTCAACCTTGCCATCCTTGACGCGCGCCAGGGCCGCCAGCGGCTCCATCTGTGCGTGCGAGAGATACGGGATGTGGTACTCGGCGCTGATTTTTCTTTGCGCCGCAGCCAGCGCCGCCGTGGCGTCGCCGTTAGTACGCCCCGGCGCGCCAGGTGCGCGGACGCTGGCTTCGAGCGTCGCCCGGTATGACTTCGAGTCGTGCGCGACGTTCGGCCCGGCATCCCAGGTGATCTTGAGTGCGTCACGCCCGCGCAGCGCGGCCCAGGTGTTCTTCGCGATCACCGCGACACCGCCGAGCGGGAAGAAGGCGCCGGGGATCGGCGTCTCCGGTATGCGCACGATGCGTTCGACACCGGGCACTTTCCGTGCCTCGCTTTCGTCGACAGTCACGGCCTTGCCGCCCCAGACCGGCGGCCGCGCGATGACCGCCACTCTCATGCCGGGCAGCGTGACGTCGGCGCCGTAGATCGCCGTGCCGGTCGTCATCGGCACCAGGTCGATCGACGTCATCTTCTTGCCCTGCCACCGCCGCTCTTCGGGGCGCTTGATGCGCACGCTCCCAGGCGCGGGCAACGCAACCGTGCGGGCAGCCGCAACGAGCTCGCCGTACGACTTGGTGCGGCCGGAGGGGCGGTGCACGACCTCATGCTGACGCGCGAACACTTCGGCAACGTCTACGTTCCATTGACTGGCCGCCGCGGCCTCGAGGAGCGCGCGTGTCGTTGCGCCGGCCTCCCGGTACTTGTGCAGGAAGTCGCGGATGCTCGTGGAACCGTCGGTGTTCTGCGAGCCGTACTTCGAGTCGCCCAACGCCTGCTCGACGCGACACTTCGCCCAATCGGCTTCCATCTCGTCGGCGATGATCATCGGCATGGTGGTGCGGATGCCCTGCCCCATCTCCGAGCGGTGGCAGACGATCGTGACGATGCCGTCCTCGGCGACGCGTACGTACACGTGCGGCGACCAGGGATCCGTGGCGAGGGGCTCGGCCGCATCGAGGCGGCGCACGCCACCCGGTCCAAACGCGATGACCAGGCCGCCCATTCCGAGGAGCTGCAGGAAGGTACGGCGTTGCAGTTCGTGCGGCCGGTCGGCGCCTTCCAGCGGCGCATCGATTGCAGCAGGCTGCTCAGTCGATGCCTGTGGCGCGACCGCGCGACGCACCCACGGCAGGAACTCGTTCGCGCTCATGAGCTCTTCTCCGCCGCAGCCTTGATGGCCGCACGAATACGTGGGTACGTGCCGCAGCGGCACAGGTGACCATTCATCGCCGTGTCGATCTGCTGGTCGTTCGGCTTCGGCGTGCGCTGCAGCAATCCGGCGGCCTGCATGATCTGGCCGGGCTGGCAGAAGCCGCACTGCGGCACATCGATCTCGCGCCAGGCCACTTGCAGCGGGTGCTCGCCGGTCGGGTGCAGCCCTTCGATCGTGGTGACGGCGGCATCCTGGAGTTCCGACATCGGCACCTGGCAGGCGCGGGCGGGTTGTCCGGCAACGTGCACCGTACAGGCCCCGCACTGCGCGACGCCGCAGCCGTACTTTGCGCCGGTCAGCGCGAGTTCGTCGCGCAGATACCAGAGGAGCGGCATGGTGGGATCGCCGTCGAAGGTGCGACGGGTGCCGTTGACGGTCAGCGTGATCATGCGTGGCTCCGGGCGCAGGGCGATACTGCCAGGTAGCGCGAGCATGGCACCGAACTGGCCTGGGATTCAAACCGCGCAATTGTCGCTGCATCGGCTCGGAGACGACACTAGGCAGGAAGGCCCTCGCGGTTTAGTCTAAAAAACGACCTGACGATCGCCGCGATGCCCGGCATGATGGTCGCAAGCGCGGCAACGAAAGGTGTGCACATGACTGACCACGGCCTGCCGACGTACCTGACGCGCCCGTACACGCTGTCCAAGGCGCAGATCGGGACGGCGCTCGGGGCCGAACTCCTGTCGCTCTGCCAGTCCGTCACTGCGGATGGCCGGCTTGCCCCGGAAGAACTCGAGGGACTGCAGCAATGGCTGCATGACGCAGATACCGCCGAGATGCCGGCGGTGAAACACCTGCGCACGTCGATCGAACGCGTGCTCGCGGACGGCAGGATCACGCCCGAGGAGTACCGCGAGGTCTACAGGGCCGTCGAAGCCGTATTGCCATTCGAGGCGCGTAAACAGGCGCTCGCCGCAAGGGCGGAGGTCGACACGACCGAGGCAGCCATCGCGAGCGCTACCTTCATGGTGGCCGGCGTGCGGCAGGAAGGCCGGCCCGAAGTCATCGAGCGGCACGCCAGGCCGAATGACGTCATCGTGCTCGCCCGCCAGCGTGAAGACTGCGAGAGCGATGCCGCCATCACCGTGAGACTTTCGAACGGCGCGGAAATCGGCTTCGTCCCGGACGAAGATGCGCGGCAACTGGCTCCCTTGCTGGACGCAGGCTGCCGCTACGAAGCTCGCATCACCGAAGTACTGGCGACGGGACGTGGTCCCATTCCCGTGGTGCAAGCAAGGGTTTTCGCCAGCGGCGAATCGCGGAACTCAGCCCCGTTGCAGCCCGGCCTTGCTCACGGCGACCGGCCAGTCAGTCGCGGCTTCGGGCCGCGACTCGTGATCGGCACCGCGCTGGCGGTAGCGCTGGTGACCGCGCTATACGCTGTAATGACCTAGTCGCACCGTCCATCACCACGATTATGCAACGGCCCCAGGGCTGAACCCGGCCGGCACTCAGGGCATCAGCAAGCGACGTGCTTTCTGTGCGTAAAGGCCAAGTGTCAACCCGCGGCCAAGCAGCGCGAGGGCCCGACCCGGACCGAGCGCCAGCAGCACACCGGCGCCGACCACCACCAGTAGCGGCGTCAGCCGTCGTACCGTGCTGATCGCCCGGTCGACACGCGCCGCGCCGCCGGCGATTTCACCATAGGTCCGAGCAGTGTCATCGCGCTGCAGTGCGCACTCGGCCTGCAGCGCAGCGCGTCGCGCGCTCAGCGCGGCCAAGCGAGAGCTCATGGTTCGCCCCTGAGCATCGTCACGTCGCGGGCAAGCTCAGTGCGTGTCGCATCGAGCAGGCGGGACTTTTCCAGCAGCCGCTGTCGCGACATCCAGGCGGCCACCGCCGCTATCACCACGAACACGAGCGTGACGCCAATCGCCGCGGCCATACGGTGCGTGTCCCAGCAATAGACGATGACCGTGATACCGGCGAGCAGCAAGGCCAGCATGCCCGACAGCACCGCGATGAATCCCCACAGCAGGATGCGTACGCCCCGCTGCAGGTCCTCGCTGACTTCCGTCGTCAGTAACTCGACGCGCGTCTGCGCGGTCGCGAGCAGCGTACCGCCCAACCGGACCAGCGAGCGCAACAGGTTCGTCGCCGGCCCCTGCGACTGGACTTCGTCGCTCATGCGTCACTCAACGACGGGCAAGCAGCACGCCGAGAATCAGTCCTACACCCGCGGCGATACCGACCGACTGCCACGGATTGCTCTTTACGTACTTCTCTGTCGCCGCTACCGCCTCGTCGCCGTGGCGGACGGCCGAACGCTCGACCTCGAGCAGCCGGCGCTTTGCGCTTTCCAGCGACTCCAGGATCCGGTTCCGGGCTTCGTCCACTTTCTCGCCGCCATGACCGGCGGAGGCCTTCATCAAGGCCTCGGCGTCGCGCATTACGTTCGCGAGATCGGTCCTGAGTGCTTGAGTCGAAATGTGTTCTGCCATGTCCCTACTCCTGACGGTTGTCGTCTCGCGCAGGCCTGTACCGCCCACGATTTCAATGCTAGGCGCGGCGGCGGCGGACCACAATCAGGAAAACCTGAGGGCGGGGAGCCGCCCCGGGGAGGCATGGCGGGCTGCGGGCTTGCGCGAGTAATCGATCACTCGGTCGA
>CAWJXS010000017.1:0-57624 GCA_963846885.1 uncultured Gammaproteobacteria bacterium
GGTCACCTCGTGCTTTCCACCCTGCACACCAACACCGCCGTGGGCGCCGTCACGCGCCTGCGCGACATGGGCATCGAACCGTTCCTGCTCGCATCGTCGGTGGTGGGCGTGCTGGCGCAGCGCCTCGTGCGCGTGCTGAACCCGGCCACCCGCGAGGCCTACTCGGCCGGCGAATACGAGCGCCGGCTGCTCAACCTGCCGGACGACGCGCCCTCGCCCACGCTGTACCGCCCGAACCCGCGCGACCCGACCGGCGGCTACCGCGGCCGCACGGGCATCTACGAACTGGTGATCATCGACGAGCACATGCGCACGATGATCCACGACGGCGCCTCCGAACTCGACCTCGAGCGCTATGCGCGCATGCGCACGCCGGGCATCCGCGACGATGGCCGCGCCAAGGTGCTCGCCGGCGTGACGACCCTCGAGGAAGTGCTCAAGGTCACGCGCGAGGACTGACGGCAACCCATGGCTGCCTTTCTATACGTTGCCGTCGATGCGGCGGGCCGGGAGCGCAAGGGCGTGCTCGAGGGCGACACTGCGCGCCACGTGCGCCAGCTGCTGCGCGAGCAGGCGCTGCTGCCGGTATCGGTCACCGAGGTGCTCGGCGATCATCGGCAGGCCGCGGCCGACGGCGTGGCGGGCCGCAAGTTCTCGTTCCAGATGCAGCGCGGCATGAGCGCTTCGGACCTGTCGCTGGTCACGCGGCAGCTCGCGACGCTCGTCAAGTCGTCGATGCCGCTGGAAGAATCACTGCTCGCAGTCTCGCAGCAGACCGACAAGCCGAAGATCCGCAACATCATGCTGGGCGTGCGCTCCAAGGTCATGGAGGGTCACACGCTGGCCGACAGCCTCGCCGAGTTTCCGAACAGCTTTCCGGAGCTCTACCGCGCCACGGTGGCGGCCAGCGAGCAGTCGGGACACCTCGACGCCGTGCTCGAGCGCCTGGCCGACTACACCGAAAACCGCGAAGAGCTGCGCAGCCGCACGCTGGGCGCCATGCTGTATCCCGTGATGCTGTTCATCGTCTGCGTCGCGATCGTGTTCTTCCTGCTGGTCTCGATCGTGCCGAAGGTGGTCGAGGTCTTCCGCAACAGCGAAGCCGAACTGCCGTTGCTCACGCAGGCGCTCATCGCGGGCAGCGACTTCATGCGCGCTTATGGCCTGGTGCTGATCATCGGCCTGGGACTTGGTGCGTGGCTGTTCCGGCGCTGGCTGCGTATCGAATCGAATCGCCGCCGCTGGCACGAATTCCTGCTGCGCCTGCCGTTGATCGGCAAGATCGTGCGCGGCTCGAACACTGCGCGGTTCGCGCGCACCCTGAGCACGCTCACGGCCAGCACGGTGCCGGTGCTCGAGGCGCTGCGCATTTCCGGCGAGGTCGTGACCAACCTGCCGATGAAGGTCGCCGTCGCGGATGCGGCGATCCGCGTGCGTGAAGGCGCGCCGATCGGCAAGTCGCTGGGGCAGAGCCGGCTCTTCCCGCCGATGATGATCCACCTGATTTCGAGCGGTGAATCGAGCGGCGAACTCGACACGATGCTCGAGCGCGCGGCACACCACCAGGAGCGCGAGCTCGACGGCCTGTTGCAGGCGCTGGTCGGGCTGCTGGGGCCGCTCATGATCCTGGTGATGGGCGGGCTGGTGCTCGTCATCGTCTTGGCGATGCTGCTGCCGATTTTCGAGCTGAACCAGCTCGTCAAGTAGCGCTCTCCCCTCTTCCAGTGCGCTGGGAGAGGTCGGCCGCAGGCCGGGTGAGGGCTCGGGGCTTCACCTCTCCCAGTGCGCTGGGAGAGGTCGGCCGCAGGCCGGGTGAGGGCTCGGGCTTCACCTCTCCCAGTGCGCTGGGAGAGGTCGGCCGCAGGCCGGGTGAGGGCAGTGGCGCTCGTCTCTGGCTCCCTGTCCCGAGCTCGGTCAGGCGGCCACGCCCTCCCCCCACCGCTCCTCGCCGAACACCCGCTCGAGCGGATCGCCTGAATCGTCCTCCACGCGACATGCCGCAGACCCGCGGAACGGCACCTGCGACGCCGCACTGCGACGACAACATGTCATCGGAGGCCGACACACTTACCTCACCGCAGGTGCTTCGCCAGGAACGCCTCCAGCTCCTGCAGCACGCGCAACCGCGTCTCCGAACGCGACAGGTTATGGTCCTCGCCCGGCAGCGTCACCAGCGTGACCTGCTTGCCGGCCTCGAGCAGGGCCCGTTCCATTGCCTTCGACTGCTGGATCGGCACTATCGTGTCGTCGACGCCGTGCAGCAGCAGGATCGGCGCACGCACCTTGGAGGCTGCACGTGCCGGTGACCTGGCGATGGTATTCGGGTCGTTGGCCGGCCCGATGTGATCTGACCAGTACGCGACCGCATCGGAATCGGTGCCGAAATTGCGGCGTTCCGTGCCCAGCATCAGCGGCAGGTCCGCGACGCCGGCGATGCTGGCCGCGCACGCATACAGTTCGGGCGTGAAGGCGGCACCCGCAAGCGCCGCGTAACCACCATAGCTCGCGCCCACGATGCAGATGCGGTTCGGATTTGCCACTCCCGTGGCAATGAGGTGGCGCACGCCGTCCGAGACGTCGTCCTGCATCAGGCCGCCCCACTGCCGGTAACCAGCCAGCCGGAATGCCTCGCCGTAGCCGATGGAACCGCGGAACTGCGGCTGCAGCACCGCGTATCCGCGCGTGGCGAAGAACTGGACCAGCCAGTCGAACTCGGCGTAATCGCGCGATTCGGGGCCGCCGTGCGGCAGGACGACCACCGGCAGGTCCTTGCCGGCCTTGCCGGGCGGCAGCGTCAGGAACGCAGGGATCGGCGTTCCATCGCGAGCGAGGTAGGTCATCGCGCTGTGCGTGCCCAGGGCGGCGGCATCGAGTCCCGGATACTGCTCCGCGACGATATCGGCTCGACCCTGGTCGAAATCGACGAGCTGGTAGACCGGAGCGTGTGACGGGCTCTCGACCAGGACGAGCATGCGCCGCCCCACCACCGACCGTTCGAGCACCGTGACGTTCAGGCCCTTGAACGCGCTCTGCAGCGATTTATCCTGCGATGCGAACTTCGGGTCGAACCACTTGGTCTGGGCCAGCGCACTGCCCCTCACTCCAACGACGGCGTTGCGGTTTGCATCAAAGATCGCCATGTCGATGTCGTGCTTCGGATCGGCATGCAGCGACGTCACGGGCGAGCCGTCGAGCGGGATCAACCAGGCCTGCTTACGCTCCGTGCCGTTCGCACCCAATGCAACGATGGCCTTGCCCTCCAGGTCCAGTCCGGCCAGGTGCAGCCGCGAGCCGTCCTCGCGCTTGAAGATCTCCTTCCATCCCATGCCCTGCTTCACGTAAACCGTGAACAGGTCATGGTCAGGCTGCCATTCCGACCGCGCCACTGGCAGCCCCGCAGCGTCCACGACCCAGTCGCTCGTGTACGGCGTACCGGTGGCGAGCAGTTTCTCCTTGCCGCTGCGAGTGTCGACGGAGTACACGGCCCACGACCACCCGCTCTTGTCGCGTTCCTTGCGGTCGATGTTGGTGCCCGAATCCTCGCGCTGACGCGCGTAGGAATGATCCATTGTCGTCATCGTCACCGTGCCGGGCTGGGCCGTGCGCGCGGCCAGCAGGTACGATCCGGTGACGTACTTCTTGTCGCCGTCGTCGTTCAGCAGCGTGCGTGGCGGCGAGCCGTCCATGCGCACGGCCAGGGTGCGATACCACTCGTTCTGGCAGAGCACATTCGGATTGCAGTACGTCGAATGCGTGATGCTGACATCGACCAGCAGCGTTTCGTCGTCGGCCCAGACCAGGTCGCGCAGCTTGTTGGCCGCGTCGATCGCGACGGTGTGGCGAGTCTTGCCGGTGTCGACGTCGAGGATGGTCACCTGCCGGACGTTGCCGGGTCGAACCTCCTCCATCGCCACGAGCTTGCCGTTGGGCGACATCGTCGCGAGTCGTGCGGCAGGCAGCCGGCCGAACGTTTCCAGTGGCGGTGGTGTCGGCGTTGCCGCGCCCTGCTGGGCGAGCGCCCCGCCGCAAGACAAACTCATGCAGAGAACCAGCGCGCCAAGGCCGGCACGGCGAATCGAAGCTCCAGACATCCATTTTCCCCTGCGTCGTTATCGACGCGTCTTTTTTCGAGATCTTATCTCAGCCTGCGGCCGCTGCAGCCTTCAGTCGCGCAGCCGTCTCGGCGCCGAGGAACCGGTCGATCCAGCGCCGTGAGAGGTACAGCAACGGACTGAGCGCGACGGCCGCGACCATCTTGTAGCAATAGTTCACCGTGCCCACCGCAAGGAACAGCGAGATGGGCCACTGCTGCGGCCCAAGCACGAACGCGATGTAGAGCACCACGAAGCTGTCCACCAGCTGCGAGACCGCCGTCGACCCGGTCGCCCGCAACCAGATCCAGCGCTCGCCCGTCGCCTTGCGGATGCGATGAAAGATGCTGACGTCGATCACCTGCCCGACGAAGAACGCGGTGATGGAGCCGCCGATGGTCCACAGGCCCTGGCCGAAGACGTTGGCGTATGCCGCCTGCATGTCGGGCACGCCGCGCTCCGCGTTCACCGTCACCCAGAATCCCGCGGGCGCGAGATGGATCGACGCGTACGCGAACAGGAAGCCGTACGCGATCATCACGATCGCCGCATACGAGACGAAACGCACGCCGCGGCGGCCGAAGTATTCGTTGATGACGTCGGTGAGGATGAAGACGATCGGCCAGACCAGCACGCCGGCCGTGAAACTCAGCGAGCCGGATTGGCCGAAAAGCTCCCAGCCGAACGGCGGCAGCCCCAGCGTGGGCTCGAGCGCGAAGATCTTCACGCCGACGAACTCGGCGACGACGGCGTTGCCGACGAAGAACGCGGTCAGCGCGATGAAAAGCCGGGTCGAGCGGGACCCGAACAGGGAATCGGACATGCGCGGGCTTCCCCCGTCGTTCTCGAACAGGAACGTCGGGACAAGCTTACACCGCGCTCGCCGCGGTCAGTCCGTGGCGTTAAGGCGCTGGCGGAGTTTTTCCAGGACGCCCGCTTCCCAGCCGAAATCATCGGCTTCGTCCGGCACGGGCGGCAGGTCCTCTACGCGCGCGGCTACCCGGTTCAGGGCGCGGGTTTCCCAATCGTCGCCCTGCCGTGTTGCGGGCGCAGGGGGCAGCAGGCGGTTCGGCTGGGACATGGGGAGCTCTCCTTGCAAGGGCTCCCACGGTACGTGGCCCATGTGACAGGCGATGTGAGCCCGGTCACGAACTTGCGGCGGACGCCGGTCCTAAGCCGGGTCGTCGTCGTCCGACAGGCCACCCCGGCCCTTCACGACGCGCATCAGGTCACGCCTCTCGCGCTTGTCGGGGCGTCCGGTCGACACCGGCCCCGAGAGCCGGTTGAACTCGCGCACGGCCGCCCGGGCCGACTCGCTCTCCGGCGTTTCGAGGTAGTGGCGGCGGGCCTCTGCAGCCGGCCCGCGGCGTGCAGGGATCGACACCACGTCGAGCACGAACCGTTCGCGGTCGCGCGTGACCTGCAGGCGATCGCCCGGCTTGACCTGCCGCGATGCCTTTATGCGATCACCATTCAGCTGCACGTGCCCGCCGTCCACGGCCTCCTGCGCCAGCCCGCGAGTCTTGAAAAACCGCGCGCACCAGAGCCATTTGTCGATGCGCAGCGAGCCCCCGGTGCCGCCCGGGCCGTCGTCGTCGTCGCCACCCTGCCGGTGCGACGGTTCGTGTTTGCGATGTGCCACGGTGCGATTATAAGGCCCTTATAATCCGCGCTCCGCAGCCGCAGGCAACCCTCCCATGGACCGTGGTTTTCTCGACCGCCTGGCCACCCAGACCGAAGACCTCAAGGGGGCCGGACTGTTCAAGCCCGAGCGCGTGCTCGACTCGCCGCAGCAACCCGTGGTCAAACTGGCCGACGGCCGCGAACTCATCAACCTGTGCGCGAACAACTACCTCGCGCTCGCCAACGATCCATCGGTTCGCGCAGCTGCGCACGCTGCGATCGATCGCTACGGGTACGGCATGGCCTCCGTGCGCTTCATCTGCGGCACGCAGGAAGTGCACAAGCAGCTCGAGGCGCGGCTCAGCGCTTTCCTCGGGATGGACGACACCATCCTGTACTCGTCCTGTTTCGACGCCAACGGCGGCCTGTTCGAAACCCTGCTCGACGAGCAGGACGCCGTCATCAGCGACGCGCTGAATCACGCGAGCATCATCGACGGCATCCGCCTGTGCAAAGCCCAGCGCTTGCGTTATGCCAACGACGACCTCGACGAACTGGAGACACGGCTCAAGGAAGCGGCCGGCGCGCGCGTCAAGCTGATCGCGACCGACGGCGTGTTCTCGATGGACGGCGTCATCGCGCGGCTCAAGCAGATCTGCGACCTGGCCGACCGCTACGGCGCCCTGGTGATGGTCGACGATTCGCACGCCACGGGCTTCGTCGGCAACGGCGGCAAGGGCACGCCGGAGTTTCGCGACGTGATGGGTCGCATCGACATCCTCACGGGCACGCTCGGCAAGGCGCTGGGCGGCGCGGCAGGCGGCTACACGGCCGCACGCAAGGAGATCGTCGGCTGGCTGCGGCAGCGATCGCGCCCCTACCTGTTCTCGAACAGCATTCCGCCCGTGATCGCGGCCTCCACGCTGCGCGTGCTCGACCTGATCGAAAGTGGCGATGAATTGCGCGCGAACCTGCGGCGCAACACCGCGCACTTCCGCAGCCGCATGACGGCTGCTGGGTTCACCATCGTGCCGGGCGAGCACCCGATCGCGCCGGTCATGCTTGGCGACGCGGCGCTGGCCGCGAAGTTCGCCGAGAAGCTGCTCGAGCGCGGCGTCTACGTGATCGGGTTCTCGTACCCCGTCGTGCCCATGGGCAAGGCACGCATCCGCACGCAGATGAGCGCCGGGCACACGGTCGAGCAGCTCGAGCGGGCCATCGCGGGATTCATCGAAGTCGGCCACGAACTCGGCGTCCTCCGCTGACGCCCGGCCTCGCACACGAACACCAACAAGGAACGAGGCGCGCCGCGCGCCGCTGGAGCATCGAAGCATGAAGGCACTGGTCAAGGCGAAGGCTGAACCCGGCATCTGGATGGAAGAAATTCCCGAACCCCAGGTCGGCCCCAACGACGTGCTGATCAAGGTGGCCAAGACCGCGATCTGCGGCACCGACATGCACATCTACCTCTGGGACCAGTGGGCCCAGAAGACGATTCCCGTGCCGATGGCCGTCGGCCACGAGTACGTCGGCCACATCGTCGAGATCGGCAGCGAAGTGCAGGGTTTCGCGATCGGCGACCGCGTCTCGGGCGAAGGTCACATCACCTGTGGTTACTGCCGCAACTGCCGCGCCGGCCGGCGGCACCTGTGCCGCAACACGGTCGGTGTCGGCGTCAACCGCCAGGGCTGCTTCGCGGAGTACCTGGTCATCCCCGCCTTCAACGCGTTCAAGCTCAACGAGGCGATCACCGACGACGTCGCGTCGATCCTCGACCCGTTCGGTAACGCGACGCACACCGCCCTCTCGTTCAACCTGGTCGGCGAGGACGTGCTGATCACGGGTGCGGGTCCGATCGGGATCATGGCGGTGGCCATCGCCCGTCACGTGGGCGCGCGCCACATCGTGATCACCGACGTCAACGATTACCGGCTCGACCTGGCCCGCAAGATGGGTGCGACCCGGGCCGTGAACGTGACGCGCGATTCACTGGACCAGACGATGAAGGACCTGGGGATGGCCGAGGGCTTCGACGTCGGGCTCGAGATGTCGGGCAACCCGACGGCGTTCCGCGACCTGCTGCGCACGATGCACCATGGCGGCAGCGTGGCCCTGCTCGGCATTCCGCCCGAGGACACTGCCATCGACTGGAACCAGGTGATCTTCAAGGGCCTGGTGCTGAAGGGCGTCTACGGGCGCGAGATGTTCGAAACCTGGTACAAGATGTCGGCGATGCTGCAAAGCGGGCTCGACATCTCGCCGATCATCACGCATCGGCTGCCGATCGCGGAGTTCCGCGACGGCTTCGAGATCATGCGCAGCGGCCAGTCCGGCAAGGTGATCCTGGACTGGGCGGCCTGAGACCGCCGCGCCGGACACGCCCGTCGCGAGACGGGCGGCCCGGCTGGTGTCAGTCCTCGCGGTTACTTGTTGTAGCGGAAAGCCGAGAACGACGAGTCCATGCGCGCGTCCTGTGCGGCCGTGAAGCGGTTCATGCAGGCGTCGTCCGTGTAGTCCATGAAGTTCTCGATCGGGTCGACGCCGGACGCCGTGCAGGTGTCGCGGCCCACCGGGCAGCCGTAGGCCGCCGAAGCCTCGGCCGGCGTGTCGGACACGGAGTCGCCCGTGCTCGGTGCAGCCGCCCTGGAACGTGTGGTACAGGCCCATCCAGTGGCCGACCTCGTGCGTGGCCGTGTCGCCCAGGTTGTAGGGCACGGCGCTGCCGCCCGGGAGCGACGTGTAGAGCAGCACGACGCCGTCCATGGCTCGGGTTGCCGGCGTAGGACGACGGGAACGTCGCCCAGCCCAGCAGGCCGCCGCCCGGGTTCGCGATGTAGATGTTCAGGTCGTCCGCCGTGCCCTGGCGCAGCGCGGCCTTGGCCTGGCGCTCGGCGCCGCTGCCCGGCGACATCCCATACCACTGGTCGTTCGCGGTGACGTCGGTCGACACGAGGTTGAAGGTCCAGCCCGTGCCGCTGTAGGCGTTGTTGAGCACGCGTGATCTGGTCGGCGATGGCGCCACTCGACACGCTGCCGACGTTGGTCGACGACGTGATCACGTGCACGTAGACGTTGATGGTGCCGCCAGTCACGGTGGTGGTTCCACCGCCGCCGCCACCGCCGCCGCCGCCCGGCTTGCCCTTGTTCGCGCCGGCGCGCAGCAGATTGGCGCGTTCGAGCATGTGCGGGTGCAGGCGCTCATCGATACGGGCGCGCTCGAAGGCCGTCAATTGCGGCGAGGCACAACGCGCCCCGCTGTCGACGAAGTCCTTCTGGCTCGGCCAGCTGTGGTCGCCGACCCAGAACGGACGGCCGCCGTCGGCGGCCAGTACCGGACTGGCAAACAGGGCCAGTGCCACGAGCGTCAAGGCAGGTTTGCGGTGCACGTTTGGTTCTCCCGCGCGGGTGGTCGTTGAGTTCTATTGCTGTCCCACGCAGGGCAGAACTTACACGGACCGGGCCGGACCTGTCAGCCTGCCCCGCCGTGCCGCTCGTCCGGCGGCCCGCGATTTATGTAAAAGTCCTGCCCGGCTCGCGGCAGTCCTCGGGCCCCGGACGTGTAAAATCGCCCTACGACCCCTCCACAGGAAGCGAAGCCATGCCTCTCGTCTCGATGCGTCAGCTGCTCGATCACGCCGCCGAAAACGGCTACGGCCTGCCGGCCTTCAACGTCAACAACCTCGAGCAGGTGCGGGCGATCATGGAAGCCGCGGACGAGACCAACAGCCCGGTCATCATGCAGGGCTCGGCCGGCGCGCGTAAGTACGCCGGCGAGGCGTTCCTGCGCCACCTGATCCAGGCGGCGATCGAGGCCTACCCGCACATTCCGGTGGTGATGCACCAGGACCACGGCCAGTCGCCGGCGGTCTGCATGGCGGCGATCCGCTCGGGCTTCTCCAGCGTGATGATGGACGGCTCGCTGCTCGAGGACGGCAAGACGCCGTCGTCCTACGAATACAACGTCGAGACCTCGCGCAAGGTCGTGGACTTCGCGCACTCGATCGGCATCACGGTCGAGGCCGAACTGGGCGTGCTCGGCTCGCTCGAGACGATGAAGGCGGACAAGGAAGACGGCCACGGCGCCGAAGGCCACATGACGCGCGAGGACCTGCTGACCGATCCGGACCAGGCCGCCGACTTCGTCAAGAAGACCCAGTGCGACGCGCTCGCCATCGCGATCGGCACCTCGCACGGCGCCTACAAGTTCACGCGCAAGCCGACGGGCGACATCCTTGCCATCCAGCGCATCAAGGAAATCAACGCGCGCATCCCGAACACCCACCTGGTGATGCACGGCTCGTCGAGCGTGCCGCAGGAGTGGCTCGAGATCATCCGCAAGTACGGCGGCAACATGAAGGAAACCTACGGCGTGCCGGTCGAGGAGATCGTGACGGGCATCAAGCACGGCGTGCGCAAGATCAACATCGACACCGACATCCGCCTGGCGATGACCGGCGCGATCCGCAAGCACATGTCGGAGAAATCGGGCGAGTTCGACCCGCGCAAGTACCTGGCCGACGCGCAGGCCGCGGCCCGTGGCATCTGCAAATTGCGTTACGAAGCGTTCGGCTGCGCGGGACAGGCGTCGAAGATCAAGCCGCTGTCGCTCGAGAAGATGGCCGAGCGCTACAAGAAGGGCGAGCTGAACCAGATCGTGAATTAGGGGCTAGGGGCTAGGGGCTAGGGGCTAGTCGGAGTGTAGGCACCTCTCCCGCCGCGCGGGAGAGGTCGGCCGCAGGCCGGGTGAGGGCCACGGCCGGCCCGATTTACCTCGGCGCCGGCTCGCACGTCACGTCCACCTGGACCGAAAACCAGCGCCGCTGGGCGCGCAGTACGATCGACGTCCTCTGACCGGGATTGATGTGCCGGGTGGACCTTTGGGGACTTTGCGGCGAGGCATCGAATAACAGCTTGCAGCGCACACGGGTCGGGGAGTTGTTGGTCAGGTTCATGACCAGCATGCTCGAATTGGCCACATGCTCGATCTTGATGTCGAGGTCGTTCAGCACCGGACGGATGTCGACCGTATAGACCTGGGATTGCGTGTGGGCCGCGGGCGCGGCAATCGCCAGCAGAACCAGGGCCAGCCAACCCGGCAGCGAACGGGACGAAGTGAATCCAGAGGTCATTGCGGCTGCCACCGAAAGTTGATTGTGCAGCGGATACTAAATCCAACGCTCCGCCCCTACTATCCTGATCGATCCTGCCCTTCCTCCCCTTCCTCCCCTTCTTCCCCCTCCCCCATGCCCACCCTCTTCGACCCCCTGTCCTTCCAGCACGGGCCCGCCATGAAGAACCGCTTCATGCTGTCCCCGCTCACCAACCTGCAGAGCCACGTCGACGGGACGCTCTCGGACGACGAGTACAAGTGGCTGACGCTGCGTGCGCAGGGGGGCTTCGCCCTGACGATGACCTGCGCGTCGCATGTGCAGGCGATCGGGCAGGGTTTTCCGGGGCAGCTGGGCTGCTGGTCGGATGCCCACGTGCCGGGGCTCACGCGCCTGGCCGCCGGGATCAAGGCCGCAGGCAGCGTGGCACACGTGCAGCTGCACCATGCCGGCATGCGTTCGCCCCGCGAGCTGATCGGGTCGCAACCGGTGTGCCCGTCCGCGGACGCGGAGACAGGCTCGCGGGCCCTGACGCTCGCCGAAGTCGAGCAACTGCGCGAGGACTTCGTCGCGGCGGCCGTGCGCGCGGAGCGAGCCGGCTTCGACGGCGTCGAACTGCACGGTGCGCACGGCTACATCCTGTGCCAGTTCCTGAGCAGCCAGTACAACCACCGCGACGACCGCTACGGCGGCTCGCTCGAGAACCGTTGCCGGCTCGTGTTCGAGATCGTCGCGGGCATTCGCGCCCGCTGCCGCCCGGACTTCACGCTCGGCATCCGTGTCTCGCCCGAGCGATTTGGTTTGCTGCTCGGCGAGATGCGCGACGTGGTGCAGCAACTGCTGCATGACGACCGCCTCGATTACGTCGACCTGTCGCTGTGGGACGTGTTCAAGGAACCCAACGAGGAAGAATTCCGGTCGAAGCCCCTGGTCGACTGGTTCACGAGCCTCGATCGGCGCAACGTGCGGATCGGTGTCGCGGGCAAGATCATGGATGGGGCGACGGCCCGTCGCTGCCTGCAGCACGGCGCCGATTTCGTCACGATCGGCCGTGCCGGCATCCTGCACCACGACTTCCCGCAGCGTGTGAACGCCGACCCGGACTTCGCCTCGCTACCGCTGCCCGTCAGTGCAGATCACCTGCGCGCCGAAGGCCTGGGCCCGGCATTCGTGGGCTACATGAGGACGTGGAAGGGTTTCGTGGCCGAGGACGTGACTGCGCCCGCACCGTGACGCGGGGCATCTGCAAGGGACGCTCACCCCGGAGACCCTCACCCTAACCCTCTCCCGCGTCGCGGGAGAGGGAACCGGACGGACCCTCACCCTACCCTCTCCCGCGTCGCGGGAGAGGGAACTCAGCCGCTCCAGTCGATCACGCCCGTGTAGGCAGTGATCAGCACCAGCACGCCGAAGGCGATGCGGTACCAGGCGAATGGCACGAACGTGTGCGTGGCCACGTAGCGGATCAGCCAACGCACGCACGCGAACGCCGAGACGAAGGCCGACACCATGCCGACGACCCAGATCCCTAGATCGTCCATCGAGAGCAGTTCGCGTTCCTTGTACAGCGAATACAGCGAGGCGATGCCAAGCGTCGGGATCGCCAGGTAGAACGTGAACTCCGTCGCCACCTTGCGCGACAGGCCGAACAGCATGCCGCCGATGATCGTCGCGCCCGAACGGCTCGTGCCGGGGATCAGCGCGAACGCCTGCGCGATGCCCACCTTCAACGCATCGAGCGCGGTCATGTCGTCGACCGACTCGACGCGCACCTGGTGGCTGCGGCGCTCGGCCCACAGGATGACGAAGCCGCCGACGATGAACGCGGCCGCCACGGTGGTCGCATTGAAGAGGCCCGCCTTGAGCGCCTTGCCGAACAGCAGTCCAAGCAGGGCGAGCGGCATGAACGCGATCAGGATGTTGACGAGGAGGCGCCTGGCTTTTGGGTCGGTGGCGGCGTTCGCGAACGCGGAGCCGAGCCTGGCGCGGAACTCCCACACGACGGCGAGGATCGCACCGGACTGGATCACGATCTCGAACAGCTTGCCGCGCGCGTCGTGGAAATCGAGCAGCGTCGCTGCCAGGATCAAGTGCCCGGTGCTCGAGACCGGCAGGAACTCAGTCAGCCCTTCGACGACCCCGAGAATGGCGGCCTTGAGCAGCAGCAACGGGTCCATGGCTCAGTCGATCGAGCAGGCCAGGCAGTACATGTAAGTGTTGCGCGGGTCGCTGAGCCGGCTGATGCGATTCAGCTCTGCCACGACCGGCTGCACGCTTTGCGGCAGCACGTCCGGCAACATCGACCGCGGCACGAGCGGCGCGATGATTCGCGCCAGCGCGCCCTGCACCCGCAGGCCCAGCGCCTCGCTGAAGCCGATCTCGGCGTCGAAGTGCTCGACGTCGAAATCCTTGCCCAGGTTGGCGAGCTTCGCCGCGAGCTCGATCGCGTCGCGCGAGTCGCCGAGCTGGTCGACGAGACCGAGTCGCTTCGCATCGAGGCCCGACCAGACGCGACCCTGCGCGATGCCGTCGATCGTGGCGACGTCCTGCTTGCGCGCCTTGGCCACCATGCCGATGAAGCGCCGGTACTCGTGTTCGATCGACTGCTGCAGGATGGACTTGGTGGCGTCGCCCATCGGGCGCACCGGGCTGAACTCGCCCGACAGCGCGGTGGTGCCGACGCCGTCGAAATGCACGCCCACGCGCTCCAGCGAACGCTGGAAGGTGGGGAACATGGCGAAAATGCCGATGGAGCCCGTCAGCGTGGCAGGGCTCGCGACGATGCGGTCCGCGTCCATCGCGATGTAGTAGCCGCCCGACGCCGCCAGTGTGCTCATCGACGCGACCACGGGTTTGCCCGCCGCCTTCAGCTCGTTGACTTCGCGGCGGATGACTTCGCTGGCGAACGTGCTGCCGCCCGGGCTGTCGATGCGCAGCACCACCGCCTTGACGCTCTCGTCGAAACGGGCCTCGCGCAACTGTGCCGACAGGGTGTCGGAGCCGATGGTGCCGGGCTGCTGCTGGCCGGGCACGATCTCGCCGGACGCGACGATCACCGCGATCTTGTCGAGCGGCTTGCTCGCGAGCGCCTTGGTCGAATGCACGTGCGCCAGGTAGGACGAGTGATCGATGCCCTTGAACGAATGCGCGTCCTCGTCTTCGCCCGTGATCTCGGCGAGACGATCTTCGACGCGATAGCGTCCTTCGAGCTGCGTGACCAGCCCGGCCTCGAGCGCGAGCTTGGCCAGGTCACCGTCGACCTTGCGCAGGGATTCGGCCGCGTTGTCGGCATAGGCCTGCAGCACGGCGGGCTGGAAACCGCGGGCCTTGGCCACGTCGGTCTTCCAGGTGGTCCAGACCGAGTTGAGCCAGGCCAGGCTTTCCTCGCGCTCGGCCGGCGACATGTCGTTGCGCGTGAAGGTTTCGACGGCCGACTTGTACTGGCCGACGCGGAACACGTTCCAGTCGATCGAGAGCTTGTCGAGCGCGTCCTTCACGAACATGCCGTAGTTGGCGAAGCCGTCGATGTACGCGATGCCCTGCGGATCGAGGTAGATCTCGTCGGCATGCGCGGCGAGGTAGTACTGGGGCTGGTCGTAGTACTCGCCGAAGGCGATGACCGGCTTGCCGGTCTTGCGGAAGCGATCGATCGCAGCCGCGATCTCCTGCAGCTTGGCCGTGCCGCCGCCCGCGAGGCCGCCGAGATCGAGATAGAGCGAACTGATGCGCTCGTCCTTGCGCGCGGCGTCGATGGCCTCGACCACGTCGCGCAGCCGCGTCTCGCCCGGGCCCTGGCGCAGGGCCTCGGTGATGGCGCGTTCGAGGGGATCGCCCGTGAACTGTTCGACGAGCGGACCTTGCGGCGCGATGACGAGCGCCGCCCGGTCGGGAACGAGCGGGATCGGCCGCGAGAACAGCGAACCGATCACGCCGAAGATCAACAGCAGCAGCAGCAGGTGCAGGACCTTGCGCAGGCCTTCGAGGCCCACCCAGATCCAGTGCAACAGCTTGCGGATGGCACGCATCACGGCGCGCCCCCTGCCCGCTTAGACCTTCTCTTCGATGCGGGCCGACTTGCCCGTGCGCTCGCGCAGGTAGTACAGCTTGGCGCGACGGACGTTGCCACGGCGCTTGACCGTGATGGCGCCGAGGGCCGGGCTGTAGCTCTGGAACACGCGCTCGACGCCTTCACCGTGCGAGATCTTGCGCACCGTGAACGACGAGTTGATGCCGCGATTGCTCTTCGCGATGACGACGCCTTCGTACGCCTGCACGCGCTCGCGGTCGCCTTCCTTGACCTTCACTTCGACGACGACAGTGTCGCCGGGACCGAAGTCCGGAATCTCGCGAGTCATGCGCTCAGCGTTGAGCGCGGCAATGATGTTGCTCATTTCTTCACCTTAAGTCTCGGTTCTATCCCTGCTCTCGTCGCGTCGCATCCTGCTCCGCCTGGTATTCCGCGAGGAGCTTGCGCTCCTCGACACTCAAAACCCTGCGCTCCAGCAAGTCGGGCCGGCGCTGCCACGTGCGCCCCAGCGACTGCTTGAGCCGCCAGCGCGCGATCGCGGCGTGGTTGCCACCGATCAGCACCGGCGGCACCGCGCTGCCTTCCCACACCTCGGGGCGCGTGTAGTGCGGCCAGTCGAGCAGGCCGTCCGTGAAGGATTCCTGCACCGCCGATTCCGCGTCGCCGAGCGTGCCGGGCAACAGCCTCGCCACTGCATCGATGACCGTGAGCGCCGGCAATTCGCCGCCGCTCAGCACCACATCGCCGACCGAGACCGATTCGTCGACGCACTGCGCGACAAACCGCTCGTCCACGCCCTCGTAGCGTCCCGCCACGAGGACCAGTTCCGGCAGCTCCGCGAACCCGGCGACCTTCCGCTGCGTGAGCGGGGCGCCATCGGCCGCGAGATACACCCGGCGGGCCTGCGGCACCTTGCGCGCAGCCTCCGCCATGGCGAGCCGCAACGGCTCTGCCTTCAACACCATGCCGGGGCCGCCGCCGTAAGGCCGGTCGTCCACGGTCTTGTGCACGTCCGTGGCGAACTGCCGCGGATTGACGGTTTCGACCGCGAGCACGCCCTTCTCGAGGGCCCTGCCCAGCACGCCGAAACCGAGCGCGTGCTCGACGAACTCCGGAAACAGCGTCACGACGACGATGCGCATCGACCGTGCCTCCGTTTTCCGGCGCCGCTCAGTCGTCGGGGTGCCAGTCGACTGTCACCCGTCCGGCGCCCAGGTCCACGGCGACGAGTCGCGCGGGAACCAGCGGCACCAACCGCTCGACCTTGCCGTCGCGCAACACCAGCAGCGGGTGCGCGGGCATCTCCAGAATGTCCTCAACCTTGCCGAGCGGTACGCCTTCGCGATTCACCGCATCGAGCCCCATCAAATCGTGCAGGTAGTGCTCCTTGGGGCCGGCGGCCGGCAGTTCGGAGCGATCCACCTGGACCTCGGCGCCATTCAGCAGCCTTGCTGCGTCCATGTCGTCGATGCCTTCGAGCTTTACCGCCAGCGTCTGTCCCGCACGCTTCGAATCCAGGACCCGCACCTGCCGGGACTGGCCACTGAGCAGCAAGGTCCACCGGCGGTAGCCTGCGATACCTGCGGCCGGGTCGGTGTACGACGTGACCTTGACCCAACCCTGCACGCCGTGCGGCGCGCCGATCCTGCCCAGCACCACGGCCCTTGCGGACCCCGCGACGGCAGCAGCCTCACTGGGGCTCGAGCCCCTGGGTGGCGCGGTCGTCACGGCAGGAGCGCGTGCACGGCCCTCAGGCCGCGACCGCGACCTGGGTCTTGCGGTGGCTCTTGATCAGCTGCTTGACGCGGTCGGACGGCTGGGCGCCCACGCCGAGCCAGTAGTCGACGCGCGACAGGTCGAGGCGCAGCTCTTCGCTGTTGCCACGGGCGACCGGGTTGAAGAAACCCACCTGCTCGAGGGAGCCACCGCCGGCGCGGCGGCTGTCGGTCACGACCACGTGGTAGAAGGGTTCCTTCTTACCGCCGCGGCGCTGCAATCGGATCGTCACCATAATCTTGGTCCAGCCTCAGGTTCGCGGCCGGCCACAGGGCTGTGTCCGGCCAAAAAAGAGCCGCGAACTATAACGAAATTTCAAGGCAAAAGAAATACTTGAGGGAAGGGCCAGGAAGGACAGGGGACAGGGGACAGGAAGGACAGGAAGGACAGGAAGGCAGGAAGGACGGCGTCAGGATCGGCTGCCACCTTCCGAGCCTTCCTGTCCTTCTTGACCTTCTTGACCTTCCTAGCGCAGGCCCGGCGGCATCCGCCCTGACATCGACCGCATCATGCGGCCCAGGCCGCCCTTGCCCATGCCCTTCATCATTTTCTGCATCTGCAGGAAGTTCTTGAGCAGGCGGTTGATTTCGGCCACCTGGGTGCCCGAACCGGAGGCAATCCGGCGCTTGCGCGAGCCGTCGATGTTTTTCGGGAACCGCCGTTCCCTGGGCGTCATCGAGCAGATGATCGCAATCTGGCGCTTGACCTCTTTCTCGTTCCCTTGGGGCATCTGCCCGGCCTTC
Source organism: uncultured Gammaproteobacteria bacterium (assembly GCA_963846885.1). Classification (GTDB taxonomy): domain Bacteria; phylum Pseudomonadota; class Gammaproteobacteria; order Steroidobacterales; family Steroidobacteraceae; genus RPQJ01. Next base: position 17,369 of record CAWJXS010000017.1, read on the forward strand.
GCGGCCAGCTGGGACGGCAACTTGTCCATGAGGGCGGCCATGCCGCCCATCTGCTCGATCTGGCGCAACTGGCCGAGCAGGTCCTCGAGGTTGAAATCCTTGCCGGACGCGACCTTGCGCGCGAGTTTCTCAGCCTCGTCGCGGTCGACCTGGCGCGTGACCTGCTCGACCAGCGACAGCACGTCGCCCATGCCGAGGATGCGCGAGGCCATGCGATCGGGCTGGAAGGCCTCCAGGGCGTCGGGCTTTTCACCCGTGCCGACGAACAGGATCGGCTGGCCCGTGATCTGCCGCACCGACAGCGCCGCGCCCCCGCGGGCGTCGCCGTCCGCCTTGGTCAGGACCACGCCGGTCAGGTTCAGGGCAGCCCCGAACGCGCGGGCGGCATTCACGGCGTCCTGGCCGGCCATGCTGTCGACCACGAACAGCGTCTCGATCGGATTCAGCGCTGTAGAGAGCTCCCGGACCTCGGACATCATCTCCGCATCCACGTGGAGGCGGCCCGCGGTATCGACCAGCAGCACGTCGTAGACGCCGCGCCTGGCCGTGGCCAGCGCCTCCATGGCGATCTTGAGCGGCGTGTCGGTCGGGCTGGCCGGGGCGACGTCCACCTCGAGCTGCTGGCCGAGGCGCTCGAGCTGCAGCAGCGCCGCCGGGCGCCGCACGTCCGTGGAGACGAGCAGCACCCGCTTCTTCTCGCGCGTCTTGAGCCACAGCGCGATCTTCGCCGCAGTCGTCGTCTTGCCCGCGCCCTGCAGGCCTGCCAGCAGCACGATGGCCGGCGGCTGCGCCCGCAGGTTGAGGGGCCGCACACCCTCGCCCATGACGCGCACGAGCTCGTCATGGATGATCTTGATCAACGCCTGGCCGGGCGTGAGGCTCTTGTGGATCTCCTGCCCGACGACCTGCGCCTTGACCTCGTCGATGAAGGTCTTGACGACGGGCAGCGCGACGTCGGCCTCGAGCAGCGCCATGCGCACCTGGCGCAGGGTGTCGGCGATGTTTTCCTCGGTCAGCCGGCCCCGGCCACGCAGGCCTTCGACCACGGATGCGAGGCGGGCAGAAAGCTTGTCGAACACGCGGTGGAAGTCCTTGTTGGGCCCTGGGGATCAGCGCCCCACTACGAGCGCCGACCTGGCGATGCGCGATTATAGGGCGAGCAGGCGACCGATTTACCGTCCTCCTCAGTCTCCCGGGTCCGTGGCATCATGCTGATCGTACAAAGTCACGCTGGGCCCCGCGCTTGCCGCTGCCACTGATCGCCGTTGCCTGTTACGTCATCGGAGCCGCCTGGCTCGCCTTCGCCACGTACCAGAATCGTAGCCAGCCGCACTCGGCCCAGGGCCGGGGCGGTCGTATCGCGGCGGTGGCCATTGCCTGCGTCGGCGTGCTGGTGCACACGCTTGCGCTGCTGCAGGAGCGTGGCATCGCCCCCGGTGCCGCGCTCTCACTGGGCGACACACTTGCGCTGGTCGGGCTGACCATCGCCATCACCGCCATCCTGATGAGCCTGCGTGCGGGCAAGCGCGGCATGGCGGCCGTGTTGCTGGGCCTCGCCGCAGTGCTCGAGGCTGCGTTCTCCGAAGGCGCGCGGCAGTTTTCCATCGGGCGGCCGGGCTGGGAACTCGCATTCCACATCGCGATGGCGACCACCGCCTTCGCGTTCCTCACGATCGGCATGACGCTCGCGATCGCGCAGGTCGTCGTCGACCGCCGGCTGCGCAGCCGCCGGCCGCTCGGCTGGCTCAAGATCCTGACGCCGCTCGAGTCGCTCGAGTCCGGCTGCTTCCAGAGCATCACGGCCGGTTTCGTCGTGCTGACGCTCGCGCTCGTGACCGGCGCGTTTTTCGTGCAGGACCTGTTCGCGCAGCACCTCGTGCACAAGGTGGCGCTGGCGATCATCGCGTGGGTGGTGTTCGGCGTGCTGCTGCTCGGCCGGCTGCGGTTCGGCTGGCGCGGCCGCAAGGCCCTGCACTGGACGTTCGCGGGCTACACGCTGCTGGGGCTTTCCTACTTTGGCAGCAAGCTGATCCTGGAGCACGTCCTCGGCAAGCACTGGGGCTGAGCCGCGGTGGGCGACTTACCCCTCAGTACGCTCGGCATCCTGCTCGTCGTCCTGGTGACCCTCTCGGCTTTCTTCTCCGGCACCGAGACGGCCTTGATGAGCGTCAACCGCTACCGGTTGCGTCATCTTGCGCGCGAAGGCAGCAAATCGGCGCGCATCACCGAGCGTCTGCTCGAGCGCCCCGACCGCCTGATCGGGATGATCCTGATCTGCAACAATTTCGTGAATTCGGCGGCGGCCGCGATCGTCACGTTGATGGCGCTTTCGCTGGGCGGCGAGGCCTATGCGGCCATTGGCGTCGGCATCTTCACGGTCGTCCTGATCCTATTCGGCGAAGTAGCGCCAAAGACCTTCGGCGCGCTGTACCCGGAGCGCATTGCGTTGCCGGCCGCCGTGATCTACAGCGTGCTGCTCAAGCTGATGTATCCGATCGTCTGGCTCACGAACCTCGTGGCCAACGGCATGCTGCGGATGCTGGGCGTCAACCGCGAGGAAGCAAGCCGCACTTCGCTCAGCAGCGAGGAATTGCGCACGGTGGTCGCCGAAGCCAGCACCGTCATCCCGCACCGGCACCAGCGCATGCTGATGAGCATCCTCGACCTGGAGAAGATCACGGTCGACGACATCATGGTGCCGCGCAACGACATCTACGGCATCAATCTCAAGGACGACTGGGACGACATCGTCGAACAGATCCGCGAGTGCCGGCACACGCGCATCCCGGTGTACGACGGCGAACTCGAGTCGCTGGTCGGCATCCTGCACATGAAGAAAGTCGCGCGCATGCTGGTGCGCGGCGAGTTCGAACGCGAGCAACTGGTGGCACTGGCGAAGACCCGCGAGCCGTACTACGTGCCGGAAGGCACGTCGCTCAACCAGCAACTGCTGCAGTTCCAGCGCCAGCGCCGGCGCGTGGCGTTCATCGTCGACGAGTACGGCGACGTGCAGGGACTGGTGACACTCGAGGATCTGCTCGAGGAAATCGTGGGCGAATTCACGTCCGACACGAGCCTGCTGCACAAGGACGTCCACCGCGAGCGCAACAACGAAAGCTTCGTCGTGAATGCGTCGGCGAGCGTGCGTACGCTGAACCGCAAGATGGGTTGGACACTGCCCGCGACGGGCCCGCGCACGCTGAACGGCCTGATCATCGAGCAGATGGAAACCATTCCCTCGCCCGGGCAGCGCCTGCGCGTCGGCGATTACTCGCTCGAGGTGCTGCAGGTGACGGACAACGCCGTGAAGACGGTGCGCCTGACGCAGGCCGCGGTCGCGAAGCTCGACGCGTCCGACTGACGTTTCCCCGCCTCTCCCGCCTTAGCGGGAGAGGCCGCGCGCAGCGCGGGTGAGGGCCTCCGTGGCGGCCAATCCGGGACCTGCCCCGAGCTTGGAAAGGCAGACACGCGCTCGCGGGCAGGTCCCGGATCGACCGCTCACTACACGGCGTACGCCACGTTGAGCGCGACGGAACGCAGACGTCGACCGCGGCGCTTCGATCACCGACTGCGTGCGGCGTGCGAGTTGACGGCGCCCGGGCCGGCAACTCGCTCAGCCGCGTGACGCCAGGCGTTCGATCCGGCAGGTCCTGGCGCGCGCGTGTCTGCCTTTCCAAGCGCGACGGGACCTGCCGGGTCGGACGCCAGGACGCTCTGAGGCGTGTCCCCGGCCGTCGGCCGACCACTGCCGCACGCGGGAGAGGTGTCAGAACGCCTTGTCGAGCGCCTCGGACAAGCGGCTGACACCCACGATATCCATGTCGGGAATCACCCCCGCCCGCGGCACGTTCGCCGCCGGCACCAGCGCGCGCCGGAACCCCTGCTTCTGTGCTTCGCGCAGCCGCTCCTCGCCGAATGGCACCGGCCGGATCTCGCCCGTCAGGCCGATCTCGCCGAAACACACGGTGTCCGTCACGACCGGCTGGTCGCGCAGGCTCGACAGCACCGCGAGCACGGCCGGCAGGTCGGCCGACGTCTCGCCGATGCGCACACCGCCCACCACGTTAACGAATACGTCGCGGCCCGCAGTCGACACCCCGCCGTGCCGGTGCAGCACCGCGAGCAGCAGCGCGAGCCGGCTCGATTCGAAACCCACTGCGACGCGACGGGGATTCATGCCCTGCGCCTCGTCGACGAGCGCCTGCACTTCGACCAGCAGCGGCCGGCTGCCTTCACGCACCACGGTCACCACGCTGCCCGACACCGGCTGCGGATGCCGCGACAGGAATATCGCCGATGGGTTGCGCACTTCGCGCAGGCCCTGCTCGACCATCGCGAAGACGCCGAGTTCGTTCGCCGCGCCGAAACGATTCTTGACCGCCCGCACCACCCGGAACCGGCTCGCAGGATCGCTCTCGAAATAAAGCACGGTGTCGACCATGTGCTCGAGGATGCGCGGCCCCGCAATGAGCCCTTCCTTGGTGACGTGCCCGATCAGCAGCACGGCGGTGCCGGTTTGCTTGGCGTAACGCACGAGTCGCGCCGCCGACTCGCGCACCTGCACCGCCGAGCCCGCCGAGGACTCGCTGAGCTCGGTCTGCATCGTCTGGATGGAGTCGATCACCAGCACCTGCGCACGCGCAGCCTGCGCTTCCTGCAGGATCGACTCGACCTGCGTTTCAGCCGCAAGCTTCAGCGTGGTCGCCGCGAGGCCGAGCCGCTGCGCGCGCGATGCGACCTGGCGCACGGATTCCTCGCCTGACACGTACAGCACGGACCGCTCGCGGCTCAGCGCATCGGCGGCCTGCAGCAGCAGGGTCGACTTGCCGATGCCGGGATCGCCGCCCAGCAGCACGACTGAACCCGCGACGAGCCCACCGCCCAGCACGCGGTCCAGTTCGCCGATTCCGGTGACGGCTCGTTCGTCGCGCTCCTGCGCGATCTCCGTCACCGTGCGGCTGGTGGACGGGCCCGCGGCCACCGCACGCGCGTGGCGGCTGCCGCCCGCCGCGGGAGCAATGGACGAGGCCGCGATTTCGAGGGTGTTCCAAGCCTCGCAGGCCGGGCACTGGCCTTGCCATTGCGGGGTCCGCGCGCCGCACGCACCGCAGACGTAACTGATTTTGGGGCGTGCCATGGGCGGGTTGCCGGGAAGACTGGACCGGGACCGGGAAAGGCCCGGGATGCTAGCACGGGCTCGCGGGGCTGTCGGAGTGTGACGCCGGCGGCAATTCCACCCCCGGGGCGCGTCCTATACTTCATTCCAGTCATGCACAGCCAGCCAGATTCGACCTTGATTCTCAACGCGACCAGCGAGCGCGGGGCCCAGGCCCCGAGCCCCTCGCCGACGATGCCTGCGCGCCTCGGTCGCTACGAACTCATGCACGAACTGGGCAAGGGCGCGATGGGCGTGGTCTACCGCGGCCGCGACCCGCGCATCAACCGCGAGGTCGCCATCAAGGCCATCTCGCTCGCGGACGAATTCGATCCGGACGACGTTCAGCAGGCGCGCACGCGCTTCTTCCGCGAGGCCGAGATGGCGGGCCGCCTCTCGCACCCGCACATCGTCACGATCTACGATGCCGGTGAGGATCGTGGCGTCGCGTACATCGCCATGGAACTGCTGCGCGGCAAGCACCTGGTCGATTACACGGACTCCAGCCGGCTGCTGCCGCCCGCCATCGCCGTAGAAATCGTGGCGCGCCTGGCCGACGCGTTGCACTATGCGCACCAGAATCAGGTCGTGCACCGGGACATCAAGCCAGCCAACCTCATGTTCGATGCGCCGAGCGGGGAATTGAAGATCACGGACTTCGGCATCGCCCGTCTCACTGACTCGGGCCGGACGCGCACGGGCGTCGTGCTCGGGACGCCGTCGTTCATGTCGCCCGAGCAATTGCAGGGCCGCGACATCACCGGCCGCTCCGACCTGTTCTCGCTTGCAGTCGCGCTCTACCAGTTGCTCACGGGCCAGTTGCCGTTCCGGGGCGACACCATGCCGGGCCTCATGCTCAAGATCGCGCAGGAGCCCCATCCGCGCATCTGCGCCATGAACCCGTCGCTCGCACCAGGGTTCGATGCGTTCTTCGATCGAGCGCTGGCCAAGGCGCCCGCCGACCGCTTTGAAAGCGGCGCGAGCATGGCGCAGGCCTTGCGCGACCTGAACACTGTGGCGAGGCGCTGACCGTCAATGCGCCTGAAGGGGAAATTCCGTTGCGTCGGTGCCTCCGACACCGGCCGCGTCCGCGAGCACAACGAGGACACGATCGGCACGGACGGCGACATCGGCCTCGTCGTGCTGGCCGACGGCATGGGTGGCTACAAGGCAGGCGAAGTGGCGAGCGGCATTGCCGTGCGCACCGTGATGACGCTGATCAAGGACGCCGTCGAACGCGAGGACCTGAGCCTGAGCGACCCGGAGACCGGCCTGAGCCGGTCCGGGATCCTGCTGCGGGACGCGATCCACCGCGCGAACAAGATCATCTACCAGACGGCCAAGACGCAGGCGAACTGCGAAGGCATGGGCACCACGGTCGTGGCGGGGCTGCTGTTCGACGACAAGCTCACCATTGCGCACGTGGGCGACTCGCGGCTGTACCGCTGCCGCGACGGCAAGCTCGAGCAGGTCACCCAGGACCACTCGCTGCTGCAGGAATTGGTAAGCCGGGGCTTTTACACCCCCGAAGAGGCGCAACGCGCCGCAGCAAAGAATTATGTGACGCGTGCACTAGGCGTGGAACCGACGGTCGACGTCGAGATCACGGAAGTGCCAGCATCGAAGGACGACGTGTACCTGCTGTGCTCGGACGGCCTGTCCGACATGGTCGAGGACGACGACATTCAGTTAACGATCAACACCTTTGGTGCTAATCTTGAGACCGTTGCCAAGCAGCTGGTGCTGCTCGGCAACGACAACGGGGGTCGGGACAACATCTCCGTTGTGCTCGTCCGGGTGCTGGACGCCTTCCCGGCGCAGCGCGGGGTCATCGACCGGATACGCAAGATATTCGGCTAAGGGAGCGCAGGTTCACTCATGGCCAGGCTGGTATTGCATCTCGACGGGCAAGTGCTCGCTGAATACAACATGAGCAAGGAGCGCTACACGGTAGGGCGCCTCCCCGACAACGACATCCGCATCGACAATTCGGCGGTGTCGGGTCACCACGCGCTGGTGATCAACATCCTCAACGATTCGTTCCTCGAAGACCTGAACAGCACGAACGGAACGTACGTCAACGGCAAGATCATCAAGAAGCACGCGCTGCAACACGGCGACGTGATCACGGTCGGCCATCACGCCTTGCGCTTCGTCGACAGCGAAGTCGAAGAGCCCGAGGACGAGTTCCAGAAGACCATGGTCATCAGTCCGCGCGAAGCCGCGACGCTGATGGCGGGTTCGGCGAAGGTGGCTGCCGCCATGCAGGCGCCGCAGGCCACGGCCGGCGTCCAGGCGACGGGTGGCCCGGCCACCAACGGGGCGGCTTCACCGGCCTTCCCGAACGGCGTGCTGCCGCGCGCGAAGCTGCAGGTGCTGTCAGGCCAGTTCGCGGGCCGCGAACTCGAACTCGTGAAGACGCTCACCACGCTTGGACGCCCTGGCGTGCAGGTCGCGGCGATCACGCGCCGGTCCGACGGCTTCTACATCGTGCATGTCGAAAGCGGCAAGGAAGGCGACTTCCCGCTCGTGAACGGCACTGGCATCGGCCAGCAGGCGCGCAAGCTCCGCGACAACGACGTGGTGCAGCTCGCCGGCGTGAAGATGGGCTTCTTCGAAAGCTGATCCCTTCTCTCTCACCTCTCCCGCGTCAGCGGGAGAGGTCGCTCCGCTCCTCAGCTGAATTCCAGCTGCACCCGCTGGCTCACGCCACACAGCAGGTCCCACGCAATGGCCTGCGCGTGCGTCGCAACCTCTTCCACCGGAATGTCGTTACCCCACAGTTCCACCGGGTCGCCGACGGCGACGGGCGGCAGGTCGGTGACGTCGACCGTGAGCATGTCCATCGACACGCGCCCCACCAGCGGAGCGCGGCGGCGGCCAATCAGGACGGGCGTGCCAGACGCAGCCTTGCGCGGGTAACCGTCGCCGTAACCCGCAGCGACGACCGCGATCCGGGTCGCGCGTTGCGCGGTCCACGCGCCGCCGTAGCCGACCGTCTCCCCCGCTTTCACGTCCTTGACCGCGATGACTTCCGTACAGAGCGTCATCGCTGGACGCAGTTCGAGGCCCGCGCCGGTACCGGATGGGAACGGCGAGACGCCGTACAGCATCAGGCCGGGCCGCACCCAGTCGGCATGCGCGGTCGGCCAGGCAAGGATGCCCGCGCTGTTTGCGATGCTGCGTTCACCGCCGTAGCCGGCCGTCGCGGCCTCGAATGCATCGAGCTGGCGGCGGGTTTGCGGGTCGCGCCTGTCGTCCGCCGACGCGAGATGGGTCACGAGCGTTGGAGTGCCACGCACGTGAACGTTGCTGCGCAGGCGCGCGTGGGCTGCAGCGAAATCCTCGAGGCGGAAGCCGAGCCGGTTCATGCCCGAGTCGACCTTGATCCAGGCGGTGACCTTCGCGTCGCCGCTCAGCGCTTCCAGCAGCTCGAGCTGCTCGACGCTGTGCACCATGAGTTCGAATTGCGCCTGCGCCGCAGCCGCGAGCTGCTCGGCATTGAACACGCCCTCGAGCAGCAGGATGCGATTGGCGAGCCCAGCGGCCCGCAGCGCGAGGCCTTCGCCGAGACGCGCCACGGCGAAGCCGTCGGCTTCGGCCAGGGCTTTCGCGGCGGGCACCATGCCGTGACCGTAGGCGTTGGCCTTGATCACGGCCATGACGCGGCTGGCGGGGGCCGCACGGCGCACTTGCCGCAGGTTGTGGTGGAGTGCGGTGGCGTCGACGACCGCGCGAATCAGGCTCTGGCTCTGCACGGCGAGTCCCGGCCTCAGCCGCCGTAATCGCCGTAGTCGCCGTGCGCCAGGTTCTCGAAGCGCGTGTACTTGCCGAGGAAAGTCAGGTGCACTTCGCCCGTGGGGCCGTTGCGCTGCTTGGTGATGATGATGTCGGCGATGCCCTTGCGCGGCGTGTCGGGTTCGTACACTTCCTCGCGGTAGATCATCATGATCAAGTCGGCGTCCTGCTCAATCGCGCCCGATTCGCGCAGGTCCGACATCACCGGCTTCTTGTCCTGCCGCTGTTCGACGCCGCGATTCAGCTGCGACAGCGCGATCACCGGCACGCGCAGTTCCTTCGCCAGCGACTTGATCGAACGGGAGATCTCGGAAATTTCCGTCGCGCGGTTTTCCTTGTTGCCCGCCACCTGCATCAGCTGCAGGTAGTCGATGACGATCAGCCCCAGGCCGCCCTGCTTCTCGCAATCACGCGCCAGGCGACGGGCCCGCGCGCGGACTTCCGTGGGCGTGAGCGAGCCGCTGTCGTCGATGTAGATGGGCGCCGTCTTCATCTGCGCGATGGCGCTGTTGATGCGGGCCCAGTCTTCGTCACCGAAGTTGCCCGTGCGCATGTGGCCCTGGTCGACGCGACCGAGCGACGAGATCATGCGGAACGCGAGCTGCTCGCGCGACATTTCCATGGAGAAGATCGCGACCGGCTTGTTGTGCGCGATCGCAGCGTTCTCGGCAATATTGAGCGCCAGTGTCGTCTTGCCCATCGACGGACGGCCGGCGACGATGACGAGGTCGCCCGGCTGCAGGCCCGCCGTCATCTTGTCGAGTTCGGCGTAGCCCGAGCTCAGCCCGGTGAGCTGGCCCTGCGACGCGTGCAGCATGTCGAGGCGATCGATCGTCGCGCCAAGCACTTCACGCACCGGCACGAAGCCCGAGCCCAGCTTGCGGCCCTTTTCGGCGATCTGGAAGATGCGCCGCTCGGCCTCGTCGACGAGTTCCGCGGCCGGCTTGCCTTCGTTTTCATACGCGCTGCCGGCGATCTCGCCGCTGACGCGGATCAGCTGCCGCAGCAGCGACCGCTCGCGCACGATGTCGGCGTAGGCGCGGATGTTCTCGGCGGTGGGCGTGTCGCGGGCGAGGCCCGCGAGGTACGCGAGCCCGCCGGTTTCGTCGGCCAGGCCTTTGCTCGCGAGGCGCTCGGCCAGCGTGACCGCGTCGCTGGGTTCGCCCCGCTGCGACAGGTCGAGGATCGCCTCGAAGATCAGCTGGTGATCGCGCCGGTAGAAATCTTCTGCACGCAGGCGATCGGCGATCGAGTCCCAGGTGCTGTTGTCGAGCAGCAGGCCGCCGAGCACGGCCTGTTCGGCTTCGAGCGAATTCGGCGGCACGCGCAGGGCTGCCGCCTCGTCACTCACGAACGGACGCGGCTTCCGGCGGTACCTGCCGCCGGAGCCCTGGCCATTGCCGCTCTCTTCCTGCTCCATCGTTGACGGATCAGCCCGCGCGTACGCGGGCCGGATCAGTCTTCAGGCGTGATGACGACGGGGAGGTCGATCTCGACGTCGGAGTGCAGGTGCAGCTTGACCTTGTGCTCGCCGATCATGCGGATCGGGCCGCCCGGCAGGCGCACTTCAGCGCGCTCGATGGCGATGCCACCGGCGGTCAGCGCTTCGGCGATGTCGGAGGTGCCGACCGAGCCGAACAACTTGCCTTCGGTGCCGGCCTTGGCCTGCAGCGCGAGCGTGAAGCCTTCGAGCTGCTTCGCGCGTCCCTGGGCGCTCGTGAGCGAGTCGGCCGCGAGCTTTTCGAACTCGGCGCGACGTGCCTCGAACTTCTTCAGGTTGGCGGCAGTGGCGAGCGCGGCCTTGCCCGAGGGCAGCAGGTAATTGCGGCCATAGCCCGGCTTGACCTTGACCTTGTCGCCGATGTTGCCGAGGTTGGCAACCTTCTGCATCAGGATGACTTCCATCGTAGTGTCCTCGATCGATCGATCTGCAAAAAATTTGTCGTTCAGTCTGTAAACAATCGGCCTGGCTTACGCCGCGCTCGGCGGCGGCGGTTGCGAGCGCCACCAGTTATCCACGAAACCCCACGCCGCCAGCCCGACCACCGCGAAGGGCGCGACGAACACCAGCGTGGCGTAAGTGACCCAGAGCCACATCGCGCCCAGCTTGTCCTCGGCCACCGCCCGGTGCACGGCCGCGAGGCCGACGATCACCAGCGCACCCAGGAACAGCCGTCCGATATCGTCGACCAATGCCTGCTGCGTGAACAGCGAGACGCCGATGACGACCAGGGCCGCGAGCCCCAGCGCACGGCCCAGCCGGATCTGCCGGAACTCGGCCCCGAACTCGCCTGCGCGCTCGGGCAGCGACTGCCACCAGCGCGCCATGAACAGCGCGCACATCGCGAGCGTCATCGTCAGCACCGCCACCCAACCCCAGAGCGTACGCGCCAGCGTGTCCGCCAGCCCGTCCTTCTCGAGGTCGACCCCGAGGCCGCTGGACTTCACTTGCTGCGCGAGGTCGCGCACGAAGGGAGCCCAGAACTGCTGCGGATCGCCGAGCGAGCCATGCAGCACGACCAGCAGGACCGCGCCGACCAGCGTCGCGACCTGCAGGCACAGCGACAGCGACTCGGTGCGCCGCAACAACACCGCCAGCAGCAACGGCGGCCCCAGTACCCATGCCGAGTAGATGAAACCCACCGGCATCGGCCGCCCGAACGCCAGCATCGCAGCCGCCAGCAACAGGCTCGCGCCGAGCGCGACGATCACGCCCTGCCTTTCACCGCGCACCAGCACGATCAGTGCGGGCACGGCTCCGGGCAGGAAAAACAACACGCCGACGCCGAGCAGCGGCAGCAACCCCAGCAGGCCCGTCGCGACGACGGCCCCGACCGGGTTACCGGCAAGCCACTGTGCCAGCGATCGGTTCATGGTTGAGTGCGTTCCGGGGGCGACCCCGCGGACCGCCCGAACCCGTCACGCAACGCCGTGTCAGTGCTGGTCCGTGTACGGCAGCAGCGCGAGGAAGCGGGCGCGCTTCACCGCGAGCGACAGCTGGCGCTGGTAGTTCGACCGCGTGCCGGTGATGCGGCTCGGGACGATCTTGCCCGTCTCGGTGATGTAGCCCTTCAGCGTGGCGAGATCCTTGTAGTCGATCCGCTCGATGCCTTCGGCCGTGAACTTGCAGAACTTACGGCGACGGAAAAAACGTGCCATGTGATTTCACCCGGAAAATATGTTGATGAGTGCAGTGGAGAGCGCGACGAAGAGGCGGGACTTCAGTCCGCGCCCATCACGTCGTCGCGGTCACCGGCGACGGGATTGTCGTCACCGCGCGGCGCGCCTTCTTCTTCGGGGCGGTTCATCGGCGACGGCTCCGTGACGGCCGCCGGCATGGCGATGACCATGTTGCGGATGACGGCGTCGCTGAAGCGGAAGCTGCCCGTCAGCTCGTCGAGCGTGGCTTTGTCGCACTCCACGTTCATCAGGACGTAGTGCGCCTTGTGCACCTTGGCGATCGGGAACGCGAGCTGGCGGCGGCCCCAGTCCTCGAGGCGGTGAATCGCGCCGCCGGCCGCGGTGATGATGCCGCGGTAGCGTTCGATCATGGCCGGGACCTGCTCGCTCTGATCCGGGTGGACCAGGAAAACGATTTCGTAATGACGCATCGACTGGATCTCCTTGCGGAAATTGTCGCCCTTTTGCCAAAAACTCAAGGTGCGACAAGGAGTTGGAACAAACCGTGGTGCCCTTGCGAGGCCCACGGAGCCGCGCAGTGTAGCGGAGGAAGGGGCCGGCAGGAAGGGGCTAGGGGCTAGGGATTAGGGAGCTAGGGATCTAGGCTGACTCCTCGCTCGCCGCCTGCCCGGCAGGACGGGGCTGGATTAGGGACCAGGGCTAGGTTGGCTCAGGAGCCAGTTGCTGGCGGCTGCAGTCTGCGCCTCCGACTAAGCCCTAGTCCCTAAGCCCTAATCCCTGATTTCAGCCGCCCCTCCTCTGCCGCACGGCCTCGAACAGCGCGACGCCCGTGGCCACTGAAACGTTGAGGCTCTCGACGGCGCCAGCCATCGGGATCGAGACGAGTTCGTCACAGGCCTCGCGCGTGAGCCGGCGCATGCCCTCTCCTTCCGAGCCCAGCACGAGCGCGGTGGGTCCGCTCAAGTCGACGTCGTAGAGCGTGCGCGCAGCGTCGTCGGACGTACCGACGAGCCAGATGCCCCGCTCCTTGAGTTCGCGCAAAGTCCGCGCCAGGTTGACCACCTGCACCAGCGGCAGGACTTCTGCCGCGCCGGCGGCGACCTTGCGCACCACCGGCGTGAGTCCAGCCGCGCGGTCGCGCGGCACGATGACCGCAGCGACTCCGGCCGCATCTGCGCTGCGCAGGCAGGCGCCGAGGTTGTGCGGATCGGTCACGCCGTCCAGCACGAGCAGCAACGGGGGTGCGGTGCCCAGCGCTTCGAGCGCTTCTTCGAGCACAGTCTCCGGATCCCCGGCCTGCGGCGCGAGCTCCGCGAGTACGCCCTGGTGACGCTCGCCCGCGGCGAGCCGGTCGAGCTCTGAATCCTGTGCCGCGGCGATCATCACGCCGGCCGAGTCAGCCAGCGCACGCAGCTCCTGCAGCCGGGCTGCATCGTCACGCGACGACGAGAGCCACAGCTGTCGCACGCGCTGCGGCGACCGTTGCAGCAGCACACGCACCGCATGGATGCCGTACGTGACCTGTGCGGACGCGGATGCAGGCGCGGCATCGCGCGGGGGGCGCTCGGCGTTTGCGCGCCCGCGGCGATCCTGCCCCGCGCCGCCACGACGGCCGGCGCGAGGATCGTCCTTGCGCGGCATCAGCGACGCCTCCGGCCACCGCCCTGGCGCTGGAAGCGCCCCGTGGTGGCTTTGCGTGGCACGGCATTCTCGCCCGCCAGCTCGAAGTCGACACGGCGGTCGTCGAGCGAGACGTTGGTGACGCGGACGCGCAGACGGTCACCGAGCTTGAACACCTTGCCCGAGCTGCGACCGATCATGCGGAAACCCGAGCTGTCACGGCCGAAATAGTCCTCGCCCAGCGCCGACACGTGCAGCAAGCCATCGACCTGCAGGCCCTCGAGCTGCACGAAGAGGCCGAAGTCCACGACGCCGGACACGATGCCGTCGTATTCCTCGCCGATGCGGTCCTGCATGTAGAAACACTTGAGCCATGCCACCGCGCTGCGGGTGGCTTCATCGGCACGTCGCTCGCGGAACGAGCAGTCCTGCCCGAGCACGGCAAACGGGCCGTGCCACTCGATGAGATCGCGCGGATCCTGTTCCCGCAGCACCTGCCGGATGCCCCTGTGCACCACGAGGTCGGGGTAGCGGCGAATCGGGGACGTGAAGTGCGCGTAATGCTCGAGAGCGAGGCCGAAGTGCCCGATGTTGCCGGGCTGGTACACGGCCTGCGGCATCGTGCGGATCACCGCGGTGGAGATCAGGCCGGCATCGGGGCGGTCGCCGATCTTCTGCAGCAGGTCGCGCAGGTGATCGGGCGTGATCTCGTCGGGGGCCGGCAGCCACAGGCCGAATTCGCGCAGGAACGTGCGCAGCGTCTCGAGCCGGTCGATCTCCGGCAGGCCGTGCACGCGATACAGGGTGGGCACCTTGTAGCGATCGAGGAAGCGTGCGGCCGCGACGTTCGCCGCGATCATGCATTCCTCGATCAGGCGGTGCGCATCGTTGCGGGGATATTCGACGAGCGCAGCGACACGGCCCTGCTCATCGAACTTGAGCTTGAGCTCGGGCGTGTCGAGCTCGAGCGCACCGCGGCCCGAACGCGCGCGCAGCAGCGACTTGTACACGCCGTGCAGCGCCAGCAGCCGGTCGCGCACAGCCTCGAGCCGGGGCGCGTGTTTCGCGGAGGGCTTCTCCAGGAACTCGCCCACGTCGCGGTACGTGAGGCGGGCGACCGAGCGCATCACGCCCTCGAAAAAGCGCGAGCGGGTGATGCGGCCATCGTCGGCCACGCGCAGCTCGCAGCACAGGCAGAGCCGGTCTTCATTCGGCTTGAGCGAGCACAAGCCGTTCGACAGTGCCTCGGGCAGCATCGGGATCACGCGGTTCGGGAAGTAGACCGACGTGCCGCGCTCACGCGCCTCGACGTCCAGCGGCGCGCCGGGCCGCACGTAGTGCGCGACGTCGGCAATCGCGACGATGACGCGCCAGCCGCCGCTCTTGCTGCGGTCGCACCAGACGGCGTCGTCGAAATCGCGCGCATCCTCGCCGTCGATCGTGACGAGATCGATCCCGCGCAGGTCCTCGCGGCCCGCAATGGCGTCCTGCGGGATGCGCGTGCCGAAGGCATCGGCCTCCGCGACGACAGCCGCCGGAAACTCGTACGGCAGGCTGTGCGAGTGAATCGCGATCTCGGTTTCCATGCCCGGCGCGCCGTGGTCGCCGAGGATGCGGGACACACGGCCGACCGGCCCCGTGGTGCGCGACGGCTGGTGCGTGAGCTCCACCATCACGATCTGGCCGTCCACGGCTTCGCCGAGCTGCTGGCTCGGCACCAGCACACGGTGCGGTATGCGCGAGTTGTCGGGCGTGAGATAGGCGACCCCGGACTCGATGCGCAGTCGTCCGACCACCTCTTTGGTGCGACGCTCGAGCACTTCGACGATGGTGCCTTGCGCCTTGCCGCGGAAGCGCGTGGCCTCGATGCGCACCGCCAGGCGGTCGCCGTGCATCACTTCGCGCATCTGGGCCGCCGGCAGGTAGATGGCGGCAGAGCCGTCGTCCGGCAACAACTGGCCGTCGCCGTTGCGGGCACCCTGCACCGTCCCCACCACCAGGCCGGCAATCTGTTCGCGCAGGCAATACTGGCCGCGGCGATTGAGCATGACCTCGCCGCGCTTCGTCAGTTGCTCGAGTTCCTGCTCGGCCTGCGCGGCACCGGCGGGACCGAACTCAGCAGTCACCTCGTCGAGGCGCAGCGGCCGGGCCGCCTTGCGCAGGACGTTCAGGACCGCGGATTCCGGGGATTGCGGGGCGCGTCCAGCCGCGCGGGTGCGGGCTTGTGTCGCGTTGTCGCGCGGGGCCTTGGCCGATCCGCGCCTGTTTCTTTCTCTTCTCATCGTTCCTTTCATTGACAGTCCGGGGGGCCGCCAGTAAATTGCGCCACCTTCCAGCAAGGCCCCCGGGGCCCTGCCGCGACCTAAGCCCAGGTGGCGGAATTGGTAGACGCACTAGTTTCAGGTACTAGCGGGTAACACCGTGGAGGTTCGAGTCCTCTCCTGGGCACCATTCTCCTGACGCGGGAGTAGCGCGCCGCTGCGGCCCAGCCGCGGCGGCTTCGCGCTCCGCTTACAGCCGCACTTTAGCACTCCCCTGCCTCCGCGACCCGCTCCGGCCGGATTTTCGGCGGGCGCTCACGCCTGCGCCCCTACAATGGCGTGCCCGTTCCGGGCTGCAAAACTCCCCTGCTGGCCATCGCCATGACCTACACAGCCATCGATTACACGGTCACCGACCGTGTGCTGACTCTCACGCTGAATCGCCCCGAGCGTCTCAACGCGTTCACGGTGACCATGGCGGACGAGCTCGAGCACGCTTTCCGCCGCGCGAGCGGCGACGACGCGGTCGGCGCGATCGTGGTGACCGGCGCGGGTCGCGCGTTCTGCGCGGGGATGGACCTGGCGACGAGCGGCAACGTGTTCGGGCTCGATGAATCACAGCACCCGACGCTCGCGGACATGCACGACCGGCTCGATGA
Organism: uncultured Gammaproteobacteria bacterium; assembly: GCA_963846885.1. GTDB lineage: Bacteria > Pseudomonadota > Gammaproteobacteria > Steroidobacterales > Steroidobacteraceae > RPQJ01. Next base: position 34,003 of record CAWJXS010000017.1, read on the forward strand.
TCCTGCGATCCTGCGGGGCGTGCGCGACACGGGCGGACGCGTCGTGCTCGCCATATTCGACTGCATGAAGCCGGTGATCGGGGCGATCAACGGCGCCGCCGTGGGCATCGGCGCCACGATGACGCTGCCGATGGACGTGCGCCTGGCGGCCGAGGGGGCAAAAATCGGCTTCGTGTTCGGCCGCCTCGGCATCGTGCCGGAGGCGTGCTCGAGCTGGTTCCTGCCGCGGCTGGTGGGCATTCCGCAGGCGCTGGAATGGGTCTATGCGGCAGAGCCGTTCGATGCGGCCGAAGGTGTCCGGGCCGGCTTGCTCAAGGCCGCCGTGCCGGGCGACACGCTGCTCGACGAAGCGCGCAAGCTCGCGCACCGGTTCATCGACAACCGCTCACCCGTCGCCGCTGCGCTCGCGCGCCAGCTGATCTACCGCAACGGCGCGCAACCGCACCCCATCGAGGCGCACCGCGTCGACTCGCTCGCGATGTGGCACCTGAGCCAGCACGACGGCGCCGAGGGCGTGCGTGCGTTCCTCGAGAAACGTCCGGCGCAGTTCACGTCGAAGGTGTCGACCGACCTGCCGGACTTCGTCGCGGAGTGGATGAAGCGCTGAGCTGGACCCGCGCGCTGTCGAGTTCGAGCGCGCGCGCCAGGCGAGAGTGCCGCGCACTGTCGGCACGGCCTCTGCCGCGCTCATGGTCTCGCGCGCATCGTGATCGCGCGGAGGAACCGCCGATCCACGGCGAACCTTGTTCGAGCGGCCGCGAGGCGATGGTGCCAGCGGCTGGTCGGAGGGATGGATGCCGCCTCGCGACTGCGCTCGAACTGCGGCGCTCGACAAATCGCGCGGCAGAGGCCGTGCCGACAGCGCCCGACGCAGCCTTCGCCCTCACCCGCCGCTTCGCGTCGACCTCTCCCACGCAAGCGCGGGAGAGGTGCACGAACGCTTCAGCCGCGCTGCTTGGCCAGTTGCCGGTACTGGTGCAGCAAGGGCTCGGTGTAACCCGACGGCTGCTGCGTGCCGAGGAACACCAGGTCGCACGCCGCCTTGAATGCCGGCCCGTCGAACGCCGGCGCCATCGGCCGGTACAGCGGATCGCCGGCATTCTGCGCGTCGACGACCGTCGCCATGCGCCGCATCACCGCGAGCACCTGGTCGCGCGTGACGATGCCATGGTGCAGCCAGTTGGCGATGTGCTGTGACGATATGCGGCAGGTCGCGCGGTCTTCCATCAGGCCGACGTCGTTGATGTCGGGCACCTTCGAGCAGCCGACGCCCTGGTCGACCCAGCGCACCACGTAGCCCAGGATGCCCTGCGCGTTGTTCTCGATCTCCGCCGTGATGTCCGCGGGCGACCACTTCGTGTCCGCCGGTGCGAGCGGGATCGTAAGGATGCCGGGGAGCCGTTCACCACGCGGCTGCCGCGCGAGTTCGGCCTGCCGCGCCTGCACGTCGTACGCGTGATAGTGCGTCGCATGCAGCGTGGCGCCCGTCGGGCTCGGCACCCACGCGCACGTCGCGCCCGCCTTCAGGTGCCCGATCTTCTGCTCCAGCATCGCGTGCATCAGGTCCGGCATGGCCCACATGCCCTTGCCGATCTGCGCCTTGCCCACCAGCCCGCACGCGAGGCCCACCTCGACGTTCGACAGCTCGTAAGCCTGGATCCACGCCTGCGACTTCATGTCGTTCTTGCGCACCATGGCGCCTGCTTCCATCGAGGTGTGGATCTCGTCGCCCGTGCGGTCGAGGAACCCGGTGTTGATGAACGCGACGCGCGATTTCGCCGCGCGGATGCACTCCTTGAGATTGACGGTCGTGCGCCGTTCCTCGTCCATGATCCCGAGCTTGACCGTGTATTGCGGCAGGCCGAGCACGCGCTCTACGTGCGTGAACACCGCATCGGCAAACGCCACTTCCTCGGGCCCGTGCATCTTCGGCTTCACGACATAGACCGAGCCGTGCACGGAGTTGCGCATGCCAGCAGTTTTCCGCAGGTCGACCATCGCGGCGAGCGCCGTGCACATCGCGTCGAGCAGGCCTTCAAAGGCTTCGTTGCCGTCACGATCGAGCACGGCCGGGTTGGTCATCAGGTGGCCGACGTTGCGCACCAGCATGAGCGAACGGCCCTTGACCGCGAACGGCTGGCCATTCGGCGCCGTGTAGCTGCGATCGGCATTCATCGTGCGGTCGAACGATTTGCCGCCCTTCGCAACCTTCTCCACGAGGTCGCCCCGCATCAGGCCCAGCCAGTTGCGGTAGGCGTGCGCCTTGTCCTCCGCATCCACGGCCGCGACCGAGTCTTCGCAGTCCATGATCGCGGTGATGGCGGCTTCGAGCAACACGTCGGCGACGCCTGCCGCATCCGTCCGGCCGATGCGGTTCGTGCGGTCGATGTGGATCTCGACGTGCAGGCCGTGATGCCGCAGCAAGACCGCGGACGGCGCCGCGAGATCGCCCGCGAAGCCGACGAACAGGGCCGGATCGCGCAGAGTCGTGAGGCCCTGACCCGTCGCGACCTGCAGTTGTCCCTGCACCACGCGGTAGCCGGTGGCTTCAGCGTGGGTGCCCGCTGCGAGCGGCGCCACCGAGTCCAGGAACTGCTTGGCCCACGCTATGACGCGCGCGCCGCGGGCGTCGTCGAACGGCCCCGGCGGCGGCAGGTCACCCATCGCGTCGGTGCCATAGAGCGCGTCGTAGAGGCTGCCCCAGCGCGCATTCGCCGCGTTCAGCGCATAGCGGGCGTTCATCACGGGCACGACCAGCTGCGGTCCCGGCATGCTGGCGATTTCCGGATCGACGTTGCTGGTGTCGATCGAGAAGTCCGCCCCTTCCGGGACCAGGTAGCCGATCTCCTGCAGGAAAGACCGGTAGGCCCCGGCATCGATCGGTTGCGCGCGGTGCGCGCGATGCCACTCGTCGATCCGGGCCTGCAACTCGTCGCGCCGCGCGAGCAGCGCGCGATTCTTCGGTCCGAAACCATGGACCAGGTCGGATAGCCCCTGCCAGAACGCAGCAGCGGCGACGCCCGCCGCGGGCAGCGCCTCGCGTTCGATGAAATCGTGCAGCGGCCGGGCCACCTGGAGGCCGAATTTCTCGATGCGATCAGACATGGCGCGCTCCGTATCGTCAGGGCGATTTTTTGCAGCGCACCATTATGGCGCGACCGGGCCGCGTGGAACAGACGGAATGCCGACGTGCGCGCAAGTGGGCATCATCCGCACGCGGGGCGCCCGATCATCCCGGGCAGGCGCGCAGGTCGGGTCGTCCAACAATATCGGCTGCGAGGATTTCGAGTGATGAGCACCCAGTCGCGGCCTGCCGCCGTCGTCCTGCCCTGGATCGTTGCGCTGTTCTTCATCTGGGGCGGCCTCACCAGCCTCAACGACGTGCTGATCCCGAAGCTGAAGGCGATGTTCGAGCTGAACTACGCGCAGGCGATGCTCACGCAGTTCGCCTTCTTCGCAGCGTACCTGCTGGTGTCGTTGCCCAGCGGCGCCTACGTCGCCCGCCGCGGCTACCTGGCCGGCATGCTCACCGGCCTCGCGCTGATGGCCGTCGGCTGCCTCCTGTTCGTGCCCGCCGTGGCCCTGCACGAGTACACCGCGTTCCTGTTCGCGCTGTTCGTGCTGGCCTCGGGCATCACGCTGCTGCAGGTGGCTGCCAATCCTTTCATCAGCCAACTCGGCAGCAGCGAGACGTCGCACAGCCGACTGACGCTCGCGCAGGCCTTCAACTCGCTGGGAACGACGCTCTTTCCGCCCATCGGCGCCTGGCTGTTGTTTGGCCCGGGCACCTCGTCAGCGCAGCAGTCCGCGGACAGCCATGTGATCAGCATCGCCTACGCGGCAATCGCCCTGGCCCTCGTGGGCGTGATCCTGGTCCTGCTGCGATTCCGGACCGTGCTGCCGCACGCGAGCGGGCCGCAACTGCAGATGCGCGGCGCCACGGCGCTGCTGCGAATTCCGCGCCTCGGCGGCGCGGTGGCGTCGGTGTTCCTGTACGTGGGCGCGGAAGTGGCGATCGGCTCGATCCTGGTGAGCTTCCTGATGCAGTCCGACGTCATGGCCATCGACGCGCGCAGCGCCGGCCAGCTGCTCGCCTTCTACTGGGGCGGCGCGATGGCGGGACGGTTCGCCGGCGCGTGGATCCTGCGCCGGTTCCTGCCAGGCAACGTGCTGGCGACGTTTGCGCTCGGTGCCGCCGCGCTGGTCCTGTGCGCCGTGCTCTTGCCGGGAGCGGGCGCCGGCTGGGCACTGCTCGCCGTGGGCCTCGCCAACTCGATCATGTTCCCGACGCTGTTCAGCCTTGGGATCGAGGGCCTGGGGGACGAGACTTCGCGCGCGTCAGGCCTGCTCTGCATGGCCATCGTCGGCGGCGCGATCATCCCGCTGCTGCTCGGGCTGATCGCCGACCGCTCGGGAATACAGGCGTCGCTGCTGTTGCCGTTCGCCTGCTATCTCGCCATCGCCGCCTACGGCTGGATGGCGCGCCACCCCGCTACAACGACCGCGAAATCAGCTCTTTCATGACTTCGTTGGTGCCGCCGTAGATGCGCTGCACGCGCGAGTCCGCGAACATGCGGCAGATGCGGTATTCGTTCATGTAGCCGTAGCCGCCGAAGAGCTGCTGGCACTCGTCGATCACCTTCTGCTGCATGTCGGTGACCCACCACTTGGCCATCGCCGCCGTCTCGGTGTCGAGCTCGCCCTTGAGCAGCAACTCGATGCAGCGGTCGACGAAGACGCGCGCGACGCGGGTATGCGTGGCGGCCTCGGCCAGCTTGAACTTCGTGTTCTGGAAATTGGCGACCGGCTGGCCGAAGATCTGCCGTTCGTTCACGTACTTGAGCGTGTCCTCGAGCGCGCCTTCCATCGAGGCCACGCCGCCCAGCGCGATCAGCAGCCGTTCGTAGGGCAGGTCGCCCATCATCATGTGCATGCCCTTGCCTTCCTGCTGCAGCAGGCAGTCGGCCGGCACGCGCACGTCCTCGAAGAAGAGCTCGGCCGTGTCCTGCGCCTGCTGCCCCATCTTGTCGAGCACGCGACCGACGCGATAACCCGCGAGGCCCTCGGTTTCGACCATCAGGATCGACAGACCGCGGCCGCGGTCGGTGGGGTCGGTGCGCACGACCAGCATCAGCAGTTCGGCGCTGCCGCCGTTGGTGATGAAGATCTTGGAGCCGTTGACGACGTAGTGATCGCCGTCACGCACCGCACGCGTGCGAATGCCCTTGAGATCGGAGCCCGCGCCCGGTTCGGTCATGCCGATGGCGCCGATCAGCTCGCCCCGCGCCATGCGCGGCAACCAACGCTGCTTCTGCTCCTCGGTGCCGTAGTTGAGGACGTAGTGCGCGCAGATGCTGTGCACGCTCTGCCCGAACCCCGACAGGCCGCGACGCATGGTTTCTTCGTAGAGCAGCGCCTCATGGCGGAAGTCGCCGCCACCGCCACCGTACTCGACCGGGATGTCCAGGAGCAGGAAGCCGGCGGCGCCGATCTGGCGCCACGACGCCTTGTCGACGTGGTGCTGCTTGCGCCACTTGTCGTCGAGGGGCTCGAACTCCGTCTCGACAAAGCGGGAAATCGCCTCGCGCAGCATGCGGAGGTCGTCGTCCATCCAGGGGGATTCGTAGGCTTTCATAGGAAGGGGCTAGGGATTAGGGGTTGAAGAAGGGGCTAGGGGCTAGAGGGCTAGTCGGAACGCACGCTGCGATACGGCTTCGCAAACCACATGACTGCGGATGCTAGAACGGGAAGAAGCCAGCAGGGATAAGGAATATTCAGGAGCGAGGAAATGCATCGACTCGCATCGGGAACGCATCGAGGGGCGGCAAAACGGACAGTTTCCCACCGCACCTCCGACTAGCCCCTGTCCCCTATCCTCCTAGCCCCTTCTCTCAGTCGTACGGATGCCGCAGCACGATCGTCTGCGCACGGTCGGGGCCCGTCGAGACGATGTCGATCGGCACGCCCGCGAGTTCTTCCATGCGCGCGAGGTAACTGCGTGCATTGGCCGGCAACTGCGCGAAATCGGTGACGCCGTGCGTGGGATCGGACCAGCCTTTGTGCTCCTCGTACACGGGGACGCACTCCGAGAACCGGTGCGGCAGCAACGGCGGCTCGTCGCGGATCTCGCCGTCGATGCGGTAGCCCGTGCAGATGCGCAGCGTGTCGAGACCGTCGAGCACGTCGAGCTTGGTGACGCCGAGGCTCGACAGGCTGTTGTGCATGACGGCACGACGCATCGCAACCGCGTCGAACCACCCGCAACGGCGCGGACGGCCGGTGACGGCGCCGAATTCGTGGCCGACGCGCGAGAGGTGTTCGCCCGTCTCGTCGAACAGTTCAGTGGGGAACGGGCCCGCGCCGACGCGCGTCGTGTAGGCCTTGACGATGCCGAGCACGGCGTTGATGTCGCGCGGGCCGATGCCCGTGCCGACCGCCGCTTCGCCCGCAATCGTGTTCGACGACGTGACGAACGGGTACGTGCCCACGTCGACGTCGAGCAGCGCGCCCTGCGCGCCCTCGAACATCAGGTTGGTGCCGCGCTTCATCGCATTGCGCAACAGCACGCTGACGTCTGCGAGCAGCGGCTCGATGCGCTCGGCCTGGGCGACGAGTTCGTCCAGCGTGCGCTGGAAATCAACGGTCTCGGCGCTGAAATAACGGCTCAGCACGAAATTGTGGAAATCGAGGATCTCGCCGAGCCGGGCCGCGAGCCGGTCGCGCTGCATGAGGTCGGCCAGCCGCACCGCGCGGCGCGCAACCTTGTCCTCGTACGCCGGGCCGATGCCGCGCCCGGTGGTGCCGATGGCATTGACGCCCTGCGCACGCTCGCGCGCGCGATCGAGCGCAATGTGCGACGGCAGGATGACCGCGCAGTTGGGACTGACTTTGAGCCGGTCGTACACGGGGATGCCGCGCTGGACCAGCATGTCGGCCTCGCGAAACAGCGCTTCGAGCGAGACCACGACACCGTTGCCGATCAGGCACTGCACGTCGTTGTGCAGGATGCCGGAGGGGATCAGCGAAAGGACGGTTTTCACGCCCTCGATGACGAGCGTATGGCCGGCGTTATGGCCGCCCTGGAAGCGCGCGACCGCGCCGACCCGCTCGGTGAGCAGGTCCACGATCTTGCCTTTGCCTTCGTCGCCCCATTGGGCGCCGATGACGACTAGGTTCTTGGACATTTGGAAGGTGACTGGTGACCGAGATTAGATGACTGGTGCGCGCGGAGCGGATCAGGCGCCCCCGCGCACCAAGTAGAGCATGACGCAACCTGCGATCATGCTGCCCAAGCCGATCCGGCGCAATATGCGGTCATCCAGCTGCGACATGGCCCCGAGCGCGCGCTTGGCGGCCCCCGGGTTCAGGAACGGGAGGACGCCCTCCAGCACCAGGTAGAGGGCAAACGCCCCCCACAGGTCGTTCCATTCCATCAGCTTGCGGGCGATCCGGGCGCCGCGGTCAGCGCCGCCCCCCGGATTCCTTCAGGTAGTCGAAGAATTCGCCGTCGGGCGCGATCACCAGCACGTCGCCCTGCTTGCCGAGCGACCGGCGGTAGGCCTGCATCGAGCGGTGGAACTGGTAGAACTCGGGGTTCGCGCCGTACGCCTTGGAATAGATGTCGGCCGCCATCGCGTCGCCCTGGCCCTTGACGATCTCGGCGTCCCGGTACGCGTTGGCGAGGATTTCGGTGCGCTGGCGGTCGGCCTCGGCTCGTGTCCGTTCGGACACCGCCGAACCCTCGGCGCGCAGCTGTGCCGCCTGGCGTGCGAAGTCCTGGCGCATGCGGTTGAACACCGACTCGCTGACTTCTTCCGGCAACTCGATGTTCTTCACCCGTACGTCGACCAGGGTAATGCCGAGGTTATTGACGTTGGTGCCGGCGATCTTGAGCACTTCACTCAGGAATTCACTGCGGTCAGCGGCCACCACCTGCTGGATGGTGCGGCGCGCGATCACGGTCTTGATGCCGTCCTTGACGATTTCACCGAGACGGCGGTTGGCCACCTCTTCGCTGCCGCCCGAGGTCGACGTGTAGAAGCGCGCAACGTCGCTGATGCGCCACTTCACGAAGAAGTTGATCCGCAGGATCTTGCCTTCGCTGGTCAGGAACTGCTCGGCCGGATAGTCCTCGGTGAGGATTCGCCGGTCGAACTTGAGCACGTTGTTCACGAACGGCGTCAGGAAGTGCAGGCCGGGCTTGTAGTCGTCGCGCACGATCTCGCCGAAACGGAACTTCAGGGCGAGCTCGGTTTCGCGCACGGTGAACGCCGCCATCGAGAACAGGAGCACGGCGGCGCCGATGATGATCAACGGCAGATATCCACGGTTTGGCATCAGCGTGTCCCCCGCGCGCGGGCCGCTTCGGGCGCGACCGCTTCTGGCGCTTCTTCGGTGCCGGTGACTCGCGGCTGCACCGTCGCAGGCACCTGGCGCTGTTCGTCGAGCGTCAGTGTGCGGGTGCGTCCTTCGGTGAGCTTGTCGAGCGGCAGGTAGATCATGTTGCCCGTGCCTTTGGTATCGACGAGCACCTTGTTGGTGTTGCCGAGCACCTCTTCGACGGTCTCGAAATACAGGCGCTGGCGCGTGACGCCGGGTGCGCGCACGTAGCTTTCGAGGAGCAGCGAGAAACGCTGCGTTTCGCCTTCCGCATCGGCGACGACGCGCGCCTTGTGCGCCGCCGCATCCTCCGACTGGCGCGCGGCCGAGCCCTTGGCTTTGGGCAGGATGTCGTTGGCGTAAGCCTGCGCCTCGAGGGCGAGGCGCTCGCGGTCTTCACGCGCCTTGATCGCGTCCCGCTGCGAGCTTTGCACCTGTTCCGGCACGGCGACGCCCTGCAGATTGACCGTGGTCACCTCGATACCCGTCTTGTATGTGTCGAGCGTGCGCTGGATCAGCTCCTTGGTCTTGGCCGTGATCTCCTGGCGGCCCTGCTCGAGCACGAAGTCGAGCCGGCTGCGACCGACGATTTCGCGAATCGCGCTTTCGGAGACTTCCTTCAGCGTCTGTTCGGGATCGCGCACGTTGAACGCGAACGCCACCGGTTCGGCACGCCGGTACTGCACGGCGATGTTGATGTCGACGAGATTTTCGTCGGAGGTGAGCATGCGCGTCTGGTCGGTCACACCCTCGATGGTTTCGACGTTGACGATCTGCCGCGTCTCGATCGGCCACGGGATGTGCCAGCGCAGACCTGGCTCGCTGGTGGACACGTATTGCCCGAAAGCGGGTGACCACGCCGCGCTCGGCCGCGTCGACCACGTAGAATCCGGTGAGAAACCAGATACCCACCAGCACCAACGCAACCGTGGCGAAGCCGAAGCCGCGGATTAGGCCGCTGCCGCCGTCGCCGGTTCCGCCGCCGCCGCGACCGTTGTCACGGCCGCCGTCGTCTCCGCCTCCACCGTTGCCCCCGAACATCTGGGACAGTTTGCGTTGCAGGTTGCGCAGGGCCTCGTCGAGATCGGCCGCTCCCTTGTCGGGGCGATTGCCCCAGGGATTGCGATTCCTGCCCGGGTCGTTCCAGGCCATGGGTGGGAGTGCTCCGGATGCGTGGGTGGAGAAAATTTTCTGGACGGATTCCAGAGGTTGGTGGGAGGGCCCGGCTGTCATGCCGCACCCCGCGTCGCCAACGAACCTGTGGATTGTAGGAACCGGCCATCGTCGGCACAAGGCGCGTTAGCCGGGGGTAATTCGATGCCGTCCTCACGACAGATTCGTTCGAGGTCCTGCCGGCGGAGACTGACCTCGGCTTCGAGGGTCCCATCGTCGAGCTGCTTTTGCCCGACGACGGCGCCGGCCGCGAACAGCCGCGCCCGCGCCCTGCCCGCCCGCGGCGGGATGCGCAGGGTGCCGCGCCAGAGGTCGGCGCCGAGGCGCTGGTGCAGCGCCTGCAACAGCAGGTCGACCCCGGCACCGCTGTGCGCGGAGAGCCAGACACGGTCGATGCGGCCGCCCTCGCCCGTTTCGGCGTGCGGCTGTTCGCCCGTGCGGTCGATCTTGTTGTAGACCGCGATCTGCGGCACGTCCTGCGCGCCGATCGATGCCAGCACTTCGTCGACCTGCGCGATGCGGTCGTTGCGCTCGGGGTCGGCTGCGTCGATGACGTGCAGCAACAGGTCGGCTTCGCGCGATTCCTGCAGCGTGGAGCGGAACGCAGCGACCAGCTCGTGGGGCAGGTCGCGCACGAACCCGACGGTGTCCGCCAGCGCTGTCTCGAGGCCAGGCGCAAGGTGCAGGCGTCGCACGGTGGGATCGAGCGTCGCGAACAACTGGTCGGCCGCGTAAGCGTCGGCACGCGTCAGGCGATTGAAGAGCGTGGACTTGCCGGCGTTGGTGTAGCCCACCAGCGCGATGGTCGGCACCTCCTGCCGCTTGCGTTCCTGCCGCGTCGTCTCGCGCTGCTGCAGCACTTTCTCGATACGGTCGTTCAGCGTCTTGATGCGCTTGCCGATCAGGCGGCGGTCGGTCTCGAGCTGGGTTTCGCCCGGGCCGCGCAGGCCGATGCCGCCGCCGCGCTGGCTGTCGAGGTGGGTCCAGCCGCGCACCAGGCGCGTGGACATGTGCTCGAGCTGCGCCAGCTCGACCTGCAGCTTGCCTTCGAAGGTGCGCGCGCGCTGGGCGAAAATCGCGAGAATGAGGCCGCTGCGATCGAGCACGCGGCACTGCAGTTCTTTTTCGAGGTTGCGTTCCTGGCTGGGACTGAGTGGCGCGTCGATCACCACGAGGTCGGCGGCAAGCTCCGCGACCCGGGCGCGCAACTCCTGCACCTTGCCGGAGCCGATGAGGAAGCGCGGGTCGGCCGCCTTGCGCGTGGGCGCCAGCACTTCGAGCACCTGCGCGCCGGCGGAACGCGCCAACGCGCCGAACTCCTCGATGCGATCGGGTTCCGGAGCTCGACCGAGTCCCACGCAGACCAGGATCGCGCGTTCGCCGCTGGCGGGCCTTTCAAACAATGATCATGGCCCTCGCCCCGACGGGTCAGCCCTCGGGGGTCTCTTCCTCCAGCGGCGGCAGGTCGTCGTCGCCCGCGGGCAGGCGCACATTGCGCGCCGGCACCACCGTGGAGATTGCGTGTTTGTAGACCATCTGGCTCACGCTGTTGCGCAGCAGCACCACGAACTGGTCGAACGAATCGATCTGACCCTGCAGCTTGATGCCGTTGACCAGGTAGATGGATACGGGAATTCGCTCTTTGCGCAGAGCGTTCAGGAATGGATCCTGCAGGGACTGGCCCTTGGCCATTGTTATCGTCTCCTTTTCTTATCTGTGCCGCTCGATCCTGCGCAGCTCCGGCCTTGAATCGGCCCGTCTGCGTCTGGAAGGGATCGAACAGGTCCGTAATTAGTCTAGCACAGCGTTTTCTACCCGATTTTTCCGGCCGCGCTCGTCAATGCGTCGGATATCGGGACGAGATCGCTTTCTGCAAGGGACGTGATCCAGGCAATTTCCGGATCTGCGCGCAACCAGGTCAACTGGCGCTTGGCGAGGTTGCGCGTCGCCTGGCGCGCCGCGGCCATCGCGTCCTCGAGACTGCATTCTCCGGCGAGGTGGCTCCAGAGCTGACGGTAACCCACGGCCCGCAGGCTCGGCAGGTCGGGGTCGAGGTCGCCCCTCGCCCGCAGCGCCCGGACCTCGTCCAGCAGGCCCGCGGCCATCATGTCCTCGAAACGGGCATTGATGCGCTGGTAAAGGACTTCGCGCGCCACTGGCACCAGGGCAAAGCGTGCCAGTTTCACCGGCGGGGGTTCGGACTGCTGTTGCAGGTCGGACAGGCGTTCGCCGGTCAATTGCAGGACCTCGAGCGCGCGTTGGATGCGCTGCGCATCGGCGGGCTGGATCCGGCTGGCGGCGACCGGATCGCGCTCTGCCAGTTCGGCATGCAGGGCCGGCCAACCCGTGGACTGGGCCACCAGGTCGAGCGCCGCCCGCACCTGGCTGTCGGCTTCGGGCAAGGGCGCGAGACCGTGCGTCAGGGCCCGGTAGTACAGCATGGTGCCGCCGACGAGGAGCGGCACGCGCCCACGCGCCTGGATCTCGGCGATGCAAGCCAGCGCATCACGCAGGAAACGGCCGGCGGAATACGGGTCTGCCGGGTCGCAGATGTCGATGAGGTGGTGCGGCACCGCCGCCTGTTCCGCGGCGGTGGGCTTCGAGGTACCGATGTCCATGCCGCGATACACCAGCGCGGAGTCGACGCTGACGATCTCGACCGGGAAGCGTTCCGCAAGCGCAAGCGCGAGCGCCGTCTTGCCGGTGCACGTCGGGCCCATCAGGCAGACCGCGTCGGGCGCGGCGTCGATTTCAGTGGCGTCGGTATTCATCGTCCACGCAGGAACAGTCGGTCGAGGTCGTCCATGCTGACGAACGACCAGGTGGGGCGCCCGTGCACGCACTGGTCACTGCGGACGGTCTGTTCCATCTCGCGCAGCAGCGCATTCATCTCGGCAACCGTCAACCTGCGGTTGGCTCGCACAGCCTGGTGGCAGGCCATGGTCCCCAGCGCCCGCTCGAAGGCGGCGTTGGTCTCGGCGCGCCCATGTTCGCGCAGGTCCGCGATCATGTCCTTGAGCAGGGTCGCGGGATCGACATTCGGCAGCAAAGCCGGCGTGGAGCGCAGCAGCAGTTGCGCCGGTCCGCTGCGCGCCACGTCGAGGCCCAGGCTGGAAAAGAGCTCGGCCTGCGCCTCTGCTTCATCGGCATCGGCCAGCGCCACGTTGACGGCGATCGGGACCAGCAACGGTTGTGCCGGCAGGCGCTCGGTCGTGAGCGAGGCTTTCAACCTTTCGTAGGTCGTGCGCTCGTGCGCAGCGTGCATGTCCACCAGCACGAGGCCGCCCTGCGCCTGCGCCAGGATGTACACGCCATGCAGCTGGGCGATCGCGTAGCCGAGTGGATGCTCGGCGGTGGTCGGCGCGACGGCAGCGGCGTTGGCGGCGGCATTAGATGCTGCGATCTCGCGAACTCCGCCAAGTCGACCGTAGAGGTCCGTCGCGGAGACCTGCTGACCCGCCGCCGAGGGGTCAGGGGTCAGGGGATAGGGGCTGGTCGGAAAGGCGCTACCGCGCGACCAGTCCAGATTGGCGGTGCCGGGCGGTGACCAATCAGCACGAGCGGCTGGAATCGAGTCAGCGGCGGATTGCGTCGGACGCGTTTCCGCCAGCGCGCGCTCGAGCGTGCGGAACAGGAAATCGTGGATCAGGCCGGGCTCGCGAAAACGCACTTCGAGCTTCTGCGGATGCGCGTTCACGTCGACGCGTGCCGGCGCCATCTCGAGGTACAGCACATAGGCGGGATGACGCCCGTGGAACAGCACGTCACGGTAGGCCAGGCGCACGGCGCTCACGACGAGCTTGTCGCGCAGCGGCCGGCCATTGAGGAAGAAGTGCTGCTGGTCGGCCTGGCTGCGCGCATAGGTGGGCAGGCAGAACCATCCGTGCAACCGCATGCCGGACGCCTCGTGGTCGAGTTTCATCGCGTTCGCGATGAAATCGTCGCCCAGCATGGCGGCCACTCGCGCGTCCCGTGCGCGCTCGTCTCGAGCTGGCGGATGATCGGCAAGCACCTTGCGCGCCGACGACAGGCGGAAGCCGACGTCGAACCGGCTCAGCGCGAGGCGTTCGACGAGGCGCTCGATCTGCGCGAGCTCCGTCCGCTCGGCCCGCAGGAACTTGCGGCGCGCCGGCACGTTGAAGAACAGGTCGCGCACCTCGACCGTCGTGCCGTGCGGATGCGGATGCGGCGCAGGACCGGTCAGCACGCCGTCCACAGCCGCCACCATCTGCGCCGAGTCGGCGTCACGAGGGCGCGAGATCATGCGCATGCGCGATACGGAAGCGATGCTCGGCAGCGCCTCGCCGCGGAAACCGAGCGTGCGCACCGTCTCCAGGTCGTCGATGCTGCCGATCTTGCTGGTGGCGTGGCGCGCCAGGGCAAGCAGCAGCTCGTCGCCCGCGATGCCGCCGCCGTCGTCACGCACACGGCAGAGTTCGGCGCCGCCCTTCTCCACTTCGATGTCGACTGCCAGCGCGCCCGCGTCGAGACTGTTCTCGACCAGTTCCTTGATCACGGACGCAGGGCGTTCGACCACCTCGCCGGCAGCGATCTGGTGAACGAGTTGCTCGGGCAGGACCCGGATCGGCATGGCGCAGTCTGGCAGGAACGACGGCTCGCGCCGGGTGCGCGAGCATAGCAAAGCGACGGGATTCAGCGGACCGCGACTGCAGTCGTGCCCGCGGCGCTACCGCCTCGTTGCGCCGCGACGATGGCCGCGAGTTTCGAACCGGGCGGCGGATTGTCGTACCAGTAGTCGCGGACGCCCGCCTTGATTGCAGCGGCCACGCGCAGCTGATGGCCCGGGTCGCGCAGGCGGCGCTCATCTTCCGGATTGGAGATGAAGGCCGTCTCGACCAGCATCGACGGGATGTCGGGCGACTTGAGCACCATGAAACCGGCGTGCCGCACGCGCGCGCTGCCGTGGACGTTGCCGACGCCGCGCAGCGCGGTGAGCACGCTGTCGGCCGCCTCGACGCTGTCGCTGATCGATTCTTTCTGGGTGACGTCGAGCAGCACCGACGCCAGCACGTCGCTGCCCTCGTCCACCGACACACCGCCCTTGAGGTCGGCTGCGTTCTCGGATTCGGCCAGCCAGCGCGCGGCTTCGTCGCTGGCCCCGCGCAGCGACAATACGTACACCGACGAGCCGCTCACGCCACGATTCGCCACGGAATCCGCATGGATCGAGATGAACATGTCGGCACCGAGCTGCCGCGCCTTGCGCGTGCGGGCGCCGAGCGTGATGAAGTAGTCGCCCTCGCGCACCAGCACGGCACGCATGCCTTCCTCGGCGTTGATCTCGGCGACGAGCTTGCGTGCGATGGCGAGCGTCACGTCCTTCTCGCGCGTGCCGCCCCGCCCGAGCGCGCCGGGGTCCTGTCCACCATGGCCCGCGTCGATCGCGATCACGAGGTCGCGCCCCTTCATGACGCCGGTCGCGGACTTGACGGCTGGCGGGAGCGTCGGCTCGTTGATCTTCGGCGTTGCCGGCGCGACCGCAGCGGCCGACGCACGCGCGGTCTCGGCCGCCATCGCGAGCACTTCGTTGCCCGTGGGCGCCGTGCGCGCAGCGGTGGCCGGCGCGATCACGCTGGCGGGCTTGCCAGGCAGTTCGACCACCAGCCGGTGACCCGCGGTGCCATCCGGTCCGACGACGAAACTGTTCGGTTTCAGTGCCTCGGTGACGTCGAGCACGAAGCGCAGGCCGTGCCCCGACTGCGGCCCGGAACGCAGCGCTTTCACCGGGCCCTGCCCGGCCGGCAGTGTCTCGCTGGCAGGCAATGTCGTGTTGGCCAGGTCGACGACGACGCGGTGCGGGTCATCCAGCGCAAACACGTCGTACTCGGCGGGCGCCGACAATTCGATGACGAGCCGGGTGCCTTCGGGGCCCGACCAGAGACGCACGTCGGTGACGCGGGCCGTGCCTGCCGCGGCCGGCAAGGACGCCGCCAGCAGGATCAGCCCGGCCAGGCGCAGCAATGTCGGTCGGAGTGCCGGCGGCAACATGGCGGGTAATCTACTCCGGCCGCGGTAGTTATTTCAATAAAATTATGAGGATACAGGTGGTTTGTCATGTGCGGTCAGAGCCGTCCGAGCACCGCGGCCCCGTGCGCCGTGTGCGCTGCGGCCTGCACGCTGCGCGCCTCGTCCCCCGCGTACGCCAACACCAGGGACAAATCCACGGTGCCCAAACGGTCCGCCGCCTTTTCGGGCCACTCCACCAACAGCACCGAGCCCGGCCCCTGCAGGTCGCGCAAACCCAGGTCGTCGATCTCATCGGGGTGGCGCAGGCGGTAAAAGTCACAGTGCACGACATCACGACCCGCGAACCGGTAGGGCTCGAGCAAGGTGTACGTCGGGCTGCGCGCCGGGCCGACATGGCCCAACTCGTTCAACAAGCCGCCCACCAGCGTGGTCTTGCCCGCACCGAGGTCGCCAGAAAGGGTGATCAGCAGCGAGTCGTGCGCGGGTGCCGCCCACAGCGCCCGCGCGATTCGCCCGCCGAGTTCGCGCATCTGGTCGGCGCCCTGCGCCAGCCACTCGGCGTGCATCAGCGATTCACGCAGGCGCGCAGGTGTTCGATCACGTCGCTCGCGAGCAGTCCACGCTCACCGGCGCTGCCAGCGGCGCGATCGCCGGCGTCCGCATGCACGAACACGCCCGCGCGTGCTGCCAGGGCGAGATCGCCGCATTGCGCCGCGATGCCGGCGATGACGCCCGTGAGCACGTCACCCATGCCCGCTGCGGCCATGCCTGGATTGCCGCGATCGCACAACCAACCCGTGGAGTGTTCGTCCTGCACGATGGAACCCGCGCCCTTGAGCACCACCGAGCCCCCGTAACGGGCCTGCAGTTCACGAGCCGCGGCGCACCGGTCTGCCTGCACGTCTGCAACTGTGCTGCCGAGCAGGCGCGCAGCCTCGCCCGGGTGCGGGGTCAGCACCCAGTTCGCGCGTCGCCGTGCGGGTGCGAGTGCCAGCAGGTTGAGAGCGTCCGCATCGACGACCATCGGCTTCTGTGCAGCGAGCGCCGCAGCAAGAATTTCCTGGGCCCACGGCGACTGGCCGAGACCGGGTCCCACTGCGATCACAGTTGCGCGCTCGACGACAGGCGCGACATCGCCAGGACCGGCGAGCGCGTGCGACATCAGCTCAGGCCGCGCACTGAGCGCATGCAGGCTGCGGGCATCCGCTGCAACGGTGACCAGGCCGGCGCCGGCCCGCAGGGCTGCTTCACCGGCCAGGCGCACGGCGCCGCCCATGCCAGCGGCGCCACCAATGACGAGCACGTGACCATGCCGGCCCTTGTGGGCAGTGCGCTCGCGGCGTGGCAACGCGGATGCCACCACCGATTCATCCAGCAGGCGCAACACCGGCTCTTCGGCGAAGTCCATCGCGGTGACGCCCAGACTGTCGAACTGGATCTCCCCGGCGTGATCGGGCCCCACTCCCACGTGGCAACCGATCTTGCGGCCGATGAAGGTGACGGTGAGGTCGGCACGGACGGCGCAGCCGAGTACGTGACCGGTATCCGCGTGCAGCCCGGACGGAATATCCACGGCGACGACGGGACGCCCCGCGGCGTTGATCGCCTCGATGCAGGCGGCCGCCAGCCCGGTGACGTCGCGCGCCAAGCCCGTGCCCAGGACTGCATCCACCACGACGTCCGCCGCAGCGAGCAACTGCGGCTGCCACGGCTCGCAGTCGCCGCCCGACGCGACGAACTCATCGCACGCGCGGCGAGCGTCGCCCTGCAACTCCGCCGGGTCGGCGATGGCGAGGGCGTGCACCCGCAATCCTTGCGCCCGCGCGATCCGCGCAATGACGTAACCATCGCCACCGTTGTTGCCGGGACCGCAGCAGACGGCAATGGAACGAGCCTCGGGCCAGCGGCGCCGCAGCGCGTTCAGCGTGGCGTGGCCCGCGCGAGTCATGAGTTCGTAGCCGGGAATGCCGCCGCGCTCGATCGCGCGACGGTCGAGCGCGCGCACTTGGGCGGCGGTGTAGAGCCCGGCAGGGAGCGGATGCATGCGCACATTATACTGGCGGTCCCTCCACCGGTTCGTCCCGTTCGCCATGACAGCCATCGCCGCCGCAGCGCTTGCGCAGTCGATCAAGGAATGGGGCCGCGATTTGGGCTTCCAGCAAGTCGGCATTGCGGGCGTCGAACTGGCCGCTGACGAGCAACGCCTGGCTGCGTGGCTCGCGCAGGGCCGGCACGGCACGATGCAGTACATGGAACGGCATGGCACGCGCCGCTCGCGGCCCGGCGAACTCGTTCCCGGCACGATCCGTGTCGTGAGCGCGCGCATGGATTACCGGGTCGAAGGCGCCGACCCGGAAGCCGTGCTCACGGATCCCCTGCTCGGCTACGTTTCCCGGTACGCGCTGGGTCGCGACTATCACAAGGTGTTGCGGCACCGGCTCGCGCAACTGGCGGACCGCATCGCGACGGCGGCCGGCACCGAGGGCTATCGCGCGTTCACCGACAGCGCGCCGGTGCTGGAGAAAGCGCTGGCGCGTGACGCGGGCCTCGGCTGGATCGGCAAGCACACGAACCTGCTCGACCGGCACGACGGCTCGTGGTTTTTCCTCGGCGAGATCTACACCGACCTGCCGCTGCCCGTGGACGCGCCGGTGAGCGCGCACTGCGGTTCATGCACGGCCTGCATCGACGTGTGCCCGACGCAGGCGATCGTCGCGCCTTATGAACTCGATGCACGCCGCTGCATTTCTTACCTGACGATCGAACTCGACGGGCCGATTCCAGAAGAGTTTCGCGCGGCGATGGGCAATCGCATCTACGGTTGCGACGACTGCCAGCTGGTGTGCCCGTGGAACAGGTACGCGAAAGTCACTGCCGAGCCGGACTTCCGCACTCGCCACGGGCTGGATGCGCCGAGCCTCGTCGAGCTGTTCGGCTGGACCGAAGCCGAGTTCCTGGCGAAGACAGCAGGCAGCGCGATCCGTCGCATCGGCTACGAGCGCTGGTTGCGCAACATCGCCGTGGCGCTGGGCAATGCGCCGCGCACGCCGGCCGTCACCGCGGCGCTCGAGGCGCGGCGGGAGGACGCGAGTGCGCTGGTGCGGGAGCACGTGGCGTGGGCGCTGCAGAGGAAGGGGCTAGGGGTTAGGGGCTAGGGGTTAGTCGGAGCAAGAGCGCTTCGCGCAATGGCCCTCACCCGGCCTGCGGCCGACCTCTCCCAGCGTGCTGGGAGAGGTGCGCATCGCGGCGCACCGCGCCTCCGACTAGCCCCTAGCCCCTAACCCCTAACCCCTTCCTCTTCAGCCCCTTCTCGGCGCCGTGCACTGGATATTGTCGATCAGGCGCGCCTTGCCCAGGCGCCCGGCCGCGAGCACGACGATGTGCACGTCGGCCGGCGTGGGCACGGCCAGCCGATCGGCGGTGCGCACCTCGAAGTAGTCGGGCTTGATGCCCGCCGCTTCCAGTGCCGCGAGCCCTTCCGCCTGCATGCTCGCGTAGTCGGCGTCGCCCACCTCGAGCCGGCGCCGCGCACGATCGAGCGCGCGATACATGGCCGGGGCAGCAGTGCGCTCATTGGTCCCTAGATACCGATTGCGCGAACTGAGTGCCAGGCCATCCTCGGCCCGCACCGTCGGCGCGCCCACGATCTTGACTGGCAGGTTCAAGTCGTCGACTACCCGGCGGATGACAGTGAGCTGCTGGAAATCCTTCTCGCCGAAGATCGCGACGTCGGGCTGCACCAGGCTCAGCAGCTTGACGACGACAGTCGCGACACCCTGGAAGTGACCGGGCCGGTACGCGCCGCACAGGATGTCGGTGAGGCCGGGCACGTCGATGACCGTGCTACCGACACTGCCCGACGGATACATCTCTTCGACGGTGGGATGGAACAGCGCGTCCACGCCGTACTCACGCAGCAGGTTCGCGTCGTCGTCAGGTGTGCGCGGATACGCGCTGAAATCCTCGGACGGCCCGAACTGCATCGGGTTGACGAAGATGCTGGAGATCACGCGCCGCCCGTGCAGGTGCGCAGCGGACATCAGGCTGGCGTGCCCCATGTGCAGGTTGCCCATGGTCGGCACGAACGCAATGCTTTCGCGCGCGAGCCGCCAGCGCGTGACGGTTTCGCGGAGCTCGGCGATCCGCGTGAACGTTTGCATCGGTCGGGAGGTTCCTGCGGGTTGCGGCGGGGCGTACGTCAGAAGCAGTGTTCGGGGGCAGGATAGGCGCGGCTCTTCACCGCTGCGCCGAACGCCTGGATGGCTGCCAGCGGACTGTCGCGGCCCTGCTGGAAGTTATGCACGAAGCGCGGCTTGCGGCCCGGCGTGATGTCGAGCACGTCGTAGAGCACGAGGATCTGGCCGTCGGTGTCGGGCCCGGCGCCGATGCCGATGACCGGCACGTGCAGCTCGGCCGTGATTTCCTTGCCGAGGTGCGCAGGCACGCACTCGAGCAGCACGACGTCGGCGCCGGCGTCCTGCAGCAGCTTGGCGTCGCGGCGCATCTGCTCGGCGGCCGCTTCTTCGCGGCCCTGCACGCGGAACCCACCGGTCTTGTGGACCGACTGTGGCCGCAAACCGAGATGCGCGCACACCGCGATGTCATGGCTCGCCAGGAACTCGACGATGTCCGCCTGCCCTGCCCCGCCTTCGAGCTTCACCATCTTGGCGCCGCCCTCCTGCATGAGCTTGACGGCGTTCGCGAGCGCCGTCTCTTTCGACGTGTAGGTCATGAAGGGCATGTCGGCCATGAGGAACGGCCGGAACAGGCCCTTCGCCACTGCCCGGCAGTGATAGATGACGTGGTCGAGGGTGACCGGCACGGTGGTGTCGTGGCCCTGGATCACCATGCCGAGCGAATCGCCGACCAGCACGACGTCGATGTCGGCCGCGTCGACGAGCGCGGCGTAGCTCGCGTCGTAGCACGTGATGCAGGAGATCTTCTCCCCCTGCTCTTTCATGCGGGCGAGCGACGCCACGTTGACGGGCGGACGGGTGGAATCCCGCAACTGCAATTGGGTGTACATAAAGCCGCCTCGTGCGAGGCCGCAAGGATGGCTGAGCGGCCCCGAAACATCAACGCCGGAAGATGCTTGCGCCTACAGCAAGCTCTTGAGCGGATTGAAATAATGCCGCCCCTTGCGGGACTTGACGATGGCGGCCAGCAGGGTCTGGTAGTCCGCCTCGTCGCCGATCGGATCGATCTCGGCGGCGTTCACGATCAGCACCGGCGCCGCGTCGTATTCGAGGAAGAAGCGCGCATAGCCCTCGGTCAGGCGCTCGAGGTAGCGTCGCTCGATCTGCTGCTCGTAGTCGATGCCCCGACGGGCGATGCGGTCGAGCAGGACGTCGACGGGCGCCTGCAGGTAGACGATCAGGTCGGGCACCGGCGCGTCGATCGCGAGCCGCTCGTAGACCTGTTCGTACAGCGCAAACTCCTCGTCGTCGAGCGTGAGCCGCGCGAACAGCTTGTCTTTCTCGAGCATGTAGTCGGCGACACGCACCTTCTCGAACAAGTCGGACTGGCGCAGGTCCTGCAACTGGCGCGAGCGCTGGAACAGGAAATACAACTGCGTCTGGAACGCGACGGATTTCGGGTTGCGATAGAAGCGCTCGAGAAAAGGGTTCTCCGCATCCTGCTCGAGCACGAGTTCGCTGCCGAAGCTGCGGCCGAGCCGGCGCACGAGGCTGGTCTTGCCGACGCCGATCGGGCCCTCGATCACGATGTAGCGATGCGGCGTCGCCACGATCGGCTCGGCGGCGTCATCGTCGCGCGGCGTGCGTTCGAGGGTCATGCGTCGATGCGTTCCAGGGTCGTCGCGGGGCCGAGGGCGTGCGCCAGGGCACTCACTCTACCAACGCCGGGCACGTCCAGGGATGGGCAGATCTCCGCCAGCGGCACGAGCACGAAATCACGCTGCGCCAGCCCGGGATGCGGCAGCGTGAGCGTGTCGTCGCTGCAACGCGTGCGGTCGTGCACGAGCAGGTCGAGATCGATCAGCCGCGGACCCCAGCGCACCACGGGCGCGGCACGACCCAGTCGGGTTTCCAGACTCTTGAGTTCCCGCAACAGTGAGTGCGCGTCGAGCTGCGTGAGCACCGCGGCCACCGCATTGACGAAGTCCGGTTGCGCGACGGGGCCGAACGGACGTGAGCGATATGACGACGAGCGCAGCTGCACGGTCGTCGCCGGCAGCTCCGTAAGCGCCTCGAGCGCGCGGGCAACCTGCCTTGCGGGCTCGTCGAGGTTGCTGCCCAAGGCAATGTAAGCCGGCACCCAGCGCGGCTTCGTGGTCGCGTCGGGTGCAGGCGCCGAGGTCGAGGTCACGGCGTGGGGGCCGGACCGGAAGGCTTGCGACGACGACGCGGCCGGCGGCGACGCTTGGCGCCCGCTGCCGCGGACTTGCCGGCGCTCTCGGCCTGCTCGGACACGGGGCGGTTCTCGACCATCGCCAGGCGATCGTCCTCTCCGGCCTCCTGCAGGTCGGTCCACCAGTCCGCCAGTTCCGGATCGACTTCACCGGATTCGGCGCGCAGCAACAGGAAATCGTAGGCGGCGCGAAAGCGCGGATGCTCGAGCAGTCGCAACGCGCGCCGGCCCGACCGGCGCTCGAACCGGGTCTGCAACATGACCAGCTCGCGCAGCGGCAGCGAAAAACGCTTGGGCAGCGCGATCCGCTGCAACTGGCGCCCGATCACCTTGTCGGCGGCGTCGAGCAGGCGTTGCGGGTCGTCGGGCAACGGACCGTTGGGCGTGCCGAGCGCGCGCAGGATGGCGGGCCACAGCAACACGGCAAACAGGAACGTAGGAGTCACGGACTTGTCGGCGTGGACGCGGTCGTCCGTGCCTTCGAGGCCGAGCTGCACCAGCTTGGCGCCAGCGGACTCGGGCGCGGCTTCGAGCGCGGCCGCCACGTCGGGCATCAGGTGCGGCAGCAACTCGAGGCGGATCAGCCATTCGAGCGAAGCTTCGCCGTGCCCGGACAGCATCAGCTTCAGCGTTTCGTCGAAGAGCCGCGCCGAAGGCATGCGGTCGAGCATGTAGGCGAGCTGGCCGATCGGGGCTTCGGTGCCCGGGTGCAGCGTGAAACCGAGCTTCGCTGCGAAGCGTGCAGCGCGCAGCATGCGCACCGGGTCTTCGCGGTAGCGCGTCGCGGGATCGCCGATCATGCGCAGGACACGATTGCGCGCGTCCTCGACGCCGCCCACGTAATCCCAGATCGAGTAATCCTCGATGTTGTAGTAGAGCGCGTTGGCGGTGAAATCGCGGCGCCACACGTCTTCTTCGATCGTGCCGTAGAGGTTGTCGCGCAGGATGCGGCCATGCTCGTCGATCGAGCGGTGCTCGGCCTCATCGACGCCATGGTCTTCGTCCATCTCGGTGTGTGCAGCGCGGAACGTCGCCACCTCGATGATCTCGTGGCCGAAACGCACGTGCGCCAGGTGAAACCGGCGGCCGATCAGGCGGCAGTTGCGGAAGGTCTTGCGGACCTCTTCCGGGTGCGCATCGGTCGCGATGTCGAAATCCTTGGGCTGGATGTCGAGCAGCAGGTCGCGCACCGCGCCGCCCACCAGGAAGCCCTGGTAGCCGGAATCCTTGAGGCGGTAGAGAACCTTGAGTGCTGCCGGCGAGATATTGGTGCGGGAGACGTTGTGCTCGCCGCGGGAGTAGATCCGGGGCTGCGGTGGGCCGGCCTGGACAGCGGCCTCGGCGGCGGCGGCCGCAGCCTTGGCATCGCGCGAACGGAAGAGTTTAGTGAATGAAAACAAGGGCTGGGAGCTTCTGCTGGACCGGGGAAAACAGCCGCGTATAATACGCGGCTTCCTCAGGACCCGGTTAGTCCAAACCGGTCCCCAACACGCTCCCATCGTCTAGAGGCCCAGGACACAGCCCTCTCAAGGCTGGTACGAGGGTTCGAATCCCTCTGGGAGCGCCATTTCCGCATCCTCGCGACTCCGTGGCCCACCTGCCATGGTGAGCGCCGTTGTGCCCGATTCAGTCGCATCCGGAGTCCAAGTCGCTGTTTCGCCCGCCTGCCCACCCTAGGATGGCGGCGGGAGGCGTTCGAGGTGCGCCATGAAT
>CAWJXS010000018.1:0-48145 GCA_963846885.1 uncultured Gammaproteobacteria bacterium
AGCCAGACGCGGGTGAGGTACAACTCACCCGCATCCAGCGGCCGGCTGGCAAACAGCATCACGTCAGCGATCGCGGTCATGTCCATCCGCCGCCCGCGCGGCGACGTGGCCACGGCCTCGAGCGCAATCCGCACCGTCGTGCGTGTCCGGCCGGAAACACGAGCGCCTGGTTGAAACGATCTTCGTGGGTCCAGTCGTGCGTGGCATCGAAAATCCGCAACACGAGAAGCGCCGGTTGCGAGCCGGGTTGGTCACATCGATGACGAGTTGCTCGTGACTGCTCCAGTCGGCAACCGGCTCCAGCAGTTGCACGCCGGGGCGCGCCCCCGCATTGAAACTGAGCCGCAGCGAATCCGCGTCGCCAGGCTGGCGAAAATCTACGGGCAGCGGCGCATGACTGCCGTCGCGTCATTCACTCGCGTGAAAGCAGCCTCCGCCTCAGCGCTCATCGGCAGCAGCGCCGGCCATGCAGCCGTGCGGGCGGCATAAGCCCTTGCGGCTTGCAGCGGCTGCCACGCCAGGATCACGAAAGCTCCCAGCGCGATGGCAACGGCAACCGGGGTGCGTCCATCGCCTGCATTAGCCTTCCAGTCGACGCGCAAGTCGGCGCTCGATGAGCCACACCAGCGCCAGTCCGAGCGCGGCACCGGCCGCGTCGTGCAGCACGTCGGCTGCGGAAACGCTGCGATTGGGCAACGCCAGTTGCAACAGCTCGGTGACGATGCCGAGCACGACGACCACCAGGAACACGCCACGATACTGGCTGAACGACCTGAGTTGGCGTCCGGCGGGCGGGGCTCGCAGCAAGAGCAGCACGATGGCCAGCGCGCCGAACACCGGCCCATGCCCCGCGTTCTCGATGACTCGCTGCCAGAGCGTGTCGTCGGGCAGCGACAGCGTGAACACGGCCGCCAGCGACAGCACCACCAGCACCAGCCCCACTGCCGGTGGCAGGGGTGGAATGAACGCGGCAGGGGTCGGACTGGACAAATAGCGCCCGGTCAGGCGACGGGCGCGCGCGACTGGGTAATCCGAAAGCGCGAGGCCACGAATGCAAGATCCGTAAGGGTGGCGTTACCGGCCGGATTCAGGCCGGTGACGTGATAGTCACTGTAGGCAGCAGCGAAGTTGAGCGGCATCGGCCCGGTCAGGTTGCACGTGAGCTGCGCGCCGGCGGCGGAATACGCCGCAATACCGCGATCGACATACGCCTCGTCGGTCGAGTACAGGAAAGCGGTGATGCCTCCGCCCGCCTTTGCGTCCGCAGCCGCCTCGCCCAGCGCCGCATCGCGGTCGGCCGTCGTGATCACGAAGCCGATGGGCCCGAAACGCTCTTCGCCATAGAGATCCCTGGCGCCGGCATCGAGGCCAACCAGCAAGGGAGTACGCGTGCGTGCGCGGGGATATTCGGGGTGCACGTAGGGCGCTGAAGCATGCAACACGCGGCCACGACGCGCACCCTGCCCTGCCATTCCGTCGATGAGCGCCTCGGTCGACGCCCCCTGCAGGGCAGCCATGATCGGCGCGGCGCGCTTGGGATCCGCCGCGATCGACGCAATCGACTGTGCGAGCAGCGCGCCGAACTCGTCCGCACCCACGCGACCACCGGCGTGCCGGATCCCGTCGCGCGGCACATAGATGTTCTGCGGTGACGTGCACATCTGGGCCGAGAACAGGCTGAGCGTCGTCGCCAGGCTCTTGATCACGGGCTCGAGCTGATCGACCGATTCGACGACGACGGTGTTGACGCCCGACGTCTCCGAAAAACACAGCGCGGGATGCGCGTTCGCTTCGACCCACGAGCCGAAGCGTGCGCTGCCGGTGAAATCGACGATCGCCGTCTGCGGATGCTTGACCAGCACTTTGCCGATCGGCGCGTCGAACGTGTCGAGGCACAGCGTGACGAGGTTCGGGGAATATCCCGCTTCACCCAGCACTTCGCGACAGGTGCGCACCGCCAGCGCCATCGGCAGGATCGCCGTGGGGTGCGGCTTGACGATGACGGGGTTGCCCGTCGCGAGGCTCGCGAGCATGGCGGGATACGCGTTCCAGGTGGGAAACGTCGCGCACACGAAGCACACCGCCACGCCGCGCGGCACGAGTTGATAGCGCTTGCGCAGGCGGATGGTCGTGGAGCCGAAGCGACGCTCCCAGAGCGCCTCAGGAGGCACATCGAGCATGGCTGCATGGGCGTAAGCCAACGCCTCAACGCCGCGATCGAGGGCATTGGTGCCGCTGCCGGCATAGCTCATCAGTTCACTCTGTCCCGCGGTGTGCATGACGGCCGCCGCGGATTCAAAGATCCGGTCGTACAAGCGGTCGACGATTTCCATGCAGACACCCAGCCGCTCGCGTGGCGTGGCGCCCGCCCAGGTCGGCATCGCATCCCGCGCCGCGGCGAACAGGGTGTCAGCGTCGGCGCGCGGATAGTCGATGCCGAGCGGTTCGAGCGTGTACGGCGAAATCTCACTGCCGCAACGGTCGATGGTGCCCGGCTGATCGAGTTCGAAGGACCGCCCGAGCTGCGAGCGGAACGCGGCGAGGCCGGCTTCTTTTGCGGCGGCACCGCCACGATGCCGGTCGGGCGTTTCCGGAAAGAGCGTGAAGTAGCCACGCACGCGACAGGCGGTGGACGCAGCGAGCAGGGCTGCCTCGTGCTTTTCGAACAGGACCGATGCTGCCGAACTCATGCTCGAGACCTCTACGATCACCCGCGGGGCACGCCTTCGCTGGCTGGGCGCCATTGCAGCCGATGCACGCGCACCCCGCCGGGAACCGTTTCCTGCGCCGAGAGCGTGAGCGTGTGGCCGCGCATCTGGATCCTGCGGGTCTGCAGCGTACCGACCAGCGCCGGATTGTGCGACAACGTGACGCGGTGTTCCACCGACTGTCCGACGATGCGCCAGCGGCAGCAGTAACCGAAGTAGGTGTCGAATGCGGCCGCCCGCTCGCTCTCCGGCGCCGCGCGTGGATTGCCGCGCGAGAGTCGTGGACGGCCTGCCGCCATCATGGCTGCGCTCATCCAGCCGTCGCCGGTGTACACCAGCAGGCCCGTTGCACCGGGACCCAGCGGTTCGGTGACCGAACCGTCTTCATAGGTGATGAACCACCGCCGCAGCTGCCAGGCGCCGATCAGTCGCTTGCGTTCGAAATTGGGCATCGTCGTGTCTCAGCAGAATGCGGGCTTGCGCAGCGCGGCTGCATACTCAGCGGCGTACCGGTCGACGATCGCCGCCGTCGATTCCACGGCGCGGATGTGATCGACGCCCTGCCCCGCCGACCAGATGTTCTTCCAGGCCTTGAGCTGGCCCTGCGAATTCGTCCAGTCCATCTTGTCCTTGCCGACCAGCGCATCCGGATCGAGACCGGCGGCGACGATGCTCTCGCGCAGGTACCACGCATCCGCCCCGGTGAACGTCTTCGTCAGCACGAGATCCTCGAACGACGCGCGCACCACCATGTCGCGGTAGTCGCGCGTGGCGAGGCTTTCTTCGGCGCAGATGAAAGGAGTGCCGGCGTACGCGAGGTCGGCGCCGAGCAGCTCGGCCGCACGCACGGCACCGCCGTGCCCGATGCTGCCGCCCAGCACGATGATGCCGTCGTAGAACTCCCGCACCGCCTGCACGAAGGCGAACGGCGAAACCTTGCCGGTGTGGCCGCCTGCCCCAGCGCTGACCAGCACCAGGCCGTCGGCGCCGGCCGCAGCGGCTTTGCGCGCGAACCCGAGGCTGCTCACGTCCGCGAACACGGTGCCGCCGTACGCATGCACGTGCTCGACCGCACGCGCCGGACTGCCCAGCGCGGTGATCACCAGCGGCGGGCGGTATCGATCCACCAGTTCGAGCTCCGGCCCGAGGCGGTCGTAGGAACTGTGCATGACCAGGTTCAGGGCCCACGGACCCACCTTGCCAGGCGCCGCCATGGAGGCAGCGGCGTGGCCTGCAGTCAGCTGCTGCAGCCACGTCTCCAGGATCTCGATCGAGCGCGCATTGGGGGTGGGAACAGCGGCCGCAATGCCCGCCCGGCACGCCGCCAGCACGAGCTCGGGCCCTGACACAAGGAACATCGGCGCGGCTATGAGTGGAAGCCGCATGCCCCCGGTAATGGCCCGCAGGCGCTCGGCCCGGCTGCCGGCAGCGTCGTTCGACACTTCACACCTCCCTAATGACTTGCACTATAGTACTCTGGTCCCGGACGTGGGCGACAGCGACTTAGCCAAAGGTGACGCCAGATGCGCAAGTACACGGATATCACGACGCAAGACCCGCCCGACCGCCCGACCTGGGTGGACGGCATCGACAACCCGTACTTGCATGGCCCGTACACGCCCGTCGTGTCCGAGATCACGGCCGTCGACCTGCAAGTGACCCAAGGCGAGATTCCCGCGGATCTCTTCGGCGCCTACATGCGCAACGGCCCCAATCCCGTGTTCAAGCCGCGGGGCGACTACCACTGGTTCGACGGCGACGGCATGGTGCACGGCGTGTACTTCCGCGACGGCCGGGCCAGCTACATCCGCAAGTGGGTGCAGACTCGCGCGCTGCACGACGAGATCGAGCGCGGCAAGGTGGAGCTCTCGGGCATCATGGGTCCTTACGACCTGTCGCGCGTCGCCGGGCACGAAGTCGAGTCGATGAACCCCGACTACTGCAAGGACACGTCGAACACCACGCTCAACCTGCACAACGGCAAGCTCCTCTCGGCCTGGTACAACGCCGGCCGCGTCTACACGCTCGACCCGCTCACGCTCGAGACGGAAGGCGAGCAGGATTTCGCGGGCGGCCTCGACACGCCGATGAACGCGCACGGCAAGACCGATCCGCGCACGGGCGAGTTCATCAACTACGGCTACGCCGACTTCCAGCCCTGGCTCACGTACTACGTGATCGGCGCCAACGGCGCGGTGAAGCACAAGACGCGCATCGACCTGCCCGGCCCCCGCCTGCCGCACGACACGACGATCACGCCGAACTACACGATCCTGCACGACTTCCCGCTGTTCCATGACCTGGACGTGCTCAAGCGCACGGGCCATCGCGTGGTGCAGTTCAAGCCCGACCTGCCGACGCGCTTCGGCGTCATCCCGCGCTACGGCACGCAGGAACAGGTGCGCTGGTTCGAGTTCGAGCCGGGTTACGTGCTGCACATGGTCAACGCCTGGGAAGACGGCGACTGGATCACGATGGACGGCTGCTTCCAGCCCGACCCCACCATCCGTCGCAATCCGCAGGAAGGCCCGCTCGCGTCGATGCTGGCTTACCTGCGCTTCAAGGGCCACATGCGTCGCTGGCGCATGAACCTGAAGACGGGCGAGAAAAGCGAGCAGCAGCTGTCGGACCTCAACACCGAGTTCTGCCTGCCCGACATGGAAAAGTACGGCGTGCGCACCCGCTACTCGTATCACCAGCTGATCCCCACGGACCTGCAGACGCTGGCGTTCGAAGGCCTCGTCAAGTACGACCACGACCAGGGCACGAGCGAGGTCTACAACTATCCCGCCGGCTGGTTCCCGAGCGAAGCACCGTTCGCCCGCAGCACCAAGGGCGGCGACGAGGACAGCGGCTACGCCATCACGCTCGCGACCAACATCAACGATTACCGCTCGGAAGCCTGGATCTTCGACGCCAAGCGCATCACGGCCGGCCCGCTCGCGCGGGTCAGCCTGCCCGGACGGGTCGCCGCCGGCTTCCATGCGGCATGGATCACCGGCGAGAACCTCTGGCCTCAGGCGCGCGCGGTCGGCTGACGCGCGAGTTCGGCGTCCAGATACGCCACGAGCGATTGTGGCGTGTCGCGCGTGACGCGCGTGCGGTCGTACACGTGCGCCGGACGAATCGCGCGGTCGAACCACACCAGTTCGTGCTCGGGTTGCGCAGGCCGCGTGCCTGCCAGCCAGAGCGCCGTATCCGCGCCCGAAGCCGCATCGCGCAGGATCGACTTGAGGATCTTGCGAAACCGCGGCAGCGAGCGTTTGACGCCATCGGTATCGGCCCAGCCCGGATGCATCACGTAGAACGTGATGCCCTGCGCGCCATACTTGTCGCGCCAGTACTGGTTCAGCACCATCTGCGCCCGCTTGTGGAAGCCGTACGCGAACACCCCGTTGTACTTGGCCGGGTCGGTGACGTTGAGCATCGCGACCATCAGCGGCATGTTGTACCCGCCGCCAGAGGTCATGTTGATGACGGCAGAACGGGGCCCGGTGAGCAGTCCCGCGCGAATCAGGCCCTCGGTCAATTGATAGTGGCTCAGCAGGTTCGAGACGAACGAACTCTCGCGGCCTTCCGCAGTCACCGCAAGATCATCGAGCAGCACGCCCACGTTGTTGACGAGCACGTCGACCTTGCGCCCCGCCGCCTGCAACCGTTGCAGCAGGCGCTCGGTGTCGGCCTGCAGGGTGAAGTCGCAGCATTCCGTGTCGATGCCTGCGATGCCGGCCTGCCGCGCGTCCTCGAGCAGCGCCGCGAGTTTCGACTCGCTGCGGGCCACGGCCGTGACTGTCGCGCCCGCCTTGGCGGCCGCCAGGACGATGTGCCGGCCGATGCCGCCGGAGCCGCCCGTCACCAGCCAGTGCTGGCCGCGATAGTCCGGCGTGAACTTGCCCCAGGACAGGCTCCGCCAGCGGTAACCCACCTGCGTGAAGCTCGCCGTGAACCGGCTGTAGAAGCCGACGATTTTCTTGAACTGCTGGTAATTCATCGTTTCCCCTGGGAAGTGGCGGGCAGCGAATCGCATCGCCGCCCCGGATGTTAGACTGACACGCTCAATGACGCCGCTCCACGACATGGCGCCCCGCAAGACGGCCCGGCGCGCGCCCGACATCGCGACCATCCGCGTGCTGCTGCACAGCGGCGAAGTGGCTCGCGCGCTGCAGGTCGTCGGCGACCGCTGGTCGCATCTGCTGATGCGCGACGCGTTCCTCGGCGTGCGCCGCTTCGAAGAACTGCGGCGTCGCACGGGCGCCTCGCGCGGCACGCTCACGGCCCGCCTCAATGCCATGGTCGATTCCGGACTGCTGTACCGCAGCCCCTACGGCAGCGCGCCAAGCCGGCTGGAATACCGCCTCACGGACAAGGGCCTCGCCTTCTATCCCGTCGCGCTTTGCATGTGGACGTGGGAAAACCGCTGGAGCGGTGAGTTCGGGCTGCCGCCGCGCCTGGTGCACACCGTGTGCGGCAAGTCGCTGAACCCCAGCCTCGTCTGCGCGCATTGCGAAACGGGCATCGGCTGGCGCGACATGGTCTTCAAGCCAGGGCCGGGTGCACACAAGTATGCCGCGACCCCCACGACGACCCGGCGCCGCGAGAGCGCGGCCTCGTCGAGCGGCGACGGCGTGGACACGACGATGTTCCACTGCGTCGACACGGTCGGCGACCGCTGGACGGCGCTGCTCGTCGGCGCGCTGTTCTTCGGCCTGCACCGCTACGACGACATCAACGCCGCGCTCGGCATTGCCACCAACATCCTCGCCGACCGCCTGCGCCGGTTGCTGGCGGCAGGCGTGATCGAGCAGCGGCTCTATAAAGACAACCCCCCGCGTTACGAATACCACCTGACCGACAAGGGCTGGGACCTGCTGCAGTTCACGATCGCGATGCACGACTGGGGCACGCGCTGGATTGCGTCGCCGCACGGCCCGGGGCTGCTGCTGCGTCACCGTCCCTGCGGTCGCCGCCTGCATGCCAAGGTGATCTGCGGCAGCTGCGGCGGTGATGTCGAGGCGCGCGAAGTCAAGATCGGCGCCCCCGCGCGCAAGCCCGCGCCTCAACGCCGCGGCGGCCAGGGAAAGAAGCCGCTGGTGCGCCGCACGTAGTCCTCGTAGCCCGGGCGCTTCTTGAGCATGCGCCGTTCGACCAGCTCCTTGCCCATCATCCCCAGGATCGACCACGTCATCAGGGCGGGCGAGAAGATCGTGAACCAGCCCCACGGGTGCTCGCACGCGACGAGCCAGAAGCCCCACCACACGCAGGTCTCGCCGAAATAGTTGGGATGGCGCGAGTAGCGCCAGAGACCGGTGTCGAGCACTTTGCCCGTGTTGGCCGGATCCGCCTTGAAGCGCGCGAGCTGCCAGTCGGCCGTGCCTTCGAACGCGACCCCGAGCAGCACGAGTGCCGTGCCGAGCCACGCGAGCACCCCCAGCGTCTCGGGTACGGGCGCGGTCTGCGCGACCAGGAACGGCGCGATGGCGACGAACACGATCGCGCCCTGGTACAGGTTGATGCGCGTGAGGCTGTGCCAGGCGAAATTGCCGCCCTGGTCTTCGACGTGCTTGCGCAGGCGCGCATAGCGCGGATCCTCGCGTCCCCAGTTGCGCCAGGCGAGATAGCCGCCGAGCCGCGTCGCCCAGATCACCGCGAGCACGGCGATCAGGATGCGCCGTGGCTCGGCACCGTCGCCGACGAACACGCCGAGCACGGCCGCAGCCGCGATCGACGGCGCAAACCAGATGTCGACGAGGCTCGAATCGCGCGCGGCCATACTGATCGCCCACAGCAGCGTGAACGAACCGAAGATGAGCGCCGCGTTGGCGAGGGCGAGTTGAATCAGGTCTTCGAGCATGGTCTTGGATACTCCGCGGCGTTCAGATCGAGATCGCGCCGCTCAGCGGCGCCGGCCAGTCGAGTCGCGCCTGGCTCGCGAGCAGTTCGTCGATGCGGTCCGCAATGCTTGCGGGCAGGGCCACGGTGCGTCGCGCATCGAGGTCTGCCGCCGCCGAGACGAACTCGATGGCGCTCGCCAGCACGTCGCGCGTCGCGTTGAGCAGGAAGACGTGCCCCTGCACGCGCCGGGCATTGCGCGCGTTGAGTCGCAGGTGCAGGTCCACTGCTTCGCCCACGTGCACTTCGTTCAGGAACCAGATGTGATGCTCCAGGTCGATGAGGCCGCACCGCTCCGTGCGCACCCATTCTTCGCTGATGCCGAGCAGCGCGAGCATCGGGTCGCTCGTCAGGTCGTACATCGTCATGTGGTGCTTGACGTTGACGTGACCGTTGAGGTCTTCCCATTCTTTCGGCACGCGCACCTGCGCCAGCCGGGGCAACTCGCGCACCTGCGCAGGGGACGGCATCGGGACACGCAAATTTCGCTCCTGCACCGGCAACGGCCGGTCGCTTGCACAATCGAACGCAGGGTCCTATCCTGACTTCGTCCAGCCAATCCATCAAGGGCGAGATCGAGTGACCACCGCGCAGGCTCCCCTGGGTTCGGGCTTCGGCATGCGCTCTACCGCAGCCCAGGTCAGCGCAGGCATCGATCTCTCAGGACGCAACGCCATCGTCACCGGCGGCTATTCCGGCATCGGCGTCGCGACCACGCACGCCCTGGCCGCGGCGGGTGCACACGTCACGGTTCCTGCGCGCACGCCCGGCAAGGCACGCGCGGCGCTGGCAGGCGTCGCCAACGTGGAACTCGGGGTGCTCGACCTCATGGACCCCGCATCGATCGATGCGTTCGCGCGCGACTGGCTGGCGCGCAATGAACCGTTGCACGTGCTCGTCTGCAATGCAGCCATCATGGCCAGCCCGCTCGAGCGCGACAGCCGTGGCTACGAGAGCCAGTTCGCGACCAACCACCTCGGTCACTTCCAGCTGATCTGCCGGCTGTGGCCCGCGCTGGTGGCGGCAGGCGGCGCGCGCGTGATCATGCTGTCATCGCTCGGGCATCGCATCACTCCAGTGAACTTCGATGACCCCAATTTCGAGCGGCGCGAGTACCACAAGTGGAAGGCCTACGGGCAGGCCAAGACTGCGAACAGCCTCTGCGCGCTGGGCGTGGACCAACGCGGGCGCGATGCGGGCATTCGCGCCTTCGCCGTGCATCCGGGCGGCATCATGACCGACCTGCAGCGCTCGCTCTCGCGCGAGGAACAGGTGGCGATGGGCTGGATGACCGAGGATGGCGTATTGAGCCCCGTGTTCAAGACCGTCGAGCAGGGCGCTGCGACCACCGTGTGGGCCGCGACGAGCCCCCGGCTCGCAGGCAGGGGTGGGCTTTATTGCGAGGACTGCGACGTCGCTGCGCTCGTGCCGGCGACAGATACCGGCATGGCCGGCGTCCGCCCGTGGGCTGTCGACCCGGCAGCTGCCGACCAGCTGTGGTCGCTTTCCGAGCGCCTGACCGGCGCGCAGCTTCCGCGCGGCGCCTGACTCACCATGGCCTCCGGCGAACGTCATCCTCCCTGGTTCGATCCCGCCGTCCCGGCACGGGAAGACGTCGTCCTCAAGGCGATGCTCGATGCGCGCGCCGCACGCCATCCAGAGCGCCGCTTCGCGCTGTTCGAGGACGGCAGCACGTGGACGTACGCGCAGTGCCACGCGGAAGTCCGTGCAGCGGCGGCGGGCCTGCAGCGCCTCGGCGTCAAGAAAGGCGACCGCGTCATCGCCTGGTTGCCCACCGGCCGTGCGATGGTGCTCACCTGGTTCGCGACCAATTACCTGGGTGCCGTGTTCGTGCCATTGAATACTGCCTACCGCGGCGACGTGCTTGCGCACGTAGTCAATGCGGCGGGCGCGACCGTGATGGTGGCGTACCACACCCTGCTCGAGCGGCTGGCAGGCCTCACCCTGCCCCACCTGCGCCAGGTCGTCGTGGTCGGCGGAGAAGCCGCGACTGCGGCCGCGCCGCTCGAACTGCTGCCGGAATCGACGTTGCAAGGCGACGCGACGACGCTCGACGAAAGCGCGGACATCCAGCACTGGGACATCCAGTCGATCATCTACACGTCCGGCACCACGGGCTATTCCAAGGGCGTGCTGTCACCGTACCTGCAGCTGTACTCGACGGCGATGACCGTCTACGGCTACATGGGCGATGGGGATGCCATCCTCGTCAACCTGCCGATGTTCCACGTCGGCGGCACCAGCCCCACGTGCGCGGCGCTCGTCCGCGGCGGCAGCATCTACCTGGTCGATGGCTTCAGCACGGACAAGTTCTGGGACCAGGTGCGCACCGGCAACTGCGTCACCACGTCCGGGCTGATCGGCGTGATGGCGGCCTTCCTCGCCAAGTCCGCACCTCGCCCCGACGACCGCGACAATCCGCTCAAGTGCCTGACGATGTTCCCCGTCAGCGAGGAGACGGTGGCTTTCGCCAACCGCTTCGGCTTCGAGTACCTCACGGGCTTCAACATGACCGAGGTCTCGGCGCCGCTGGTCACCGACCTCAATACGCACGTGTACGGCTCCTGTGGCCGGCCGCGCAGCGGCGTCGAGGCACGGCTGGTCGACGAGCACGACGTCGAGGTGGCACAAGGCGACATCGGCGAGCTGATCGTCCGCAGCAACCTGCCGTGGACCATGAACGCGGGCTACAACGGCCAGCCCGAAGCCACGGCGGCCGCCTGGCGCAACGGCTGGTTCCACACCGGCGACCTGTTCCGCCAGGACGAGACCGGCAATTTCTTCTTCGTCGATCGCAGGAAGGACACGATCCGCCGCCGCGGTGAAAACATCTCGTCGTTCGAGGTCGAGAACAGCGTGCGCCAGTTCCCCGACGTCGACGAAGTCGCGGCTGTCGGCGTCGAAAGCGAGATCGCCGAGCAGGAAGTGATGGTCGTGGTGACGGCGAAGCCCGGACGGACGGTGGATCCGCGGGCACTCACCGAGTTCCTGATCCCGAAGCTGCCGTATTTCATGGTGCCGCGCTATGTGCGCGTCGTCGACCACATCCCGAAGACCGAGACGAACAAGATCCGCAAGGTCTTCTTCCGCGACCAGGGCATCACGCCGGATACCTGGGACCGCGAGCGCGCCGGCCTCAAGCTGCACCGCGACAAGCTGTAGGGAAGCTCTGCACAGGTCCGCAAGTGACGCGTTGCGTGCGCTCGATCCGGTGCCTGTCACCGAGCACTCAAGGTCAGCCGCGCCGGTTTCCAATTCGGCACCGCGCGTCGAACACGCGAGGGCGACCAGTCGCTGGCGCGTCCGACCCGGGACCGTTCCCCGAGCTTGGAAAGGCAGACACGCGCTCTGGGAACGGTCCCGGATCGGACGCTTGCGACATGCCAGCCTGCGACGCTGCCAGAGCGCTCGATCCGGTGCCTGTCACAGAGCGCGTGTCTGCCTTTCCAAGCTCGGTGACAGGCACCGGATCGAGCGCACGCAACGCGTCACTTGTCCCTAGGCCGCGTCGGCGCCGCGCACGCGCACGGGGATGGCACTCATGAGTGGCAGGCCACTGAGCGGCTCGTAATCCTTCTCGTCGTCCACCAGCGCGGCGGTGCTGCCATTGCGCCCTTCCCCGGCCAGCGGGTCGAAACCATGCGCCATCGATACGACGCCTTCACGAACGTCGGCCGCGCATTGCAGCACCGCACGGATCGTGCCCACCGCTGCCTGCAACGTGATGACGCTGCCGTCAGCGAGGCCGAGGCGCTGCACATCCGCAGGATTCATGTAGGCAGGATTGAACGGACGCCTGCGCTGCAACGCAGGCAAGTGGTGCGCGACGGAGTTGTACACCGCGTGCTCGCGCCGGCTGACGAGCAACAGCTCGATGGCCTCTGCAGCGCCGCGCGCATCGACAGCTGCCGCGGGCGCTGCCACGCCCGCCATGCTTGCTGCGACTGCGGCCAACTGGGCCAGCATGGTTGCCTCGCCCAGCTGCAGTCGATGCGGCCAGTCGGGGTCCCTCGCCGTGCAGAGCGGCTCGGGATCGGGGTAGATGTGGCCATGGGGGTGCTGCTTGATCGTCGCGAGTGGAATCCGGCTGCGGCGCACGAACTGCTCGAGCAGTTCATCCGTCGTCGGCGGGCGTTCCATGTCGAAGGGCTGCCCTCGATAAGCCAGCTGCAAGCCCATGCGCCGGGCGAGTTCGTAGAACAGGCGCCAGTCCTCGAGCACCTCGGAGCCAGCGGGCGGCTCGATCAACTGCGGCTGGTACTGGGCGTACGGCTCCTGGTAGCCGATGGACAAGCCGTAGGTGGTGATGCCCTCGTTCGGAAACGAGATCGCTGGCGTCTCGAACCCGAAGCGCGGGCCCAGCACGTAGTGCGCGAACCGCGCCGTGGCAGAGACCTGGGGATCGACGACTACCAGCAGGTCGAGTGACTCCAGCGCACGCCGCGTCTTGGCCTGGTTCGGCCACGACAGCAGCGGATTGCCACCGATCACGAACAGCGCGCGCACCTGGCCCTCGCCGGGCGTCAGGATCTCATCGGCCAACGCCGATGTGGGCAGGCCCGAAGCCGACTCCCGCAGACCGCGAATGCGCAACGGCTCGCCGAGGCCGAAACCGGGCCGCGGCTTTTCGGCCCGCGCCACGCCGGAAAACTGCTTGAACAACACGCCGCGGTTGGGCACCGGCTCGCCCGCGCGAATCCAGCGTCCGCAGACGGTGTTGAGCGCAAGCACGAGGTAATCCATCAGGACCCCATACGGCGCCATGCTCGGCCCCGTGCCGCTCGTCGCGTTGCCGCGGGGGCCTCGAGCGAACGTGCGTGCCGCCTCGACGATCTGCGCTGCAGGCACGCCCGCCAGCGGCGCAACCCGCTCGGGCGTGAATGGAGCCACGGCCGCGCGCAGGGCCTCGAACCCCTGCGTCTCCGCGGCGACGAACTCCATGTCGTGCAGGCCTTCGCGGAAGATCACGTTGAGCATCGCCGCCAGCAATTCCGGGTCGTGCCCAGGCAGGCATTGCAGGTGGATGTCGGCCTTGCGCGCCGTTTCCGTGACCCGCGGATCGATGACGATCAACTTGAGGCCGCGCGCACGCGCCTCATGCAGGCGCTTGGCAGGATTGAACGTCGGGATGCCGCCCCACATCGACACCAGCGGATTGGCGCCGACCAGCAGGCACACGTCGGCATCGGCGAACGCCTGTGGCCCACCGCCCCACCGCCCGTGCAGCGCCATCGAAATGGGCTTGCCCGGCTGGTCGATGGTCGCGTTGGTGAATCGCAGCGGCGAACCGAGCGCGTCCATGAACGCGTCCCGCAGCATCACGCCCGCCGGACAGAAATGACTGAAGGTGCCCGAGTACATCGCCACGGAGCGGGGCCCGTGCCGGCTCGATGATTCCTTGCAGTTCGCCTGCAATGCCACCCAAAGCGGCCTCGAGCGCAACCGGCTGCAGCGAGCCGTCGGCAGCGCGCTGCAGCGGATGCAGCACGCGCCGCGGATCGTAGTGAAATTCGTGGAAGTTGCGTCCCTTGACGCAGCTGTACCCGTGGTACATGGGATTGTCGATGTCGCCGATGATGTCGACGACGCGGCCCTGCTCGAGCGTGACCTTGAGGCCACAGGTCGCGTGGCAGAACCGGCAAATCGCGGTGGTCTCGGTCACGACCGCACCCGCCTCGGGTTCATTCGGCCCAGGGATCGGGGCGGTGCGCCGCAAAGCACACCGCCCCTCGCCACATCAGAACTTGAACGTGAAGTCGACGCCGTAGGTGCGCGGGGCACCGAACTGCGACACTTCTTCACCGAAGAACGAGATGATGTTGGTACGGAACAGCTCGTCGCTCAGGTTGCGGCCCCAGACCGCGACAGTCCACGGCGCATTCTCGGGCGACGAGCCCGATGCGCGCATCGAGCAGGCCGTACGAATCTTCGCTCGCGATGTTGTCGGTGGCCCAGTACAGGTCGCTCTGCCACGTGTAGTTCACGCGGAAGTTGAGCGCGTTACCCCAGCTGCCGAGGGCCATCGTGTAGTCCACGCCGCCGCTCACCTGCGTTTCAGGCGTGCGCTGCATGCGGTTGCCCGAGCTGTCGAGACGCTGGCCGGTGCTCGGGTTGATCGCGGACTCGAGGAAGTCCTTGTACGTGGCATCGACGTACGAACCCGACAGCGACAACCGCAGGCTGTCGAGCGGCAGGTACAGGAACTCGGCCTCGATGCCCTGGATCTCCGCGCTGGCCGCGTTGTCCGTGATGTTGCACAGGCACGCTGCATTGGTCTGGGTGACCTGCAGGTTCGTGTAGTCCATGTAGAAGATGTCGGCGTTGATACGGAAGCGGTCGTCGAAGAAGTCGGACTTCACGCCGATTTCGTAGTTGCTGGCCTTCTCCGGATCGAACGGCGTGGTCGCCTGCGCGATGTTGGCCGGCGTGTCGTCGAAGCCGCCGCCCTTGAAGCCCTCGGAGTACGTCGCGTACATGAACAGGTCGTCGTTGACCTTCCAGTCGAGGGTGGCCTGCGGCGTGAGCTCGGTCCACTTCTCGCCGTAGTTGGTCGTGTAGCCCGTGCCTTCCGCGTAGATCCACTGGTTAGGCGCGTTGCAGGCCGCCACGCCGGTGCCGCCCGTGGGCGTGCGGATGATCGTGCCGTCCGGAGCGCGGCACAGGGTCTCGATCGTCACGTTGGCGCGCGGATCGTTCGGGCTGAAGCGATCGCCCGTCTCGACCACGAAGCCGCTGACCGTGCCGCTCTTGTCGTCGGACGTGTAGCGCAGGCCGACGCTCAGCTTGATCGCATCGGTGAACTTGAAGCCGACCTGGGCGAACGCGGCCATGTTCTCGGTTTCGCCGCTGTTGTTCCAGCGGTTCTCGCCGCTCAGGGTCGACAGCGGGTTGTTGCCGCCCGGGAGCACCGCGCCGAGGAAGTTCTCGCCGATGAAACGGTCGGTCTTCTTGATGTCGTCCTTCTTGTAGAACACGCCGCCGATCCAGTCGAAGCGGCTGTCGCTCGGGTTCGACGTGAAGCGGAACTCCTGGCTGAACGCCTCCGCGTCGACGCGCTCGCCGACCGGCTGCGCGAACAGGAACTGGCCGTTGTTCGACGTCGCCGGACGCGTGCCGTAGCGCGCGTTCATCCAGGCGATGTAGGCCTGCCACTCGGGCACGCTCCAGTTGAGCGCCTCGGGGCCCGCGCCCGTCTGGTCGTACACCTGTTCGCTGCTCGCCGTGCGGTAGCCGGTCAGCGAGTTGAACGTGAACAGCTTGTATTCTTTCTCGACGTCGAGCGTCAGGCCCCAGTTGCTGCGATCCATGAACTGGTTGATGCGCGACTTGTTCTTGTACTGGATGCTCTGCGCGATGTTCTCGCGCGGGTCGTCGATGCCGAGGTACGCGCGCAGGTTGCTCCAGGGACGCGTGCAGTTCGTGCGCAGGTAGCTGGTTTCGCACGTCAGCGGTGCCGCCTTCGACGGCCACCGTGTTGATGCCGTTGGTCGAGTCGGCCGAATAATCCGCGATGCCGCGGACGCTCCAGCCGCTGTCTGCGGGCTCCCACAGCAACTGGGCGCGGCCCTGGTAGGACGTGAGGTCTTCCACGTCGCGCTGGTGCAGCACGTCGCGTCGCAAAGCCGTCGCGCGTGCGCGCCTGGAAGGAAACACGACCGGCGACGTCGTCGGTCAGGCCGCCCGTGGCGTGACCCGACGCGGTGATCGCGTTGTAGTTGCCGAACGACAGGCTCGCTTCGCCGGAATTGTCGAACTTGGGTGCCGCCGTGATGATGCTGAGCGCGCCGCCCACGACGTTCTTGCCGAGCAGCACGCCCTGCGGGCCGCGGATGACTTCGATGCGCTC
The DNA here is from genome assembly GCA_963846885.1 of uncultured Gammaproteobacteria bacterium. GTDB lineage: Bacteria > Pseudomonadota > Gammaproteobacteria > Steroidobacterales > Steroidobacteraceae > RPQJ01. The sequence goes on from CAWJXS010000018.1 coordinate 16,465, forward strand.
GAGGTCGTAGAAGTCGAAGTTGTAGTCGCCGGTGCGGCCGATGTACACGCCGTCGACGAACGTGCCGACCGACGGATCGGCCGTCGGCGAGTCGAGGCGCGTGTTGGTGATGCCGCGGATGTTGAGTTCGACGTCGAGCGGCGTGAGCGCCGTCAGCGAGAACGCGAGGCACGCTGTTGGCCAGGTCGGCGACGGTGAAGATCTTGTCTTCGGACAGTCTCTCGCCGGTGTATGCGGTGATCGCGATGGGCGTGGTCTGCAGGGACGTCTCGCGGCGCTGCGCCGTGACGATCACTTCCTCGAGGGCCTGTTGCGCCTGCGCGGGCATGGCGGCGGCGGCGGAGAGAACAGTGGCCACCGCGTAGGCGATGGGTGATCCCCGACTAACGGAGATGCGCGTGCGATCGAATGTCATCTATATCCCCCTGGCATGCGTCGTAATGTGGCAACCGGGCCGCACTCCCCGCGCGGCCCCAGTCGCTTGCTTAACTAGACCGCCGTAGGCTAACCCGCGTTCAGGGTTGTCGCAAGTGCCCGACAACGCGGGCCTTGAAGTCGTCGTACGACTCCAGGGCATCGCGGAAGTCGCGGCACGATCCGGCGACCTGCAGCGGCGCACCCTGTAGTTGCGCGGACGCATCAGTTGCCGGGGTCGGTGCGACGCGGACGAGCGGTTCGCATTCGACTGCCGTGCTGCGGCGGGCCCATCCGCCCCCTGACACCAGTACCTGTCCATTGACGGTGCAATCCGGCCTGACCAGCATCGATACCAGCGGCGCGACGAGTTCGGGCGTCAGCGCGGCCGAGCCATCGCCCGCCTGCGCATGGGACGCGGTCATGCGGGTGGCAGCGAAAGGCGCTACCGCATTGCAAAAAAGATCGCGCGCTGCACCTTCGGCCGCGAGCGAGCGCGCGAACCCGATCAGCGCAGCCTTGGACGCGGCGTATGCCGACAGCCCGTGCAGGCCGTGCAACCCGGCCGCCGACGTGGAAACGATGACCCGGCCATGGCCCGCTGCGCGCATGTGGCGCCAGATCGGGTGCGTGACCTGGACCGTACCGAAGAAGTTGATCTCGAAAATACGGCGGAAGTCTGCGAGGTCGATGCGGTGGAAAGGCGCGTGCTGGTCGACGCCCGCGTTGTTGACCAGCGCGTCGAGCCGGCCCCAGGTCGCGAGCGACTGCTGCAGCAACCGCGTGCCCGCCCCCTCCGCGCAGACGTCGTCGTAATTGGCCACCGCCTCGCCGCCCGCTGCGACGATCTCGGCGACCACGTGGTCCGCGCTGCCCCGGCCCGCCGCGTCGACTTCGCGCCGCCTGTTGTTCACGACGACGCGCAGCCCGTCGGCGGCGAGTCGCAGCGCATACGCCCGGCCCAGGCCGGTGCCGGCTCCGGTTACGATCGCTACGCGCGGTGCGGACAGGCTGTCGTGCTTGACCATCGCCTGAGCTTTCCTTTCAGTCTTATTACGAAAGTCTTTGCGGGCATGATGCCCGAACACGCAGGGGATACAACACATGGTCATCGCCACGGGGGCGGCGGGCGCGCAGGCGCTCAGGCTCGAACACATGCTCGCGCGGGACGAAATCCGCGAGGTCCTCGCGCGGTATGCCCGCGGCGTCGATCGTGCAGACGCGGACCTGCTGAAGTCGTGCTATCACCCGGACGCCATCGAGGAGCATGGCGGCAACTACACGGGCAATGCCTTCGAGTACGTCGATGGCGCCGTGCCGCGCATCCGGCTGATGGAACCCATGCAGCACCTGCTCGGTACGAGCCACATCGAATTCGACGGCAACGTGGCCCACGTCGAGACCTACCTGTGGACCTTCGCGCGCTTTACGGCCGATGGCCGGGCGATGGACACCTTCACCGGCGGGCGCCTGATCGATCGCTTCGAGTTGCGCGCTGGACACTGGAAGATCGCGCATCGACGCACCGTGTTCGACTGGAACCGCGATACGCCCTCGAGCGAGGGTTGGTGCCTCGGCCGGTTCGATCCGGCGAAACCGGGCATGCACCTCGGCCGCAAGGACACCAGCGATCTCTCGTATGACCGGTCCTGAGAGCGCCGCCGCATGAACGCCCAGCAGGCACCCTTTCGCGCCACTTACTTCCCGTCGTCCGCGATGCACGTCGAGCGACGGAGCGACGGCACCCTCATCGTCGAGCCGGTGACGCCGCTCGACCCGTTCGTTCCGAGCTTGCCTGCGCAACTCGCCGACTGGGCCGCGCGCGACCCCGAGCGCCCCTGCATGGCTCAGCGCGCCGGCAAGGGCGGTCCGTGGGTCCGCCACTCGTTCGGTGAGTTCAAGCGTGCCGCCGATGCCGTCACGCAGTGGCTGCTCGACCAGGGCGTGCCACCGGGCCGGTCCGTGCTGATCCTGTCGGGCAATTCGGTGGCCCACGCTGCCGTCAAGTTCGGTGGCATGGCGGCGGGCATTCCCGTGTGCCCGGTGAGCGCCAACTACTCGTTGATGCCGGGCGACTTTGGCCGTCTGCGCCACGTGGTGGCCCTGGTGCGGCCCGCGGTCGTGTTCGCCGAGGCAACCGAACAGTTCCGTCGCGCGCTCGAAGTGGTCGACTTCGGCGACGCGACGATCGTCACGGCCGACCCTGCCTTGCTGCAGCGCCCGGCCACGCGCTACGCGGACGTGCTCGCCACGCCGATCACTCCCGCGGTCGCGCAGGCCATCGCCCAGCTCGACCCCGACGCGCATTCGCTCTACATGCTGACGTCGGGTTCGACCAGCATGCCGAAAGCCGTCATCCAGTCCCAGCGCATGGCCTGCGCCAACATCGCCCAGGCGCGGCAGGTGCTGGCACAAACTGCGGGCTGGACCGAGAACATGCTCGACTGGCTGCCGTGGAGCCACGTTTCCGGAGCGTGCAATCAGTTCGCCACGTTATGCAGCGGCGGCAGCTTCTACATCGATGACGGCCGTCCCCTGCCGGGCCTGTTCGAGGAGTCGCTGCGCAACATCAAGGAGATTCCGCCGAGCTTCCACATCAACGTGCCGTTCGGCTACGCGATGCTGGCTGACGCGCTGGAGCAGGACGCCGAGCTGCGCCAGCAATTCTTCCGTAACCTGCGGCTCGCGCTCTATGGCGGCGCCGGCTTGCCGCAGGCTCTCTACGACCGCATCCAGCGGCTCGCGGTCGACACGATCGGCGAGCGCATCTTCTTCACGACCGGTTACGGCGCCACCGAGACCACGTCGGGCTGCATGTCGATCTACTTTCCCACCGAAGCCGTCGGCATCGGCCTGCCGATGCCGGGCATGACGCTCAAGCTCGTGCCCAACGGGCCGCGGTACGAAGTGCGCGTGCGCGGCCAGATCGTGACGCCCGGCTACCTGTCCAACCCCGAGGCGAATCGCGACATCTTCGACGAAGAAGGCTTCTACCGCACGGGCGACACGGCGCAGATGCATGACCCGCAGGACATCCAGAAGGGACTGCGGTTCGCCGGTCGCATGGCTGAGGATTTCAAGCTCGGCACCGGCAGCTGGGTTGCTGCCGGCAAGCTGCGGGCCGAGTTCCTGGAAGCGTTCGCGCCGCTCATCGCGGACGTCGTCGTCTGCGGCGAGAACCTGTCTTTCGTCGCGCTGCTGGCCTGGCCGAAGGCACCGCGCACGCCAGAGCTGTGCGCAGAACTGCAGGCTCGGCTGCTGAAGTTCAATGCTGGGCGCGGGATCAGCGAGCGCATCGAGCGGCTCGCGCTGCTCACCGAACCGCCGAGCGCCGACCACCACGAAGTCTCGGACAAGGGCACGATCAACCAGCGGGTGGCGCAGACGCGCCGTGCCGCAGACGTGCAGCGCCTTTACGAACGAACGCCCGGCCCGGACATCATCCTGCCAACACAGAACGCGGAGCACTGACAAATGGAGATCAACGGTTGTGTCGGCCTGGTCACGGGCGGTAATCGCGGCATCGGCGAAGCCTTCGTGCGGGTGCTGCTGCAGTCGGGTGCACGCAAGGTCTACGCGGGCAGCCGCGACCCCGCCGCCGCCGCGCACCTCGTCGAACAGTTTCCGGGCCGCTGCATCGCGCTCGAACTCGACGTCACCGATCACGACGAAGTGGCGCGCGCTGCGCGCGAATGCAGCGACGTCAGCCTCGTCGTGAACAACGCCGGCCTGTTCACGAACAACACCCTGCTCGGCGCGCCCGACATGGCGGCCGCCCGCAACGAGATGGAAGTGAACTACTTCGGCACGCTGGCCATGTGCCGGGCGTTCGCGCCGGTGCTGGCTGCCAACGGCGGCGGCGGCATCATCAACGTGCTTTCCGCGGCCGCGCTCATTGCCATCCCCAACATGGGTGGCTATGGACCTTCAAAAGCGGCCACGCGCAGCCTGAGCGGCTGCGTGCGCGCCGAACTTGCAGGCCAGGGCACCCAGGTCACTGCGTTGATCGTCGGCTCGGTCGATACGCGGATGGCAGCGCACGTCGAAGGCAGCAAGGAAAGTCCCGACGACATCGCGCGCGCCGGCCTGCGGGCAGTGAGCCGCGGGATCGACGAACTCGACACGGACCGCATGGCCGTCGAGGTGCGCGCGGCTCTCGCGCTCGACCCCAAGGGGCTCGAGAAACGCATGGCGCGCATGCTGCACGTGCCAGTCATCCGCACCGGACGCTGAGGGAGACGCCATGCCGACTGACATCCTGCAGCTGATACTCATCTGCGCAGCCACGATCTTCGGCTTCTGGATCTCGCTGTGGCTGATCAGCCTGGTGATCAAGGACTCCAGCATCGGCGATCCGCTGTATCCGGTAGGAATGGCGATCACGGCCGGCGTGTTCTACGTGATCTGCGACGGCAACGCCGCGCGACAGAACCTGGTGCTCGGCCTCACGCTGGTCTGGGCGGCACGCCTGGCATGGCACATCGGGGCGCGTAACTGGGGTCGCGAAGACCCGCGGTACGCCAGGCTGCGCGCGCACGCGGAGTCGCTCGGCCAGAATTACGCGTGGTACAGCCTCACGCACGTGTTCCTGTCGCTGGGCGCCGCGAGCGGCGTGGCCATCGCTTTCCCCCTCTTCCTTGCGCAGCGCACGCCGGAACCGCCGCTTGGAGCGCTGGCCTTCGCGGGAGTCGTGCTGTTCGTGATCGGGCTGACGCTCGAGACCGTGGCCGACATCCAGCTCAAGCGCTTCCTGCGCGACCCGTCGCATCGCAACCAGGTCATGCGCAACGGCTTGTGGCGTTACTCCCGCCACCCGAACTACTTCGGCGAGTTCCTCGTCTGGTGCGGCTTCTTCCTGATCGCGCTCGAAACGCCGTGGGGGTGGCTCGCCATCGTGAGCCCGCTGACGCTCGCGTACATCCTGCTCGGTCCGCTCGGCATCGGCCTGGTGGAACGGCGCATGCGCAAGAAGCGCCCCGAGGCGTTTGCCGACTACGCGCGCACGACCAGCCCCTTCATCCCGTGGCCGCCACGGGCCTGAGGGCGACCCGTCAGAACAGGGCCGGGCGTGACGTGAGCGCCTGCAGGTAGGCCGGCGGCGGCTCACCGGCCTTCAGGCGGTCGAACAGCGCACGATCGAAGTAGTCGCGCCATTCGCTGATCTTGTCGCCCTTGAAGCCCAGGACTCCGGCGTACGGCAATTCGACCCTGCGGCCATCGCCGGTGACGAAATCGTCGACGCCTTCGACGAACAGCCGGTTGCCATGCCGCGCCGCATCGAAGATGCGCCAGCGGATGTCGTTCATGCCGGCCGTGAGTTTGGTGGCGAATTCGCGCATCGCTGCCTTGCCGACGATCGGCGGACTGCCGACATGCGAATGCCAGACGATGTCGTCGTCGATGTGCGAGAGCATGCCCTCGAGGTCCTTGCCGCGCCACGCCGTGATCATCGCGCGCGTGACCGCCAGGTAGTCCGGCTCGGCTGCAGCGATGGCTGCCGGAGCGGCCGCCACGAGCGGAATCGCTACGCTGCCCTGGATGAATACGCGACGGTCCATGGTGCTGCCCCTGCGAGTGACTTTCGTTACTGGACCATACAGCACGGCCTGCGGCTGCGCCAATCACCGCGAGCAATTGCTGCTGGCCACGATCCTTACCTATACTGATTCGACAGCCGAAGTTCAGGGGGCCGACTTGCGCACGACGAGCGAAGATCGAATCGGGGACTACCGCCGCCGGGGCTGGTGGTCTGACACGCGGATCACCGACATGTTCGATGCCGCGGCACGCGCGGCGCCGTCCCAACTCGCCGTGCTCGACCCGCCGAACCGCGAAGCGCTCGTCGGCGGCACGCCACTGCGGCTCACCTTCGCGCAGCTGGCCGACCTGGTCGACGGCTACGCGCTGCGCCTGCGCGAACTCGGCCTGGGCCCGGACGACATCCTGATCACGCAGCTGCCGAACATCGCGGAATACCCTGCGATTTATCTCGCTGCGCTCAGGCTCGGCATCATCGTGAGCCCGGTGCCGATGCAGTTCCGCCGCCATGAACTCGAGCAGATCGTCGACCTGACGGGTGCGCGGGCCACGCTCACCGTACGCGCGCTGAAAGGTGCTGACTATGCGGCGAGCGCGGTCGAGCTGAGCAGCGGTCGCCCGCTGCAGGTGTTGTGCCTCGGGGACGACGCCCCGCCCGGCAGCCTGCCTTTCACGCCCGTCGCGATCACGGCGACGACGCGGTCCGAACTGGCCGCGCACGTCGCGTCGCTCGCGGTGTCGGCCGACGACGTCGCCACGATCTGCTGGACCTCCGGCACCGAAGGACTCCCCAAGGGCGTGCCGCGCACGCACAACCACTGGGTGGCCATCAGCTACGGGCATTTCCGCGGCGCGGGCATCCAGCGCGGCGAACGGCTGCTGAACCCCTTTCCGCTCATCAACATGGCGGCCATCGGCGGCTGCTTCATGAGCTGGCTGCACTGCGCCGGCACGCTGGTGCTGCATCACCCGCTCGATCTCGCCGTGTACCTGCGCCAGATCGCAACGGAGCGACCCGAGTACGCGATCGCGCCGCCCGCCGTGCTCAACATGCTGCTCAAGGACGAGAAGCTGCTCGCCGCGGTCGACCTGTCCAGCCTGCGCTGCATCGGCTCGGGTTCGGCGCCGCTGGATCCCGACATGATCCGCGGGTACCAGGAGCGCTTCGGCATCGAGATCGTCAACGCCTTCGGCTCGAACGAAGGCATGTCGCTGATGAGCAATGCGTCGAACGCAGCGAACCCCGAGCATCGCGCGCGCCTGTTTCCACGGTACGGCCGGGACGAAATCCAGTGGGAAACCCCGCCGCACGCCGAGATCCGCACGCGCGTCGTCGATCCGGACTCGGGCGTCGAGATTCTCGAGCCGGGCAAGCCGGGCGAGTTGCAGATCACCGGCCCGACGGTATTCGACGGATACTTTCGCGCACCACAGGTGACGGCCCAGTCCTTCACCGCCGACGGCTGGTTCCGCACCGGCGACCTGTTCGAGATCGCGGGCGACGATTCCCCGCCCCGCTACTACCGCTTCATCGGTCGCCTGAAGCAGATCATCATTCGCGGCGGCGTGAAGATCGCACCGGAAGAACTCGACGCCGTGCTGTCGCAGATGCCCGCCGTGCTCGAAGGCGCCGTCACGGCGTATCGCGACGAGATCATGGGCGAGCGCATCTGCGCGGTGGTCGTGCCGAAGCCCGGCATGCAGCCTACGCTCGAAGAGGTGCGCGCCCACTTCGCCAAGGCCGGCCTCGCCTTGTTCAAGCATCCGGAGCGCATCCAGCTGGTCGAGCAATTGCCGCGCAACAGCGTGGGCAAGGTCGTGCGCGGCGAGCTGGCCGGCATGCTCCGCGCCGACGATCGCTGAATCGCCATGGCACGCCGCTTCGCGCCGGCCGCACCGGTCACGTTGCTGCCGATCGGGCAGCTGCTGCAGGTGCAGGCGGCGCGGGATCCGGACCGACCCGCCCTGACCTGCAACGACAGGACGCTGACCCGCGGTGAGCTTGCAGCCCGCGTGCACCGTCGCGCCCGGGCCATGGCAGCGGCCGGGGTCAACGAGGGCGACTTCGTCGCGATCGCACTGCCGAACGACACCGCGTTCCTCGAGGTGGCCTTCGCATGCTGGGCACTGGGCGCAACGCCCGCCCCCGTATCGCATCGCCTGCCCCCGCTCGAACTGCAGGCCCTGCTCGAGGTGCTGCAACCCAGGCTCGTGGTCGGCGTCGATTCCGCGCGCGCTGCAGGCGCGCGGGCCTGCAGCGAACAGGAACTGTACGACGCCACCCTGTCGGATGAACCGCTGCCGGAGATCGTCTCGCGCCACGTCAAAGCCATCGCCAGCGGCGGCAGCACCGGACGGCCCAAGGTCATCGTCGACCATGCGCGTTCCGTCCTCGATCCCGACGTGCTTTCGCTGGGCATGCACGCCGGCGACACGGTGGTGATCCCGGGCCCGATGTACCACTCGGCGCCTTTCGGCCTCGCCTACCAGGCGCTGTGCTGGGGCTGTCACGTCGTGATCGCGCCGCGCTTCGACGCAGCCGGCACGTTGCAGATGATCGAGCGGCACCGGGCCCAGTGGCTGTACCAGGTGCCGACGATGATGCATCGCATCTGGAGTCTCGACGCCGCGGAGCGCGAGCGTTTCGACGTCTCGTCGCTCGAGATCGTCTGCCACATCGCGGCGGCCTGCCCCGTCTGGCTCAAGGAAAAATGGATCGACTGGCTGGGCCCCGACCGCGTCTGGGAGGTGTACTCAGGCACCGAAGCCATCGCGGCGACGATGATCGGCGGACGCGAATGGCTCGAACACAAAGGCTCGGTGGGCCGCCTGATGCCCGGCGCGCAGGTGCGCATCCTCGACGAGGCCGGCCAGGACGTCGCACCGGGCGAGGTGGGCGAGATCTACTTCCTGCCTGGCGGCGGCAAGGGCTCGACCTATCATTACCTGGGCGCCGAGCCGCGCGCCCGCGGCGACTGGGAAACGTTCGGCGACCTCGGGCGCATCGACGAAGACGGCTACCTGTACCTGGCCGACCGCCGTACCGATCTGGTGATTTCGGGCGGCGCCAACATCTACCCGGCGGAAATCGAAGCGGCGCTCGACGCGTACCCGGGCGTGCTCGCAAGCGTCGTGATCGGCCTGCCCGACCCCGACCTGGGACAGCGCGTGCACGCGATCATCGAGGTGCGCGCAGACGCGGCGCCCGTCGATACCGACGCGCTGCGCGCGTTCCTCGGCGCGCGACTCGTGACGTACAAGCTGCCCCGCAGCTTCGAGACCACCACCGAACGACTGCGTGACGACTCGGGCAAGGTGCGGCGCAGCGCCTTGCGCGAGGCGCGCCTCGGCGCCACCGCCTGAGCAAACCGGTCAGTCGGCGAGTTCAGCCGCCTGGGCCACCATGAACGGCTTGCGCGCGGCCACCAGCGCCAGCACACCGAGCGGCACGACCAGCGCGGACAGGATGCCGATCGCGACGCCGATCTGGTTCGGATCACCGAGCCAGTAATCGCTGATCAGCGCGACGCCCGTGGGCCCGATGGTGAACGCGATGATGTTGCCGACCAGGAAGTACAGGGCGATGACCCGCGCGCGCACGCGATTCGGCGCGACGGCCTGGAAGGCCGCAGCCGGCAACCCCTGCGCGAGCCCAAAAGCGAACGACATCACGGCGATCACCGCCATGGCGATTTCGCCCGTCGGCGCGAAGGGCGCGCGCGATGGCGAACGGCAACGCGATCACCGAGCCTGCGATCGCAACACGCAACACCGCGTCCTTGGCGCCACGCGCCGCGAGGCGATCCACCCACCAGCCGCCAGCCAGGATGCCGGACGTGCTGAACACGAGCAGGACGCCGCCGTATACGGCACCCACCCGGGCGATGCCCCAGTCGTGCACGCGCATGAAGAAGGCCGGCGCCCAGGACAGGTAGGCCGCAATCGAAACGCCGATCAGTGAGAAGCCCGCGGCGAGCATCCAGAACACGAAACCGCGCTCGCGCAGGAAGGCCCGGAATGACGCGGGTTGCACGGCAGCGGACTTGACCTTCTCGTGGCGCGCCGGTTCCTTGACCAACAACAGCAGTAACGCGAGCAACGGGCCGGGCACGCTCACGATCAGGAACGCGACCTGCCACGTCCGCAGTTCGCCCAGCACCGGCAGCACCACGGGGGGCGCGGAGTTGGCCCAATGCACGACGAAGCCGCCGATGATCAGCGCCAGGCCGACGCCCAGGATCGCGCCGGTTGCATACACCCCGAGCGGACGCGCCCGCTTCTCGGGCGGGAAACTGTCCGCGATCATCGAGTACGCCGCGGGCGAGAGCCCCGCTTCGCCGGCGCCGACGCCGATCCGCGCCAGGAACAGCGTGAGAAAGCTGTTGGCCAGGCCACAGCCGGCGGTCATGATGCTCCAGAAGGTCATGCTCGCGGCGATCAGGTTGCGGCGCGAGCCCGCGGTCGGCGAGCCACGCGAACGGAATTCCCATGACGGTGTAGAACAGCGTGAACGCCAGGCCCGCCAGCAGGCTGAACTGCGTGTCGGTGATGGCCAGGTCCCTTTTCACGGGCTCGACCAGCAACGTCAGTATCTGCCGGTCGACGAACGCAACCGCGTAGGCGGCGACGAGCAGCATGACCATGGTCCACGCGCGCGCGGGCGGCGGCCAGGTCTCGACGTGCGACGGTGTGGCGCTCACTTCAGTGCCATGCCGGCTGCCGCGGCCGCCTGCCTGACGAAACGCATGCCGGGGCCGCCCGGGTCCTCGCAGTGGATGACGGTGGAGAGATCGTTGATCGTGCCAAAGCGGGCGGCGATCGCCTCGGGCGTGCGTTCGGCTTCCGGCAGGAAGATGCCCTCGGTCTCCTGGATCACGACTCGCGCAAAACCTCCGGCGCACGCGCTCAGGATCGTGCGCCGGGGCGCATCGTCACTGACGAGGAACAGCGCCGCGGGCGTCACCGACTCGGGCGTCAGCAGCGCCAGTACCGCTTCGGGCATCAGCCCCTGCGTCATGCGCGTGGCCGCCGAAGGACACAGCGCGTTCACGCGGATGTCGTGCTTGGCGCCCTCGATCTGCAGCACGTTCATGAGGCCGATCAGGCCCGTCTTGGCGGCGCCATAGTTGGCCTGGCCGAAGTTGCCGTAGAGCCCTGACGTCGACGTGGTCATCAGGATGCGGCCGAAGTTGGCAGCGCGCATGTGCGGCCACACGGCCTGGCTGCAGATGGCTGAACCGAGCAGGTGCACGTCCAGCACCGTGCGGAAGTCGGCCAGGGTCGTCTTGGCGAAACTCGCGTCGCGCAGGATGCCCGCGTTGTTGATGAGGATGTCGACGCGGCCCCAGCGCTCCATGACCGCGGCGACCATGTGCCCGACCTGTTCGGCATTGGCGACGCTGGCGCCATGCGACATCGCCTGCCCGCCCGCCTGCCGGATCTCTTCTGCCACACGCTCGGCCGGCTCCGACGAGCCGCCCGTCCCGTGCACGTCGCCGCCGAAGTCGTTGACGACGACACGCGCCCCGCGCGCGGCGAGCGCCAGCGCATGGGAGCGGCCGAGGCCCGCTGCCGCACCCGTTACGATCGCCACCCGGTCATCGAATCGAATGCTCATGGACCCCCCCTAGCCGACGAACTGCAGGCCGAGCCACTCGGCAATGATGGCAGGCTTCGGCTGCCCTTCAACCTCGATCGTCGCGGTCATCGTGACCAGCCACTGGCCCGGCCCGCGCTCGGCTACGTCGCGCAGCACGAAGCGGCCCCGGATGCGGCTGCCCGACCGGACGGGACTGGTCATGCGCACTTTGTCGAAGCCGTAGTTCATGCCCATCCGGGTCCCGGCTAGCGCGATGTCGGCCGCCGTCGCCAGCTTCGCCAGCAGCGACAGCACCAGGAAGCCATGCGCGATGGTGCCGCCGAACGGTGCCTGGGCGGCAGCTTCGCGATCGACGTGGATCCACTGGTGGTCGTCGGTGAGATCGGCAAAGCGGTCGATCATGTCCTGGTCGACGAGACACCAGTCGGATACCCCGACTTCCTGTCCGATGCGGGCCTTGAGACTGTCGGGCGTATTCATGCTTGCGTACCTGCGTCGACGTGGGATCGCGCCGTGTGGCGATACTGTGCTGCGGGCTGCCAGTTCTCGAGCACCGTGCGCAGCGCCGCGACCAGCGCGAGAGGCTGGTCGACCATGATGTGGTGGCCTGCGTCCGGAATGACGATCCACGGCGCGTCGAGCGGGGTGAGTTCCCGGATCAATTGGAGCCGAGCGTCCGTCATCAGCTTGGAGCGCTCGCCGAACAACAGCGCCAGCCGGCATTCCACCGGCGCCAGCAGATCGGCCGTCGGCAAAGCGAGCATCTTGGCACGCAGGTCCGGATCGAAACGCCACGACCAGCCATCCGTCGTCGCGGGCTCTGCCGCCGTCAGACCGAGCGAGGTGCGGGCGAGGAACTCCGCGATGTAGCCGTTCTCGCAGGTCTGCGGCGGCTCGAAGCGGAATCGTGCCGCCGCCTGCTCGAGCGTCGGGTAGATGCGGTGACGATGACCCCGGCGCGGCACGCCGTCGTACTCGTCGTCGTTCTCGCGCGCTGCGAGCACGCCATCGACCAGCACCACGCCGCCGAGCCGCGCGCCCAGCGTATGGGCTGCGATGCGAGCGGCGAAACTGCCGAAGGAATGCCCGATGATGATCGGGGGCGCCGCAGCGTCGAAGAGTCCGCTCGCTTCCGCCACCGCGACTGCTTCCCGCGCGTAAAGCTGCAGCGAATAGCCCTCACGCCAGCTCGAGCGGCCCATCCCCGAAAACGAGCAGGCCACGACGCGACGGCCGTGCGCCAGCAGGGGCGCGATGAAGCTCCACCAGTCCGCGTGCGCCGTGAATCCGTGCAGGAGCAGCACACCGGGCAGGCCGCGCTCGCCCCAGGCGAGGACTTCGATGTCCGCTTCTTCAACGCCAACGATCGAACGCACTGGCGCATGGGCCAATGCATCCCGGAACCACTGCGGGCCCGCCGGTCTGCCGCCGTGGCCGGCTTCGTCAGCGCGCCGCGTCACACTGCTCGATGCGGGACGCGTGGTAGTCGGCCGAGCCGAGTTGCGCCTCGATCATCGTCGCGCGCTTGAAGTAATGGCTCACCGCAAGCTCGTTGGTCATCCCCATGCCGCCATGCAACTGGATCGCCGACTGGCCGACGAACTTCGCGGCTTTGCCGATCTGCACCTTGGCGGCGGAGACGGCGCGGCGTCTCTCGAGCGCTGGACGCTCGAGTTTCAACGTGGCCATGTACGTCATCGAGATCGACTGCTCGAGCGCCATGTACATGTCGACCATGCGATGCTGCAGCACCTGGTTGGCGGCGATCGGCGCGTCGAACTGGCGACGCTGCTTCGTGTATTCGAGCGTGTCGGCGAGCAGCCTGCGCATGACGCCGACGGCTTCGGCGCAGAGCGCAACGACACCCTCGTCCACCGCGGCTTCCAGCAAGTCGAATCGAGTCTCGTCCGGGCCGAGCAATTCGGCCGCCGCGCCGTCGAACCGCAGGTCAGCCGCGCGTGCGCCATCGACCGTGGGGTAATCGATGAAGCTCACGCCTGTCGACGAGCGCTCGATCAAAAAAGGCGCCACGGCCTTCGCCCCGCCGTGACTGGCGTCGATGACACGAGCGTTCACGAGGAAATGCGTCGCACACGAGGCGTTGCGCACGGCGTCCTTGAGCCCGGTGACGCGCCACCCGTCGCCTGTCCGCTCCGCCGTCGTGCTGGCCTGCGCGAGATCGTATCGGGTCGCCGGCTCGAGGTGCGCGAAGGAGATCCGCACTTGCCCATCGATGATGCCGGCCACCAGTTGCCGAGCCCGCTCCGTATCGCAACGCCGCAGCAGACCGCCACCGATGACCACGGTCTCGAGGTAAGGCTCGGTGACCAGCGCCTTGCCGACCTCCTCCATGACGATCATCGATTCAACGGCGCCGCCGCCCAGGCCACCCAGGCTTTCGGCGAAAGGCGCGCCGAGAATGCCGAGGTCTTCGGCGAGTCCGCGCCAGAATTCGGGGCGCCAGCCTGCGCCCGATCGAATCACGGCCTGGCGCTGCTTGAAATCGTAGTGGTCGCCCAGGTAGCGCGCGACGCTGTCGCGGAGCATTTCCTGTTCAGCGGTGAAATTGAAGTCCATGGTGCAGGCCGTGGTTGCGTAGCGTTGCGTTACTGGGGGTTCGTCGTGATCAGGCGGCGGCGCGGCTCACAAGCCGAGGACAGCTTTCGCCAGGATGTTGCGCTGGATTTCGTTGGAGCCGCCGAAGATGGACGTCTTCCGCATGTTGAAGTACGTGTCGGCGACGCCGACGGCAGCCGGCATCGCGACCGAGTCGACGCCGGCCGCTCTCGAGGCCGGCACACGCAGCGACGCGTGACTGCCCGCCGCTTCCAGCAACAGCTCGTTCAGGCGCTGGCGAATCTCGGTGCCGCGAATCTTGAGCATCGACGCTTCCACGCCGGGCGCCTTGCCGGCGTTCTCGGCGGCGAGCATGCGCAATTCCGTGTACTCCAGCGCGCTGAGTTCGACGTCGACCTCGGTGAGCTTGCGCCGGAACACCGGATCGTCGGCCACTGCCTTGGCACCCTCGCCGATGCCGGCCGCAACCCGCCGCAGCTCTTCGAGCAGAACCTTGGAGCGCGCGACCATCGCGATGCCGCTGCGCTCGTGCGAGAGCAGCATCTTGGCGCACGTCCAGCCCTTGTTCTCCTCGTACACCCGGTTCTCGACCGGCACGCGCACGTTCTCGAGCCAGACTTCGTTGACCTCGTGCGCGCCATCGAGCGTGATGATCGGACGCACGGTGACGCCCGGGCTCTTCATGTCGATCAGCAGGAAGCTGATGCCGGCCTGCTTGCGCGCCGCCGGATCGGTGCGGACGAGGAAGAATCCCCAGTCGGCGTGTTGCGCGAGCGTCGTCCACGTCTTCTGGCCGTTGACGACGTAGTGGTCGCCTTCACGCACGGCCCGCGTCTGCAGCGCCGCGAGGTCCGAGCCCGCCCCGGGCTCCGAATAGCCCTGGCACCACCAGACATCGCCCGCGACGATCGGCGGCAGGAACCGGGCCTTCTGCTCGGGTGTACCGAACGTGTACAACACCGGCCCGACCAGGTTGGTCGAGAACGCGATGATCGGGACCGTGTCGGCGCGGGCCAGCTCTTCGTCGAAAATATAGCGCTGCGTCGCTGTCCAACCCGTACCGCCGTACTCGACCGGCCAGCCCGGCACGGACCAGCCCCGGCTGGCGAGGATGCGATGCCAGCTCAGGAAGTCGTCTTTCGTCAGTTCGAGGCCCTGCTCCTGCTTCGCGCGCACGGCAGCCGGATAGCTTGCGGCGATGAAGCGGCGCACCTCTTCGCGGAACGCGCGTTCCTCGGGTGTGAAATCGAGTTGCATCGGGGTCGGCCTTTGAGAAGTCGGCCTGACGAGGGTATTGGTTCCCTCGCAGCCGGTCAATTGCACAATTAGACTCGCGTCAGGCCGGATCGAACCGCAGTGGCAGGCGCTCCAGGCCGTGACTGACGAGGCCTCCCGTCCGGGGCAAGTCGGACAGGGCGTATCCGCTGATCCAGGCGCACATGCCGCAGCCGCCCAAGGAGCAGTTCGTACGACTCGACGAGTTCCTGCCGTGCCAGCGCGGCCCCGGCGCAGCCATGGATGCCGCTGCCGAAGGCGAGGTGCGCACGAACGGACGGACGGTCGATATCGAACTCCGCGGGGTGGGCACAGGCACTCGGGTCGCGGTTCGCTGCCGCCCATGACAACAGGACCATCGACCCCTTCCGCATGCGGACGCCGTGCAGCTCCGTGTCCTGGGTCGTCGTGCGGAAGTTGTTCTGCACCGCGCCTTCGTAGCGCAGGGATTCCTCCGCAAAGCGCTCGATGAGCTTCTGCTCGCCGCGGATGCGGTCAGCGATGTCCGGCCGCTCCACCAGCCGCAGCATGCCGAGCGTAAGCGCATTCGCCGTGGTGTCGTTGCCCGCGACGATGAGCAACTCGCACAACCCGAGCTGCTCGTGCAGCCGCAGCGGTACGCCACCCTGCCCGAGGTCGAGCGTGGCCTGCGCGATGTCGGTGAGCAGGTCGTCGCGCGGAGAGTCGATCCTTGCCTGCAATTCGGCAGCCAGGAAATGCTGCAACTCCGCGACCTGCGTCATGCAGTCCATCATCTCGTCCTCTGTCAGCGGCTGCAGCAGCGGACGCACCCACGCCTCGGCCCAGCGCCTGAACTCGTCGATGCGCGCGACGTCGACGCCGAGCAGGTCCGCGATCACCAGCACCGAGAGCTTCCAGGCATAGTCGCCCACGAATTCGCAGCGCCCTGTCGCCGCGAAGGCGTCGATCAAACGGCTCGCGGTGGCGCGGATCTGCGGCCGCATCTGGTGCACCCGCTTCTCGCGCAGGATCCGGCCCAGCACCGTGCGGTAGGCTGTATGGCGCGGGGGATCCATCACGATCATCTGCGGCGTGCGCCCGAAGCCCCGCTCCTTCAGCAGGGCTTCGGCCCGCGGATAGAGGTTGACTCCCTGGGCGCCGACCGGGCGACTCGAGAAGACGTCGGGCCGCGCCACGATGTCCCGGATGGCTGCGGCACCGATGACGAGGTACGCCTCCTTGTCGGGCATCGAGACGTCCAGCACGGGCCCTTCCCCGCGTCGTCTTTCGTAGTACAGGCAGGGATCCGCCAGGTTCGCCGCGGCGAAGTACTCGAATCCCGGATACGTTGACACGGCGCGTCCCCTCCCCTAGCGTCGGCCACCCACGAGGAACTTCATCGATGACCCCATCCCGCGAATCTCATCCGTCGCATCCCGCCTGGGCGCAGATCGACGCCCTGTTGCAGCCGTGGCGTGTCAACGACATCGGCGCCATCGCCGATACGTTCACCGAAGACGGGGTGCTCCACAGCATGATGGGCACGCCGATCCGCGGGCGAGCGAGCCTGCGCAAGGTACTGGGCAAGCATCTCGCGAACATCGTGCGCATCGAGTTCGAGATTCGAACGATCGTCATGAGCGGCAACGTGCTGGTCCTCGAACGCGTGGACCACATCACGACGCCCCATGGGCAGCATTCGATGCCGGTGGTCGGCGTGCTCGAACTGCACGAGGGCGGCGGCATCCAGTCATGGCGGGAATACTTCGATTCGGCCCAGGCGGCGGCCGCGCTCGATTCTGCGAAAGCCGGCGCGCCCGCGTGATGCGCGGCAGCTTGTCGCACGGGTGACGACAGGGACGCTGGCACCGCTGGTCTAGCTGAAAATCTCGAACAGGCCTGCGGCCCCCATGCCGCCGCCCACGCACATGGTGACGACCCCGAAGCGGGCTCCGCGGCGCCGTCCCTCGTGCAGCAGGTGGCCGATGCAACGGGCGCCGGTCATGCCGAAGGGATGGCCGATCGCAATCGAGCCGCCCGACACATTGAGCTTGTCATTCGGAATCCCCAGCTTGTCGCGGCAATAGAGCAGCTGGCTGGCGAAAGCCTCGTTCAACTCCCAGAGATCGATGTCGTCGAGCGTAAGCCCATTGCGCTCGAGCAGTTTCGGCACTGCGAAGACCGGGCCGATTCCCATCTCCTCGGGCCGGCAACCCGCGACCGCCAGGCCGCGATAGGCTCCCAACGGCTGCAGGCCGCGCTGCTCGGCGAGCTTCGAGTCCATCAATACCAGCGCGGCTGCGCCATCGGACAACTGTGAAGCGTTGCCTGCAGTGACGTAGCGACCGGCCGCTGCGTACTGCCCGCCCGCAAACACCGGCTTCAGCTTCTGCAGGTCGGCCAGCGTGGTCTGCGGACGATTGCCTTCGTCCAGCTGCAGCGTGACTTCGTGCTGCGTCACGGCGCCCGTCGCCTTGTCCTGCACTCGCATGCGTGTCGTGATCGGTGCGAGTTCAGCCGCATAGCGGCCTGCGGCCTGCGCCTCGGCCGTGCGCTGCTGCGACTGCAGCGCGTACTCGTCCTGCGCCTCGCGGCTGATACGGTAGCGTTCCGCCACCACCTCTGCCGTCTCGATCATCGAGGTGGCCATCGACGGATAGTGCTCGCGCTGCCACGCATCGCCCATGCGGTCGTAATTGAGCCGCTCGTTCATGACGAGCGACACCGACTCGACTCCACCGCCGACGGTGATGGGCGCCCCGTCGACGATGATGTGGCGTGCTGCTGCGGCGACAGCCATCAGTCCCGAGGAGCAGGCGCGATCGATGGTCATGCCGGGCACGGTGTCCGGCAAACCAGCACGCAGCGCGGCGAAGCGCGCGATGTTCTGTCCGGTGGTGCCCTGCTGCACGGCGCAGCCGAACACGACATCCTCGATCTCGGCGGGATCGACGCCGGCACGCTGCACCGCTGCGGCAACGACATGGCCGGCCAGCGTCGTGGCATCGGTGTCGTTGAAAGCCCCACGATAAGCCCGGCCGATGGGCGTGCGTGCCGTGGCGACGATGACTGCCGTGCGTGACATGGTGATCCCTGCGGTCTCATAGCGAAAGTGACAATTGACCCGTTCGGCGCCCGGATGTCAATGCGCACGCCTGCTTGCCGCGCGCCGACGGCTGTGCAAGCATCGCTTTCACTATCGAACTCATGACGAGCGGGGACGGGCCGTGGACACCAGCAACCAGCAGCAGGTATTCGACTTTTCGGACCGGTTCACTGCGGCGCTCAATCGCGGCGACCCGGCCGAGGTGCGCCAGTTCTACCAGCCGGACGCCACGTTCTGGCACAACTACGACGACGTGCACCAGACCGTGGCCGACAACATGAAGGTCCTGGAGTGGATGGTGCGCAAGGCGCCGCAGCGCAATTACCGCATCGTGCGTCGCGAACTGATCCCCGGCGGCTGGATGCAGCAGCACGTGGTCGAGGCCACGCTGGCCAACGGCAAGCAGATGAAACTGTTCGCGTGCTGCCTGATCACATTGAAGGACGGACTGGTCTGGCGCATCGAGGAATACCTCGATCCGGCGCAGGCTGCCGTGCTGCGCGAAGTCAAAACGGCCTAAGCCAGGCCAGGGCCCGGCCTGGCCGGGCCTGATCCAGGCAGGCTCAGCCGCTGCGCAGGCGCTCGACGATCATCGCGGCGCCGACTCCGGACGCACCCGAGCACACGACGAGTCCGTACCGGCCGTCGGCGGCGTCGAGCACGTCGAGCAGCGTCGATACCAGGATCGCGCCCGAAGCCCCCATCGGGTGGCCGCGCGCAATGTGACCACCAGCCACGTTGACCTTGTCCGGATCCACCGCGCTGTCGCGCAGGAACCGGGCGATGGTCACGGCAAACGCCTCCATGAACTCGATGCGGTCCATGTCGGCGAGCGTCATGCCCGTGCGTGACAGCACCTTCTCCATCGCGCCGAAGCCCGCCAGCAGTGACGCATGCGGGTCGCCGCCCGACTCGGCATAGGCAACGATGCGCGCGCGCGGCTTGCTGCCGTTGCTCGGCGCCCCGCCGACCAATGCCAGGCCGGCGCCGTCGCAGATCGGTGGCGCATGGCCGATGGTGTGGCGATGATCGATCGGACCTTCGAGCGCGTCCGCGTACTGGACCGCGAGTGGAGCAAAGCTCGGCTGCATGGCCGCGAGCGACTCGGCCGTGGTCTGCGGCCGCGCGCACTCATCGTTCGCCAGTCCGCCGACCGTGATGCGCGAAGCCTTCATGGCTGCGGAGCCTTCAGCCGCACCGGCGCGCCGTTGTGAGGTCAGCGCAACCGCATCGAGCTGCTGGCGCGTGATCCCCTGCGCCTCGGCCAGCCGGTCGGCCGCCAGCACGACCGGAATGAAGCGCGTCCGCTGCGGGAAGCTGGCGTCGGTGTAATAGGAGGCGCTGTCCCCCAGGAATGGCACGCGCGACATCATCTCGACGCCGCCCGCCAGGGCGCGATCGAGCTGGCCGGCAGACACCTGGGCCGCTGCATGCCCGATCGCCGTGAGGCCCGACACGCAATAGTTGTTCAGCGTGAAAGCGTACGCATCGTCGGCAACGCCCGCGTACAGCTTCGCGACCAGGGCAATGTTGGCGCCCTGGTCACCGACCTGCCCCACGCAGCCGAGCACCAGCGCCTGCACGTTGCGTGCGTCGTTGCCACGCTCCTGCAGGCCGTCGACCAGTGCCGACACCAGCTGTTGCGGCTTCAGTTGCGCAAGTCCGCCGTCGGCGCGTGCCTTGCCGCGCGCGCTGCGCACTGCATCGTAGAGGTATGCGTCACTCATTCCTGTGGCCTCACTCGCGCATGCCGACGACGAAGCTGACCACCGTGCCGAGCGAACCGCCGATGTTGAGCGTGCCGAACGTGCGCGCACCCGCCACCTGGTAATCGCCTGCCGTGCCCGTCACCTGGCGGCCGGCGTCGAGCAGCAGACGTGCGCCCGTCGCACCGACCGGGTGTCCCACGCCGATCAGGCCGCCGGAGGCGTTGACCGGACAGGCGCCGTCGATCTCGATCATGCCGCTGTCAATCGCCATCCAGCTCTGCCCCGGCGGCGTCAGCCCGAAATGATCGATCGCCATGTACTCGGTGGACGTGAAGCAGTCATGTGTCTCGATGCCATCGAGCGCCTCGACGCCGGGGATCTCAGCGCGGCGCCACGCATCGGTGATCGCCTTGCGCACATGGGGAAACATGTATTCCTCGCCCTTGCTGCGCTCGAGCTTGTCGAGAAAGCGGATGCCCGCGTTGGTGTGGCCCCAGCCCAGGATCTGCGGAAAATCGCTGACCTTGACGCCGCGGCTGGCCGCGTACCGCGCCATGAAGCGGTCCGACGCGAGCACGATGGCGACGGCCCCATCGGTGATCTGGCCGCAATCCTGCCGGCGCGTGCCAGGCTCGATCAGCGGATTGAACTCGTCGCTGTCCGTGAACGTCTCGGGCTTGAACTGCCAGCCACGGGTTTGCGCGCGTGGATTGCGCTTCGCGTTGCCCATGTTGATCTCGGCCACGCGATTGAGGTAGCGGCGATCGAGGCCGTAGCGCTCGTCGTACTCCATGGCGATGCGGCCGAAGACGGCCGGCCAGACGAACTTGCAGCCGAGGTCTTCGCGCCCCTGCCACGAGGCTGCGTTCTGCACCTGCGACGCCTGGTCGCCCGGCAGGTTCTTTTCTTCTTCGACACCGAGCACGAGGATGCAGTCGTAGCGGCCCGCCTCGATCTCGGCAGTCGCCGACAGGATGCCAAGCGAACTGGACGCGCAGGCCGCCTCGTGACGCATCGCGGGCTTGCCGAAGAACTCGGGCTTCACTTGCGCGACCATCGCCGCCAGGTGTCCCTGGCCGCGATAGAGCTCGCCGAACGCATTGCCCACGTGGATGGCGTCGATGTCGTCCGGGTCGAGACGGCACGACGCGAGGGCGCCATCGATGGCCTCGCGCATCATGTCGGAGTAATCGAGCCCCTCACGCGACCACACGCGTGCGAAATCAGTCTGGTAACCGCCGATCAGATGGATCGCCATCGCGTGTCCTCGCTGCTGTCGCCGCAGGATAGCGCATCAGTCCAATAATGCTAGTCACCCTCGAGCCCGCTGACCCGGCCGCCGCGCACGACCACGCCGTGGGCCTCGCGATCCCAGGTATCGGGAGTCACCCCCGCAGCCTTCAGCCGGTGCTTCTCGATCTTGGCGGTGGGCGTCTTCGGCATCTCGGCAATCACCCGGATGAAGCGCGGCAGCATGAAATGGGCCATCCGCGGGACCAGGAACCGCAGCAGTTCGCGCGGCTCGATCACATGGCCGGCATTGGCGGTCACGACCAGCAGCACTTCGTCCTCGGAGTCCGCGCTGGGCACGGCAACGGCCGCCGCTTCCAGCACCGCCGGGTGACACAGGACCTCGGCCTCCACTTCGAAGGACGAAATGTTCTCGCCACGACGGCGGATCGCGTCCTTGATGCGGTCCACGAAGAAGAAATTGCCGTCCGCGTCACGACGGAACGCATCGCCCGTGTGAAACCAGCCATTGCGCCATGCAGCGGCCGTGGCCTGCGGGTTCTTGTAGTACCCCTGGGACATCTCCCAGGGTCGCGCAGCGCGCAGGATGAGTTCGCCGGTTGCGCCGTCAGGCACTTCGATGTCGTTGCCATCGACCACGCGCGCTTCGATGCCCGCGCGCGGCCGGCCACAGGTGCCCAGCGCGGGCGGATTGGCGCTGGAACGGATCGGCACCGCGGTTTCCGTCATATTGAACGCCGTGTGCATCTGCAGTCCGTAGCGCTCGGCCACGGCTTTCGAATCGTCGTTCCACGGCACCGTGATCACGTTGCGCAGAGGATGATCGCGATCGCGTGCCGACGGCGGCTGCCGCAACAGGAACTGCGTCATCGCGCCGACGAGGCAGCAGCCCGTGATGTCGAATCTCCGCACCGTGTCCCAGAACGTGGCGGGCTTGAACCCGTCGTAGAGCACGCACGTGCCGCCCTTGGTCAGGCGATCCATGACCGCGCCCGCTCCGCTCACGTGGAACAGCGGCAGGTTCGCGAGTACGCGATCTTCGGCGTCGAAGTAATCCATGCCCATCGCGGCACCGCACCACGCCTGCACGTAGGTGCACAACACGGCCTTGGATGGGCCGGTCGTCCCCGAAGTGAGCATGATGTAGTTCGTGTCCCAGGGCTCCACCGGACGTGAGGGTTCCGCTCGAGCCGTGCCGGCCAAGACGGTGCCATCGTGCGTGGTGAGCGCCGGTGGCAACTCCGGTGCCACCCCGCCGATCACCACGACGTGCTGCAACTGCGCCGTGGTGATTTCACGCAACCGGTCCGCCAGGGGTGCGTGCACGACCATGACGCGGGCATCGGACAGTTCGATCGCATGCTGCAGCAGGTTGCCACGGTATGCGGTGTTGAGAGGCACGTGCACGGCGCCAAGGTAATTCGCTGCGAGCCAGGTCAGGACGGCTTCGCGTACGTTGGGCAACCAGCACAGCACGTGCGCGCCCTGCACCACGCCCAGTGCCTGCAATCCGCCAGCGGCCCGCTGCACACGATCGAGCGTTGCGGCGAACGTCCAGGCATCCCCGTCTTCGAACTCCAGGAAGTTCGTCGTGGGCCGCTCGCGCGCCCAGCGCCGCAACAGGTCGCCGACGACGCACTCGTCGCGGCTGGGCACTCTTGCGTGGGGGTCCATCCTGCTAGGATGTCCGACGTCCGTCCGATGACGCAAGCCAGTTGAGAGCCGCGATGACCTGGGAGCCCGAGCTCGAAGAACTCCGCCAGCGACAGGCCTTCGCCCGCGAGATGGGTGGGCCGGACAAGATTGCGCGACAGCGGGCGGCAGGCCGGCTGACCGTGCGCGAACGCATCGACGCCCTGCTCGATGCCGGCAGCTTCCACGAAATCGGCTCCATCACGGGCAACGGTTCGTACGACGACTCGGGTGCACTGACTGCGGTCACCCCCACCAACTTTCTCTTCGGGCGCGGCACCGTTGCGGGGCGACGAGTCGCCGTCGCTGGTGACGATTTCACCGTCCGTGGCGGCGCGTCCGACGCCTCGATCATCGAGAAGCAGGTCGCCGCTGAACAGATGGCGCACGAACTGCGCCTGCCGCTGATTCGCCTCATCGAAGGCAGCGGCGGCGGCGGTTCGATCAAGTCGCTGGAAGCCATGGGCTACACGTACGTGCCTTTCCTGCCGGGCTTCGAGCACATGGTCCGTAACCTGGCGACGGTCCCCGTCATCAGCTTAGGCCTCGGACCCATCGCTGGCTTTGGCGCAGCCAAAGTGGTGCAGAGTCACTATTCGCTGCTCGTCCGCGGCCAGTCGCAGATGTTCGTCGCTGGCCCGCCGGTCGTGGCCGCCGCCGGCCAGAAGCTCACCAAGGAAGAACTCGGCAGCAGTCGCATCCACGCAGCCAACGGCGCGATCGACGACGAGGTCGAGAGCGAGCACGAAGCCTTCGAGCGGGCGCGGCGTTTCCTCGGGTACCTGCCCTCGTCCGTGCACGAGCTGCCGCCGCGAATGCAGACAGGCGATGACCCCGCGCGCAGCGAAGACTTCCTGGTCGCGGCCGTGCCGCGCGACCGGCGCGAGGTCTACCGGATGCGACCGATCATCGAAGCGGTCGTCGACAGGAATTCATTCTTCGAGATCGGCCGCCTGCATGGCCGGTCGGTGATCACGGGGCTGGCCCGGCTCGATGGCTGGCCCGTCGCCATCATTGCCAGCGATCCCTTCGTGATCGGCGGCCTGTGGACCGCGGCAAGTTCCGCCAAACTCGAACGCTTCGTGAACCTGGCGCAGACCTTCCACCTGCCCGTCGTACACCTCGTCGACAACCCCGGCTTCATGATCGGCAAGCAGGCCGAGCAGGAAGCCACGATCCGGGCCGGGGCGCGCGCCTTGACGGCGATTTACCAGGCGACCATTCCCTGGTGCACCGTCATCATCCGCAAGGTGTTCGGCGTGGCCGGCGCAGGCAACCAGAACCACACGCGCTTTCACTATCGCTATGCGTGGCCGTCGGCCGACTGGGGCTCGCTGCCGATCGAGGGCGGCATCGAGGCTGCCTACAAGGCAGAACTGGACGCGGCCGACGATCGTGCCGCGCTGGCGGCGGAGATCACGCAACGACTCAATCGCATGCGCTCGCCATTTCGCTCCGCCGAGAAGTTCCAGATCGAGGAAATCATCGATCCACGCGACACGCGCAAGCTGCTCTGCGAATTCGCCGACATCGCTGCGCCACTGCGGGCGACAGCGCCGCTGCAATACGCGTACCGCCCCTAGGGCTAGGGAGCTCTGCCCAGGTCCGCAGCGGCCGCCACGGTCACCTTACTATCCGGTAGCCGTCACCGAGCACTCAAGGTCAGCCGCGCCGGTTTCCAATTCGGCACCGCGCGTCAAACAGCGAGGGTGACCCGTCGCTGGCGCGTCCGACCCGGGACCGTTCCCCGAGCTTGGAAAGGCAGACACGCGCTCTGGGAACGGTCCCGGGTCGGACGCTTGCGACATGGCAGCCTGCGATGCTGCCAGAGCGCTCGATCCGGTGCCTGTCACAGAGCGCGTGTCTGCCTTTCCAAGCTCGGTGACAGGCACCGGATCGAGCGCACGCAACGCGTCACTTGCGGACCTGGGCAGAGCTTCCCCAGGTTACTTTCCAGAAGCACAGCGCGGGCCCGGTGGCGTCACGTCGCGCCGCTGGTATCCGCCGTAATTGCCTTGATCTCGGTCAATTCGACCGTCCGCAGATTCCCGGACTGCGGCATGCCGGGGTCGATTCCATACTGGGCACCTTAAGCCACTACGGAGCTTCCCTGATGGGGACTGCACGACCCCCCGATCCCACGCCAGCCGCGCGCGGCGCGGCGTTGCCGCTGCTGGGCGTCCTCGTCGGCGTGCTGGCCGGCCTCGGCCTGTTCACCTTTCACCATGCCGAGGGCTTGTCTTACCTCAGCACCGACCCGGCCGCGTGCGCCAACTGCCACATCATGCAGTCGCAATACGACAGCTGGCAGAAGAGCTCCCATCACAATGTGGCGAAGTGCGTCGATTGCCACCTGCCCCACGACTTCGTCGGCAAGTACATCGCGAAAGCAGAGAACGGCTGGCATCACTCCAAGGGGTTCACGCTGCAGGACTTCCACGAGCCGATCATGATCAAGGCGAAGAACGCGGCGATCCTGCAGCGCAATTGCATCACCTGCCACGGCGAACTGGCGCACGGCTTACTCGAGGGCGTCAATGGCGACCCGGACGAAGTGCAATGCGTGCACTGCCACTCGGGCGTAGGGCACGGCGAGACCGACGGGTCTCGGCGGCCCCGAGCGCTCCGATGAAATTGAAACGGCTGCAGGCATGGCAGCCGACGCACACGAAGGAAAGAGAACATGAGGATGTCACTGAACAGGTTCCGGCAGCGCGGAGTGTCGCTGGCAGTCACGCTTGCAATCGCGCTGGTCGTCGCTGCGGCCACGGCCGGCATCGCTGCGCTGCTGGTGAACATCAACGAGCGCAAGACCGAAGCAAAGACGACTTCGGTACGCCTGGTCGAAGTGACCGAGGACACCACCGACCCAGCAGTCTGGGGCGTCAACTGGCCGAAGCAGTACGACTCGTACCAGCGCACGGCCATCGCCACGCGAACACGTTTCGGCGGCCACGGCGGCAGCGAAGCGCTGCCGGACCAGAAAATCGAGCGCGACCCCTGGCTGAAACGCATGTTCCAGGGCTATGCGTTCTCCATCGATTATCGCGACCGGCGCGGGCACGCCTACATGCTGACGGACCAGGAGGAGACCCAGCGCCTCACCAAGCCCCAATCCGGATCCTGCCTGCACTGCCATGCCTCGGTGATGCCGCTGTACCGCAAGCTCGGCAACGGCGACGCCAAGGCCGGGCTCGACGCCACGCACAAACTGACTTACCAGGAAACGCATGCGCAGCTGAAGGAGATCGGCGGCGCCCATCCCGTCTCGTGCGTCGACTGCCACGATCCAAAGATCGATGAAGTTGCGGGTCACGCGCCCGGGCTTCATCGAGGGCATCCAGAAGCTCGCCGCTTCGGATGCGCCGGTGCCGCACTTGCCGTCCGTCCAGCAGTGGCGCGAAGGCAGTCGCGCGCAGCCGTACGACCCGAACGTGGACGGCAGCCGCAATGAAATGCGCTCGTACGTGTGCGGCCAGTGCCATGTCGAGTATTACTGCTCGACCAAGATGCCGCTCACGTTCCCCTGGGGCAAGGGACTGCGCGCCTCCGACCAGGAGAAGTTCTGGAACGAGACGAAGTTTCCTGATGGCGAGCAGTTCTTTGACTACAAGCATGCCGAGACGGGCGCCAGGATTCTCAAGGCCCAGCATCCAGAGTTCGAACTCTGGAGCCAGGGCGTGCATGCGCGCAGCGGCGTCTCGTGCGCGGACTGCCACATGCCGTATATGCGTGACGGCGCCACCAAGGTGTCCGACCACTGGGTGCGCAGCCCGCTGCTGAACATCAATCGTTCGTGCCAGACCTGCCATCACTTCTCGGAAGAGGAGATCAAGTCACGCGTTGACCAGATCCAGACGCGCAACTTCGAATTGATGCAACGGGGCGGCGTGGCGATCGTTGCACTGCTCGATGCAATCCAGGCGGCCAAGGCCGCCGGCGCGACCGAGCAACAACTGGCACCGGCGCTGGAGCTCCAGCGCAAAGCACAGTGGCGCCTCGACTTCATCGCCGCGGAGAACTCGATGGGGTTCCATGCACCGCAGGAAGCCGCGATGGTGCTCGGCGAAGCCACCGACTACGCCCGGCAGGGTGAACTGGCCGCACGCCAGTGGAACCAGCCCGCCGCCGGCGCAGCCTGTCGCGACCACAGCCGGGAACGCTGCCTCCGCGCCAAAGTAAACTTTCGAGGAAGCCACAGCCATGAACCGGACCCCTCCTGCGGCGGTCGCGTCGACCGCGCTCGCCCTGAGTATTGCCGCCCTGCTCCAGCCAGCTGCGTCGTTCGCGGCAGAGCCCGCGGCGCCTGCTTCGACCACTGCCGCCGAAGCCGTACCTGCAGCGGCGCCGGACGGCTTGGCCAGCCTGATCCATGGCGGGAAGGTGCGGGCCGAATTTCGCTATCGCTTTGAATACGTCGAC
Source organism: uncultured Gammaproteobacteria bacterium (assembly GCA_963846885.1). Lineage (GTDB taxonomy): Bacteria > Pseudomonadota > Gammaproteobacteria > Steroidobacterales > Steroidobacteraceae > RPQJ01. The sequence continues at coordinate 44,009 of CAWJXS010000018.1, forward strand.
CAGGACCCGTTCGTCGACGAGGCCTATGCGTCGACGCTGCGGACCCGGCTGGGTCTGGACTCGGGCAGCTGGAACGGCTTCACCGCGACACTCGAATTCGACAACGTCACGGTTCTGGGCGATGACGATGCCTACAACTCGACGACGAACGGCGTGACCGACCGTCCGGTCGTGGCAGACCCCGAGTACACCGAGGTCAATCAGGCCTACATGCAGTACAAGCACGGCGAGTTCACCGGCGTGCTGGGCCGCCAGCGAATCACGCTCGATAACCAGCGCTTCATCGGCAATGTGGGCTGGCGCCAGAACGAGCAGACTTACGACGCGCTGACGTTCAGATCGACTGCGCTGGCAAAGACCACGCTGCAGTATTCGCTCATCACCAACGTCAATCGCATCACCGGTCCGGACGAAGGCACGCAACCTGCCAACTACCACGGCGCCGTGCATGCGTTGAATGGCAAGCTCGACCTGGGAGCGGTCGGCGCGTTGACCGGGTTATGGCTACCTGCTCGATCTCGAGAACGCCCCGGCGCTCTCGAGCAGCACCTACGGCGTGCAATGGACTGGCAAGTCCAAACTGAGCGAGTCGACCACTGTCAATTGGGCGGCAGGCTATGCCACACAGTCCGATTACGCGGACAATCCCAACGACTACGACGCGGATTACTACCTGGTCGAGGCAGGCGCTACGCACGGATCGTTCGGCCTCAAGGCGGGCTACGAAGTGCTCGGCGGCGATGACCAACCGAACCATGCTTTCCAGACCCCGCTCGCGACGCTGCACGCATTCCAGGGCTGGGCGGACAAATTCCTGACCACTCCAGCCGCAGGCGTTGAAGACTTTTACGTTGGCGGCAACGTGACCCTCGGCGCGGTCAAGCTCGACTTGACCTGGCACGACTTTGCGGCCGAAGCCACGAATGCGAGCTATGGCAACGAGTGGAATGCGTCGGCGTCATGGAAGGTCGGCAAGAACTACGAAGTGTTGCTCAAGCTGGCCGACTACAGTGCGGATGAATTCGCGACCGACACCACCAAGGCCTGGCTGCAGTTTTCGGCGACATTCTGATTCGTAGCAGCGACTGATGGACAGGGGCCTGCCGGGAGGTCGCGGCGCAAGCCGCGACCAGGATCACAGGATGCAATTGTTCCAATAGGTCAAGGTGGCGTAGCGACGCGGATCTCTGCCAATCGTTGATTGAGCGTCGCTTGCGACAGTTCGCCGACGCGAATGCCGTCAAGACGCCCACTCGCATCGAAGAACAGCGTGGTCGGCAACCCACCCTGCCCCAGCGCTGCGCCAACGCTGCTCTGCGGATCGACCAATACGTTGGCCAGCGCCAGTTCTTCTTTCTCGAGGAACGCGGCGATGGCGCCCGCTTCTTCCCCCTGGTTGACGAAGACGAAGTGCACGTCCGGATGGGCGGCCTGGGCCTGCTGCATGGCGGGCATCTCGCGCCGGCATGGCGGGCACCAGGTGGCCCACAGATTGACGACGGTAGGTTTGCCAGCGAAGTCGGCAAGCGTCACGGGCCTGCCGTCGAGCGAACTCAAGGCCAGCGGCGGCAGGGAGGCCGCCGTAGGCGACATCATGAAGGTCGCGATCCCGCCGAGCAGCAGCACCGCGCCGGTCGTGAGTGCAGCAGCGAACACGGGCTTGCGCATGGCAGCCTGGCGGCGCGCGCGATGCAGTCCGAACAGCAAGGCCGCCACCACGCCCGCGAGCGGCTCCCAACCGCCGTCACGTATGTTCAGGATGCTCAGCGGCTGGTCGAAATACTGCTCACGCCATTGCAGGACGAAGGCGAGTCGAGCGGCGCCCAGGCCGACCAGCAGCATATAAGTAAGTGTCGGCTCGATGTCGATGTCCGCCGCCCGCGCCATCCGGTTGGCAACGAATCCGCCAAGAGCGATAGCGACCAGGGCCACCAGCACCGAATAGGGCAGCGAAAGTGGACCAATCTGCAGCGCCTGGTTCATGACTACCGTTCGACCCCTTCATGCCGACCCACTCACCCAGTGAACTTGCGGCCGGCGCCCGGCACTCGTGTAGCATCCGGCCAACGCATGGGGGAAGGCGCTGATGTCAAATGCACAGGGCGAGGCGCGCGGCCGGTCGTGGCCGCGGTATTACACCATCGTGCTGCTGCTCTTCGCAGCTGTTTTCATTTCATATATCGATCGCACGAACATCTCGGTGGCCGCCATCGCGATGAAGGACGATCTCGGCTGGACCGAGACGCAGAAGGGAATCGTCCTCTCCTCGTTCTTCGTCGGATACCTGCTGCTGATGGCAGCGACCGGCGCCCTCGCGAACCGCTATGGGGGCTGGCTGGTGCTCGGCGTCGCGGTGCTCTGGTGGTCCGCATGGACGGCACTCACCCCGCCCGCCGCAGTGATGTCGCTGGGCGCGCTGATCGCGGCACGCATCGCGCTTGGGCTGGGCGAAGCGGCGGTGTTTCCCGCCTCGATGAACATGATCTCGCGCTGGGTGCCACCCGAGCACCGGTCGCGCGCCACCGCGCTGATCATCAGCGCGATCTCGTTGGGAACCGTGTTCGCCTTGCCCGCCACGGGCTGGCTGGTGCGCGAATACGGCTGGGAGTTGCCCTTCTACCTGTTCGGGGCCGTTGGACTGGTCTGGTACGCGGCATGGCATTTTCTTGCCCGCGACGGCGAACCAGCGAGTTCATCGGTCACGACGCCGCAAGCCGCGCACCGGGCCATTCCGTGGGGACAACTGCTGCGCCTGCCGGCCGTGTGGGCCATCATCGTTGGCCACTTCGCGAGCAACTGGGGCCTGTACGTTCTGCTCGCGTGGATGCCGACCTACTTCAAGAGCACGTTCGGCGTATCGCTCGCCAGTGCTGGCGTGCTTTCGGCGGCGCCATGGCTGGTCAATTTCGTCGCAGCGAATTTTGCCGGCGCCTGGGCGGACCGCATGATGCGAGACGGTCGCAGCGCCGGCTTTGTCCGCAAGCTGATGCAGAGCATTGCACTCGTCGGCTGCGCGATCTTCCTGCTGCTCCTGACCCAGGCGACGACGCCGCTGGCGGCCGTCCTGATCATGTGCGGCGCGACGGCAACATCCGCGTGCGCAATGTCGGGTTTCGCCCCCAACTGCTTCGACATCGCCCCGAAGTATGCGGACGTCATCTGGGGCATCAGCAACACGTTCGCCACGCTGCCGGGCATCGTGGGCATCTACGTCACGGGCTGGCTCGTCGATCGCACGGGGACGTTCGGCGCGCCTTTCGTGCTTACCGCAGCGGTGTCGCTGTTCGGCGCAGCCTTCTACCTGGCCTTCGGCTCAGGCCGTCGACACATTGATTGAAGGCGCGCGCTGCCAGGATGACGCCCGCCACTGCAAGTACGGTCATGAGTTGCAGGTCGAGCCCGATATAGCGAACCGTTTCCATCCAACTCATCGACATCGTGTGTTTCGCTCTGTTGAGAAGACCTGCCGCCATTTAATGCTGCATAGCAGCAATTGTCATTAAGTTTCCACACCCGCCGTCTCAAGCCATGCGGCCGAAGTCGTGTAGGCCGATGTGACCCTCCACTGAGACCGAAACCAGTTCCAGGAGACCGAGGGCTGACGCGTCAAGGGACTGCTCGAGGACCTGCGTCGCGAGTAAGCCCATGCCTTTCCTGCTGAAATAGTGGTCGCATGACCGGGATCGCCGCACTCGCAGGATTGTTCACCGCCGCGTTCGTCGCGGCCACCATCATTCCTGCCCAGTCCGAGGCCGTCCTCGCTGCGCTGTTGCTGGCGGGAAATCATCCAGTCGCCCTGCTGCTCGTGGTGGCGACCGTGGGTAACGTACTGGGCTCCGCGGTCAACTGGGCACTGGGCAGGGGCATCGAAAAATTCAGGGATCGACGCTGGTTCCCGGCTGACGCCGCAGCCCTGGAGCGTGCGCAAGGCTGGTACCAGCGTTATGGCAGGTGGTCGCTGCTGCTGAGCTGGGCACCCTTCGTCGGCGATCCGCTGACGATCATGGCCGGGGTGCTCCGCGAACCGTTCTGGTCGTTCCTGTTGCTCGTGACGATCGCGAAGCTGGCGCGATACCTCGTGCTCGCCTCGATCGTCCTCCAAGTCACGTAACCGCTCATCTCTCGTCGGCTGCGAAT
>CAWJXS010000019.1:0-153590 GCA_963846885.1 uncultured Gammaproteobacteria bacterium
AGTACGTCGCCATCGTCGGCGAGTCGGGCGTCGGCAAGTCGACGCTGCTCAACCTGATCGCGGGCCTTGATGTCCCGGACGGCGGACAGCTGCTGCTGGAAGGCCGCGACCTGGCGCAGCTGGACGACGCGGCCCGCACGCTGGTCCGGCGTACCCGCATGGGGTTCGTGTTCCAGGCGTTCCACCTGCTGCCGCACCTGAGCGTCGCGCGCAACGTCGCGCTGCCGCTGGCGCTGAACGGGCAGGCCGGTCGCGCGGTGGACGAGCGCGTGCACGAACTGCTCGAGGCCGTGGGGCTCGCGGACCGCGCCCGCAGCCTGCCGCGCGAGCTGTCGGGCGGCGAGTCGCAGCGCGTGGCCGTGGCGCGCGCGCTGGCGCACCGGCCCGCGCTGGTGCTGGCGGACGAGCCGACCGGCAACCTCGATCCCGACAATGCCGCGGTCATCCTCGAAGTGCTGCGCGCGCAGGTGAAGCGCGACAACGCGGCCGGCATCCTGGTGACCCACTCGGCCGCCGCCGCGGCGTCGACCGACCGCGTCTACGAACTCAGTCGCGCCGGCCTGAACCTCCGCGCATGAGCGCCACCGCGCAGCGCAGGCTCGCAGGCCTGGCGGGTGACTGGCGTGCCCGCGCGTCGCTGCTCGATGCGGCGGCCTTCGGGCCGCTGCGCCAGGCGCCGGGACGCACGCTGCTGGCCATCGTTGCGATCGCGCTCGGTGTCGCGCTGGGCTTTTCGGTCTACCTGATCAACCGCGTGGCGGCCGACGAAGTGCAGGGCGCGTCGCGCTCGCTGTTCGGGCTCGCCGATCTCTCGGTCAAGGCGCCGGGCGCGGGCTTCGACGAGGCGCTGTTCCCGCAACTGGCGCGCGATTCCCGGCATCGCCGCCGCCAGTCCGGTGGTCGAGGTGCAGGCCCGGCTGCCGGGCCGGGACCGCAACCTGAAGCTGATCGGCATCGACCCGTTCCGCGCCTGGCAGATGCAACCGGCGCTGGCGGGCCTTGGCGGCACGACCGCGCGCGCCGGACAAGGCCTGCTGGCGGAGAACTCGCTCTGGCTCAGCCCGGCCGCGGCGCAGCTGCTTGAGCTGCAGGTGGGCGACACGCTGGACGTGCAGGTCGCGCTCGACCGGGTCAGCTTCCGCATCGCGGGCCTGCTGCCGCCCGGCATGTACCGACAGCCGGTGGGCATGCTCGACATCGCCGAGGCGCAATGGCGCCTGCAGCGCGTCGGGCGTCTCGATCGCGTGGACCTGCGGCTGCAGCCACAGGCCGATCGCGCGGCGGTGCGGGAGGCGATCGCGCAGTTGCTGCCACCGGGGGTCGACGTGGTCACGCCGGGCGAGGCGACCGACGACGCTGTCCGCCTGACGCGCGCCTATCGCTCCAACCTCACGGCGCTCGCGCTGGTGGCGTTGTTCACCGGCGCCTTCCTCGTCTACGCCACGCAGTCGCTGGCCGTGGCTCGCCGCCGCCGCGAGATCGCACTGCTGCACGCGATGGGCATGACCGTGCGCGAGCAGCTGCTGGCCTCGCTGCTGTCGGGGGTCATCGTCGGTACCCTCGGCGCGGTGCTGGGGGTGGTGCTCGGCGCCGTGGTCGCGCGCGCGGGGCTCGCCGCGTTCGGAGCCGACCTCGGTGCAGGCTATTTCCGCGGCGTCGCGCCGCAACTCGACGTCAGCGCCCTGGAATACGGCGTGTTCCTGCTGCTCGGCATCGGCGCGGCACTGGTCGCCACCTACGGCCCGGCGCGCGAAGCCGCCTCGGTGCCGGCGGCGGCCGCATTGAAGGCGGGCGACGAGGCGCCGCTCGCCGTGCGCACGCACGATCGCGTCGCGATGCTGTTCCTGGCGGCTGCCGGCGTGGCCCTGCTGCTGCCGCCGCTCGACGGCATCGCGTTGCCGGGCTACGTCGCCATCGCCTGCCTGCTGCTCGGCGCGGTGTTCCTGACGCCGGGCATCGCCGCCTGGGTGTTCGCGCGCCTGCGGCCCGAGGGCCCGGCGTGGCGCCAGGTGGCGGTGGCGCAACTGCGCGGCACGGCGCGGCGCGCGACGGTCAGCATCGCCGCAGTGCTGGTGAGCTTCAGCCTGATGGTCGCGATGGCGATCATGGTGTTCTCGTTCCGCATGTCGCTCGAGGCGTGGATGGAGCGGATCCTGCCGGCGGACATCTACGTCCGCGCGGGCTCCGCCGCGCCGGGGGCGTATCTCGATCCGCAGGCCCAGGCGGCGATTGCGGCGCTGCCCGAGGTCGAGCGCGTGGACTTCGTCAAGTTCATCGACGTGGTGCTGCCGGGCGAGCGGCTGCCGCTCACGATCATCGCGCGGCCGATCGACGACGCGACGGCCGACCGCATCCTGCCGGTCCGGCGCGCGACCACGGCCGCTGCGCCGCGGGGCGCGATTCCGGTGTGGGCGTCCGAGGCGGCGCTCGACCTGCGCGGCTTCGACGTCGGCACGGAGTTCGATCTGCCGCTCGGCGGCAAGATCGTGCGTGCCACCGTGCGTGGCCTGTGGCGTGACTACGAGCGGCCGGGCGGCTCGATCGTGATGGACCGGCAGGCCTTCATCGCGCTGACTGGCGAGCGCAATGCGACGACCGCGGCGATCTGGCTGCGGCCCGGCGTCGACCAGGAGACTTTCAGCAACCGGCTGCGCGACGCGATCGCGCGCGATGGCGACTACGACATCGCCGCGCCGGCCACGATCCGCAAGCTGTCGCTGGCGCTGTTCGACCGTACCTTTGCCGTCACCTACCTGCTGGAGGCCGTGGCCGTGCTGATCGGGCTGTTCGGCATCAGTGCCAGCACCAGCTCGCAGGTGCTCGCGCGGCGCGGCGAGTTCGGCATGCTGCGGCACCTGGGCGTCACGCGCCGGGAGATCGGCAAGATGCTGGCGTTCGAGGGCGCGGCGCTGGGCGCGATCGGCGTGGCAGCAGGGCTGGTCGTCGGTGCGCTGGTCAGCGTGATCCTGATCTTCGTCGTCAACCGGCAGTCGTTCCACTGGACCATGGACGTGCACGTGCCCTGGGGCCTGCTGGCGCTGCTGAGCGGCGTGCTGATCGCCGCGGCCGCCGTCACCGCGGCGGTCAGCGGCCGGCGCGCGATGGGCGACGACGTGGTGCGCGCGGTCAAGGAGGACTGGTGATGCGCGCATCGGCTCGCTCTCCCGCTTCAGCGGGAGAGGGTTGGGGTGAGGGTCTCCTGCTCCTGTTGCTGTCGTGCCTGCTCGTCGTCACGACCTCCGTTGCGCAAGCCCAGGTCGCGTACCCGCCCGTTGTTCCCGGCGCTCGAACTGCAGTTCCCGCGCGACGAGGGCAGTCATCCGGACTTCCGCATCGAGTGGTGGTACGTGACCGGCTGGATCGACGCCACCGACAGCAAGGTGCGCGCGCCGCGCGGGTTCCAGGTCACGTTCTTCCGCGTCCGCACGGGTCTCGCGACCGAAAACCCCAGTGGCTTCGCGCCGCGCCAGGTGCTGTTTGCGCACGCCGCGCTCGCGGATCCTGCGCAGGGCAAGCTGCGTCACGCGCAGCGCAGCGCCCGCGTCGGCTTCGGCCTGGCGTATGCGCATGAAGGAAACCTGGACGTGCAGCTGGACGACTGGTCGCTGCGGCAATCGCAGCCGGGGCGTTACGTCACGAGCGTGCACGGCGAGGACTTCGGCCTGGAGCTGACGCTCGAGGCGACGCAACCGCCGCTGCTGCAGGGCGACGGCGGCTTCAGTCGCAAGGGCCCGTCGCCGCGGGCCGCGAGCTACTACTACAGCCTGCCGCAACTCGCGGTCAGCGGCACGATCACGGTGGATGGACGGCCGCAGGCCGTCACGGGCCAGGCGTGGTTCGATCACGAGTGGTCCAGCGACTACGTCGATCCGCAGGCGCAGGGCTGGGACTGGCTCGGCGTCAACATGCACGACGGCGGCGCACTGATGGCGTTCCGCATGCACGACGCGAACGGTGGCGAGCGCTGGGCCAGCGCGAAGCTGCGCTCCCCGGGCGCGACTCCGGCAGAAGCCACTCATGGTCCGGACCAGGTCGAGTGGACTCCGCTGGCTACGTGGCGCTCGCCGCGCACGGGTGTCGTTTACCCGATCCGCTGGCGTGTGCAGGTGGGCGATCGCCGCTACGCTGGTCGAGCCGCTGCTGGAGGATGCCGAACTCGATTCACGGCCCTCGACCGGCATCCTGTACTGGGAAGGGCCGATCCGGCTGCTGGACGAAGCGAGCGGCGCGGAACTCGGCCGCGGCTATCTCGAGCTTACCGGGTACGGCGGGAAGCTGGATCTATAGGGGAGTTCTGATCCAATGGGGTTCATGCCGCGCCCCTAGAGCCAGTACGCCCAGAGGTGCGCGAGCCACTCCTGGCCCCTCACGACGACCGAGCGGTGCCGCCACGTCTCGAGCGTGATCTGTTCGGACAGTGCGAGATCGCGCTGGAACGCGTCGCGCATGTGGTCACCAAACTCCGTGCCCAGCACGATGGCGTTGACCTCCTGGTTGTGCAGGAAGCTGCGCCAGTCGAGGTTGGTCGAGCCGACCGTCGACCAGACGCCATCGATCACCGCGGTCTTCGAGTGCATCAACGCGTCACGACGCTCGAAGATCTTCACGCCGTCGCGCAAGACCTCGTCGTAGTAGTAGCGCCCGGCGTGAAACACCAGCATCGAATCGGTCTTGCTGGGCACCACCAGCCGAACGTCGACGCCGCGTGTCGCCGCTGCCTTGAGCGAGGCCAGCAACTGCGGGTCCGGGACGAAATAGGCATTGGTGAGCCAGACCTCAGTCTCGGCGCTGTTGATCGCGGAGAGCAGCGTTACGTATATCAGGCTGAAAGCATCGTCGGGCGAGCTGCCGATCGCGCGCACTATCTCATTGCCCTGAGGCTGCGGTGGCGGGAAGAAGTTGCGGGGCGCCAGCGGCTCACCTTTCTGCTCCTGCCAGGTTGCCAGGAACAGCTTCTGGAATTCCGCAACCACCGGGCCGTCGACTTGCAGGTCGGTATCGCGCCACGGCAGCTTCCCGGCGGTGCCCGCCGAAGGCCTTCGAGGGGACGAGCCACCCGAATACACGCTGCTGATGTTGATGCCACCGAGGAACGCGGTCTTGCCATCGATGATCAAGAGCTTGCGGTGATCGCGCTGATTCACGTCCCAACCCGCTTGCGCTGTCGCTGGGTTGACCGGGTTGAACTCCAGGGTGCGGATGCCGCCGTCGCGCAGGCGCTGAAAGAACTCTGTCGGCGTGCCAAGCGTGCCAACGCTGTCGTAGATCAGGTTTACCTGTACGCCCTGGCGCTGCTTATCGAGCAGGGCACTCGCGAAGCGCCGGCCGACCTCGTCATCCTCGAGGATGTAGGTTTCCATGTTGATGTGGTCGCGAGCCGCCAGGATGGCCGTAAACATCGCCCGATAGGTATCCGGACCGTCCTCGAGCAGAATCACTCGATTGCCGGTCAGCAGGGGGCTGTCCGACACTGCCTGTTCCAGCGCAAGATGCCGGTCGAAAATGTTGGTCTCGTCGGCGCCGCGCTCGATCCCCTTCAGGATTGCGCGGCTACGGGCCGGCGAGAGAGGCCCCTGCGCATTGTCGACCTGCGTCGGCGTGGTTGCTGGCGTCATGTCCGGCACGACCCGCGGCAGTGAGCTGCAGGCGGCCGTCAGCATCAGACACAACGCCACGAGACAACCCGCGAATCGTATCGACTTCGACATGTCGCTCAAGATCGCGCATCTCGCGGCTCCCGTCTGTGCGGCGCAGCGCCGAGCTACCGTGGGCGGCGGGCTCGCTATCGGTGCGCTACCGAACAGAGCCTGTCGCCAGGATGCGTATTCTTTTCCCCATTGTTCGCCCCCGATTACCCTCGGGCAGTCGCCGCGCGGGGCATGAATGAACAGCGCGGCCGGCGAGCGTAACGGCCGGAACAGTTTGTCAGCCTGCCGGACTATCGGCAGGGTGTCGCAAGGGGAGTGAACATGAATTCCGTCAAGATATCAGCCATCGTCCTGATCGTTGCCGGTGTGCTTGGACTCGCCTACGGCGGATTCAGTTACACGAAGGAGACGCACGACATCAAGATGGGGCCGATTGAGATGTCTGTGAAGGAAAAAGAGAGGATCAATGTTCCAGTCTGGGCCGGCGTGGGCGCGATTGCCATTGGCGCCGCACTGCTGCTGCTGGGCGGCAGGAAGTCCTAGGGGAGATCTGGTCCAGGGGGTTTCATGGCGCGATCGACCTCCTCCCGCAAGCGGGAGAGGTGACTAAAGATCGCGGGCGTTGAAGGTATCGCAGGCGTTCGGGTCGCCCGAATTCATCCCGGTCATCAGCCAGCGCATGCGCTGCTCGGAGGTGCCGTGCGTGAAGGCATCAGGCACGATGCGGCCCTGTGACGCGCGCTGCAGGCGGTCGTCGCCGATGGCGGAGGCGGCGCGCATGCCTTCCTCGATGTCCTGCTGCGTGATCTGCAGGCGCTGCGCGGCGTCCCGCGCCCAGACGCCGGCGTAGCAGTCGGCCTGCAGTTCCAGCATCACCGAATACTGGTTGGCCTCGGCCTTGCTGCCCGCGCGCTGCTGCGCCTGCCGCACCTTGTCCGCGGTGCCGGTCAGGTGCTGCACGTGGTGTCCGACTTCGTGGGCAATGACGTAGGCCTGCGCGAAGTCGCCCGGCGCGCCGAACTTCTGCTCGAGTTCGCGGAAGAACGTCAGGTCGATGTAGACCTTCTGGTCCAGCGGACAGTAGAACGGGCCCATGGCGGCCTGTCCCGTGCCGCAGCCGGTCGGTGTCATCTCGTTGTACATGACCATGGTCGGGGCGGGGTAGCGGCCTTCAAACAGCCGGTTCCACGTGACTTCGGTCTCGGCCAGCGTGACGCCGGCGACATCGGCGAGTTCCTTCTCTTCAGCCGATTCCTGGTACGGCTGCGGCGACTGCTGCATCTCCACTTCAGGCTGCTTGGTCGCGACCCCGATGAACGGCAGCGGGTTGATGCCGAAGAGGCTCAGCACGATCAGGAACAGCACGCCGCCGATGCTGAGCCCGACGCCCTTGCGCACCGGCGACATGCCGCGACGGTCTTCGATGTTCGAACTGCGGTTGCGTCCGCGGATATCCATGTGCCGTTCTCCCTGCGATGAGTCCGGATCATGCATGGCCGCGGCGCAGGGTGAAAGTGCCCGCAGCAGTGTCCGCTGTCCGCGGGCGGAAACATCAGCTATCGGACCGTGCCGTCAACCGCGTCGCCTACAACATGTAAATCAACATGTTACGTCTAGGGCGAAGGCTGGCAGGAAGCCTGCAAGCGAGCGGCTGCTCACGCGCTGCGCGAATCGGCGGAACCCGCTTCCACCCAGACGCCGTAGCTGCAGCGCAGGACCTGCGAGCCGCTGGCGACGAAATCGCCGTGACGGTACTCGCCGCTGTTGAACCAGCAGACCGGCTCGCCCGGCACCTGTTGGCGCACCACGTCGGTGTCGAGGTCTTCCTCCTCGGCGATGGGCGAATTGCGGAGCTCAGGGTCCGGTGCGCCGACCTGGGGAATCGAATGCTGCGCGTGCAACATGGCCGTTCTCCCGTATCACGCCGAAGACATCATCCGGCAGCCCCATTGTACGACCCAGCGGCCGCGCGACGCAGTGCCGGAATGTGCGGTGGCGACGCCGGATTAGTGCGTTGCGAGGCGCCGCCGCGGATAGAATGGATCCATGACGACGCCATGGTCCTTCGAGTTCCTGCGCTCCCAGATCGTCGGCATCGACTCCGCGTTCGACACGCCGTTCGGCCGGCGGCTGATGGTGTACTGCGATTACACCGCGTCGGGTCGCTGCCTCGCCTTCGTCGAGCGCTACCTGCAGAACCTGCAGCGCATCTACGCCAATACGCACACCGAGGATGACCTGACCGGTCGCAGCATGAGCCGGCTGCTGCACGAGGCCGAGCGCGCGATCAAGGAGTCGGTCAACGCCGGTCCGCAGGGCCGCATCGTCGCCTGCGGCACGGGCGCGACGGGTGCGATCGACAAGCTGCAGCAGATCCTCGGCGTGTCGCTGCCGCCGGCCACGCGCCGGGTGGTGGGCGAGCAGCTGCGCGAGTTCATGGGCGATGCCAGGTTCGAGGAGTTCCGGCGGTTCCAGCAGTCGCGGCAGCCGGTCGTGTTCGTCGGCCCGTACGAGCACCACAGCAACGAAGTCACCTGGCGGCAAGGCCTGGCGACGGTGGTCGAAGTCAACCTGGCCGCCGACGGCGGCGTGGACCTCGCGCACCTCGAGCGCCTGCTGCAGGCGCCGGAGTACCAGGGGCGACTGCGCATCGGTTCGTTCTCCGCGGCGTCGAACGTCACCGGCATGCGCTCGCCCACGCGCGAGATCGCGCGGCTGCTGCACGCGCACGATGCCTATGCCTGCTTCGATTACGCGGCGAGCGCGCCGTACGTCGAGATCGACATGAACCCGCCGCCGGTGGCGGACGGGGGCGACGCGTCCTATGACGCGGTGTTCCTGTCGCCGCACAAGTTCCTGGGCGGGCCGGGATCCAGCGGCGTGCTGGTGTTCAACGAGCGACTCTACGCGCGCGACCTGCCGCCGAGCGTGGCGGGTGGCGGCACCGTCGATTACGTCAGTCCCGACGACCAGGATTTCATCGCCGACGTCGAGGAACGCGAAAAAGCGGGCACGCCCGGCGTGCTGCAGACGATGAAGGCTGCGCTCGCGCTCGAGCTGAAGGGCAGGATCGGCGTGGCGCGCATCGAGGCGCGCGAGCACGAGCTGCTGCAGCGCGCGCTGCAGCGCTGGTCGGCCGAGGCACGGATCGAGGTCCTGGGTAATCCGGATCCGTCGCGGCGCATCGGCATCGTCTCGTTCAACCTGCGCGACGTGCGCGGGCGCTACCTGCACCCCAAGTTCGTGACCGTGCTGCTGAACGACCTGTTCGGGATCCAGTCGCGCGCAGGCTGCTCCTGCGCCGGGCCCTACGGGCACCGCCTGCTCGGCATCGACCAGCCCACCTCCGAGCGCTACCGCGACTGGGTGCGCAAGGGGTTCCAGGGCATCAAGCCGGGCTGGTGCCGCGTCGGGTTCCACTACGCGATGGACGACGCCGAGGCGGACTACGTGATCGACGCGGTGCTGTTCGTGGCGCGGCAGGGGCACCGGTTCCTGCCGCTGTACGACTTCGACCCGGCGACCGGGCTCTGGGCGCACCGCACGCACGTGGAGCGGCACGAGCAGTTCTCGCTCGAGGCCGCGCTGGATTGCAGCGGCTGCGCGCAGCCGCAGATGCCGCTGGCGACGCGGCAGCAGCTGTATGCAACGAGCATGGCGGAAGCGGCTGCGTGGGCGGCGCGGCTCGGCGAGCCCGTGGCCGCGGCGGTGACGGCGATCGAGACGGAATTCGGCGAGCTGCAGTTTTTCAGCCGGTAGCGGCGGGATACATCAACCCAGTCCCAGCACCAGGCGAAGGCCCTCATCGACATGACGCATGGCCATGGCAGGCAGGGCGCGGACGCGCTGGGTCAGCAACTGCCGGTCAAGCGTCACGACTTGCGAAACGTTGACGACCGAGGGCTTGCTCAGTCCCGAGTCAGCTTTGCCGAGCCGGACGTTGCCCGGTGCATCTGCAATCACCAGATTGGACGTGATCGCCGCGACAATGACGGTCGAAATGCCACTCTGGTTGAACGGGTCAGACTGCAGCACCAGCACGGGCCTGCGAAACCCCGGGCCTGAACCGGTCGGCGCGGGCAGTGAGGCCCACCAGACTTCACCACGCTTCATCAGCCAGAGTCTTCAGCTGCGCGCGCTTGAGGGCAGGCTCCAAATTGGCCGGATGCACTGAATAAATCGCATTGAGGCGCGCCGTCACCTCGGCGGCCCCGCGTGCAGTCAGGTACTGGGCCAGTGCGTCGCTGTACAACTGGCTCCGGGACACCCCGAGCTGCCGCGCAAGGTGCTCGCCCGCCTCGAAGACTTCATCGGGAACGGAGATTGCAATCTTCATACCAGAACGGTATCACCAAGGTATGAACTCTCAACTCGATTGCAGCGCTCACGCCAGCGCCCCCAGCTTCGCCCCGGTGCGCGACACGTCGTGACGCGCGAACTGCTCGGCCAGGAATGTCTCCCCGTGCTCGAGGATGAAGCAGCGGAACGCCTCGGCCGGCGGTGACAGCGTCTTGGCCAGGTTGTTGACGATGTGCCAGCGACGCATCACGGGCAGGCCCTCGACTTCGGGCACTGCGATCAGGCCGTGATCGAGCTCGAGCCCGAGCGTGTGCAGCGACAGCAGCGAGATGCCCATGCCGGCCATCACCGCCTGCTTGATCGCCTCGTTGCTCGACATCTGCATCGCGACGCGGGCCTTCATGTGGTGGGCCAGCATGTACTCGTCCAGCGCGGCCAGCGTACCGGAGCCCGGCTCGCGCACGATGAAGCCTTCCTCCTGCAGGGCGCGCGCCGGCACGCGTTCCATCTGCGTAAACGGATGATCGACCGAGGTCACGAGCACGTGCGGGTGCATCGCGAACGGTTCGGCGCGCGTCGGCCAGGCCTGCGGCGGACGGCCCATGATCACGAGTTCGACGGCGCCCTGCTGCATCAGGCCGACGACTTCGTCGCGGTTGTTGCAGACCTGCAGCCGGATCTCGACGCCCGGGTGGTCCTCGCGGAAGTGGGCCAGCAGCCGGGGCACGAAGTACTTGGCGGTGCTGACCATGCCCACGTCGAGGTAGCCGGTCTTGAGGCCGCGGAAGCGGGCGACCACGTCCTCGGCGTCGCGCATGGCGACCAGGACGCGCCGGGTGTAGGCGAGCAGGTACTCGCCAACCGTGGTCAGCGACACCCTGCGGCTGGTGCGGTCGAACAACGGCAGGCCGACCTCGGTCTCCAACTCCTTGATTTGCATGGAAACTGCAGGCGGGGAGAGGTTCAGCTCCTCGGCCGCGCGGGCGAAGCTCAGGTGCTTGGCTACCGAGGCAAAGACACGCAGCTGCCGCAGCGAGACGTTTTTCATGACACCTCGAACAGGGACGCCACCCTTTTCGGAAACGGGTAGCGTCCCTAATTAAGAAACGCTGAATGCTGAAATCAGAATATATGACTTCAGCTAAATGATCGACCCTCCTACATTTGGCTTCACGCTCCAGCCAACCAGAGGGCCCCGCATGGCCACCGCACCCGAGATTTCCGGCAACCAGAACCAGATCACCGACAAGAAAAAGCGCTACAGCGCGGGCGTCCTCAAGTACCGCCAGATGGGGTACTGGGATGCCGACTACGTGCCGAAGGAAACCGACACGATCTGCCTGTTCCGCATCACGCCGCAGGAAGGCGTCGATCCGGTCGAGGCCGCCGCCGCAGTGGCGGGTGAATCAAGCACCGCCACCTGGACGGTCGTCTGGACCGATCGCCTCACCGCCTGCGACAGCTACCGCGCCAAGGCCTTCAAGGTCGAGCCGGTGCCGAGCACGGCCGGGCGCAGTACTTCGCCTGGGTCGCCTACGACATCATCCTGTTCGAGGAAGGCTCGATCGCGAACATGACCGCGAGCCTCATCGGCAACGTCTTCAGCTTCAAGCCGCTGAAGGCCGCGCGCCTCGAGGACATCCGCGTCCCCGTGGCCTACGTGAAGACCTTCAAGGGCCCGCCGACCGGTCTCGTGGTCGAGCGCGAGCGCCTCGACAAGTTCGGCCGCCCGCTGCTCGGCGCCACCACCAAGCCCAAGCTCGGCCTCTCCGGCCGCAACTACGGCCGCGTCGTGTACGAGGGCCTGAAGGGCGGCCTCGACTTCATGAAGGACGACGAGAACATCAACTCGCAGCCGTTCATGCACTGGCGCGACCGCTTCCTGTACGTGATGGACGCGGTCAACAAGGCCAGCGCCGCGACGGGCGAGGTGAAGGGCTCGTACCTCAACGTCACCGCCGCGACGATGGAGGACATGTACGAGCGCGCCGAGTTCGCCAAGGACCTGGGCTCGATCATCGTGATGGTCGACCTCGTGATCGGCTGGACCGCGATCCAGAGCATGGCCAACTGGTGCCGCCGGAACGACATGATCATGCACATGCATCGCGCCGGCCATGGCACCTACACACGGCAGAAGAACCACGGCGTCAGCTTCCGCGTGATCGCCAAGTGGCTGCGGCTCGCGGGTTGCGACCACCTGCACACCGGCACCGCCGTCGGCAAGCTCGAGGGCGACCCGCTCACCGTGCAGGGCTACTACAACGTCTGCCGTGACAGCTACACGAAGCAGGACCTGCCGCGCGGCCTGTTCTTCGACCAGGACTGGGCCGACCTGAAGAAGGTCATGCCCGTGGCGAGCGGTGGCATCCACGCCGGCCAGATGCACCAGTTGCTCGACCTCTTCGGCGACGACGTGGTGCTGCAGTTCGGCGGTGGCACGATCGGGCACCCTGCGGGCATCCAGGCGGGTGCGGTCGCCAACCGCGTCGCGCTCGAATCGATGGTCAAGGCCCGCAACGAGGGCAAGGACATCATCAACGAAGGCCCGGAGATCCTGAAGAAGGCCGCGCAGTTCTGCACGCCGCTGAAGCAGGCCCTCGACACCTGGGGCGACATCACCTTCAACTACACGTCGACCGACACGTCGGACTACGCCGTCACGCCGACTGCGTCCAACTGACCCGAGCGCCAGGAGACATAGACCCATGATGACCAATCCCACCGGGCAACTGACCCAGGGCCAGTTCAGCTTCCTGCCGGACCTGACGGACGCCGAGATCACCCTGCAGATCGAGTACGGACTGAAGCGGGGTTACGCCTGGAGCGTCGAGTACACCGACGATCCGCATCCGCGCAACACGTACTGGGAGATGTACGGCAACCCGATGTTCGACCTGAACGACGCCGCGGGCGTGATGGTCGAGCTGAAGGGCTGTCGCAGCACGTTCCCCAATCACTACATCCGCCTGGTTGCGTTCGACTCGACCCGCGGCGTGGAGACGATCGCGATGAGCTTCATCGTCAACCGGCCGCCGCGCGAGGCGGGCTTCGGGCTGCAGCGGCAGGAGACGAACGGCCGCACGATCCGCTACACGATCCGTGGCTATGACGCCGAAGCGCCGGAAGGCGAGCGGTACCAGAAGTAAAGGCGAGCGGAACCCGAAGCAACAGAGTGCTGGAGCGTGAAATACAGTATTCCCGGCTCGATCACCTCTCCCGCGTCAGCGGGAGAGGTCGCGGGCTCCACCTCTCCCGCTTCAGCGGGAGAGGTCGCGCGCAGCGCGGGTGAGGGAGTGGAAGCCGCGCGCACCGTCGCGGAGGTGATGGCCCAGAGCAATGCCGGCGGCGTGCTCGACGAGCTCGACCGCGACCTGGTCGGCCTGGCCCCGGTCAAGGCGCGCATCCGCGACATCGCCGCACTGCTGGTGATCGACCGTCTGCGCATGAACCAGGGCCTGCAGGCGCAGGCCCCGAGCCTGCACATGTCCTTCACGGGCAATCCCGGCACCGGCAAGACGACTGTCGCGCTGCGCATGGCGCAGATACTTCATCGCCTGGGCTACATCCGCAAAGGCCACCTCGTTGCGGTCACGCGCGACGACCTGGTCGGCCAGTATGTCGGCCACACGGCACCGAAGACGCGCGAGGTGCTGAAGAAGGCGATGGGCGGCGTGCTGTTCATCGACGAGGCCTACTACCTGTACCGGCCGGACAACGAGCGCGACTACGGCCAGGAAGCGATCGAGATCCTGATGCAGGTGATGGAGAACAACCGCGACGACCTGGTCGTGATCCTGGCGGGCTACGGCGACCGCATGGAGACCTTCTTCCAGTCGAACCCGGGCATGCGCTCGCGCATCGCGCATCACCTGGCGTTCCCCGACTTCGCCGAGGACGAGCTGCTCAGCATCGCCGAACGCATGCTGGCCGAGCAGCACTACCAGTTTGGTGCGGGCGCGCGCGAGCTGTTCCAGGACTACATCGCGCACCGCATCCGCCAGCCGCAGTTCGCCAACGCCCGCAGCATCCGCAACGCGCTCGACCGTGCGCGCCTGCGCCAGGCGAGCCGGCTGTTCGCCCAGCCCGAGCGCGCATTGACGCGCGAGGACCTCAGCACGATCCTCGCCCGAAGACATCCGTGCCAGCCGCGTGTTCGACCTCGCCCCACCCCTCCCGCCAAGGCTGAGAGCCTGAACTAGGACCGCCACCATGCATCTCGGTCGCACCACACTGTCGAAGTTCCTGATCCAGCAGCTCGAGGGCATCGAGGGCTCGCGCGACCTGGGCGCGCTGCTGATCGACGTCGCCGCCGCGATCAAGACCATCTCGTCGATGGCCGCCAAGGGCGCGCTCGGCGGCCATCTCGGCAAGGCCGGCACCGACAACGTGCAGGGCGAGCAGCAGGTGAAGCTCGACGTCAGCTCCAACGAGGTGATCCTGAAGAGCTGCGAGTGGGGCGGCCTCGTCGCCGGCATGGCCTCGGAGGAACTCGACGACCCGTATCCGATCCCTGCCGAGTACCCGCGCGGCCGGTTCCTGCTGGTGTTCGACCCGCTCGACGGCTCGTCGAACGCCGACGTCAACGTCTCCATCGGCACGATCTTCTCGATCCTGCGGCACGACAAGACGGATCCGCCCAGGGTCGAGGACTTCCTGCAGAAGGGGATCGAGCAGGTGGCGGCGGGCTACGCGATCTATGGCCCGTCGACCATGCTGGTGCTGACCGTCGGCAAGGGCACGCACGGGTTCACGCTGGACCGCGAGGTCGGCAACTTCATCCTGACGCACCCGGACCTGCGCATCCCCGAGGACACCAGCGAGTTCGCCATCAACACCAGCAACGCGCGCTTCTGGGAAGCACCCGTGCACCGCTACGTGACCGAGTGCCAGGACGGCAAGTCGGGCGAGCGCGGCAAGGATTTCAACATGCGCTGGATCGCGTCGATGGTGGCCGAGGTGCACCGCATCCTGGTGCGCGGCGGCGTGTTCATGTACCCGCGCGACACGCGCGACCCCGAGAAGCCGGGCCGCCTGCGCCTGATGTACGAAGCCAGCCCGATCGGCTTCCTGATCGAGCAGGCCGGCGGCGCCGCCTCGACCGGGCGCCAGCGCATCCTCGAGCTGCTGCCGCACCAGCTGCACCAGCGCGTGCCGGTGATCCTGGGCTCGAAGAACGAGGTCGACCGCATCGCGCGCTACCACTGGGAGCACGACAAGGGCATCGACCGTCGCTACTCGTCGCCGTTGTTCAACGAGCGCTCGCTGTTCCGCTCGGGCTCGAACTGACGGCGGGCAACACAAAGCCACGACGACACCCGGCCGACGACCGCCAGACCAACGAACAACTTTCCTGCGAGCACGCACATGTCCACCAAGCATCCCGTCATCGCCGTCACAGGTTCCTCGGGCGCCGGCACCAGCACCGTCATGAAGAGCTTCGCGCACATCTTCCGGCGCGAGGGCATCACCGCGCAGGTGATCGAAGGCGATTCGTTCCACCGCTACAACCGCGTCGAGATGCGCGCGCGGGTGAAGGCGGCCGACACCGGCGAAGGCCCGCAGATCAGCCATTTCGGCCCCGAGTCCAACCTGCTGGGTGAGCTCGCGGAGACGTTCGACACCTACGGCAAGACCGGGCAGGGCAAGGTGCGCCGCTACGTGCACGACGAGGTCGAGGCGAAGGAGCTCGGCAGCGCGCCCGGGACTTTCACCGAGTGGAAGCCGATGGGCGACAGCGACCTGCTGTTCTACGAAGGCCTGCACGGCGGCTACGTCGGGCCCGAGGGCGACGTGGCCCGGCACGTCGACCTGCTGGTCGGCGTGGTGCCGATCATCAACCTCGAGTGGATCCAGAAGCTGCACCGCGACAAGACCCAGCGCGGCTACAGCCAGGACGCGGTGGTCGACACCATCCTGCGCCGCATGCCCGACTACGTGAACCACATCTGTCCGCAGTTCAGCCGCACGCACGTCAACTTCCAGCGCGTGCCGACCGTGGACACCAGCAACCCGTTCATCGCGGCCGACATCCCGACCGCCGACGAGTCGATGGTCGTGATCCGTTTCGCGAATCCCAAGGGCATCGACTTCCCCTACCTGCTGTCGATGCTGGACGAATCGTGGATGAGCACGGCCGAACAACATCGTCTGCCCCGGCGGCAAGATGGGCCTGGCGATGCAGCTGATCCTGACCCCGCTGATCCTGCGGCTGATGGACCGCAAGCGCCGCGCCTGACGCTCCCTCTCCCGCTTGCGGGAGAGGTGGCGTAGCGCGGGTGAGGGTCTGCTCCCTCTCCCGCATTCGTGGGTTTTCCCGCCCATTACTCGGCTGGCTGAAGCGTGCGCCGACCGCGAATCTCCCATGACCATCGACTTGACTAAAATGTCAGAATGGACATACAGTGAGATTGCCGCGCAGGGACAAACCCCTCGCGTGGCTGCGGGGCGAAATCAAGAGTCCGCCGTTCGGCGCGGCTGCGCGGATTGAGGTCGGCTATCTCCTCAGGCGTCTGCAGTCTGGTGAGATGATCGGCCTGCCAATGAGCAGGCCACTACCCGTCATTGGTCCGCGGTGTCACGAATTGAGGGTAAACGACGTCGGATCAGTCATGGCGCATCGTCTACCGAATCGACACGGACGCGATCGTGATCGCCGATGTCTTTGCCAAGAAGACGCGAAGTACACCAGGGCAGGTCATCGCGACCTGCCGCAGAAGGTTGCGGGAGTACGACGATGCGAGCCGCTAAACGCCGCAAGCTTCTGGACCGTGGTTGGGCCGTAGCCGATGCCGGCGAGTTTCTCGGCCTGACAGCGGAAGAGCGGGCCCTGGTCGAACTGCGGCTCCGTCTGGCGAGCGGCCTCAAGCTGCAGCGTGTGCAGAGCCGTCTCACGCAGGGCCAGCTCGCCAGCGTCATCCGGTCGAGCCAGTCCCGGGTGGCCAAAATGGAAGCGGGCGATCCCAGCGTGTCGATCGACTTGCTGTTCCGGTCACTGATCGCGCTTGGGCGCATCCAACCAGGGACCTGGCGAGAATCGTCAGCGTCGGAGGAGGGCGGGGTGAGGGTGAGAATCGCCGATGCTTAAAGCCATTCTCTGGGACGTCGACGGCACGCTCGCCGAAACCGAGCGTGACGGGCATCTCGTCGCGATGAATGCCGCGTTCGACAACTCAGCGTGCCCTGGCGCTGGAGCGAGGAACGATACGGCGAACTCCTGCGCGTCGCTGGCGGCTACGAGCGACTGCTGCACTACATGGAGACCGAGCCGCTCGCGCCGCCCTCGATGGACGAGCGACAGGCGCTGGCGAGGCGCATCCACGTGCTCAAGAACCAGCGTATGCCGAGCGCGTCGCGAGCGGCGCCTTGCCGCTGCGCCCGGGCGTCAGCGAGCTGTTCGACGACTGCGCCGGCGCCGGCGTGCGCATGGCGATCGTCACGACCACGAGCCGCGGCAATGTCGCGGCGCTGCTGGGCGCGCACCTGGGGCCGCGCTGGCAGGGTCGCTTCGCCGCCGTGGTCTGCGCCGAGGACGCGCCGGCAGAAGAAGCCCGATCCGCAGGCTTACCGGCATGGCACTGGAG
This sequence comes from uncultured Gammaproteobacteria bacterium, assembly GCA_963846885.1. GTDB lineage: Bacteria > Pseudomonadota > Gammaproteobacteria > Steroidobacterales > Steroidobacteraceae > RPQJ01. The sequence continues at coordinate 17,531 of CAWJXS010000019.1, forward strand.
CAGCTGGGCCTGCCGGCAGGCGGCGGTTGCAATCGAGGACTCGCGCATGGGGCTGCAGGCGGCGAGCGCGGTCGGCATTCCGGTACTGGTCACGCGCAGCATCTACTTTGCGCATGACCCCGTGGCCGAGGCGCTGGCCGTGGGCCCCGGCCTCGGCACGGTGACGGGCTGGACGCCCGCGGCGGACGCCGACCCCGCCGCCGGCCGCGTCGGGCTGGCGCAGATCCGCCGCTGGCACGCATCCCGCGGCTGATGTTGTAATCTTTCCGTCCTCCCCCTCTCCCGCGTCTTCGCGGGAGAGGGCCGGGGTGAGGGTTTCCAGATGGCCACCGGTTGGGCCGGCGACGGCGCCGTACAGCAGCAGATCGACGACAGCATCGCCGACGCCATCAAGCGGGCGCAGGCGCAGCTGCCGAGCGGGCCGAGCCTGAGTCATTGCGAGGAATGCGGCGAGTCGATTCCGGAGCCGCGCCGACAGGCCGTGCCCGGCGTGCGGCTGTGCCTGCCATGCCAGGAAGAGCGGGACCAGGCGCAGGGCGCGGCCAGCCTGTACAACCGGCGCGGCAGCAAGGACAGCCAGTTGCGTTAGGCTTGTCCGTACCCCTTCAGCAGGTACCCCGGGAAATGCGCGCTGCACGCCATCACGTGCGTGATCGCCTCGTGGTCGTACTCGTCGCCCGACCGGTAGCCCTCGAAGTACTCGTGCACCCGCCGCACGCGCTCCGGTGACGCGCCGACGGCCTGCAGTCCGATCGAGACGCCGTAGTTGGTGAACGCGAACCGGACGTCGGGCATCCCGGCTCCGCGGCAGAAGTAGCCCGCGTCGTCGACCCAGAGCCGATCCAGCATCGCGAGGCTGCGCGCGCGCTGCGTGACGGCCCAAGGCTCCTGCGGAAAGAACTGCGTCATCCACAGCATCATGCCGAGGCCCAGGTCCTGGCGGATCACGAGGTCCCGCGCGTCGCGCTCGACCAGGCGGCGCATGTCCATGACCTGCGGCGTCAGCGACGTCTCGTCCAGGCACCGGTACGACGACGTAGCCGTCGAACGCGTCGAGCGCGCCGAAGCCGTCGTAGCCCGGGTACGGCGCGCTCAGGTCCTCGCGCATCTTCCACCACACGCCGCGGCCCGGAACGACGAACGCCGCGTGCACGTCGCGCGCGAGCTGCACGCCGCGGGCGCGGTACTCCGGCGCAGCGCGCGCCAGCACGGAGAGCGCGTACAGCCACATCGCCAGGTAGTGGTAGTACTGGCCGTCGCGGTCGGGCGCCTCGCCGATGCGCATGCCGCGCGGGCGGCCGAGCACGCGTTCGACCTCGTCGACGACGATCGCGCGCCTGTTCGATGTAGATCGGGTCCTCGAGCTCCGCGTGCAGCGAGAGCAGCAGCACCAGGCCGAAAGCGTCGGTCCAGAGATAGCGCAGGCCGTTGGGCCAGATGCGCTGCTGGCGCATCCACGCCAGCTTCGCGAGCACGTAGTCGATGTCGCGCCAGGCATTCATGGTGCGCGCTCAGACGCCAAACGGGTAGGTGTCCGGCGTGCCGTGCAGCTCGGTCGAGTCGAGCGGCGTCACCGCGCGGGTGCGGTCGAACCAGATGTACTCGTCGAACTGCGCGGGCAGCACGGCCTGGAAGTAGTGGCTCTGCAGTTCGGTCTCGGGCCGGTAGATCACGCCGATCGCCCGCTCGCAGCCGCGGCGCCAGCAGCGCCGTCGCGCAGCTGCGGCGACACGGGCGCGCGCAGCGGCAGCAGCAGCCGCGGCTCGCCGCTGTCGTGGAACAGGCGCTCGTAGCTCTGCTCGAGCGACGGGCGGACGTTCTTCACCTGCATCGGGCCGTCCCAGTCCGACGCCGCCGCGACCGTGCCGTCGTGCGTGCCGAACCCGATCAGCATAGGCGGCGTCGCCGAACCGCTGCCGGCACAGCTGGCCGAGGTTGAACTCGCCGCGGTCGGACATCTCCGTCGCGCGCGGCGTCGCCGACGTGCGAGTTGTGCGCCCACACCACGGCCTCGGCTGGCAGGCCCGTGAATGCCGCAGCAGTTCCTCGAGCGTGTCGAACATGTGGCGGTCGCGCAGGTTCCAGACTCGCGCGCGAGCCGTAGTACATGATGCGGTAGTAGTGCTCGGCGTTGGCCACCAGCCGCGCGTTCTGCGACCGCGTCGAGGAAGCGCTCGCCGTCGTGCTCGGCGTATGCCTGCTGCTTGCGCTGCAGTTCGACGCAGCACCGCGACCACGTCGTCCTCGCAGCTGCGGTACTCGCCCGTCAGCGCCGCGTGGCCGTAGGTGGCCGGGTCCGTCTGCCACGGCGTCAGGCAGCCGTAGCGCGCGCGCGCGAGCTGCGCCGTGCGCGGATCCACCTGGTCGAGGTAATCGAGCACCGCGCGGATCGAGCTGTGCAGGCTGTACAGGTCGAGTCCGTGGAACGCCACCCGCTGCGCGTACTTGCGGCTGCGCGTTGTGCGCGCGCAGCCAGTCGACGAAGGCCCGCGTCTCGCGGTTGCGCCACATCCAGGTCGGGAAGCGCGCGAACGCCGTCCACTCCGACGGCGGCGTGTCCGCGTGACGCACGTAGTGATCGACGCGGGCCGCGTCCGGCCAGTCGCCCTCGATGGCGACGAAGGAGAATCCGCCGCGCGCGATCAGCTCGCGCGAGATGCGGGCGCGCATGCGGTAGAACTCGCTGGTGCCGTGCGTGGCCTCGCCTATCAGCACCACGCGGGCGTCGCCGATGCGCGCGAGCAGCGGGGCCAGGTCGGCCGATTCGAGGTCGGCGAACGGCTCGCCGGTCTGGGCGATCAGTCGCGCGATCCGCGCATCCTCTGCCGGCCGCGTCCGCGCGCGAGTCGGCGGTATCGGCTGGTCGTCCGGCCGGTCGGGCCGCCAGCCTTCCTCGCCTACCAGCGGCACGAAGCGCACGTCGAGCAGTTCTTCGGTCTTGAACTCGCGCTCCGACAGCCGCGTGATGCGGAGCAGCTCCTGCGTCTGCGCGGTCGATGGCGCCGACCGGGATCACCATGCGGCCGCCGATCTTGAGCTGGTCCTTCAGCGACTCCGGCACGCGCGGGCCGCCGGCCGCGACGACGATCGCGTCGTACGGCGCGTGCTCCGGCCAGCCGAGCGTGCCGTCGCCATGCAGCACGTGCACGTTGTCGCAGCCGGCGGTCGACGAGCGCCTCGGCGGCCTTGACCGCCAGCTGGCCGTAGCGCTCGACCGTGTACACGCGGCCCGCGATCCGGGCGATGACGGCCGCGGCATAGCCCGACCCGGTGCCGATCTCGAGCACGCGTCTCGCCGCCCTCGAGCTGCAGCGCCTCCGCCATCAGCGCGACGATGTAGGGCTGCGAGATCGTCTGGCCTTCCTCGATCGGCAGCGGTTTGTCCTCGTAGGCAAACTCGTGCAGTGCCGGTGGCAGGAAGGCTTCGCGCGGGACGCTGCGCATGGCGTCGAGTACGAGCGGGTCGCGCACGCCGCGGTGCACGATCTGGCGGTCCACCATCGCCTGACGGCGGGCATTGAAGTCCGGGCGCTTGTTCCACAGCCCGTTCATGATGGAATCATCTTCACGCCGCGGCGACGGCGTGACCATCCGGGGGATTACACAGCCGGCGCGCGATGCCCGCTGCCGCCGGGAGGCGCGGGCGATGACGTCAACGGCCCGACGACTTCTCGTAGGTTCCGACCAGCTCCGCGTGCGCAAGCACGTGGCCGTTCATCGCCGCCTCGACCTGCGCCTTGGTCGGGTGCGGTGGCAGGCCGCTCAACTCCGCGTCGAGCGCGTAGAGCTTGTGGAAGTAGCGGTGCCGGCCGACAGGAGGGCAGGGACCGCCGTAGCCGGTGCGCTTCCAGTCGTTGCGGCCTTCGACCGTGCCGACGGGCAGCGCCGACGAGGCGACCCCCTCGGGCAGGCTGCCAGGGTCGACGGGCAGGTTGGCGAGCACCCAGTGCACCCAGGTCATGCGGGGAGCGCGCGGGTCCGGCGCGTCCGGGTCGTCGACGATCAGGACCAGCGACCGGGCGCCGGGCGGCACGCCATGCCAGGCGAGCGGCGGCGACACGTCGTCGCCCTCGCAGGTGTACCGCCGGGGGATCGCCTGGCTCGGGCCGAACGCAGAGGAGGAGAGCTGCATGGCCATGGCCAGATCACGGTGACCGGCCGGTGCTGTCGCCGCAACGTGACTATTGCCTAGGGCCGCCGCCGGGCCCGCCACAGAGCAATCCTTGACGGAGGGAGAGCCCTCGGGTCTAATTTCGGGCTCTCTGCAGGCCGGCGCTCCGCCGGACCCTACCGTGGCCGGGTAGCTCAGTTGGTAGAGCAGCGGATTGAAAATCCGCGTGTCGATGGTTCGATTCCGTCCCCGGCCACCACTTCCAAGTCGGTGCATTCCGATCACATGGTTTACATCTCATTCCGGACACATGGTTAACACTGTGTCCGGGGCGAAGGGATTGGGACCGGGCTCGACCCGGTCCTGATCTCGATCGAAGTATCCCAGATCGTACTCCAGGAAGCTGACCTGCCAGACCTGGTCGTCGACCTCGCGGATGCCCACCAGCTGCTCCGCCAGCGCCGTACTCAGGTTGATCTTGCGACTGCCGAGGCAGATGCGGCCGCAGCGCGTCACGCGGACGGTGCGATCGTGGAACGGGTACTCGGGATCCTGCGGCGGCTCGTAGGGGCGGGCTGAGGGTGTATAGATCTCGGCCGGGTAGGCGCCGCCGAGCGCCTGGTGCGGCCGCTCCTGGTTGTAAACCCGGATGAAGTCCTCGAAGCGCTCCTGCTGCTGCAGGAAGTTGAACGCGGCGGGCTTGGTCGTCTCGTTCTTGAGCGTGAGATGCATGCGCTCATGGCGGCCGTTCTGCTGCGGCTTGCCGGGCTTGATGCGCTGCAGGCGGATGCCTAAGCGCAGCCACCAGACGGCGAGGCGGGACAAGCCGAACAACGCCCAGGGCGCGGCGAACGGCGTGCCGTTGTCGGTGCGGATCGCGGCGGGCAGGCCGAAGTCGCGGAAGGTGCGCTCGAAGACGGAGAAGGCGAACTTCGACTTGGTCGACTCGAGGCCTTCGCAGGCGAGCAGGTAGCGGGAGCGGTAATCGGTGACGGTGAGCGGGTAGCAGTACTGCCGGTTGCCGAGCAGGAACTCGCCCTTGTAGTCGGCGCACCAGAGTCCGTTGGGCGCGTGGGCGGCGGACAGCGGCGTGCCGCAGGCCTTGTAGCGCCGGCGCTTGCGTCGCTTGACGAGGCCGTTGCGATCGAGCGCGGCGTGGATCGTGCTCACCGCGGGCGGCGGGATCATCGGGTACTCGCGGATCAGCTTGTCGCGGATCTTCGGCGCGCCCCAGGACGGGAACTCCTTCTTGATGCCGAGGATCGCCCGCTCGACCTGGAACGGCAGCTTGTTGGCCTGCCGGTAGGGGGCCTGGCTGCGATCGTGCAGCCCATCGAGGCCGCAGGCCTTGTAGCGCTCGAAGATCTTGTAGCCGGTGACCCGGGAGATGCCGAACTCGCGGCACAGCGGGCGCCATCTTCTCGCCTTCCAGCAGGCGGGCTATGAAGCGGAGGCGTTCATCCATCGGCTTACACTCGTTCCAGGGCATCTGGGGGCGCTCCCCCAAATGCGGAAATGTGTAAACCATGTGCTCGGAATAATCTGCAAGCTATCTGTCGATAAGCTCAAGTTGTTGATTTGCATGGGTTTTCGGGCATCACCCGCGGACTATCGGAAAATGGGTCGACCGAGGACCCTGGGACGTCGGTGTTGCTGAAAAACTGGGAAGGTGACGGCGGTCCGCTGAATTCCTAATACCGAGTTGAGGCCCGGCGCGTCACGCTGTGGCGCAGAAAGGCGCGATCCGACAGGGACGAATTGCGCGCCCGCGTTTCGATCCTGTCCTTGAAATCACTCGGGTGTCGGAGGGCCGGCCATGGTGCGCACAGTCATCGCCGTGATGACAGGCGTGATGCTTGGTGGGTGCATCGGCTTTCCGGTGCACTTCAGCAGTGTCAGAAATGACCTGCCAAGCATGACCGCGCCGATCGTCGCCGCCGAAACAGATCGGGCAACGGTCAGAAGCAGACTCGGCGAGCCGCTGATACAGAGCGAGTACTGGCGGTTCGATGCATTCCGGATCACGGACCGAAACGTCGGCGTGATCGTCTTCGGTGGCGGGATTCCCGCGCCCGTGTGGGATAAGGAGGAGGGGTACATCCTCGTCGCGTATGACCATGAGGGCCATGCTGCAGATGTTCAGTACGGACTGCGCTCCGGCGGGAATTGGGCTGGTGGGGAACCCAGCGGTCCAGCCAGCGTCACGGTCACCGCCCAAGATCTGCAGTTGCGGGCGACCGGCAAGGAGACGTTTCTGGCCGTTCCGCCGAGCCGGCGGGACCAGTACTTGCAGAGTCTGCCGTCCGGCACGGAGTGCCGCGTTGTGATCGGTGCTCCCGATTCGATCAGCGACGCCGCGCTTCTAATTGATGGGCAGCCCGGCCCGCCGCTTCCGAAGACGATGTCCGACACGTTGGTGCCGATACGCCTGGCGCCCGGCCGCCACCGGATCGAGGTGCTACGGAGCGGAGCCGCCAAAGCAGGGGTAACCGAGATTCAATGTGTCGGGGGTGAAACGCATTACACCGCGTTACGGGTATTGCCGGGTGCAGGCAGTTCGAAGCATTCGTCGATCGAGGTCGTCACCGCCACTGCGCGCCCTGACTGGATCGAGCAGCTCGCGTTGCTGATCTGGGGTAACGGGCACTGGCTGGTCGAGGCGGAGCCGAAGCCTTGACGTTCTGAATTTGGCCGAAAGTCCTGCGTAAGCTTCCCCGTCAAGGCGACAGTTCAGAACTAGAGCTTCCGGCGGCGTGGGCATATTCGATCGGCGTCAGCTCGCCGAGCGAGTCATGAGGTCGGACTTCGTTGTACTCGAGCCGCCACGAGTAGGCAGCCTCGCAAACGTCTTCCAGCCGTACGAATAGGTGCTGGTCCAGCAGTTCATTGCGCAGTGTCCGGTTGAACCGCTCGATGTACGCGTTCTGGTTCGTCTTGCCCGGCTGGATGTACTGGATTGACTTGCCCCCCACCGATTCCAGTGCCAGACCAATGCAAGTAAAGTCCTACTTCCGGAATAAAAGCATCGGAGTCCGGCCACTCCCGCAGGAATGCCGGTTCAGTCTTGATGTGCGAGGATCAGCAGTGCGAAAGGACAGCGGGAATCGGAAATTGAACGCAGGGATCCGGCTTGTCGGGATCCTGTCGGGCTTGCTGCTCGCGAGTGGGGCGTCTGCCGATTCGGTCCGATGCGGCAGCAAGGTGATCACCGAAGGCGATCCGATTGAAGAGGTTCGCGAGTACTGCGGCGAACCCACCGAGACGCAGCGCACGTGGATGACCCGTCAACCGCGATTCGAGTACGGCGGGCAGGAGATCCCCTTCGAGGGAAGCGAAGACGTCCCGGTGGATCTTTGGACCTACGACTTCGGCCCCAACAAGCTGGTGCGGCGAATTCGGTTCATTGCCGGAAAGGTGGATTCGATAGAGACGCGCGAGCATGGCAAGGATCGTTGAAGCCCGGTGCTCGTCGAGTTCCACGAACAGGGGTTGAACGAACTCGGGTTCACCAGTTGCGCGCATGCACGTGACGGGATCGGCCATGGATCAACGTCAAGAATGACGTCCCCCCGCTTTCCGTAGCAGGTAGGTTTAGAGTCGGCTGGCGTCTGATGCCCTCAAGCCGCCCTGTTTGATGCGGACATTCGCTGCACTCGCGGTGGGCGTTTGCGCGCTTGCCAGAGGTCGTGGTTCATCTGCATGTTGAGCCACATCTCGGCGCTGGTCCCGAGTGCTCCTTCGAGGCGCAGCGCCATCGATGCGCTGACGCCGGCACGTCCGTTCAGCAGCGCGGACAGAGCCTGCCGGGTGACGCCGAGGCGCTTGGCGACCTCTCCGATCGATACTCCCTCGGGGAGATACTCGCGGAGAACCTCACCGGGGTGCGCAGGGTTGTGCATGTTGTTCATGAAATTTGCTTGTCAGTGGTAATCCAGATAGTCGACGAGTTCGACGTCCTGCCCAACGAATCTGAAGATCACGCGCCAGTTGCCGTTGACCGTGATCGAGTGGAACCCCCGTAACTCACCGGTCAGCGAATGCAGGCGCCACCCAGGCGCTGCGAGATCGCTAGGCTTAGTCGCGGCATCCAGGGCGGTCAGTTGCAGCCTGAGCTTGGACGCATGCTGCGGCTGTATTCCGGCCTTGGTGCCACGTCTAAAGAACGCCTCGAGGCCCTTGTGTCGGAAGCTCCTGACCACGTCTCATCGTAAACTGACAAGCGACGCTTTACAACCGGAGCGCTGTTCGGTCCCCGCTCGGTCGGCGAGGGCGGTTCGTTCGGCGCGGCGGAAAAGCGTCTCCGGTCTTCAACTTACTCGCGCCGAACTTACTTGTTAGCTGTCGTGAAAATCCGCATGTCGTGCGAATGACATGGCGAACGTTGTCAGTTTCCCCTCGGCTCCGAAGAGGTGAATGCCAATGAAGTCGGGCAGATGCAAGCGATCTTGTCCTGATTCTCGGGTCAGTTTGGAACTGGGCTAAACGCAGGATTCGTTTCCAGGCAGTGCGGTCTTCGGAATCGAGGGGGGCCTCGGCCTTGTTCGTCATTGGCTTGGCAGGCTATCGATTTTTCACAATGGTGCTGCCTTTGTGACTGGGGCCTAATCAGCGTGAGTCCGGCGTATCGCCGGTAGCCCTCCGCGCGCACGACCACGAAGGACACCGATGGTCGCCGGACTGATTCCCCCCAGTCCAAATCAATAGTGGGGCATACCATGAATAGTCGAATCTTGTGGCTGGCCGCAGCTGCGGCCTTGGGCTTGGTCGGAGCCGTCAGCGCTCCACTGGCGTCAGACGGTGTCGGCGATCGGGCGGACGCTGTTCGTCGCAACGACAACCTTCCCGATCCGCTGACCACCAAGCAATTGAAAATTAGGAAGATGGCTCTCGAGGCCAGACTGTCCGGCAAAGGCGATGGAAAGGTCGTCAAGATTGCAAAAGGCCAGTACGTCCAGCTGGAGCGTGAAGGCGAAGGCGCGATCTGGACGGTGCTGGGAGAGTTCGCGGACCTGGCGCACAACACGCTGCCTGAGCCGAACAGGGCAGTCGACAACACGACTATCTGGGTGCCGGACTTCAGCACCAGCCATTACAAGGGACTGTTGTTCGACGAAGCGGCGGGAGCGAACTCGATGCGTAACTTCTACATCGAGCAATCTGCCGGTCGCTATGCGGTATTCGGCGACGTAACCGACTGGGTCCCCGTCCCGGGGAATCACTCCGCCTATGACGACAATCCCGACTCGAATGTCTGGTACTTCCTGAAGGACTCGGTCAACGGTTGGTACGCCGCACAGATTGCCGCGGGGAAGACCCCCGCGCAGATCGACGCGTACTTAGCCCAGTTCGACGTCTGGGATCGATACGACTACAACGCGAATGGCAACTTCGATGAGCCCGACGGCTACATCGACACCTTCCTGTCAGTCCACGCCGGGATGGGAGAAGAAGAAGGTGGGGTTCCCACGACAATCTGGAGCCATAGCTGGTACGCGTTCTACAACTTGATCGGAACAGCCGGTCCGGATTTCAACAAGAGCGGCGGTATTCAGATTGGCAACAGCAATTACTGGGTCGGTAAGTACACCATCCAGCCTGAGGATGGCGGCGTAGGTGTCTTCGCGCACGAGTACGGCCATGACCTCGGTCTGCCCGATCTCTACGACTATTACGGAGAGAACGGCACCGGCTTCTGGTCGTTGATGTCCTCCGGCTCCTGGTTGGACGACGGCCTGGACACTATCGGCAACAAGCCGGGTCACATGGGTGCCTGGGAGAAGTTCCAGCTCGGCTGGTTGAACTATGAGGTGGCACGCGCAGGCCAGTTGTCCGTGCACAAGCTCGGACCCATGGAATACAACACCAAGCAGGCGCAGGGCGTGTTCGTGATCCTTCCCCAGAAGGCAATTTCCTCGCCTATCGGGGATCCGTTCGAGGGCAGCTACTTCTACTTCAGTGGCTCGGCAAACAACCTGGACAACCGAATGACGAAAGCGTTTACGCTGCCTGCCGGCGCTACGTTGACCGCCAAGGTGAACTTCGGCATCGAGGTGGGTTACGACTACGCTGCCGTGATCATCTCGACCGATGGTGGCGCCACCTGGACCACGGTGCCCACCAATCTGTCGAATTCGAGCGTGGAACTGAACGGCATAGAAGGGTTCTCGGGAGGTTGGGTCGACCTGACTGCCGACCTGTCTGCGTACCCCACGAATGTGGTGCTGGGATTCAAGTACAAGAGTGACGGTGGGGTCAACTACGACGGCTTCATGGTCGACAGGTTGCTAGTGTCGGGTGCGCCGTTGGATGGCGCCGAAAGTGCGGCGGGCTGGACGTTTGCCGGCTTCCGCGTGACGAACGGCACCGACACCAAGCTCTACAACAATTACTACGTGGCTGAGTACCGCACGTACAAGGGCTACGACAGCGGCCTCAAGGTGGGTCCGTACTACTTCGGGTACCTGAACAATCCGCTGTTGGGCGAATGGGTCGACCACTTCGCGTATCAGGACGGGCTCCTGATCCACTACTGGGACACCTCACAGACGGACAACAACACCGGACTGCATCCCGGAAACGGACTGTTGCTGCCGATCGACGCGCACTATCAGACCCTATATCGGGTCGATGGGCCCCGGTGGCGCAATCGCGTGCAGACCTATGACTCCACGTTTACGCTGGAGTCAACCGACGGCATACCGAACATCCACCAGAACAGCGTCCTTTCGCCCGTTCCGGAGCTGCCGGCAGTTAGCATGTTCGATGACCGCACGTTGCACTATGACCCCACGAACCCGCTGGGCAGCGTGATTCACCCGAACACCGGTACGCAGATTCGCATCAGAAGCATCAGTGCCTTGGATAGCTTCATGCAGATCGAGGTGCGACCGGCCAGATAGCAACGCGCCTCCGCGGTTGAGCCTGAAGCCCCGGATGGATGCTTCCATCCGGGGTTTTTAGTAGAGGCTGGGACAAGCAGGGCGGCGGACATCGCAGAGGCTGGAAGCGTCCGGTCGCGTGGCGGGTGTTGTCAGGTTAAGCGACCAAAGGCGCAATGAGCGGGGAGTGAGCGATCACTCGGGCAGCCGTGGTGGCCGCCGCCCACGTGCGATCGGCTTCGGCTCGAAAGAGGCGAAGAGTCAATCGGCGGATCAGGTGTCTTTGAACGATGAAGTTGTTGTAGACGGTCGTGTGCGTCGCGAGAAATCTTTGCGCCGAACGTTGCGATTTGAACCGCTGTTGTTTTCGCTCCCGTCGCCGAATGACCAGATGGGAGTTTTCCGCTCGATTGTTGTTGGGCATGCGGCCCGGTCGGTGTCGATCGCTACAGTGAAGCTGTCGGAACGCGGCTCGATACGAAGCAAGTTTGTCGGTTACGAAACTCTCCGGATGAATGCCGTCTCGCCTCAGTAATTTGCGCAGCAATCGCAAGGCGGCACCGGTGTCGCGGCGCTTCTGAACGAGCATGTCCAGGACCTCGCTCTCTTCGTCGACCGCGCGCCACAACCACATGCGCTCACCGCAGATCTTCACGACCATCTCATCCAGGTGCCAGCGACCGGTCGGTGTGGGTCTGGAGCGCCGCAGGTTCCGTGCGAAGGCCCGGCCGAATTTCAGGGTCCAGCAGCCGATCGTCTCGTAGCTCGCCTCGATGCCGCGCTGCGCCAGCAGCTCCGCGACATCCCGCAGGCTGAAGGTGACCCGGAAGTAGAGCCAGCCAGCCGGATGACGTCCGGCGGGAACCTGTGGCGCTTGAAGGAGGCCGGCGGCATTGGCGTTCCCCCGTTCGGGGGTAATTCTGCCCCGAAACGAAGAATGCTTGGGGTAAAGCTGTCAGCACCGGCGCGCTCACTCCCACAGTCGGATCCCGATCCAGCCGTACGCCCAGAGGTAGCCTGCGAAGGCGAGGGTCGCGATGCTGCTGAGCCATGCGATCCCGCGCACGACGATACTCGCGTTCGGGGCGCCTCTTGCGGTTCGGACTAACGCAAGTGCGCCTAGAACGGGCGTCGCCAGGGTCGCACCGTAGAGTGCCCAGCCGAGCACGCTGGGCTTGCCGATCTGGGTCAGATCAGCGCCTTGGAAGCCGACGATCGCGAGGCCCGCGACGGCAACGGTCGAAAGGATCGCGAGCCAGGGCAGCAACCTGATCGTCACGCCGCCGCGATCGGTCAAGCGACCGAGGAACGCGCTCGGAATCCAGATCAACATGTAGAGCGCGGACACTACGAGAGCGAAAACGTAAATGGTCGCTAGAACCGCTTTGCCCACGAGTTCCGGCAGCGGCACTTTGCGCTCAGCGCCGGTAGGCGTGAACATCAGCATATCGTCGCCACTGGGCACGAAGACGATGTTTGGAACGGCCTTGTCGGCTTTCTGGAAGAGGTTGTTGCCGATGTGGATGCGCTTCGTGTCGTTGAACTCGAGTTCGCCGTCCGTGGCGCGCGCGACTTGCCAGCCAAAGATGCTGTCGATGATTGCAAGCATCTGCTGCCGCGGTGTGATCGATTGGTAGAAGCCCTCCAGTTGGTCAAGTTGTGCCGGTGCCAACGGTGCAGCGGCAGCCCGGGTCTCCGGAAAATTGCGCTCGAGGTAGCTTCGTATTTCCTCGCCCGCATTGAAGACCTCCTCCGAGCCGAGGTTCGCCATCACCACGTAGCCGGCACCTTGCCCGGGGGCGTACTCGTACTTCGAGACGAATCCGTCGATGCCACCGTCATGGCCGTAGAAGATCCCTTTCTTGCCGGCGTAGATCATGTTGCCGAGGCCGTAGCCGTACTTGAGGCCAGCGCGCGCGCCGTCGTTGGTTTCGGGGCGTTCGATGCGTTCGATAGAGGCGGTGCTGAGGTAGGTGCGCGCGTCCAGCGTGCCGCGGCCGAGCATGAGCAGCGGGAGCTTTGCCAGGTCTTCCGACGTGACATTCAGTGAGCCCGAGGGTCGTGCCAGGATCTCTACAAACGGCTCTACATCGCCGTCCGTGTTCTTGTAGCTTTTAGATAGGCGATTGGTGATTTGCGGTTCCCGCGTCCAATAAGCACTCTCCATGCCGAGAGGGCCGGTCAGGCGGTTGGCGATGAAGTCCTGGAACTTCTGCCCGCTCGCCTTTTCGATGATGCGTCCGGCGATAACGGGCCCCGCGTTGCAGTAGGACGTCATGGTGCCTGGTCTCCAGCGGCTCTTGTACGGCCCGTACTGGTTGACAGCGTCTGACAGCGGCACGTCCTTGCCTTCAAGAAAATAGTGGCGGAACGTTATGTCGTCGAAACCGGTCGTGTGCTCCAGGAGGTGCACGAGGCGGATCGGGTCTGTCTTCTCCCAGGGGTTGTCGTACTGCAGCTCGGGCATCAGCTCGCTGAGTTTTGCGTCAAGGCTGAGCTTGCCTTCCTCGACCAGCATCATGACGCCGATGGCCGTGAAGCTCTTGGAGATGGAGCCTGCGCGGAAGACCGTATCCGGGGTGACAGGACGCTTCGTCTTGAGGTCGGCGAAGCCGTAGCCTTTCGTCAGCACGATCTGGCCGTCCTCGATGATGGTGACGGAAACCCCAGGTACTTTGCCTTTCCCGAAAGTGTCGGCCAGACGCTTGTCGAGTTCTTCCAGAGAGGCGGCGGGCCCGGGAGTTTCCTCGGAGTCAGCTGCTTGAACGGGCACGCCCGCGCAGACGGCGGCGAAGGACAGCGCTACCAAAAGTGCTCTCACGGCGGCCCCACTCCGACGACGATGTGTACTCACGGGATTGTCAGCTTAACTGAAAGCCTGACCCCCTCGGCGTTCGGAACGGACAGCTGTCGCTCATCAACGCTACGGCTGGCGTTCGAAACGCAACAGGCGTCGAAGGCTGACCAGGGCTCAAGAGACATTTGTCGATGAGAATCGTGAGCTCGTCTCCTTTTCGCAGGGTCGATATTGGACGCCGGAGGCTGGTCAATCCTCGACGCCGGGTTGCGGAAATTTGTAAACCCTGTGCTCGGAATCATCTGCAGCTATCTGTCGATAAGCTCAATTTATTGAATGGCAAAGGGTTTGAAGCTTCGATACATGCTTCTCTATCTACTGATGCGCGTCCAATGAGAAGAAGCATAGGGTAGGTGTTGAAAAGAGCGCGGACGGCTGACTGTCCTCCGCAAAAGAACACGAAGGACGTCGCTGGGCGCTCGGCCCCTGCCAGCAGCTGAAAGCCAGGTTGGCCTGGATGTTCGCTGGCGAGTTACACCTGACGAGGTAACGCCAATGACGTCGGGCAAGTGCTATCTGGCCTACACAGCGATGCTTCTCTGCGCTCTCTTCGGGCGCGCGGATGCTGCCACCGATCCGCTCAGCAACGTGAACAGGCTTCCTGCGTCACTCGAGCAGGTAGTGGGGCAGGTCACGGGCGAACTCACCGGGAATGGTTACGAAGTGCAGCGCGGTTACTGGGCCCTCTGGGGCTCGGACCAGTGCAAGTACACCATCCGGGTGCTCGGGCGCTGCTTCGGGCCGAATCCCACCGCTCCGTATGCCATCCCGTTCCTTCCCTCCTGGCGCGACGAGTACGTCGAAAAGACCTTGCACAACGTGTTGGGTCCGGCGCGGCGCGGCTACTCGCCGATCTTTCGACTGGCCGAGACTGAGGCGCTCGTCATCCTGGCAGAGCTGCCGCCACGCGGTTCATACCTGAGCCTGCAGACGTACCTTTTCACGCGACAGGCCGAGATCCCCACGAGCGATGAGATCTTCCTGGGCGTATCGCAGGATCTTCGCGAAATACTGTTCGCTACGGCACCGAACCCGGCCCGGCTCATCACGTGGGCGACCCTCGGCGACAGCAACAACAATGTGGTCATTGAAAACCAGACCGGGATTCCCTGGGAAAGCAACCAGCAGCGATTTTTCATCGTAACCCCGGACCAGGCGAGCGAGCGCGATGTGGCCGAGGCGCTGATGGCGGCAGGTGTCGATGAAAATCAGATCTTCGTGGAGAAGGTTGCAGCAGACCTGGTGAATCTCGGGCTCGATCCCGCAGCAGATGAGTTCCAGATCTTCCTGCGCTACGTGCAGGTGCCGAACACCGCAGAAGCCGATGCATGGCGCGCACGGCTGCCACTTACCGTACTTCGCGTTCGCTACAACGGCACGTCAGACCCGTCTCGGCCTATCCCTTATCCGATACCCGACTATGAAATGAAGACCGCGAATTCGGAGGCGGACCTGGCCTTCGACCTGCGGGATCTCATTGATACCGTGAAGGCGCGCTGGAATCAGGCTAACGCCGAAGACATGCCCTTTGCGGTCGCCGAACTGCCATGGCCTGCGGGACTGGATACGGTCGGCCAGCATTGCCTGCAGCGGCCCATGAACTGCCTCGGCGACAACCAGGACGACTCGTTCTGGATCAGTCCGAACATATCGTTCGACACGGACCAGATCTTGGCGGACAACATTGCTCAAGGTGACGTAGTCGCGGTGGTGGGCACCCTCGCGACCGCGACGGAGAACGCGACCTACGTGAGTCTCGCGCTCAATTACTTCCCGGACGCGATCAGCTTCGGCAACCTCACCAACCTGGAGCTCGAGGGCACCGCCTCCGCCTATGCCAACGATGTCGCCAACACCGACAAGTTCTATCTCTACTACTTCAGCAGGGATTGCACGGGACTGACCCCCTGCCAGGAGATCCAGGAGTCGGACGTCCCGATCGGTGCATTCCTCAAGCTGACCGAACGCAACTATGTGCGCCCTGGCACGGCCCGGGCCCCGGACGCCTCGCAGCTGCTGACTCCCTCGGTCATCGTATTCAGTCGAGGCGGTACTCCATGATCCGCGGCGATGAGCACGCGGCGCTCGCCACGCCTCTCGATTAATACCTGCCGTCGCTTCCCCTAGCCCGAATGGCGCGCGTCGACGTGGAAAGTATCGTGGGCTAACGGGGCGGACGACGCGCCGATCATGGTGCGCCCAGCCCAGTCACCGATAGGGGCTTGCACCAATGAAACGGACTTTTCTGGCGCTCACGGCAGCCGGTCTGCGCTCGCTTCGCTGGTACCCCGAGCTTCGCGTCCGCCGCAGGAGGAACGACTCCATCGTCAAAGTCGGCACGGGGTTTGCGTGCCTGCTACTGGCAACGATGTTGGCGGGAATCACCGCGACGGCTGCGCCTGGCGGTACTCAGCCGAAGGCGGGGACGCCAGGGCATACGGTGAGCAGTCAAGCCGCCGTGCCGAAACCCGGGACTGGCAACTTCGTGCAGCAGTTCATCCGCGGTTTGCGCAGCAATGACCTGGAGGTCAGCGTCGGCTACCCGAGGGTGTACACCCAGGCGGACTGCGCTTACAGCTACCAGGTGTTTCACAACTGCTTCGGCAACAACCCTGCCGCGCCCTACGTGATGCCGGTCGTCAAGTCGTGGCCGGACGAGTACGTCGACCCGGCGATGAAGAACGGCTTCGGGAGGACGCGGCCCGGATACAGCGTGACTTACCGGCTCGATCCCAGGGAAGCGATCATCTTGTTCGGCAGGATGCCCCCGCGAGCGCGGTACATGGGTCTGCAGACCTGGATTCTTACCACCGGATGGTTGAGCGACGACTCTCCGTGGAACCTGGGCGCCTGCAGTTCTTACGCATCCTTTGCGAACCGGATGACCCAGTACTTCTTCGGGACCGTCCCTCCTGTCTCTACCGTCCCTACAGTCCCTTATTGCGCCACCGTACCTGACACACAGGCTCGAGTGCAGAGCTTTGCGAGCATAGACAACACCATCAACAACGTGGTGATGGAGAAGAAGTCAGGCTCCCCGTGGGGCGAGATGCGGTACTTCGTAATCACTCCCGACCAGCGCACGGACGAGGCGGTTCGCCAAGCTCTGCAAAGCCTTGGCGTGGACGAAGATGAGATCTTCACCGAGAGGATCCCGGAAACCTTCCAGGACGCCGATCCCGATCATGCCTATCCCTACGGTCAGAATCCCGTCGTCGGCCCGCTGGGCCTCGGCAAAGATGCGGTCGACTTCACGACGGCCGTGCGCTACGCCATGCCGGATGACCAACAGGCTGCAGATGTCTGGCTCAAGAGTCTCCCGCTGACTGTTCTGCGTGTACGAAGACCATCAGGTGGGGCGGAGCCCGAGCCTTATGGGGACCGCCAGGCGGACGATCGGCCCACGGTCGATGAAACCGCGGACGACGCGCTGAAGAGCGGGCTGCAGTACCTGCTAGACGCCGTGAAGACCCGTGCGAAAAGCCAAGGGTGGACGCTCGTGGAAGAGAAACACCCCGAGATGATCGACATCGTCAAATATCTCGGGCAATTCGGACCCGCCTGCCGGGCGATTGGCATGAACTGCCTGGGGGACGGCCAGGACGCCAGCTACTTCTTTGCCCAGCCAAGACTGCTCGACACAGGATTGATCTATGCGGCGGTGGGCACCCTTGCCACTGAGACGGGCAACGCCACCTACGTCGGCCTGTCGGTCAACGACGCCTCGCTCCTCAAGGGGGCCCTGAACGTCGACGACACGAAGTTGAAGGGGTCCGCCAGCAGCTATCACAGTGAGGTCCCCGACCCGGCCACGTTGGAGAAGTACTTCGTGCACTTCTTCGCCAGGGACTGCGCCGCGATCGCGGATCTCACGGACGGGGAATGCACGACGGTTACCACGGACATGATCCCGCTTGCCGGCGACGTCGACGCCCCCGGTGACCCCGCCCTGCACGGCATGTTCAGCATTGCGGTGCGGGCCTACGTCAAGCCCGGGTCTGAACGCGGTCCCGACCCCACCATGCAACTGCCGCCTCACAGGCTGACGTTCACGTACGAGTAGCGCAATCGCGCTTCCTCTGCGCGGAGTACGACATCATGAAACCGACGATGCTGCTTTCAGTGGTGATGTCCGCCTTGTTGCTGTCGACGCCTTGCGCGTTCGCGCAACGGGCGGAACAGTCCACCCTCCTGTTGACGAAATTCCGGACCGCACTCGAGCAGGATGGTCTCTCCAGCCTCGCTGGCAGTGTTTCGACCACGGACTGGGCGGGCCAGTACTGCTTCGGAGATCGACCGAATGCGGGGTACGTCAACAAGGCTCCCTACCTGATGATCCAGGTTCCCCGTTCGGCAGACGATTCGTCCCAGGTTGAGAACTTCAAGCTCCGGCCTGACGAGGCGATCGTGCTGATCGGTCCTACGCCCCCGCCGGTGAAGTACTTCGGCTACAACACGTTTCTCGCTTCGAGAATATTCCCCGACGATCCGACGGGCACGAGGAGACCGCTCGTCGCCACGGTGGGCGATGCCGTCAACAACGCCACGGTCAAGACCACCGGACCGTCACCCTTCAGCACTCCAGTGGTGATGATCTTCACGCCCGACCGGGTGACGGATGCTCGCATCCGCGCTGCTCTACGGCGTTCCGGCTATCCGTCCGCGATGGTCAACACGATGGTGTTCCCGTCGTCGCTGCTGAAGCTCGGCCATGGCGCAACGGCCGACGAACTTACCCTCAAGATGCGCATCGGGATGGCGGAGGGCGACTCGGCGTTGCTCGATGCGTACGTGAAGAGCGCCGGGGCCACCCAGACGGTCTATCGCGTGACACCGCGCACGACGACGAGCGCCAGCCCGTTCCCGGTGACGCCCTTGCGCGCCCGTGGAACTGGGCGGACCGAATTGGACCTGACGAAGACGGTGGATCAGCTGCGCGAAGCCATCATCGCAGCCAATCCTGGGTTTCATACCGTCGAATTCCGATCGAAGCCGGTCGGCTACGAGGGCTACGATTACATCCAGCAGGGCGTCAACCCCGGCGCCGACTCGCGCGATAACCTCTTCCTCGCTGCGGGTTACATCCCTGAATTTGGCTTGAACAGCCGGCTCACGTTGGCCGATGACGAATTCATGGTGGTCTACGGCGCGAACCACGTCGCAACCGGCAAGGCTGCGTATGCCAGCTTCAACGTGTATTCGAGCGATGAGGGGAAGCTCTCCATCGGCCAGGTGTTCCACGACCAGTTCGAGGGCACCGCCGGGTCTTATCTTCCGTCCGGCGATCCGGCGGCGAGCATGCTGTACGCGTACAAGGTGTCCCGGAACTGTGCCGGCGAGCCGAACTGCGTGACGCTGAGCGTGGACGGTTGCCCCAAATTGACCATCGGTAACGACACGATCCTGGGCTTTTTCTTCCGCATGTATCTCGAGCCGGCGACCGCGACCGGGCCCGCCATGCAGGAAATCGTCTACGACCGCGTCATCAAGTTCTCGCCGCGGCCTTAGGTTGGGTGCCCCTATTTCACGCTCAGTCCGAACGCAACGGCGCGCACGCCGCGCGCACGTGGTCGAAGCCCGGGACGGGCGCGGTGAAGGTGTCGTTCTCGAAGTCCCACACGTCCAGCGGCATCGCCGAAATGATTCCGCCGTTCTCCCCCGTGCAGCTGTCCTTGGTGCCAATGAAGGGTCCATCCTTGACACGGCATTGGCAGCTCAACGGCCGTTCTGGGTTGATCGGATTCACCGCCTCGACACATGGCGCGGCGTCGCAGATCGTCCATTGCGTATCACCGACATAACCCGGCTCGCCCGGATCACAGGCTTTGGGCTGGTAGAGATCGCACCAGCCGCGGTACGAGAAGGTCGAGACCCAATCGTAGTTCACACTATCGACCTCGTACTGGCCTGACTGGATGGCGCCGCACACGGGCGCCTCGTCGATGGCGCACGGATGCTTGTCCGTGCAGCGGGCTTCGGTCAGGCGTTTCACCGTCGGATCCTGGATCTCGCCCGTCATGACGATGTGTGGTTCGTTGACTCTCCAGCAGGCACACTCCGCGCCCGTGGCGTTCACCTGGCAGTCCAATGAGCCGCTGCAGAGCGCATGCCATCCTGTGCACTCGACGAGCAGTTGTGGAGCCGCCTTGGTCTTTCCGACCGTATCGGTCGTCCCGGGACGAACATCCGCAAGAGATGGGATCCCGTGACTCGCGACGACGAGGGTCATGCATGCGAGCGGCAGCGTTTGAAATCTCATGATTGATTCTTCCGTGCGGCCAATGCGTCGTCGTGACCACGCGCAGCCACGACGATCATTTTCGCACCGCGCACGGGAGCGGAAGCGCTCCTAGGTATTACTGGAAGCGCATGAGTGCAGGCGGTTAGTCAGGCGCTTGACGATTAATGCTTGCCTGCGTTTCCCATAGCTCGAATGGCGCGTTTCGATGGACTAGCTACCGTGGCCGCACGGGGCGGACGAAGCGCCGTTCGTGGTGCGCCCAGCCTCGAGATAGGCAACGGGGAAGCCATGCCATGAGCGTGAGTTCGTCTCTTTTTCTCAGGGTCGATATTGGACGCCGGAGGCTGGTCAATCCGCGACGCCGGCTGTGACCCTAAGTTGTTGTTTTAGCGGCACAAACAGGCATTATCACTGATGCGGCAGCGCAGCAAAATGACTACGCTGCAAGTCTGGTATTGGTGTCACGTCGCCTCCGCCCAGCCGTCGGCAGGGCCCGGCGATCCTCACAGGAGGTAGTTATGCGCAAATACATTCTCGCGTTGCTCGCAGCCACGCTGGCGTTCGCGCCCTTGCTCGCAAGAGCGGAAGGGCCCAGCTACTCGTTCGTGGAGGCTGGCTACATTGTTACCGACATCGACGATTTCGATGAAGAGTTCGACGGATTCGGCATCCGTGGCTCGTTCGAATTCGTCGAGAACTGGTTCTTGTATGCCGGCTATATCGACCAGAGCGCCGAGATCTTCGGAGTCGACGTCGATGCCACGGGATTCGACGTGGGCGTCGGTTACGCCTTTCCGCTGACAGATGCGATGGATCTCTACGGCAAGCTTGGCTACACGGAGGTCGAGATCGAAGCATTCGACGACTCTGTCGACGACGACGGCTATGAGCTCAGCGTGGGGCTCCGTGCCAGTGTCATGGAGCAGCTGGAGCTCGAAGGGGCCGTGAACTATGTCGACCTGTCCGACTCCGGCGACGACACCTCATTCGGTGTCGCGGCGCGCTGGTACTTCATGCCCCAGTTCGCGCTTGGAATCGAAGGCGAGTTTGGCGACGATGCCAATTCCTACGGTGTAAGCGCCCGCTGGGAATTTGGGCGCCAGTAAGTCTGACCTCCCGTTGACCGCGGAAGCCTGGGCCACGCGTCCGGGCTTCCTTTTTATGGGAACTGCGGACCGAGTTGCCTGTACGCACAGGTAACCGGTCGGGGCGAGTGTGAAGAAGCGCCGGCAAGTCAGTGCTGATGACCGCCCATGGAGCGCGCAGCAGCTTGCCTAGCTTTGCTTGCCGACCAGGGGCAGGACGACCCGCGAGGGAAACTCCCGCGAGCAGTGCACGGTCACTTCAGCAAGGTTGGGTGCGGCCGACGGGTCCGTCCAGTCGGCATTCGGATTGATGTCGAAGTGCGGGAAGTTGCTGCCTGCGATGTCCAGGCGGATACGGTGCCCAGCCTTGAACAGGTTGCTCGTCGGGAAAGCCTTCAGGCTGATCTTGTAGATCACGCCAGGCACGAGCTGTTCCGGTCGTTCAAATGACTCGCGGAACTTCAGTCGCAGGATTCCATGCGCGAGGTTCATCGCGAAGCCGTCAGGAAAGTCCTCGTTGGGCGGATGCTCGTCGATGAGCTTGATGGCGACGTCGGCATCGGGTGTCGTGCAACTGACGAACAGCTCAGCCACGACATTGCCGGTCAGCTCGACGTCGTGCTGCAGCGGACTGGTCCGGAACACGAGCACGTCTGCGCGATCCGCGAGAGCCCGGCCCGGAGCGGTTGAAGCGAACATGTCGGCGCGCTCGCGCTGGTCGTAGGCTCCCGCGTACATCAACGGCTCACCCGACGTGAGCGCCCCGCCAATCGTCGGCACCGGATTCCGCGGGTCGGCTCGATACGTCCTGGCGTCGCTTTCGTTCGCAGGCCTCTGCTGCGTGATCGATCCGTCCGCGTGCAGGTAAGCAGTCACGTGCTGCACGTCGGGTGGCGGCCAGCTGGTGGCATGGCGCCACCGCCCGCCGTGGTTCATGCGGCCATTGGCGTTGCGACGACCGTCGCCACCGCCCATGACGAACAGCGTGACGGGGTCGGGGAGCGGGTCGGGCACCGGCTTGCCGCACAGGTGATGGTCGAACCAGTCTCGCCGCAATGTCACGAAGTCCCGGGCAACGTTGCCATCGAGGCTGGCGGCCGGTCCGAAGTCGACATCGCCCGCATGAGTCACGGAGCGCTGGCCGTGGGTCCACGGTCCAAGGACCAGTCGAACAGGCGACTTCTTCTTTGCCGACAGCGCCGTGAAATTGTCGATTGCCGTCTGCGAGTAAGGGTCGTACCAACCGGACAGGTGGACCTGCGGCACATCCGAGAATTGATCGTAGAAGCCCGCAGCGTAGATGCCGCGCTGTTGCCAGTAGGGGCCGAAGGCTTCTTCGTCCCATTGTTCGAGGATGTAGCTTTCGTAGTCCGGTGCGGCAGCGACCGGTGACTGGCCTTTGCGCCAGCGGACGGCCATCCACGCGCGTATGTCCTGCGTCCTCAGGGCGCGCGCCCGCTCTTCATCGCCTTTCTGCTCGGCATCGGCCACGGCCTGCTTGAGCGCCCACGTCAGCTGCTTGAGTTCATACGCGCCGCCCTGGCGGATGCCGCCCTGGTAGGCGCTCGAGAAGCCGCCGCAATCGAGGAACATGGCGCCGAGCCCGGGCGGATTGCCGCAAGCGAGCGCTGCCTGTACGTGTGCGCAATAGGAGAGGCCCAGGGTGCCGACCTGCCCATTGCACCACGGTTGCTGGAGTATCCAGGCGAGCGTGTCTTCGCCGTCCTCGCCCTCGGCAAGGTACTTCGTGAACGCTCCTTCGGAGCCGTAGCGTCCGCGGCAGTCCTGCAGGACGTAGGCATAGCCCGCGGCGACGAACTGCGCAGCGATCTCAGGCTTGGAAACCGGCACCGGTGCGGCGAGCGTGCGATCGCCGTGATTCGTGCCGCGCTTGTCGTAGGGCGTGCGCTCGAGCAGCACCGGAAACGGTCCCGCCTTGCCCGCAGGCAGATAGATGTCCGTCGCGAGGTGCACGCCATCGCGCATCCCGACCTTGCAGTCGGGCAGAACCGCGCATGCACGTTTCGTGTCGACGCCGCTCATCGTCCGGGCACCTGGTAGGTCGCCGGCGCGCCCGGTCCGGTGGGCAACTCGAGCGATGCCCACAGGCCGATCAACAGTAGTCCGGTGAGACCGACGGCGATGCTGAATGGAAGCATGAGCGCGATGAGGGAGCCGATGCCGAAGTCTGCCCGCCAGCGCTGGGCCAGCACCAGTACCAGGGCGAAATTCGACGCCACGGGCGTGACGATGTTGAAGATGGAATCACCCATCCGGTACGCGGCTGTCGTCATCTCCGGCGAGACCCCGACCAGCATGAGCATCGGCACCACGATGGGCGCCATCGCCGTCCATTTCGCCGAAGCCGAGCCGATCGCGAGATCGAACCCTGCCGAGAGCATGAGCAGCACGACCAGCAGGGCGGCGATCGGCAGGTCGAGCTGCGTCAGGAGCGCGGCGCCCTTGATGGCCAGGATTGGCCCGAGCTTCGACCACGAAAATAGCGCGATGAAGTGCGCAGCGAAGAACACCAGCACCAGGTAGGGCGCTGTCGTCTCGAGCCCGCGGACCATCATGCGCACGACGTCCCGGTGTGTACGAATGGTGCCTGCAGCCCGGCCATAGGCCCATCCCGCGGCGCCGAACAAGAGTGCGAACCCCGCCACGAGGCTTGAATAGAACGGTGTGGCCTTGGCTGGACCAATCGCGTCATGGTCGACGAGCGGCTGATAGGCCGGGTTGAGTGCCAGCACGGCGAACAGCGCGATCACGACAATGGCGGCCCATCCGGCGTTGCGGAGCCCGCGCGCAGTGTCGCCGACCGGGGCTGCATCCGCCGTCTCGCCGCCGTCGTGGTCGGCACCGGACCACGTGCCGAGGCGTGGTTCGACGATGCGGTCGTTGACGAACCACGCCACGGGAATGAGCAGGACACCGAGGGTTGCGGTGTACCACCAGTTACCGAGCGGATTGAGGCCGTAGTCGGGGTCGATGAACTGGGCGGCGGTCTGCGTGATGCCGAGCATCAGCACGTCGAACTGCCCCGGGATCAGGTCCGCCGCGAATGCGCCCGAGATTCCCGCGTAGGCGATGGCGATGCCGGCGAGCGGATGCCTGCCGCACTTGGCATAGGCGAGGGCCGCCAGGGGGATGAGCACGACGTAGGCCGCATCGTCCGCGTTGTGCGAAAGGAGTCCAATCAGGAAGATCGTGGGTGCGAGAAAGCGGGGGTGAACCCGTCGCATCGCGCGCTTCATCATTGCGGCGAACAGGCCCGAGCCGTCGGCGATCGACGCGCCGAGCATGACGACGAGCACCATGCCCAGCGGCTTGAAGCCGGTGAAGGTCGCGGGCATCTCGACCAGCAATCGCCGCACATTCTCGACCGATAGCAGGCTCTCGGCGGCGATGATTTTGCCGCTCGTCGGGTTGACGGCGGACCAGCCCGCGGACGCGGCCAGGGCCGACACTGCCATCAGGATCGCGATCAGGATCAGGAAGATCGCAACCGGGTCGGGGAGGCGATTGCCGAACCACTCGATGCGGTCCAGCCAGCCTGGCCTGGCTCGCGTATCCCCCGTTGCGGACCGATCTGGCTTCTGCATCCACACCTCGGCCTGTTTCGACCGGTCGTACCCCAGCCCCGACTTTCACACAAAACCAGCGGCGATGGTCGCCAATGTTCGACGCCTCTGGCTGTCCGGCTGCCATGCCGTGGCCCGCAGCCGGCAATCGACGGCGTTTGAAAGCACGATCCGCAGACCGGACCACTGACAGTCGGGGACGAGACATATGCAGATCCCGTACATCGCTGTGCTAGCAATCATGCTCGCGGGCCCAGCTGGAACGGCCGTAGCTCAGGTGACCGTACTCTTGCTATGAACAGGCGTTGAAGTTTGATCAGGATCTTTGTCCAGCGGGCGTCGAAGACCGACCAGGGCTGGAGAGACATTTCTCTGTGAGAATCGGGAGCTTGTCGCACTTGTGCATGGTCAAGATTGCACCCCGGTCGACAGGCTAGCCGACCAGCCGCAGACGACGCTGCAGTTCTTCTTCGCGCGCATCGTCGATCACGATCAGGACGCTGTCAGCATCGACGACGCTTTCATCGGGCGCGAAGATCCCGGTGAGCACGCTGTCCGGTCGCAATTCGCCCTGCTCGAACAGCGACCACATCTCCCGGGCAAATTCGGTGGCGAGCAACTCCGGTGCAAAACGACCGAGCGTGGAGCGCAGGTTGTTCACGTCCCGTTCGAGCATCGCCCGCGCCGCGTTGTTGCCGGCCGCGTTGACGGCCTGCGGCAGGTCGATGATCACGGGGCCATCGGGCGCGACCAGCACGTTGAATTCGGAGAGGTCGCCGTGGATGAGGCCGATGCACAGCATGCGTACCACCTGGCGTATCAGGAAGCCGTGGTACTCGCGTGCGGTCGTGGCCGGCAGCTCCACCTCGCCCAGACGTGGCGCCGGGTTGCCGTCGTCGTCGGTCACCAGTTCCATGATCAGTACGCCGTCGAAATAGCCATGCGGCCTGGGCACACGCACGCCGGCGGCGACGAGTTGGTAGAGCGCGTCGACCTCGGCGTTCTTCCACGCCGCTTCCTGTTCCCCGCGACCGAAGCTGGTGCTCTTGGCTATAGCACGTGCCTGGCGGCTGCCACGGACCTTGCGCCCTTCCTGGTACTGGGCGCGCTTCTGGAAGCTGCGCTGGGCCATGTTGCGGTAGACCTTGGCGCAGCGCATCTGCTCGCCTGAGCGCACCACGTAGACGGTCGCTTCCTTGCCACTTTTCAGTGACAGCAGGACTTCGTCGATGACGCCGTCGTCGATCAGGGGTTGCAGTGCGGCAGGGGTTTTCATTGTGTTCGTGGTTCCGGGCGGTGCATTTCTTCAAACGGCGACCCGTTGACGTAGGTCGGCGAAGACCGCCAATGTACTCGCTCGAAACTTTGCTTTGCTGGCCGCGTCGAACAGCTGCCAGGCGTCGCTGTCGACCAGCATCATTGTTTCAAGCAGCGGCAGCAACTTCGGTCGAATGCACAGCGGCGCTTCAGCCTCACTGAGGCTGCACGGGTTGGGCCATTCCGGCACCACGTTCAACGATTGGTGCAGCAGCACGCCTTGTACGATCAGCGCGGCAGGCGAGTCGATGCCAAAGAGATGGTCGAGGCCTTGCAGGATCTCTGGCAGCGCCCGATTGTCCGGGAGCCGACCTTTGCCGTCGGGGGTGGCAACCGACGCTCCGAGCACAAATTGCACCCAGGGCTCGAGCCCCGCCGCGTAGCTGTCGAGGGTGGAGAACCCCGCTTGCGGCAACGTTCGCGCGGCCATCGTCGCGGAGCGAAACGCGTGCAGTGCGTCGCGCTGCCCGTCGATCACCTGCTTGCCCAGATCGTGGTACAGCACGATCCAATCCATCATCGCCTGCTGCGGCGCAGAGGCCTGCTGGAATTCCGGGAGTAGCTGCAGTGCGATCAGCACCTGAGTGATGTGATGCAACGTGGCGCGATCCGCGTACGCGGCCATTTCCTGCCAACCCGGGGCCACGGTTTCGATGGTCTCCATCCGATCGACCGTGTAGAACTCGCGCATGCGCAAGACCAGGGCGTCGCCATCGTGAAGTTCGCCGGCCTCGATTTGCCGAGCTTGGGTTCGAACGAAGTCGAGCAACTCCGGCAGGCGTTCATCGACGGTCGGGATCGGTGCGGGCATGGGCTCAGGTCCTGGGTGTTGCGCGCTGATGTGGGAGGGCACTGTCGGCCGTCGTGATACTTACATCGACCCAGTATGACGACGTCTCCCGAACGCGTAAGCCTACGCGCGTTGATCGCGGGTCCGTACTGACGGGCCTGTTACCGCATCGGAAGGATTGCCTGTTCCGCGATTTCTCCGAATTGTGGCCACGCTCCATCCGGCGACAATAGTCTCGTCAAATCGAAAAGGTGAGCCGCCATGGATGTGCGGAACTCGTTCCTGCAGGCTGCGATCGACGAGGCTCGACAGGGCCTGACCGAAGGCGGGATTCCCATCGGTTCGGTCATTGTGCACCAGGGCGTCATTATCGGCCGCGGACACAACCGTCGCGTGCAGCGCGGCAGCGCCATCCTGCACGGCGAAATGGACGCATTCGAGAACGCTGGCCGCCAGCCCGCCAGCGTGTATCGCAAGTCGGTCCTGTATACGACTCTTTCGCCTTGCGCGATGTGCAGCGGCGCGATCCTGCTGTACGGCATCCCCAAGGTGGTCGTCGGCGAGAACCAGACGTTCATGGGCGAGGAGGATCTGCTGCGGTCACGTGGTGTGGCCGTCGAGGTGCTGCAGGACGCTGCCTGCGTAGACCTCATGCGGCAATTCATCGCCAACAGGCCGGAGCTCTGGAACGAAGACATCGGCGAGGAGTAGATGTCCTATGAAATCCTTATTGTTCAGCATTCGAGGGGCGTGGATTGTCGCGCTGTTGTCGATACTCGTCGCACCGCTCGGCTGTTCGGGAGGCGACGATGACAAAGGCGCGATCAAGGTCGCGCTCGAAGGGCCGTTGACGGGCGAGCAGGCTTCGAACGGCCTCGACATGCTGCGGGGCGTGCAACTCGCCGTGAGCGAGGTGAACGCCCGGGGCGGAGTCCTCGGTCGTCGCGTAAAGTTGATCGAGGCCGACGACCGGGCCGATCCGGAACTCGCCGAAGGCGTGGCCCGCAGCGTGCACGAACAGGGCGCCGTCGCAGTCATCGGCCCGTACAACTCCAGCGTCGGACTGAAGAACCTGCCGCTCTACACGTCACTGCAGATCGTCCCGTTCCACCTGACGTCCACTGACGACACGACTGGCCTGGGGCTCACGATCCAGCCCAAGAACAGCCAGATCTCCCCGAGGGAGGTCAGCTATATCGCCGCACTGAAGCCGGCCACGGTCGTCATGCTGATCGATCCGTCTGCCTACACGCAAAGCATGGCTGATCGCCTCGAGGCGGGACTCGCGGCGCAGGGCATCATCGTCGCGCGGATCCTCATCCAGACGGGCCAGTCCGACTACGCAGCAACGGTTCGAGAGGCACTGGACCTCGCACCGCAAGTGATCTACTCCAGTACCTATTTCCCTGAAGGCGCACTGATTGCCAGGGCTCTCGCGGCCGAGGCGCGACTGGGTCGCGATGCCGGTTGTTTCATGGGCATGGCCAACCAGGATCCGGCGTTTGTTGCGGCCGCCGGCATCGCCGACAGTCGACGCTGCATGTTCAGCGGCGTGCCTTCGCCGGAACAGTTCGCGAGCGCGGCGGGCTATGTCGCGGCCTACCGCGATCAGTTCCCGGGTGCGACGCCCGGGATCTGGGGAACGTTCACCTATGACTCAGCAAAGATGCTCTTCGCCGCGATGGAGCAGGCGGGCACGACGGACTATGAGCCGGTGCTTGCGACATTGCGTTTGGCGGTCGACTACCCAGGTGCGACGGGTTCCATCACGATCGACCCAGCCACGGGCAACCGGACCAACGTGCCCGTCAGGATTCTCGCGGTGACACCTGCGGGAACGTTCGCTGTCGTGGAATAACGTCGCACCAGCGACGATCCTTCAGCCGGCCTAGGCACTAATGCAGAGCCACCGCTGAGGGACGCCGCGCCGGGCGCAATGCCGCTACCCAGGTAGTTGGAGGAGAATGGTGCGGTAACGGGGGCAGCCATCCCGGCATTCGCTCCCCATCGCGAGGAGCCATGAGACGAACACCGTTCGTATTCGGCCTCGTCGCGCTAGCGACGAGCCTCGGGTCGATCGCCCAACAGGGCCTGCCGAATCCTTTCCCCATCCCGAACCAGCAGGACGCGCTTCCCGTGCCACTGTTCATCGGGCATGCGGCAGTCGAGAAGCCGATCGACGCGGCGCCGCTGCCGCAGAACCCTGGGATGAGCGCGAACCCGGGCAGCAACGCCCACGACGACAGTTACATGAGCGACACCTATGCAATACGAGGGCCGCTCGGCAAGTCACCGCAGGTGCGCTCGGCGTGGCTCGCAACACTGCTGGGTGATCCCCGCTTCTACCCGCCGACGGATCCCGTCGCGATCCCCGTTGTCATCACCTTCGATCAGGCCGGTTACCTGGTGGCCGGAGTCATCAAGTTCCGGTCAGCCGATCAGCTTGCCTACGTGCAACTGACGCTTATCCATCCGGACACGCTGGCCACGCTGGCGACCTTTGATCTTCCGGGCGAGTCCACGGGCGAGGCGCACTTCCGGCCGGCGGGGGCCTATTTCTACCTGGACCATCAGGACCGCGTGGTCGTCGGCACGGCCGACCGGGACCTCTGGCTGGTCACCCACGCTCAGGGCTCGGACGGCAAGTGGTTCTTCGCGCACGACCCGCAAGACACCTTTTCACTCGCGGCTGCGATCCCCGCGGACGATCAGCTGCAAGCCGTGGTGCCGGACTGGGCCGGCCGGCTCTGGTTCACCAGCAAAGGTGGGGTCGTGGGCCTGCTCGATGGCAGCTCGGGCGAGGTCCGATATACGGACCAGCTGAAGCTCGGCGGCGAACGGATCGTCAACAGCCACGCGGTCGACGAGGACGGGGGCGTGTACGTCGTCTCGACCCAGGCGATGTATCGCTTCGACGCCGATCAGGATGGGAATCCGCAGGTGACGTGGCGCGAGCCGTACGACGCCGGCACGCACGTCAAGGAAGGGCAGGTCGACATCGGCTCCGGCACCACGCCGACGCTCATGGGCAAGGACTACGTCACCATCACCGACAACGGCCAGCCGCGCATGCACGTGCTGGTGTTCCGGCGCGCCAAGGAGGTGGTGGGCTCACGCCTCGCGTGTGCGCAGCCGGTGTTCCGGCCAGGCAGCGCGTCGAATGAGAACTCGCTGATCGCCACCGACCGCTCGATCGTCGTGGAGAACAACTTCGGCTACAAGGAAGCGCAGAAAGACACGACTCACGGCCGCACGACCAAGCCGGGCATTGCCCGCGTGGACGTCGACGAAAACGGCAACTGCCGGACCGTGTGGACGAACGAGACGATCAGCATTCCGTCATTGATCAGCAAGATGTCGCTGGCCAATGGCCTGATCTACACCTACACCAAGCCGAAAGGGCCGGCGACCACCGACCCGTGGTACTTCACGGCCGTCGACTTCCACACCGGCGAGGTTGCCTACAGTCGCCTGGCCGGCACCGGCGTCTTGTACAACAACCACTATGCCGGCGCTTACCTCGGACCGAACGGCATGGTGTACGTCGGCGTACTGGGCGGAGTCGTGGCAATGCGGGACACGGAATGAGCGTAGAGCCGCGCGTTTGAGTGGCACCCTGCCGGCGATCTTCCGCAGCTCTCGAAGTGCGCAACAGCAAGTACCAGACGATGGATGTGAACAGGCGTTGAAGTTTGACCACTGGTCAATCCTCGACGCCGGTTCACACCTTGGTGAAAGTGTCCGCAGAATCGGGACGCAGGATACCTAGGAGCCGCGGATCGACTCCCGCATGGGCGCGACCGCGCGCCGGTTTTCGCCGCGGGCACGCCAGTCAAACGACTTTCGGCTGATGTCCCGGGTCGTCGGTGTTTGTTAATTGATTTGCAGACTACCGATTTCTCACAATGGTCCTCATAACCGGGCAGGTCCTGGCGGTGGTCGGAACGCTTGCCACAGAGACGGGCAACGCAACTTACGTTGGTCTGTCCGCAAACAATCTCTCGATGATGGTTGGAGTAGCGAACGCCCTCGACACCGATATAACGAATGGCGACGGCGACGTAATCATCAAAGGACTCAAGGGCTCGGCCGAAAGCTATTTTCCAGCGGTGGCGAACACTGACAAATTCTTCGTTCATTACTTCGCCTGGGACTGCGACGTGCTCACCGGCGTTCTGGGCGGGGAGTACTGCGCCCCTATACCCGACGACCTGCTGCCGCCGGATGCAGGAGACCCATCCCTGCGTCAAGCTTTCACGGTCGCTCTACGCGCCTACATCGCCGCAGGAACTCACACGGGGCCGGATTCCAGCAAGCTTCTCCAACCGAGGATCTTCACGTTCGCGCCGAAGCGCTAACTGTGATATTTCAGCAAGCGATTCATTGCTGTCACGCTGACTTGGGCTGCGAGCAACTCGGCGCCAACCGGCGGTTACCGCGTCTATTGGAATAAACGCGATAAGCAATTTGGCAAGCGCGACCGCTCAATAATCAGGAAGTTCGAGGGCCTAACGTGCGCCTGTTGCCTCACTTGCTGCTCCCGCCTGTCGCTGATATTCAGCGGCAGTCTTGCAGGGTGTATAAGACGATCAGTCCTGGCCGAGAGCAGGACGAGGTCGGCTAGGGCGAAGGGAGCAACGATGAGGTTCCAGATCTTTGAAGCGCCGAGGCTCATGGCGACAGTGTCGCTTGCGCTCGCGATCATGCTCGCGGGCCCAGCTGGAACGGCCGTTGCTCAGGTGACCGTACTCCTGCCGACGGATGGCGATATCAAGGCCACGTTGGCGTTGCCTGGCGACATACAGCGCGGCAAGGACGCGTATGCCGAGTGCCAGACCTGCCACCGCCAGGACGGCTCCGGGCGCGCGAAATTCGATATACCGCGACTGTCCGGCCAGCATGCCTCGGTGTTGATCAAGCAGCTGATGGACATCCGCAGTGATCTCCGCATCAACCCGGAGATGAGGGACTACATGTTCGATTCGGACCTGACGCTGCAGGATTTTGCCGACATGGCGGCCTATCTGCAGTCACTGCCGGTCGTGGGCGATATCGCGCAGGGTCCGCCCGAGCTGGTGTCGCGCGGCCAGGCCCTGTACGCCAGTCACTGTGCAGGGTGCCATGGCGAGCGCGGCGAAGGCCGCGCGGAGCTTTTCTATCCCATGGTTGCGTCGCAGCACTACAACTACCTGTTGCGCGAGCTCGACCTCATCCTCACCGGCAAGCGTGGCAACTCCAACCCAGCCATGCCGCCGATCCTCAGCAACTTCTCGGAGGACGACAAGCGAGCCGTCGCCGCGTACATGGCGCAACTGCCGGCGCCCGGCAAGACCGCTCACTGAAGAGCTCGTGCGAGACGGTGCAGGTGCAGATCAGCGGTCCAGGATCGACGCCAGCCCGGCGATGAGCCGGTCCACGTCAGCGCCCGACGTGTAATGAACGAATGAGGCGCGCACGACGCCCTCCGCCGGGTCGATTCCCAGCGCCTGCATGAGACGGTACGCGTAGAAATTGCCGTGGCCCACGCCGATGTCGAGACGGGCCAGCGCCTGCGCCACCTCGGCGCACGCGAGATCCTTCACCGTGAAAGCCACCGTCGGTGCTCGATCGATGGCGTTCGCCGAGCCGATCAAGTGCACACGCGGATGCGCGGACAAGAATTCCAGCAACGGCGGCAGCAATGCCGATTCGGCCTGATGGAACAACGTCCGTACCCGCTGGGCCTGCGCGGCCACCGACTTCTCATCGTCGCGCGCGTGGTGCGCAGCGACGGACTCGAAGTAATCGACGATGCCGTTTACAGCTGCCACCTGCGCATGGTCGGGCCCCGCCGGGGTGAAGCGCCCCTGGATGGCGTCGGACTTGAAGAAGTGCGCCTGCGACGGCAGTGCCGCGGCCAGCTCACCGCGCACGACCATGGCACCCAGGTGCGGGCCATACACCTTGTACAACGAGAACAGATAGACGTCCGCTCCAAGCGCAGTGACGTCGGGCACGCCGTGCGGGGCATAGGAAACGCCGTCAACGACGGCAATGGCGCCCGCCCGATGCACGAGTTCGCACCACTCGCGCACGGGGTGCACGGTGCCGATGACGTTCGAGCAATGCGTGAATGCGACTACGCGGGTGCGCGGGCCGAGCAACGCAACGAGCGCTTCAGGTTGCAGCGCGCCCTGTGCGTCGACCTCCCACGTGCGCACGATGAAGCCCTCGTCACGCAGCCGCGCCCAGGCGCCGATGTTGGCTTCGTGATCCTGGTTCGTGACGACGATCTCGTCGCCGGGCTGCAGGTAGCGGCGGAACGCATTGGCCAGCACGTACGTGTTCTGGGACGTGGAGGGCCCCAGATGCAATTCGTCGACGTCGACATTGAGCCACGCGGCGAGGCGCTGCCGGGCGCGGTCCATCTGCATGCCCGCGGCAAGCGATGGCTCGTAAGGGTAGTAAGGCTGCACCTTCGAGCGTCGATAGAAGCCGTCGAGCGCAGTCGATGACCGGCCCGCAGGCAAACGAGCCACCGGCGTTTTCGAAGTGACTGAACCGCGCGAGCGACGGCTCTGCAAACGCGGGAAACTGCGCGCGTACGAAGTCCAGGTCGAGATGTGTCATCGTGATTGAGCTCCGAACAATGATCTAGTCGCCTCGAAATGCGTGTCGGGAATGTCTTCGAGGCCCGGACGCGGTCGCAGGTAACTGAAATACGCCACCCAGCGTTCCTGCTGGCTGGCGTTGGCAAGGCCCCGGTGCAGGATGCGGTCGTCGAAGATGAGGCAATCGCCCGCCGTCATCGCACGCGCGCCAGGTTGAGTCGCGGCGTCCTCGGCCTGCCCAGGCCCCAGCAGCGTCGCTGGCGTGACTTTTTCCGTCTCGGACTGGTACAGCAGGTTGTCGCGGTCCAGCCACGGGCGCTGCAGATGGTTCGTCAGCAGGTGCGTGCCGCGCGCCACCTCGGTCGGGCCGGCCGCCAGCGGGATGTCGGCCAGCGCCACGAGCACATTCACGGCATGCGCGGCTCGCTGCTCCGCCGCCTCGTGTGGCGAGTCGATGTGCCACTGCTGCGCGGGTGAGCCGGGTCGCGAGAAAACGACCCCGCAAAAGGACGGCCTGGCATCGGGCCCAAGCACGGCGCGAACCAGGCCAAGCCACGGCACGTCGGTCGCAAGCGAGCCCTGGGCGCCCCAGATCGGCATCAGGTCCTGCTCATGCATCGGCACGTCGAACCTTCCCGGCGAGCGTTGCACCACCTCGCGATAGCCCATCCGGCTGCCGATGCCGATCGGCCGGTTGCCGAGCGCTGCCATCACGCGCGCGGCCTGCGCGCGCATCACGTCGTTGATGATGCCGAGCATCGACCCAGGCACCAGGCCAGGGACCCAGGCGACGCCTTCCGTGGCGAATTGCTCGGGGCTGGGTGGCAGGTTCATGCTGTGGTTCCTGAAGGATGCATATGCGATTGTAGTTCAGCAGGCAGTTGGCCCGGTGAGCGTTGCTTTGCCGCGGAGCCGACCCTAGAGTCGGCTTGTTGCGCGCCGGAGTCACGTCATGAAAATCATACCGCCGACCGAAGCCGAGGCCCGTGCGGACCTGGCCGCGGCATTTCGCTGGGCGGCCCGGCTCGACTGGCACGAGTCCATCGCCAACCATTTCAGCGTTGCCATCGCGGAAGACCGCTGCACTTTCCTGATGAATCCGAACGGACGGCACTTCTCGCGCGTCCGTGCCAGCGAACTGCTGTTGCTGGACGCGCGCGATGAGTCCTCGATCGAAGGCCCTGGCGCGCCGGACCCCACCGCCTGGTACCTGCATGCGTACCTGCACCGGCGCCTGCCGCAGGCGCATTGCATCCTGCACACGCACATGCCGCATGCCACTGCGCTCTGCTGCATCAAGGACTTCGAACTGCTGATGCTCGACCAGAACGCCTGCCGCTTTCATGGCCGTGTCGCCTATGACCGTGACTACGACGGGATGGCGCTGAGCGCAGCAGAGGGCGAACGCGTGGCGGCACTGCTCGCCGGCGACAAGAGCGTGCTGATGATGGGCAATCACGGCGCACTGGTGGTGGGTCCCTCGGTCGCGGCAGCGTTCGACGACCTGTACTACCTGGAGCGTGCCGCAAAGGTGCAATTGCTGGCGCTGGCCACCGGTCTGAAGCCTGCGTTGATACCGGAGGCCATTGCCGCCAAGACCTGCACGCAGTGGCTCACCTATCCCGACGACTATTCCCGGAAGCATTTTGATGCGCTCAGGGAAATCCTCGATGAGGAGGAGCCGGACTATCGGCTATAAATCGCGCGAGTACCGCGCAGCAATGCAAGGAGTGACGTTATGGCAGACGCTATGTGGGCATTGATCGGCGTCGCTGTTGGAGCGGGCATTACCGGGCTGGTCAACTGGATCCAGCAGAGTCGGCAGTTTGCGCACGACCGGGAGATGTTCACCCTGAAAAACAAGAGTGCTGACATGGTGAAGGCGATCCTCGCCGAAATGCTCAATCACCGGCGCTATGTGGAACGCTCGTTTGAGGCCCTCAAAAAGTCGGTCGGCGGATACTCGGACGAGGCGATCCGGCAGTTCCTGCACGAAATAGGGGCAAGGCGTACCGAACGGGATGACGGTGCGGAAGAATGGTGGTACCTGACATCGAGGCAACAAGAGCGGGTTGTCAGGCCCAGGCCGGGGCGGACCGAGGAACTGCCTCTCTTTGAAGGCCCGGAGCAGGAAAGCGCGTAGAGTCGATGTGTCGGCGTCGTGCGTTACGCCATCATGATTCACTTTCCAGGTCGGGTACTGCTATTCACAGAACTCCATGACTGCGCTCTTCGCTCGCAGAACAGTACCGGCGCTCATCGTGCTTGCGGCATCGTTTTTCGTTGCCGCATGTGAGACGACGGGAGGCGTCGCCGATGAAGGAGAGCCGGTATTCATCAAGGAAGAATCGGCTCCGCCAGGAGCGCCTGAGGCCCCGATGGCCCGAGCCACGGCAGCAGGGGGCGCTCCGCCGGGTGTCGCCGAGCCAAAGCATCCTGGAAGTATTTCTTCCGGCAAGGAGATCGACGAAGTCATCGTTGAGGCTCGCCGCGAGCGTCACCAGGTGATCGGTGATCTCGTGTCCGAGGCGAAGTCCATTCTTCGCGATGTCGAGCTCGAGTATGTGTTCACTGGAACGGGCAGGAGAGAGGTGCTCCGCGGGCGTCCGGTCGTCTTTGCCCTGTGGAGCGATGCGCAGCAGGAATGGTCCATCGTGCACATCGAGATACCCCGCCCTCCGTCGAAATGGAAGCCTGGCAAAAAGCCTTATCCGTTCATCGTGCGCACACCAGGCGTCGAGGCATGGCACGTCAAGGGCACGGGTGCCGAACGGCTGATGTTCGCCTTCACCAAAGACGGCGAGCCGCTGAAAGTCTACGGCAGGAAATTCCCCGTCTTCGACAGTGCTCTTATTGCGAAAAAGAGATGGAGAGCCGTGGTCGAGACCGCTAGGCCCATCGTCTATCTTCCGTTTAACGCAGACACCCTTGATCCATTTTTTGTCAGTGGCGGAAAGGAATTCCTGCTCGAAACGGCGCGACGGGCGATCGACGAATTGCGTCTCGCCAAGGCACCTTCAGTGGCATTCCCAGGAATGCTGCTCGCGGATGTGGTGCCCGCTGAAGTCATCACGACGCTGGCGGTGATCGAACAGACCGACGACGCGGACTTTGTGAGGAAGAAATCCGGTGCGGTAGATGAGGTGCTGAGCCAGTACGGCCTGAAACGTGAGGAGGCGTATCGGTACAGTGTCTCGAGTGCAGCGGCCGTTGGCCCCATGCAGTTCACGAACAGGAGGGGGAATGGCACCTATTCTGCGGTGGTCAGGCGCTGCCCTGAGGCAAAGCTCGACCCGAACTTTGAGCGCGGCGCAACGGACCTCTTGAACGCCATGAAAGCGGCGATCTGTCTTTTTGACATCGAGCTGCATCAAATGCGTTCCGATATCCGCCACGCGTATCGTGACAACAAAGAGGTACTGGGCATCTTCCCGGTCGCTGCTTACAACGGTGGACCCAGGAATGTGAAAAAGCTCTATGGCGTGATGAAAAGGATGGGCGTGGAGCTCGAAGACCTGCGTCCCCCGGCCGAGCAGCCTCTGGGCAATCAGGTGAACTGCCCGTGTCTATGGAAGGCGGACGCGACGGGCGTCCGTCCCGTGGCGATCCCCAGATATAACAACGAGAATCGTTGGTACATCGAAAAGTACCAGAGCATTCTCAGCGTGTTCGAGTGAGATTCCGGGTGCCGACCACCGGCAATTCGACGTAACTCGCCTGCCCGGGCGCAAGCCAGATGCGGTGAGTCGCGCTGCGGTAATTCCCGGGCTCGGCCTTGGCGATGTTCTCGACGAAGGTCTGCGGGTTGCGGTCGTACAGCGGAAACCAGCTCGACTGCACCTGGACCATGATTCGATGCCCCGGCAGGAACGTGTGGTTGGCCTCGGGCATGCGCACCCGGTACGGCGCGACCACGCCGGGTTCGGCGGCCTTCGGGTGCTCCAGGCTCTCGCGATAGCGACCGCGCAGGATGTCGGCCGACACCATGAGCTGGTAACCGCCCAGTTCGGGGTTGGAACGTACCTCCGGCGGGAACACGTCGATCAGCTTGACCACCCAGTCCGCATCGGTGCCGGTGGTGGACGCGAACAGCGTGGCCGCCACTTCACCACTGATGCTGAGGGCTTCGGTCAACGGCTCGGTGACGAACACCAGCACGTCCGTCCGATCGGCGAACGGCCGCTGGTCGTCGACCAGCCAACGGCGCCAGCTCGAATCGTCGTGGTACATCGGTAGCACCGGTCGCACGCGGTAAGGCACCGGCTTCGCGGGATCGGACACGTACTCTGCATAGGGTTGGGCAGTCGCGTCCGGCTCCGCAAAGCGCAGGCCGCCGCCCGGCTGCAGGTGCAATCGGGTGGCCGTCACGGCGCCGTCTGCTGGCCAGCTCTGGAAAGTGCGCCACTTCTTGAGGCCGGTGTCGAAGGCGAGGACCGGTGGGATCGGGCTCGCGGGCGCCTCACCCTTCAGGTGCAGGTTCCAGAAGGGCAGCAGGACATTCTCCCGAAACCACAGGCTGGTGTCGGCGTTCCACTTGAGCGCGCCCAGCTCCGAGCCCTCGCCCTGTGACTGCCCGTGGCTCCAGGGACCGACCACCAGGTGCACCTGCGTGTTGTCGACATCCTTGGCCTCGAGCGAGCGGTAGGCCGCGATCCCGCCGAAGTTGTCTTCCTGGTCGAAGAGTCCGTGCACGACCAGCGTCGGTACCCGCAACGGCCGTGCGGCGAGGATGTCCTGCACCGCCTGCCCGCGCCAGAACGCGTTGTAGGTCGGGTTGTCGACGACCTTCCGCCAGGTCGGCAGCTGGTCGGCCTTGTAGCGACGGGCGACCGCCTCGGCAGATCCGGCCGACAGGAAAGCCTCGTACAGGTCGCGGTAGCCGTACGGCACCTTATAGTCGCTGCTCTTGTGCGACCCCATCTCGTAGATCCACTCGAGCATGGTCTGGCGGAACGCGCCGTTGTGATAGAAGTCGTCGCCGATCCAGCCGTCCACCATCGGGTACATCGGCACCGCGGCCTTCAGCGCCGGGTGCGGATCGACGAGACCCATCAGCGTGAGCCAGCCGCCGTACGAGACGCCGGCGAGCCCGACGCGGCCGTTGTTCCCCTCGACGTTCTGCAGCAGCCACTCGATGGTGTCGTAGGTGTCGGTCGCCTGATCGACCTTGCGACGATTGAGCTCGCCGCGCAGCGGCAGCGTCATCACGTAGTCGCCCTCGCTGTCGAACCGGCCGCGCACGTCCTGGTAGACGCGGATG
This sequence comes from uncultured Gammaproteobacteria bacterium, assembly GCA_963846885.1. Taxonomy (GTDB): domain Bacteria; phylum Pseudomonadota; class Gammaproteobacteria; order Steroidobacterales; family Steroidobacteraceae; genus RPQJ01. The sequence goes on from CAWJXS010000019.1 coordinate 56,244, forward strand.
TAACCGGCCTCGAGCAGCGACTCATCGGCCAGCTGGCAGCACCATCGCAGCGTGCGGACTGCTCGACTGCGTCGTGGGCTTTTTCGACCCATACGGAGTGCGCGAGAGGATGATCGGCGCCGCCGTCGCGCCCTTCGGGATGACGACCACGGCGCGCAGCTTCACGCCGTCGCGCATCGGGATCATCACTTCGCGCCGCTCGTGGTCGAACTCCGCCGTGACCGGCGAGAAGGATTTAGGGATCTCGGTCTGCGCCAGCGCGTTGCCCGCAACCAGCGCGGCCGCGACGATAGCCAGCATCAGGAGCCGTGGTCCAGACTGCATTGTCAGCGCCTCATGCTTGCCAGAACCGCTGGCGCGAGTCGCGAGACGATACAGGCAACCCCAGGGTCCGTGCTAATTTCAGCTTGGGGAATCCAATTGTCGCATCGCATGAACCCGCGCGATCTTCGCGACAGCAGGAATGAGCGTCGCCTCAACGATGGCCGGCTGTACGTCCTGGGGAGAGTCTGGATGTCGATCGTCGATAGACTGCGAAGATACAGCGCGCGCGTGGGCCATGCGCTGACGCCGTCCGCTCGGGCCTGGCATGGCGCGAGCGTCGCCGTGCAACTCGTGGCGGTGTTGGTCCTGGTCGGTTTCGTGGCCACGGAATTGGTTCCGAATTTCAGTGCGCAGAAGCTGGGCGCAGCAGCGGTGCTGGTCGGCGCGCTGCTCCTTATCGGGGTGCTCGGGCTGCTGGTCTTCGCCCTGTTGCAGCGGTTGCCGCACAGGTACCGGGTCGTGCTGCTCGTGCTTGCGCCCCTGGTCGTGCTGTTCATGGCCCCCGCGGAAGACTGGCGCGGCTTTGCGCTGCCGATCGTCCTGTTGCTGCTGGCGTCGGTGATCGGTGGCAGTGTCCTGGCCCTCGCGCGATCCGGGTGGCAGCTGCAGCAGCGCAAGGTGGCCGCAGTGGGTCTCCTGCTCGGCGTGACCGGCCTGGCCGCCGGCCTGTACGCAATCTTCAGCGACAAGGAGCCGGCGAATCCGTTGTTGGCGGACTATCGACTGCAGGACCGCACGCTGGCCCTCGAAAACCCGGGGCTGCCTGGCAAGCACGAGGTGCAGACATGGTCCTACGGCAGCGGGAAGGACCGGCACCGGCCTGAATTTGCGACGGCAGCGACGCTCGTGGCACGTTCCGTGGATGGCTCCAGGTTGATCGACAATTGGGATGGCTTGCCAGGCTGGCTGCGTACCAGTTACTGGGGCTTCGACGCGCAAACGCTGCCGCTGCAGGCGCGAGTCTGGTTTCCGGACGGCGAGGGCCCGTTTCCCCTCGTGCTGATCGTGCACGGCAATCACGACATGGAGGACTGGTCGGACCCGGGCTACGGCTATCTCGGCGAGCACCTCGCAAGTCGCGGCTTCATCCTGGCGTCGGTCGACGCCAACTTCCTCAACGGCTCGTTGATCGACCAGGTGGAGTTCTACAAGGATCGTCCGGGCCTAGAGAAGGAAAACGATGCGCGTGGCTGGCTGCTGCTCGAACACCTGGCGCAGTGGCGGGACTGGAGCCGCGACCCTGGTCACCAGCTCTTCGGCAAGGTCGACATGGACCGCATTGCGCTGATCGGCCATTCACGCGGAGGCGAGGCGGTGGCCATCGCAGCTGCGTTCAATCCTCTCTCGCACTATCCCGACGACGCCAACCTGGCCTTCGACTACGGCTTCAACCTGCGGGGCGTGATCGCCATCGCGCCGGTGGACGGGCAGTACCAGCCCCGCGAGAACGGCACGCCGGTCAATGACGTCAATTACTTCACGATCCACGGCAGCATGGACGGTGACGTGCAGTCGTTCGAAGGCGCGGCGCAGTACGCGCGTGTCGGTTTCAAGGATCCTGCGCAACCGCGTTTCAAGTCGAGCCTGTATGTCGTCGGCGCCAATCACGGGCAGTTCAATACCACCTGGGAAAACCTGGACACCGGACTGCTGCGCGCATGGACGCTCGATCTCGACGGCATCATGCCGGCCGCTGCGCAGCGTGATATCGCGCGCGTCTACTTCACGGCTTTTCTCGAGGTGGTGTTGCGCGATCGAATGGAATACCTGCCGATCTTTGCCGACTCGCGCCGGGCGGCTGCGTGGCTGCCTGACACTTTCTACATCAACCAGTTTGCGGATTCGTCGCAGCGGGCGATCGCCGATTTCGAGGAGGACATCGATCTCGGCACAATGTCACTTGCTGGCGGCGCGATCTCCGGTGCGAACCTGACGAAGTGGTACGAGACGAGGATCAAGTTGAAGTGGGACACACTCGACACGCACGCTGCCGTGTTCGCATGGGATTCGCGCGCGCAGCAGGGAACCGCGCGTGTCGATTTCAAGTTGCCGCCTGGAAATCAGGTCTCGGGTAGCGGCGGCACGCTTCTGTTCTCGTTGTCGCAGGCGGGAATCGAGACGCTGCCAGACGACTGGGAAGGAGACGACGGCGAGGCTCGCAAAGACACGAAGACCATCGCCGATGAGGGCGAGCGGGAGGATGCCCTGCTGGACTGGTCGATCGTCCTGCGCGACGGAAATGGAGCGGAGGCCAAACTGCCGCTGCGACACGACCAGGCGCTCTATCCGCTGGTGCATGCCCTGCCGCGACGTGCGTCATTCCTGGACGACAACGATCCCACGGAAGTCCTGTTCAGGACTCATGCGTTTGCGCTGGACGACTTCGTGGCCGTGAATCCGTCGTTTGATGCCGGCAGCATCGAGATGATCAGCTTTGTCTTCGACGGCTCAGACAAGGGGGCGATCATCATGGATGACATCTCGATCCGCGCCGCGGGTACGGCTGCAGATCATGCCGCTTCGGCGTCGCCCCAGGTCGCGCGGAAGCAGTAGGCCCTCCGTGCGCAGAGTTGCGCTAGCGGTCCGCGCGCCCAAGTTTCTCGAGGACCTGGGCTAGCGCCTGATGGGGTGCCGGATTCGACGGGTCCGCCTTGATCGCATTGCGCAGGTGGCTCTCGGCTTCGGCAAACTTGCCGCTACGCGCCAGTGAAACCCCAGGTTGTATTGGGCCGACGCTGACTTGGGGTCCAGCTTGACCGCGTTGCGGTACGCCTCCACTGCTTCGTCGGGTAATCCCTGGCGTTCCAGTACCACACCCAGATCGTTGTAGATCGCAGGCTGCGGCTTGATCGCGAGCGATTCCCGGTAGTGAGCTTCAGCCACCTCGAACTCGCCGCTGTCGATGGCGGCCAGCGCCAGGTTGTTGTGCGCCTTCCAGTGCTTTGGATCGATCGCGAGCGCTTTCTCGAATGCGAGGACGGCTTCCTTGCTGTTGCCCTGCTGGAACTGCGAGAACCCCACCGCATTCAGGAGTTCCACGTTGTCGGGCTCGATGGCAAGGCCGCGCTGGTACGCCCGGATGGCAGCGGGGTAATTGCCGGTCCGCTCGTTGGCCATGCCTGCGCGCAAGAACGAGTAGGCATCCAGGAACTGCTCCTTGATCTTCGCGATCGCGTCGGCGGGCAGCGGCACGAATTCCGGGATGTTGGCGGCGCGATCCGGCCCCGTGAACCGCTCGAGCAGCACCGGCGGCGTGGATTCGCCGTTCTCGTCGATGTGGGTCAGGAAGAGCTGGGTGTACGCGGTGTTCGCCTTCGAAGAGAACACCAGCCAGCGGCCATTCGACGACCAGCTGTGCCACGAATTCATGCGGGGCGTGTTCGCGCGCAGGCGCCGGGCCTCGCCGCCTGCGGCGGGAATGATGAACAGCTCGCTGTCCGGCATCAGCAGCATGTAGTTCTCTGCCTTGCAGAAGATGATCCACTTGCCGTCAGGCGAGAACTTCGCGAAGTAATTGCTCTTGCCGTTGTGCGACGCGCCTGCGATCGGCTCCGCCTTGCCGCCGCGACCCTCGTTGAACGGAACCCGGTACAGGTCGAACTTGAACGGCTCCTTGTCCTTGACGAACTCCGGGACGTCCTTCTCGTCCAGCAGCAGGTTCTTGGCATTCGCGATCGCGTCTTTCCGGTACGCCTTCGTGCGGGCGAACACGATCGACTTGCCGTCGCGGCTCCAGGTGGGGTTGCTCTGCACGTACTCGGGGTCGTCGGCGCCCGGCAGCGGCTGGTATGTGCCGGTCTTGGTGTCGTAGACGACGAGAATGCCCTTGATCGGGAAGAAGAGCTGCGAGTACCAGATGTCGGGCGTCGCAACGAACACCGCGCGGTCCTTGACCGTGCTGACGACGTAGCGGCCGTCGGGCGAGACCTGCGAGAGAAGTCCGAAGGTCGCTTCGCCATCGCCTTTCTTGAAGTCGCTCCACGTGATGATCTTCTCGTCGTTCAATTCCATCTGCTTGGTTACGGGCAGGACCGCATAGGCCCCCTTGTCGTTGCCGTAATCCACATCCAGTCCCAGCACGCTGCCGTCCTGTGAGAACGAGTGGCAGTTGCCGCAGACGGGCAGGTCCTCGAGGACGATGGGCGGCGCGTTCTCGGAGTCGATCGCACCGTAGCGCCAGCGGATGCGCGCGGGGTCCTGCACGGCCGTGATGAACGGCAGCGGAACCTCGCGATAGAAGATCGAGTCGCCCACCGGGTCCGTCGAGGTGCGGATGCGGACGCTGGCCGACGAGGCGGCCGCAGAGTTCGGGTCGAGGCCGACGATGGCCACCTGCGCGTCCCGCTGCACGCTGCGCTGCTTGATCCTGGCCCAATCCGCTTCTGTTGGACGCCAGCGGGGCTCTGCAGTGGGAAACCGCAGGACCTCGCCCGAGTCGTCATCGAACCGCAGCAGGACCACCCATTGCTCGACGCCCGCGGTCTTGTCGTCCCAGACGAAAGTCGGGGCGACGATCTCAGGTGGGAACAGCGTTTCGTCCAGCGGGTACTTGATCTCGAGCCCACCCGACGGCCCGCTCGGGAACTCGACCGGGGCCGGCGCGGAACCTTTGCCGCAGGCAGTCAGAGCCAGCAACGATACGAACAGGAGACCGATGTAGCGCAGATTTTTTCTCATTCTCGACCGATTGTGGGTGTCCCGTTGCGTCTGCGTCAAACGCGGCGCCCCGATTCAATGCGCCAGGCAAATGGCCGTGGCATCCCGGCCCCGATTTACCATAAGGCCGAAAATTGACACTCCGTTTTCATGCGAGTAAGAAGCATTGAGTGGAAGTCTTGCCGTGACGTCATCGCGTCCGGCGCACCTGATTCAAAAAAAACGGGCCAGCCACGGGCCAGCGGGGAAAATCTTGAAAATCAATCTGCGTCATCTCTGCGCGGCTGCCAGCATCGCCGCATGCATGATCGGCACGGCGGCCAATGCCACCGTCCATCGCGTCTTTCCGGGCAACTCCATCCAGGCTGCAATCGACGCCGCCTCGCCCGGCGACACGATCCTGGTCGAACCGGGAACATACAAGCCGGCACCGACAGCAAGTACGGCCTGCGCATCACCAAGGACAACCTGCGCCTGATCGGCAAGGAGATCCCGGGCCACGGTGAAAGGGCAAGGTTCGCCTGCTGGCGACCGGCCGCGCAGGAGACGAGTGCCGGATGTATGCTGCACCGGTCCCGAGGCTGCGATACCGGGTCTCGGCCAATTCCGACCTGGGGAGGCTTGCGGCAAGCAGCGTGAAGGGCTTTTACATTCGCGGCTTCTCCGTGGATGGATTTCCGCGTCAACGGCATCCAGACCCGCTGGGTCGATGGTTTCGAGTTCGTCGGAACAATCGGCCAACAACCTCAATAACGGCATCTATCCGACGCTGTCGGCCAACGGACTCGTCCAGAACAACGTCTCCTACGGTTCGCTCGACACCGCAATGTGGGTGGCGGGCTCCGAGAACGTTCGCGTCATCGGCAACGAGATGTACGGCAGCGTGATCGGCTTCGAGATCACGGTCTCGAACAAGGTCTGGGTGACGCAGAACAAGATCCACGGCAATACGCTGGGCATCGGCCTGTTCCACCCCAACGGCGCGGGCAACCCGCCGAAGCCCGTCATGGCCGACTGGGTGATCGAGCACAACGACGTGCGCGACAACAACCTGCAGAACAACGCGGTGCCAGGAACTTTCCAGAGCGGTTTGCCGCCGGGCATCGGCATCCTGCTCGCGGGTGTCTCGGACCACGTGATCGCGAAGAATACCGTGGCAGGCAACAAATTCGTCGGGATCGGGGTGCTGGGATGGTGCACCGCGAATGCCGGCACCGACAATGACTGCTCACTTAATCCTCCCATTGCTGATCCAGCGGCGAACAACAACCTGATCTCGCAGAACAAGGTGAGTGGCAACGGTGGCAGCCCACCACCGATCGCCATTGCCTTCCTGGCCGCGGACATCACCTACTTCGAGTTCGAGGGTTCGTCGGGCAACTGCTTCGAGAAGAACAAGCCGGCGGACTTTACCTTCGTATCGTCCGAAGGCACGTTGCCGACCACAGGATGCAGGAAGCCTTGACTTCGGGAGTCGTGGGCTCTACCCAGCGCTCCTGAGCAGATTTTTCGAGGGACGGGCGTTCAATCTCAGCCACCCACGTCGCAGGCGTTGGGTGGCTGTTTTTTTCGCCCGCGCAGAGGATCGAAGTGCCGCCCCATCCCGTTGCCGAAATAATCGAGACGCACGGCTGCTCGATCGTCTTACGACGAGTTGAAGGCCCCGCAGCCACAGAGCTGTTCCTTCACTGCCGGCCTCCGGCTGGGATCGCGGATGCGCGCCTGCAGGCCGCAGCGATCTATCGTTCGCTCATGGGCGTCCTCGAGTCCGAGCAGAGCGGCTTCGGCTCGGTCGTGTCCGAGACCGTGTTCCTGCGGCAGTTGCGGCTGAACGTCGAGGCTGTCCGCGACGCGCGCCGGGGCGTCCTGGCCGCGCATGGAGGCGCCGCGCACCGGCCCGCAACGCTCGAGATCGAGCAACCCCCATTGGACGAGCACGCGTGCCTTGAAGTCATGGTGCAAGCGGTGTTGCCGCAGCAGTCGCCGGTGCGTTTCGAACCCGTCGAGGTCAAGCCGGCCTGCGGTTGCGCCGAGTGCGCCAGTGCTCACGGCCTGCGGGTCCAACTCGGTGATGAGACGCGATTCCATGCTGCAGCGCTGTGCGGCGTTGGCAGGGGTGCGTACGAACAGACGCTGGGCATGTTCCGTCTCGCCGACGACCTGTTGCGGCAAGCGGGGTTCGAATTTCGCGACGTGGTGCGCGCCTGGATCTATCTGCGTGACATCGACCGCGACTACGGCGACCTGAATCGTGCGCGCCGCGTTTTCTTCGCGGAAAGGGGCATCGACCCGGCCCCTGCCAGCACGGGGATCGGCGGCGGACCTGTCCCCGCAGGGCACGATCTGTGCCTGGGCGTGTACGCCGTGAAGGCCGGACGTCCCCTCGTGCGAACCGTGATGACTTCGCCGACGCTCAACGAAGCCGCGCAGTACGGCGCGGATTTCGTCCGCGGCATGAAGATGGTCGAGACGAACAAGATCGCGCTGCACGTCTCGGGGACCGCGAGTATCGACGAGCATGGCAGGACGGCGCACGTCGCGGACTTCGACGCCCAGGCGGATCGCATGCTGCTGAACATCGCGGCGTTGCTCGCAGGGCAGGGGGCAAATTTCGGCGACGTAGTTTCCGCGATCACCTACGTGAAGCATCCGGCGGACGCAGGAAGACTGCGGGACAAGCTTCACGCAGCCGGCTTCACGGGCTTTCCTCATGCGCTGGTTGAGGCGCCGATCTGCCGGCCAGACCTGCTCTGCGAAACGGAAGCGTTGGCCGTGGTGCGGAGCGGCTAGCGCTGGACGTCCTTCGACTTGAGTTGCCGCAGTCGCACGCCCGTCGTGACGGACGGATCCCAGGCGATCACCCGGTTGCGCCCCGAGGTTCTAGCGAGCGTCAACGCCTGGTCCGCGCGATCGATCGTCTCGAGAACACCCACGTCTGGATCCAGGAGCGCGAGTCCAAACGACGCCGTCACAGGCACGGCAACTTCGTCGGCGCCGATGGCTACGGCCCCCTGGGTGATCGATTCGCGCAGACGCATGATCAATTTCCTGCCGGACGCCAGGTCCGTGCCGGACAGCCGGATGAGGAACTTGCCCGCGTCATAGCGAAACACCTTGTCCGTAGTTCGCAACTGCGCGGCAATGTTGTTCACGGCCGAGACCAGCGCGTGCGCGTCCGCGCCTCGAGTGACGCTTATTTCAGCAGCGCTATCGAGTTCCATGATGGCGATGCAGCACTGCCGGCCAGGTTGCCCCGCCAGCGCGTGCCATTCGAGCATGTCGCGCATCATTGCCTCGGAGCTGTGCGCATCGGTGAGCGCATCGCGACCGTCCAGCGCGCACTCGATCTCGCGCCTGACGAAGTACAGCGCATAACTCAGTCGGGCGCTGGCATCCTCGAACTCTTCGATGGCTGCACGCTCGATACGGGCATTGCTCAGGACGCTCTTTAGAATCCGGGCCGCAATTCGATGCTGTGCTTCGTGCTCCGCACCCACCATGGCGAAAGACGGCAGTTCGCGCAGCTCGGGCAGCGCTTGCTCGAAATACCATTGGCCAAACAGGCAGCGATGGTGTGCGTCCAGCGCGAGGTCGTCGTGGTCACACGGCTGCCGTCCTGAAATCACGCGCAGCAGATTGTCGCGCCACTCGGCATGGTCGAGGCTGGCCCGGGTCAGCTGCTCGAGGTTCCTCTGCAGCAGGGTCGTGTTCGTCCTGAACATCAGCACCTTTCCGGCAAGCCTGGACGGCCCGCGCGAACGGGACACGTCCAGGGGGAGGAAGGAATCGCGCCGACCGTTACATGCGATTTTTCAGGTGGCTCTTGGCGTCGCCGTAGGAGGCCTGCGCCTTGCCGAGGTTCTTCTGTACCTTGCCTTTCGCTTCCAGCCTGTCGTTGCCGACCAGCGCGCCGGCAGTCTCCTTGACCTTGCCTTCAGCTTCCTTGGCACGGCCCTTCACCTGGTCCTTGTTGATGCTCATGGCTTGCTCCTTGCAACAGTGTCCGTTGACCCACCTTAGCCGGATGACCGATTACTCGTAGCGGCTTGCCGGTACTTCTGCGTCAGGCTGTGGAGCGTTTCGTGGCACCGCTTGGCTGACGAGCAACGTGGAAGAGCGTTCTTGATATAGTCGCCTCGCTTCGCTTCGCTCTAGCCGGACACCTTCGAATGCGCACCGCCTTGGCCGCGACCTGGACCCTGCTGCTCGGCATGGCGCTGCTCATGCTGGGTGCCGGCCTGCAGGGCACGCTGGTGGGCCTGCGCGCGAGCCTCGAGGGGTTTCCCACCTTGCTGGCGGGCATCATGCTGGCGGCCTATTACCTGGGGTACATGGCCGGGTCGGTGATGACGCCGCCGCTGGTCAACTCGGTGGGTCACGTCCGCGTCTTTGCGGCGCTGACCTCGCTCGCGTCAGCGTTGATCCTTTTGCAGGGCGTTTTCGTCGCACCGTTACCCTGGACGCTGGTTCGCATCCTCATGGGGTTCTGCTTCGCAGGCATCTATGTGGTGGCCGAGAGCTGGCTGAACGGCCGAGTCGACAACGAGCATCGCGGCCTGCTGTTGTCGCTTTACATGCTCGTCTGTTACGCGGGCCTGGGTCTCGGGCAGTTGCTGCTCAACGTGGCAGATCCCCGCAGCACCATCCCGTTCATCCTGGTATCCATCCTCATCTCGATCGCGATGGTGCCGATGGCCCTCACGTCCAGCTCGGCGCCCGAGATCAGCGTGCCCGTGCGGGTTCGCCCGCGTGACCTGTTTCATCGCTCGCCGCTCGGCGTGGTCGGAGTGGCCGTCGCCGGCGCCGTTTCAGGCTGTCTCTTTACGCTGGGTGCCCTGTATGCCGATGGCCAGGGCTTCACCACCTTCGAAGTCTCGGTCTTCATGGCCGTGGCGATTCTCGCGGGCTGCGTGACCCAGCTCCCGATTGGTCGAATTTCCGACCGGATGGACCGCCGCAAGGTCGTCATCGCCACCTGCCTGCTCGCGGCTGCCGGCGCCATCGGCGCATGGTGGCTGGCGGAGATCTCGCGCTTCGGCTTTTTCGCGATGATAGCGGCCTATGGCGGCACGAGCCTGACCCTGTATTCGCTGAGCTCGGCCCACGTCAACGATCACGTCCCGGCGGACGAAAAGCTCGGTGCGAGCAGCACGTTGATCCTGGTGAACGGCGCTGGTGCGTTTATTGCCCCGATCGTCGTTGCCGCCGTCATGCAGTGGATCGGCAACGATGTGTTCCTGCCGCTGCTGGCTGTCATGCACGTGCTGCTCGCCCTGTACGCGCTCATCCGCATGCGACGGCGCGCTGACGTTCCGGGCGAACAGAAATCGCCCTTCGTCGGCACGCCGCTGGGCACGAGTTCCAGCGGCGAGTTGCTGGGGCACGCGTCCGAAGGGGTGGACGCAGCCACAGTCAGCGCGTCTTTGCCTGCAGGATCAGCCGGCCGGCGTGTACCAGATCGGTGAGGTCCACGCTCGCTCCTGAATTGAGACCGGCAGCCCCTTGGGCACCGGCATGCCCAGCCGCACGGCATCGCGCGTACTCCAGCGCGGCGTCGGGATTTCCAGTACGCGGACGTAATAGAAAGCGCGCTCGGACGGGTCGAAATCCGGGTCCGTCCAGACGGTGGACAATTCGGCTGCGCCGATGCTGTTGGTGTACTCGGCTGTCGCGGCGTTGACCGTGTCGCCTACCGGCGGCACCTTGCCGCTCTTCGGATCCGGGGCACGAGCCCCGCTCCACGCCACGTCGTAGACCTTCTCCTGCTGCTTGCCGTCGGCGTCCAGCCAGCCCTTGACGATCTGGACGCGGTCGAGATTGCCGCTCTTCGGATCTTTGCTCGCCATCACGAGGAAACTCGGCGCCTTGCCGGCGGGTGCCTTCAGGTCGCTGCCCATCGGCACGCCGCGCGCATAGCCGGTACGCACCGCGTCCGCGGTCTTGAGATCGGCCTCAGTGAAGTTCCAGCCACCGAAGAAGCGCACCTTGATCAACGTGCCGGACGTACCGAACGTTTCGCGGCGCTGCATGGCGTCGAAAATCGACTCGCGTGTATTTTCCTCCGCCCACACGCCGGCAAGGCCACCGGAGCTGAACTCCTGCACCTGCCTGACCTGGCCTGGCGGCTGTCCTTCCATGCCTTTCAGCCGGTGCCCCGCGTCGTTCTCGAACGCAAACTTGCCCGTGTAGTTGAATTCCTCGTGGCTGGCAGCGGCGTTGTGCGTGTCGGTATCGCCGATGAACCCGTACTTGAAAGGGTTGCCGTTGCCGATCGAGTCTTGTGCGAGGCCTTCGAGCAGCGCCTGGCGCGCGAAGCTGCCGCGGCGGTGAGTGGGGCGCTGGTAGTCGGCCGAAAGCGTGTAGTCCCACTGTTCGAAGCCCGCGAACTCGTCGGTGGGCGACAGGTCGGGGTGCGTCTCGGAGGTTCCCTTGATCTGCGTGATTTCATAAAGCGGCTCGTTCGCGGCGCGGGTGCGGTTGTAGGCCGCGTCGATCGGCCGGCCGTCGAACCTGACGGTCTCGAACATCCGGCCGTCGCTCGCGTTGCCGTTGTGTGGAATGGCCAGCAGCGTCGAGCCGCGTGCACGCAGGCCATCCATCCACTTCCAGAGCGTCTCTGGATCTTCCGATTCCAGCGCCGACAGCACCATGTCGGGCAGGTGGGCGGTGTCGCGGAACATGACGACGCGATGCAGGTTCCGCTGCCGCGGGTTCGACGTCCATTCGAAACCTGCAAACGTCGTGAAGTGCCCCGGCCGATAGGCCGCATCAGCCGCCTTCACGATCTCGGACCACACTGAGCGGGCCAATGCCGGGTCGGTCAGCGCGGGGTCGATTTTGCCGGCGCTCATGTCGCGCAGAACCCCGGCGAATGTCTGCAAGCGAACGTTTGCATCCGGCGAGGTGACACCCTTGGCCAGCTCGGTGCGGCTGAGCGGGCTCTCCGGGTTGCTCATCTGGTTGAACACGCCCATGAACTCGGCATGTTCGGCCACCATGTAGAAATCGAGCGGCGTCTGGGTCTGGATCTTGCCGCCGAACCCGCTGTTGGTGATCTCTTTGCCCTGGGCCCAGGCGTATGCATCCGTCGGCGTGGTGCGGCTGCCATTGGTGAACGCGTCGAAGGACCAGCTGGTGTGGACGTGCACGTCGCCGAAATAGGCATTGCGCTCGGGATTGGCCGCAGGCCGGTCCGCTGCGGCCGAAGCAGAGGCGGCAGCTTCCGCGGCTGAGGTGGTTGCGGGCGCAGCAGCAGGCGCTGCCGCTTCGCGCGAACAGCCGCTGACGAGGAACCCGAGCAGCAAAACAGAAACCGCAGTCACGCCCGTTGCCGGGCGAACGATGAGTTCGAGTTGCATGTGCCTCTCCCTGCGAATGGTCTTTATGTCGGCCGATATATCATAAATTTATTGACCGGGCAGAGGGGTGTAGTAGAAGGAATCCCATGAAGAAAAAAACTACGGCAATACTGCTGGCGCTGCTGCTGACGCCGGTCGCGTTCCCCGCGATCACCTTCGCCGACGCGATCGACGAGTTCGTGGCGAGCTACATGCAGCGTCACCAGGTGCCGGGAATCGCGGTGGCCATCAGTCGCGATGGCCAGGTCCTGCGTGCTGCGGGTTACGGGCTCGCCAACGTCGAACACAAGGTCCCCGCCACGCCCACTACCGTGTTCCAGACGGGCTCCGTGGGCAAGCAGTTCACCGCGATGGCGGTGATGATGCTCGTCGACGCAGGCAAACTCGGACTCGATGATCACATCGGCAGGTTTTTCCCGGGCGCGCCGGCGACATGGAAGGACATCACGGTGCGACACCTGCTGACCCACACGTCCGGGATCAAGGACTGGGAAGGCAAGACCGACATCGATTACCGCAGGGATTACACCGAGGACGAGCTCGTCCAGGTGGCCATGAAGCTGGCGCCTGATTTCGCGCCTGGCACGCAGTGGAGCTACAGCAACACGGCTTACGTGCTGCTCGGCATCCTCGTGCACAAGGTCAGCGGACAGTTCTACGGCGACTTCCTGGCCGAGCGGGTCTTCAAGCCGCTGGGCATGAGCTCGACGCGCATCATCAGCGAATCGGACATCGTGCAGAACCGGGCTGCCGGGTACACCATCGAGAGCGGCAAGCTGCAGAACCAGGAGTGGGTTTCGCCGTCGCTCAATACCACGGCCGACGGCTCGCTCTACACCACGGCACTCGACATGGCGAAGTGGGACGCCGCCCTCGGCGCGCGCCGATTCCTGCAGCCATCGAGCTATGAGGCGATGTGGTCGCCGGTCAGGTTGCGCGATGGCACGACCTTTCCTTATGGGTTTGCGTGGTTCCTCGACGTGCAGCGCGGAGAGCCGGTGATCAAGCACGGCGGCTCCTGGCAAGGCTTCCGTGCAGCAATCGCGCGCTATCCCTCGCGCAAGCTCACGGTCATCGTGCTGGCCAATCTCGCCGAAGCCGAGCCCGAGCGGCTCGCTGCGGCGCTGGCGGGAATGGTCGAACCCGCGCTCGCCTGGCCCGAGGTGAGTGCTGCCCCTTCCGATCCTGATCCGGCGCGCACCGCGCGACTGCACGGAGTGCTGCAGTCGTGGGCGAAGGGCGAGCCGTCTGCGGCGATGGCGGCGGGCTTGCGCAACGCCAGCGCTGGGAAGACCGCGCGCGATGTGGCCGGTCGCGGGGCCTTACAGCAGCAACTGGCGCAGTCGCGGGGATTCACGTTCCTCGCGGAGGACGATGAGCGCGGCCAGGGCCTGGAGCTTCGTGGCGAGAAGATCAGCCGGGTGGCGTTCTACTTCATGCCAGGCGAACGCGACCGTCGTTTCCGGTTCTTCCTCAACGAGCAGGGCGAGGTTGCCGAGTTTTCGTCCGAGCCCGTCGACTGAACCTTCAGAATCCGCGGCGAGCGGCGATGTTGAACACGACGTCGGGAGACGCGTCGACCTCGACGTCCTCGCTGACGCCCACGTCGAACTGCCACCCGCCGGTCGGTCCGGTAGGTTCCGCCGAAGGTCAGCACCACGGCGTCGCCGTCGAGTTCTTCGATGCCGGTGTCCAGCACCGCCGAGTTCGCCTCCAACTGCAGGGTCAGGTCGAGCGCGCGCCACGCATTCCAGCTGACGCCGGCAAGCGCGGACCAGGCGTAGCTTTCCTGCACCTCCGGCAGCACGTCGCCATCGCCGAGCCAGGCAACATTGGCCTGGCCGAAGAGTTGCCAGCGTTCGGCGACACGACGTTCCGCGGCGACCGTCAACGCGACATCGACAGCTCCGCTCCCCGTGAAATCCTCAGCCTTGCCAGTGGGCAGTTTCACGGTGAGCCACGCTGTGGCGGCGCTCGTCTCCGAGGCGGCGAGCTGATATCCCACCGCGAGCGGGATGTCTGCAAACCCGCCCACGCTCTGGTCGATGTACAAAGGTGATTGCGACCCGGTGCGGTACTCCAGCAGCAACTGGTCGTCCGGCAGCTGGTTGCGCGCACCGTTCGGCATCCCGAATATCCGATGCCATGACTCGACGGCGCTGTCGAGCGATCCCCCGCTCAGGTGGCGGTAAGCCACCTCGCCGTGAACCGCGAAGCGTTCGGCGAAGCTGCGGTCGAGGTGCAGGCGGGTTTCGAACACCTCGCCGTCGAGCGTGACGCTGGCGTCATCCTGCGCTTCGGTGACGGCGAAGTTGCTCCAGTTGACCACCCCGGCCACTTGAGTCGTACCCATTGCAGGCAGGCGCGCCGGCAGCGGCGAGGGCAGGCCGTACAGGGCGACCACGGGATGCTGGTTGCGCACGAGGAAGGGGTCGCCGCGGGCGTCCGTCACCGCGCCGCAGGCGAGCGTAGCGACACCGACGGCATACAGCTCGAGACGGCGCATGGGTTCGACCCTCCACGAACACGCCGCCTGGTGGCAGCACGGAACCGCCATGGTACGGCCGGCGGCCAGGGTCCGACGTGCGGGAAACCCGCGATTCCCATCGCTGTCCGGCGGGCGGCGGTGATAACGTCTGGTGATCTTCCGCCAAGCAGAAGTTCGCCCGTCGGGCCACGAGTCGCGCGACACTCCGCAGCCTTACGCACGCAGAGGAATGCATCATGGCCAAGTCCAGCACAGTCCAGTCGGCAGTTCCCGATCACCCCTGGATTCCGACGTCTGGCCCCGACGCTGTCACCGTCCGCGGTTTCATCCATGACGTGGACACGGGCCTGCTGGAAGAGATGTCGTACCCCGGCGCGACAGGCTCGATCGGCTGATGTTTGCTGGTCGCAAACCGCGCTTTCTTTCGCTCGAGCTGCGAGCGGCACTATTTGCGTTGGCCCTCGCGCTGGTCCCCGCTGCCGGGGGGCACGCCGCCGAACGCGCCGCGACCGTGCCTCCTGTCGCCGCCACGCAGGCGACGACGGGCCCGGCCATTGCCATCGGCGGAGCGCTGCGCGACGACAACGCAGCGGTCTGGACGCGACTGATCGAACTGGCGGGTGGCCCGGGTGCGCGTTTCGTGGTGCTGGCGACCGCGTCGGGCGATCCGCAGGCTGCCGCGCGGGGCACCATCGCCGCGCTCGTGGCGAACGGGGCGGTGGCGGAGCACCTGCCGGTGGCTCCTGAACTCAAGGGTGTCGACAACGAGCGCGCGGTGCGCGACCCGGCGCTGATAGAAAAGGTGCGCGCCGCGAACGGCGTGTTCTTCACGGGCGGCGATCAGGCCCGCATCGTGGATACGTTGCGGCCGGGTGGTGTCGAGTCGCCCCTGCTGCTTGCGATCCGTGAGCTGCAGCAGCGCGGCGGCGTGGTTGCCGGTACGTCGGCGGGCGCGGCCATCATGAGCCGCACCATGTTCCGCGATCCGGCGAGCGTCATCACGCTGCTCAAGGGGCCTGTGCGCAAGGGCATCGATGACGACGCAGGGCTTGGCTTCGCGCAGACCGACTTGTTCGTGGACCAGCACTTCCTGCGCCGCGGTCGGCTCGGGCGCATGCTGGCGTTGATGCAGGCGCGCGGCATGACGCTGGGTCTCGGCGTGGAGGAGGACGCGGCGGCTGTCCTGCGCGGCGACACGATCGAGGTGCTCGGGGCGGCCGGTGCACTGCTGGTCGATCTCAGCGAGGCAACCACCGATCCGCGTCTGGGTGCATTCAACCTGGCCAACGCACGGCTCACGTACCTGGGCGACGGCGACCGCTACGACCTGCGCACGCGCACGCTGCTACCGGCCGATGCCAAGCTCCATGGACAACCCATCGATCCGCGCGCCCCCGACTTCAAGCCCTACCACGATGACGCGCCGTTCGCGCTCGACGTGCTGGCGGGCGGGGTCGTCATGGACCGGATGGTGCGCATCGTCGACGGCAAGTCGACGGAGGCGCGCGGTCTCGCGTTCGACCCCAGTCCGGACGCCGCGGCGCCGCGCAACCTGGGCTTCGAATTCCGCTTCATCCGCCGTCCCGACACGATCGCCTGGTACGACCCCGTGCCCAGCGCCGATGCCTACACCATTGCCAACGTCAGGCTCGACGTGGTCCCGGTGCGCGTCGCGCAACCGTTGTTCGAACCCTGGCCGAGGAGACCTCAACGATGAACAGCCGCCGAGACTTCCTGATCAGCGCCACCGTCGCCGCGACGGGGCTGGGGCTCGCTCCGTTGGCCGTCGCCGGCAATGCCCCGAAGGCCCCGGCTGCCGCTGCGAAGGCCGCTTCCTCCAGCGCGACCGGCGTAACTGGCCCGCTCATCACGCGTGTGATTCCCGCGAGCGGAGAACGAATTCCTGTCATCGGCATGGGTACGTCCGGCTCCTTCGAGGTCGGCCTGTCGCCGCAAGAGCTCGACCCGCTGCGGGAGGTGCTCCGGCGCTTCGTCGCCAGCGGGGCGACCGTGATCGATACGGCGCCCACGTATAGTTCGGCCGAAGACGTGCTCGGCGCATTGCTGGCCGAGACTCCAGCGCGCGGCAAGCTGTTTCTTGCGACGAAACTGTCAGGCGTGGTTGGCCGTGCGGCCGGGCTTGCCCAGTTCGACGCATCGCTCCGGCGCATGCGTGCAGACAAGGTCGACTTGCTGCAAGTCCACAACTTACGCGATACGGATACGCAGCTTGCGGTGGCCCGTGAGCTGAAAGAGCAGGGCAAGGTCAAGTACGTCGGCCTGACGCATTACGTCGAGAGCGCACAGCCCGAACTTGCCGCAGCGTTGCGGCGCCTCAAGCCCGACTTCGTCCAGATCAACTATTCGCCTGTGTCACGCCTGGCCGAGCAGACGATTTTCCCCATCGCCAAGGACCTGGGCATCGCGGTCATGATCAACCGCGCATTCGAAGACGGGCGGCTGTTTGCGCAAGTGCGCGACAAGCCACTGCCGCCGTGGGCAGCGGAGGTGGGCGCGGCCTCCTGGGCGCAGCTGTTCCTGAAGTTCGTGCTGAGCCATCCGGCCGTGACGGTCGTGATCCCCGCCACGTCCAAGCCCAAGAACATGACCGACAACCTGCAGGCAGGCGTCGGCGCATTACTGGATTCGCGCCAGCGCGCGGACCTGGTCGCGCTGCTTGGCTGACACACAGGCGCCGGCGCTGCAAGGCCGCCTGGCACGGCTGTTTGGCATCCAGCCCGGCGAAGTCGGGGTCGCCGCGCTCGGGTTCGCGATGTTTCTCCTGCTGTTCGCAGGCTATTTCGTGCTGCGTCCCGTGCGCGAGACGATGGGCATCGCGGGCGGCGTGGAGAACCTGCAGTGGCTGTTCACCGGCACGTTCGTCGCGACGCTCGCGGCGCTGCCGTTGTTCGGGTGGGTGGCTGCGCGCGTGCAGCGGCGCCGCATCCTGTACTGGGTGTTCGGCTTCTTCTGCAGCAACCTGCTGCTGTTTGCGCTCGGCTTTCGCTTGCGGCCCGACGACGCGTGGCTGGCGCGCGGCTTCTACGTCTGGCTGTCCGTGTTCAACCTGATCGCGATTTCCGTTGCCTGGAGTGTGCTCGTCGATCTCTTCTCGGGGCCTGAAGCCAAACGCCTGTTCGCGCTCATGGCGAGCGGGGCGAGCATCGGTGGGTTGATGGGCCCGTTGCTCGGCGTCCTGCTGGTGGCCTCGATCGGACACGCTGGATTGCTGTTGCTGTCTGCAGCATTGCTGGCCGGGTCCGCGGCGTGCGTGCGCTGGTTGCAGCGCTCGCGCGCAGGCCAGGCCGGAGGGGAAGTAGTCGAGAAGGAGCAGCGGGCGCTGGGCGGCAGCCCTATGGCAGGCGCGCTGGAAGTGCTGCGGTCGCCTTACCTCATGCGAATCGCGTTGTACGTGCTGTTGCTTGCCAGCGTGAGCACGTTTCTTTACTTCGACCAGGCGCGGCTGGTGCAGGCCGCTTACCCGCTGAAGACAGACCAGACCCGCATCTTCGGCCTGATCGACATCGCGGTGCAGTCGCTCGCAATCCTGTCGCAGGTGTTCATCACCGGTCGCCTCGCGCAGCGCCTGGGAGTAGGGGTCCTGCTGGTCGGAGTGCCGCTGCTGATGGTGGCCGGTTTCGTGTGGCTGGCGTTCGCGCCGACGTTCGCAGTACTGGCCTGCGTGATGATCCTGCGGCGCAGCGGCGAGTATGCGTTCGTCCGGCCGGGTCGCGAGATGCTGTACACGCCGTTGGGAGCAGAAGCCAAGTACAAGGCGAAAAACTTCAACGACACCGTGGTGTACAGGGGTGCCGACGCGGTCAGTGGTTGGGTCAAGACGGGCGTCGATGCTTTAGCCCAGAACCCGGCGGGCGCCATGGGCCTTGGGGCAATGGTGGCGTTGGGCTGGGCGCTGACCGGCAGGTCACTGACGAACCGGTACCGCTCACTGGAAGCGGGCAGAAGATAGGGACGTTACCCAGTCACCAGGGTAACGTCCCCATCGCGTGGCCTATCAGAGGCCTGTCAATTGGCGTCAGGAGGCTCAGTTGAACCGGTCGAGGTTCATCACCTTGTCCCAGGCGCTGACGAAGTCACGCAGGAACTTCTCCTGGCCATCCGCGGACGCATACACCTCGGCAACGGCACGCAGCTCCGCGTTCGAGCCAAATACCAGGTCGACGGGCGTCGCCGTCCACCGGGGCTGGCCACTCTTGCGGTCGAGACCCTCGTAAAGGCCTTCGGTCTGCGCCGACTTCTGCCACTTCGTGGACATGTCCAGCAGGTTCACGAAGAAGTCATTGCTGAGCGTGCCGGGGCGACTCGTCAGCACGCCGTGTGACGACTGTCCGGCATTGGCGTTCAGCGCGCGCAGGCCACCCACGAGGACCGTCATCTCCGGCACGGTCAGCGTCAGCAAGGTTGCGCGATCCACGAGCGCCGCCGCAGGCGACTGCGCGTAGGACGCATCCGCGGCGAAGAAGTTGCGGAAGCCATCCGCCGACGGTTCGAGCAGCGTGAACGACTGCACGTCGGTCTGCTCCTGCGACGCATCCGTGCGTCCCGGCGTGAACGGCACCTTGACGTCGTGACCGGCGCTCTTCGCAGCGCGCTCGATGGCGGCGTTGCCGCCGAGGACGATCGTGTCGGCGAGCGACACCTGCTTGCCACCCGCCAGCGAGCGGTTGAAGTCCTTGCGCACGGCCTCGAGCTGCTGCAACACCTTGGCGAGTTCACGCGGGTCGTTGACCGCCCAGTCCTTCTGCGGAGCGAGCCGGATGCGGGCGCCATTCGCGCCGCCGCGCATGTCGGTGCCGCGGAACGATGCCGCCGAACCCCACGCCGTCCGGACGAGCTCGGCGTTGGTCAGGCCGGCAGCGAGGATCTTCGTCTTGAGCACGGCCGCGTCGTTCGCATCGATCAGCGCGTGGTCGACGGCTGGCACCGGGTCCTGCCACGTCAGCACTTCCTTCGGCACTTCGGCGCCGAGGTAGCGGGCGCGCGGGCCGAGGTCGCGGTGCGTCAGCTTGAACCAAGCCTTGGCGAACGCCTTCTGGTACTCCTCGGGGTTTTCCTGGAAGCGCTTGGCGATCTTGCGATACGCGGGGTCTTCCTTCAGCGCGAGGTCGGTCGTGAACATGATCGGCGCGTGCCGCCGCGTGGAGTCGTGCGCGTCAGGCACCATGTTCGAGGCCTGGCCGTTCGCCGGGATCCACTGGATCGCGCCGGCCGGGCTGCGCGTCTGCACCCAGTCGAACGCGAACAGGTTGTCCAGATACTGCGACGACCAGGCGACCGGGTTACCGGTCCAGGCGCCTTCGAGGCCGCTGGTGACGGTATCCACGCCGTGGCCCTTGCCGCACTTGTTCCGCCAGCCGAAACCCTGCTCTTCGAGGCCGGCTGCGGCGGGTTCCGGACCCACGCACTTGGCAGGATCATGCGCTCCGTGCGCCTTGCCGAAGGTGTGGCCACCCGCGATCAATGCGACGGTCTCCTCGTCGTTCATCGCCATGCGCCCGAAGGTCTCACGAATGTCCTTCGCCGCGGCGAGGGGGTCCGGGTTGCCATTGGGGCCTTCCGGATTCACGTAGATCAACCCCATCTGCACCGCCGCCAACGGCTTCTTGAGCTGGCGGTTGCCGCTGTAGCGCTCGTCGGCCAGGAATTTCTGCTCGGGGCCCCAGTACACGAGGTCCGGTTCCCAGTCGTCCGCGCGTCCGCCGGCGAAGCCGAAGGTCTTGAAGCCCATCGACTCCAGCGCGACGTTGCCCGTGAGGACCATCAGGTCGCCCCACGACAGCTTCTCGCCGTACTTCTGCTTGATCGGCCACAGCAGGCGCTTGGCCTTGTCGAGGTTGGCGTTGTCAGGCCAGCTGTTGAGCGGGTCGAAACGCATCTGGCCGCCGTCCGAGCCGCCCCGGCCGTCGTTGACGCGGTAGGTGCCCGCGCTGTGCCAGGCCATGCGGATGAAGAACGGGCCGTAATTGCCATAGTCCGCGGGCCACCAGTCCTGCGACGTGGTCAGCACCTGCCGGATGTCCGCCTTCACGGCGTTCAGGTCGAGGGTCGCAAACGCTGCGGCGTAGTCGAAGTCCGCGCCCAGCGGATTGGAGCGGGCGTCGTGCTGACGCAGCGTCGAGAGGTCGAGCTGGTCGGGCCACCAGAACTTGTTGGGTTTGGGATCGGCCCCCGCGGCGAGCGCGGTCGACGGCAGCAGCGGCAGCGCGGCGACGACGGCGCAGGCAAGCAGCGAGGCCTGCTTCAGGCTCTTGTGCATGGCGTAACTCCTGGATCAAGCGGGACGGTCTGTCCGGCAGGGATCTTAGGGGGAACGCTCGGCGACCTTGACTGATTGATCCGATCGCAGCGATAGGCAATGCCAATCGCGCAGCCCGCGGGCTACCTGTCCTTGCGCGCCGTACGCGCCGTTGCGTAGAGATAGTCGGCAAACAATTCGGCCTGCCGTGCATAGCCCGCCACCTTGGGGTTGCTGCTCTCGATCAGCAGCCATTCGTCAGGCGCATGTGCACCGCCGCCCCGGCCCACGCCGAAATGACCTGCCGCCATGTTGAGCGGCGGCCCAGTGAAAACGACGCCTGGCCAACTGCCCGCCCGGCGCGGGAACAGGTTGTACTCGATGCCGGCTTGCCCGAGTGCAGCCGCACCCGCTTGCACGACGACGCTGTCCTCGGGCGATTCGGTCGGGCTGTAGCCGCCACTCACGATCACTTCGATGTCACCGAACCCGCGCTTCGCGAGGTGGGCCTTGAGCTTCGCGACGGCTTCGTCCTTCGTCATGTCCGGGACGAGACGGAAATCCAGCTTCGCTTCTGCCCGGCCGGGCAGCACGGTCTTGCCGCCCGGTCCCGTGTAGCCGCTGACGAGACCCTGGATGTTTACCGTCGGCTGCGAGGCGAGGCGGTACGTGCTCGTAAGAAAGTCTTCGTCGTTGATCCACCGCTGCACACCCAGGACCTGCTTCACGCTGGCTTCATCCTGCGGCAGGCTTGCCGCAAGGAGTTCCTTCTCGCGCGCCGTGAGCGGGCGGACCCGCTCGGTCCAGCCGTCGATGGCGGGGGTGAAGCCGTCGTCGGCCACCAGCGTATCGAGCGCCTTGACCAGGTGCCAGGCAGGGCTGTCGACGCGAGCCATCAGGCTCGAGTGAATGTCTTTGTTCGGACCGCGACCCCATTTTTCACCGCTCGACACGAGCTGGACCTCGATCACGCCCTTCGCGCCGAGATCGAGTGCAGCGGATCCGTCCCGCGATTGGGTGTTCGACGGCATCATCACGCCGACCGAACGCTGGAGCGCGGCTTTGACCTCGGGGTCGGCGAGCAACTGCGGGAAGTTCGTCGAGCCGATCTCTTCCTCGCCTTCGGCCACCAGTACCAGGTTGACTGGCAGCTTGACGCCCGCGGCTTTGAACGCATGCAGGGCCGTCAGGAAAGCCATTTGCGGCCCCTTCTGGTTGACCGCGCCGCGACCGACCAGCACTTTGCCCTCGCCCGGGCGATCGACGATCCGGCCCTCGAGCGGCGGCGACGACCACTCGGCCGGATCGAAGTGCTTGACGTCGTACATGAAGTAGATGGCAAGCGTGTGCTTCGCGCCTGCGTCGAGCGTCGCGAATACCCCGGGTACACCGCCGCTCTCGACGATTCTTGCCTGCTGGAAACCTGCATCCAGGGCGAGCTGGCGCATGTATTCCGCGCCCTGCGGCGTATTGAGGCCCATGTTGGCGACCGTCGGCAGCGCGATCCAGGCGCGCAGGCGCTCGATGGCTGCGGCCTGGTCGGCCTTGATTGCGGCCGCAATCTTTTCCTTCTCGGCGGCCTGCGGGGCCGCCGACACAGGAGCCGCGAAAGGTACGGCAATGGCGCACGCCATGACGCAGCCAAGGATGAAATGCCTGTCTAGACGCATTGCCTGTGTTCCTCGATTGCAAGCTGATCGTCAGCGTGTACCGACGCTGGGACGAAGTCCAGAGGCCGCTGCACAGGCTGGATGGCGCAACTATTCGGGCGAGTGGGCCCCAGCGTGCGTCGCCAACAGCTGCAGCAGTTCGTCCGGGTCGACCGGCTTCACCAGGTGATGGTCGAAACCCGCGGCGGTGGTTCGCCGGCGATCCTCCTCCTGTCCCCAGCCCGTCACGGCGATGAGCAGCAGATCGCGGCCCCATGGCTGGGTGCGAATCCAGCGGGCGACCTCTTCACCCGCAACGTCGGCGAGACCCAGGTCGAGCACCGCGGCGTCCGGGGTGAACTCCTCGGCTGCAAGTTTGGCGCTGGTGCCATCGTAGGTGACCCGCACGGCAAAACCGTACATCTGCAGCAATTGCGCGAGGGTGTCGGCGGCATCGACGTTGTCGTCGCAAACCAGGACGCGGGCTTCGCGCGGCGCCACAGGCTCGCTGGATGAGCGTTCTCGATCTCGGGGCAGGTGGCGTGCAGTCGTGGCAATGAAACGACGAACTCAGTGCCCTTGCCGACGCCTTCGCTGTGCACGGTAACCTGCCCGCCGTGCAGTTCCACCAGGCGACGGACCACGGCCAGGCCGATGCCGAGTCCGCCGCTGGGGGCATTTCCGGGCTTGCGAATCTGCGCAAACAGTTCGAACACGCGCGGCAGGTCGGCAGGTGCGATGCCGATTCCGTCGTCGCGCACGCGCAGCACGATCTCGTCGCCGTGAGCCTGCAGGGCAACCTCGATATGGCATTCCTGCTGCGTGTACTTGCTGGCGTTGCTCAGCAGGTTGCCGATGATCTGGTGCAGGCGGGTCTCGTCGCCGATGACCCAGGCTGGCGAATCGCAATGCACGACGATCTGCTTCTGATGTTCATCGAGCTGTGCCTGCAAGGCCTGGACCTCGTTGCGCAGGATCCCGCAGAGGTCGACCGGCTCGCGTCGCAGCTCGATCACATTGCGTGTCACTCGGCTCATGTCCAGCAATTCGTCAAGCAGCTGTCGCATCTGCGCCGACTGCCGCTCGATGATCCGGCTGGCCTCGCCGATTGCAGCCGGGTCGGCGTTCCGCCGCAGCATCGCAGCTGCATAGCCGATGGGCGCGAGCGGATTGCGCAACTCGTGTGCAAGCGTCGCGAGGAACACGTCCTTCTGTCGATCCATGCGCTCGAGTTCGCGCTGTGCCGTCTTCAACGCGGTAATGTCGGTGTGGACGCCAATCGCGCCGCGCACCCTGCCTTCGCCGTCGAACAGCGGCGCGGCGCTGGCAATCAGGTGCGTGACCCGCTGGTCATCGAACACCAGGTCGAGTTCGACGTCGTGCACCTCCTGGCCGGTCCGTGCGGCCACCTGCATCGGCAGTTGATCGCCGGGAATCTCGGTGCCGTCGCGCATGCACGCGTAGGGCAGCTTCTCGCGCTGCTCGCCGGTGTAGGAAGCGTTGGTGACGGTCTCGTCGAGACCGAGCATGCGCGCGAAGCGCGGACTGACCGTGATCTGGTCGCCCTTGACGTCGTGGGCGATGGCAACGCCCGCCGGAATCAGGTCCAGCAGGGTGCGCAGTTCCTGGCTGCTGCGCTGGAGGTCGATCTCCGCATTGCGGGCCCCGGTGATGTCCATGACCACGCCATCGGCATGCTGCAACCGACCGCTGGCATCGCGCGTGACGCGCCCGCGGACCAGCAACCAGCACCAGGTGCCGGCGGCCGTCCGGATCCGATAGCGCGTTTCGTAGCTGCTGCCGCGGCTGGCGTCGCGCAGCGCGGCCTGCAACGCCGACTGGTCGTCTGGATGAATCTCGTGCCGCCATTCGGCGAGACTGCCGTGCACGAAGCCCGCGGGCCGGCCGAGCATCGGTCCGATGTTCGCTGAGTACGCCAGCGAGCGTTTGCCGTAGTCGTAATGCCAGGTTCCGACGTTGGCGGCCGCCATGACGCGGTCGAACTCGACCCGCGCCCGTTGCGACTCCTGCGAGTGCCGGCGGGCAGAGTCGGCGATGAGGATGATCAGCGTGCCCAGTGCCACGTAACCGAGCAGGATCGCGGTACGCATGAGCCAGGGTTGGGGCAACTGACTGCTGCCGTCCACCACGCGCCAGAGGGCCACGCTGAACCCGACGGCCAGCACGAGCGTCGCAGGCCACCTTCCGCTCACCACCGCAACCAGCGCAATGGCAAGCAGGAACGGCAACTGCGAGGCGGGCCCGGCGAACGGCTGCAACAGGCTGAACAGCGAAAACGCGATCACGGTCGCGAGGCAGGAGATCAGCCAGCGCTGGCCCAAAGCGTCATCGTCGATCATGCAGCCTCCCTGGCGCACGGCTCTTCCCAGCATGATACGCCGCCACTGGTGGGCTGAGTGACGCACCGAAACATGGCCGCGTCCTGGCAGTGACGCATTCGCGCGGGCCGGGTAGGCTGCGCGCATGAAAACAAATCTGCGTCTGCCCGCGCTGTCAACCGGTCTCTTTGCGCTCATCGTTGCCTTGCCCATCGCCGCCGCAGCTCCCGCAAGTCCGGAGGCGATGAAAAGCGTAGCCGAGCAAACCGGGTTCAGGCGCACCGGCCGTTACGATGAAGTCGAGCGACTGTGCGCGGCTTATGCCGCGCGTTGGCCCGCGCAAGTGCGCTGCTTCGAGTTCGGCCGTTCAGCGGAGAATCGACCGTTGCTCGCACTCGCGGCGTCTGCCGATGGCACGCTCGACCCGAAGACGGTGCGGGCGCGCCAACGGCCGGTCGTCCTGTTCCAGGGCGGCATCCATGCGGGCGAGATCGACGGCAAGGATGCGGGCTTCATCGCGTTGCGCGAGTTGCTCGAAGGAAGTGTCAGCCGCGGCGCCCTCGCGCGCACGACGGTGCTGTTCGTGCCCGTGTTCAACGTCGACGGTCATGAGCGGTTCAAGGCCTGGAACCGTCCCAACCAGCGCGGCCCGGAGGAAATGGGTTGGCGCGCGACGGCACAGAACCTGAACCTGAATCGTGACTACATGAAGGTCGAAGCGCCGGAGATGCGCGCGATGATGGCGCTGCTGAATGCGTGGGATCCCATCCTGTACGCCGACCTGCACGTGACGGACGGGGCCCAGTTGCGCGAAGACCTGTCGGTGGAAATCGAGCCTGGGCATGGCTTCGATCTCGAGTTCGGTCGCACGGGCCACGCCGTGCGCGACGCGGTCCTCGAGCGCCTGCAGCGGGAAGGCTTCCGCGCACTGCCTTTCTACCCCGAGTTCGTCGAGGCCGACCGGCCGGAGTCCGGCGTCATGGCCGAGGTCCGCTCACCCAGGTTCAGCAACAGCTACTGGGCCACCCGCAATCGCTTCGGCGCGCTGGTCGAGACGCATTCGTGGCAGGACTACCCGCGCCGCGTGGCGGCCACTCGCGCCACCATTCTCGCGATGGTGGACCTGGCGGCACGCGACGGCGCGGAATGGCTTGCAGCAGCGCGTCTAGCCGACGCTCGCGCCGCGGGGCTGGGCGGACAGCCGGTGGCGCTGAGTTTCAAGAACTCGGACGCCGTGCGGACGGTGGAGTTGCTTGGCTATCGTTACACGCGGGAGCCATCGACGGTTTCCGGCGAACCCTGGATTCGCTACGACGCGACGCGGCCCGAGGTCTGGCACGTGCCGCTCAAGTACGAAGTGATTCCCGCGCTCACGCTCACCGCACCGGCCAAGGGCTATGTGGTGCCAGCTGCACATGCAGCTTGGGTAGGGGAGAAGCTGGCTGCACACGGCGTCGAGTTCCAGCAGATCGGGAGTGCGGAACCTGCCAGCGCCGTGCAGACCTTTCGTGCGACGGCAGTCGACGTCGTGAAAGGTACCTTTGAGGGTCGTGCGGTCATGACCGTCGACGGTGCGTGGCGTGACGAACGGCGTGACATCGGGGCAGGCGCGTTGTTCGTCCCAATCGCGCAGCCCAAGGCGCGCCTCGTCATGTCGCTGCTCGAGCCGCAGGCACCCGATTCCCTGGTGTCATGGGGCTATTTCGCGTCCGCGTTCGAGCGCAAGGAATACATGGAGGGCTACGTCGTCGAAGGCGTGGCGCGCGAGATGATGGCGCAGGATCCGGCGTTGAAAGCTGAGTTCGAGCAGCGCTTGCGCAGCGACGCGGAGTTTGCGGCGAGTCCGGCGGCCCGGCTCGACTTCTTTTACCGCCGTCATCCGGCGTGGGACGAGCGCTTCAATCTTTACCCGGTCTACCGCCGCTAGGGAAGCTCTGCACAGGTCCACAACGGCCGCCACGGTCACCTTACTATCCGGTAGCCGTCACTGAGCACTCAAGGTCAGCCGCGCAGGTTTCCAATTCGGCACCGCGCGTCAAACAGCGAGGGCGACCAGTCGCTGGCGCGTCCGACCCGGGACCGTTCCCCGAGCTTGGAAAGGCAGACACGCGCTCTGGGAACGGTCCCGGGTCGGACGCTTGCGACATGCCAGCCTGCGACGCTGCCAGAGCGCTCGATCCGGTGCCTGTCACAGAGCGCGTGTCTGCCTTTCCAAGCTCGGTGACAGGCACCGGATCGAGCGCACGCAACGCGTCACTTGCGGACCTGTGCAGAGCTTCCCTAGCAACGCGCGTGGGGAGAACGCGCCGGCGAACTGGCTTCAGCCAGCCGCGGAGCGCGGCGACGTCTCGGTGAGGCGGAAGCGTCCGGTCGCGGTGAGGTCGATGGCTTGCGCAGGCTCCTCGGCGCGGAGGGCGGCGCGGCGCGACATGAACGACGTCCGCTCGACCAGCTCGAGGCTGCTGGAAGTGGCAAAGAGGAAGCCCTGGCCCGCGACGCAGCCGAGGTCCAGCAGTGTCGACACCTGGCTTTCGTTCTCGATTCCCTCGGCGACCGTTTCGAGGCCGAGCGTGGTTGCAAGCATCACGACGGCCCGCGCCAGTTCCGGGCCACCGTCCTGTTCGGTCAGCCGGCTGACGAACGCGCGATCGATCTTGAGGATGTCGATCGGGAAGCGGTGCAGGTACGAGAGCGACGAATACCCCATGCCGAAATCGTCGATGGCGAGACGGACGCCCAGCGCCTTCAGTTCGCGGAAGCGCTCGAGATTGACTTCGGTGTTCTGCATGATCGTGCTCTCGGTGAGCTCGATCACGAGATTGCCGGGCTCCAGGCCAGAGACCTCCAGCGCGTGCCGGACGTCGCCGACCAGGTCGCCCTGCTGCAGGTGACGCCCGGAGATGTTGACGGCTACCCGCAGTCCCTTGCCTGCTTCGACGGAATCGCTCCACGCGTGAATCTGGCTGCACGCTTCGACCAGCACGTGGCGGCCGAGCTCGACGATCCTGCCGGACTCCTCTGCAATCGAGATGAACGCGCCGGGCATGACGATCCCGCGCTCCGGGTGATTCCAGCGCACCAGCGCCTCGACGCCCAGCAATTCGCGGCTGGTGAGGTCGACGACCGGCTGGAACTCGACGAAGAACTCCTTCTCCGCGAGTGCCCGGTCGATATCGTGCTCCAGGCGCAGGCGGTCGTGCAGTTGCTCCTGCATGTGCGGCTTGAACAGCACGCAGCGTGCCTTGCCGGCGGCCTTCGCGTTGTACATCGCGATGTCGGCCTTCCGCAGCAGCTGCTCGGCGTCGTCGCCCGGCTCGGAGCAGGCGGCACCAATGCTCGCCGTGGACTCGATGCCGCGCCCGTCGACCAGCAGGGGCCGGTTGAAGGCGGCGGTAATGGGCGTGGCGATGCGCTCGACGTCCGTGTCGTTGCGGATGCCTTCGAGCAATATGGCGAACTCGTCGCCGCCGAGGCGCGCCACGGTGTCTGAAGGCCGGGTCGCCTTGACGAGTCGCTGCGCGGCGGCCTGCAGCAGACGGTCGCCGGCGTCGTGCCCCAGCGAGTCGTTGATGTTCTTGAAGTTGTCCAGGTCGAGGAACATGACCGCGACGCGTTGCTGCGACCGCTGCGAAAGGGTCAGGGCGTGCTCGACGCGGTTCCAGAACAGGCTGCGGTTCGCCAGCAGCGTGAGCGGGTCGTGGAAGGCCAGCTTGCGCAACTGCTCCTCCAGCGCCTTGCGCTCGCTGACGTCGCGGAAATTCAGTGCAAGCCCGGCAATGGCCGGGTCTTCGTTCAGGTTGCTGCCCACGCATTCGAGCGTGCTGCGCCGGTCGCCCGTCTCGAATACCAGTTCGATCGGGCCGACCACGCGGCCACGAGTCGCCGCCACCTCGCCCAGGAAGGCGGCAAGCCGTTCGCCGTCCCCGTCGACCCAGCGGTCGAGCAGGCTCACGCCGGCAAGGTCGTCCGGATTGATGGCGAACGTGCGCTCGGCGGCAGACGAGGCGAATTGCAGGCGGCCGTCCACGTCGGTGATCATGATGACGTCGGAGGCGTTCCTGATCAGCGATGCATAGCGGGCCTCGACCAGCCCGGCGGCGCGCTGTTCGCGGAGCAGCGCGTCATCGCGCGAGAGTACGCCCTGGCGCACCATCACCAGCGACGTGAGGAGGAAGATGATCACGGTCATCATGTTGACCGGGCTCGCGGCGGTGCTGCGCTCGACGTAAACCAGCACGCCGAACGACATCATCATGGCGATGTAGGGGATGCCATCGATCAACGCGACGCTCAGGGCGCTTGGCGCCCGCTTGACGGTCCGTTCGCCACGCAGCTGCTCGCGCGCCGCGGCGGCCAGCCAGACGTAGCAAGAGAGGTAGATGACGTCGGAGACGCCACCCGGGATGTAGCTGCCGTCCACCTTCGACATGGCCCAGACGATGTCGGCGATGGACATCGACGCGAAGCCGAGCGTCAGCAGCATCAGCGCGCGCCGCCGGATCGGGGAGGCGCCGGAGTGCATCAGGAGAACGCCGCACGCAAGCAGCATGAGGCAATTGAGGGCGATGTAGGTCTGCGCCAGGCCGTACTTGAGCAGGTTGGGATCGCGCTGGGATTCGGCGGTGGGGGCGATCACCAGGAACCAGAAAAACGCCCCGAAGCCCAGCATCAGGATCGTGGTGTCGAGCCCGAGCCGCAGCCACTGCACGCGGACCGATGCCGTGCGAAATACCGTGAGGACGGCCGCGAAGACGAGCGGGTAGAACGCGACGAAGAACAGGTCGCCGATCGACGGAAACGGGTCGATGCCGTAGAGCCAGAAGGTGGCGTGCAGCCCGTTGCCCACGCTGTACGCGAACATCGCCGCGGCGAGCAGCGACCAGGTGCGGCGCGCGGCCGGATCAGTCGCGCCTTTGGCGGCGGCTCCGGTCAGGACGGCCACGACGAGGCTGGCGACCGTATCGGAGTAGAGGTTGAAGAGATCGAGCAGCGGCCGGCCAGCGGTATCGACGAGAAGCAGCGCGATCGCCACCGCGATATAAACGAACAGGCCAACGGCAACGCCGCCCGTCCAGCCGGTGCTGAATCGTTCGCGCTTCGTCATGCCGTCGCTCGTTCGCCGCCTTGCGCCATGCTGCCGCTGCGCCTCCCAGCGCCGCCGACCCCATTTGATTTCGCACATCTAGCCTCAAGCGGCGGCGTGGCGTCTGTGACCCTGGTACTCAAAACATGACGCAATTTCGTGACCGGTCTCACACTTGGGCTGCCCGGGTTCGGACTGGTAACTTTTGCAATGGCTGCCGTTCGTTGCGCCTGCGCGCTCTGCGGCGTAAACAGGAATGCCATCACAGGGACGCGGAAAGGGGGGGCTATGAACCTTCAGGACTGGGGAGCGCTCGGTGAAATCGTGGGTGCCATTGCGGTGGTGGCATCGCTGATCTACCTCGCCAAGCAGATCGGGCAGCACACACACCAGATCGAGGAGGGGCGGCGGCTGGCACTCGCCCAGACGTACCAGATGCGTGCCGATGCCCTGCAGGCGATGCTGGTGCAGGCCGCAGACTCGGCGCATATCGGCCCGATCATCATCCGGCTGACCGAACTCGGCTATCCGCAGGACGTCACCGCGCTGGATCGGCTGTCGCAGGAGGAACTGGGGCGGTTCCGTATGTGGCAGATCGCACAGCAGACCCACTGGGACAACATGCACTACCAGTACCAGCAGGGCTTTCTCGATCCGGAGTACTACGAGGACGCGTTCAGGGAACGTGTCGTGCGACTCGCGCCGACATGGCGCGCGCTCGGCCTGACCAGTGGCCGCAGGAGCTTTTTCGCGGAAATCGAACGCCTGTCGCGGGAATGATGCCCGCATGATGCAAATGCGCTATGTCACATCACGGTCATGTTGTGGCACGCTAGTGCCCTTGTCGACAACGTCAACAGAAGGCATCGATGCGCCGGCGCGATAAACACGGTTGGGTGATGATCAAGCCGGCGCTGCTCCTGTCGTTGTCGCTGCCCGTCGCTGCGGCATCCGCGGCGCCAGTGCAGGCCCCGCCAACGGTCGCGGTTGCTGCCCAGCAGATGGCGCCCGCGAGACTCGCCCTGGCCTCCAGGCCCGATGTCCGTTCGCACTCGTTCTACGTGTTCGACGAGTCCACCTCGTCGGTGCTCGCGGCGCGCAACGAGCGCGCCGCCGTCCCGGTTGCTTCCATCACCAAGCTCATGACGGCCCTGGTCGTGCTGGACGCGGGCCAGTCGATGCGGCAGACCCTGACCATCACGGCCGACGACGTCCGTGGCACCGCTGGCAACTCGTCACGACTGCCGGTGGGTGCCCGCCTGACGCGCGAAGACCTGCTGCGACTCGCCCTGATGTCGTCCGAGAATCGCGCGGCCCACGCGCTCTGCCGCAACTATCCGAAGGGGCTGGCCGCGTGCGTCAAGGCCATGAACAGCAAGGCGGCCGTTCTGCGCATGGCAACGGCTCGCTTCGTCGATCCCACGGGCCTGTCGAGTGGCAACGTGGCAAGCGCTGCGGACCTGGCCAAGCTGGTGATCGCCTCGGCCGCCAACCCGCAGATCAGCGCTTTCAGCACGGCCGCGCGTCATACCGTGACCGTCAACCGCCGCGCGATAGAGTTCCGCAACACGAACCTGCTGGTCGACAACCCCAGCTGGCAGGTCGACGTGCAGAAGACCGGCTACATTGCCGAAGCCGGTCGCTGCCTGGTGATGCAGACGGTGATCGACGGCCGGGCCGTCGTGATCGTGCTGCTCAATTCCTGGGGCAAGTACACCAGGATCGCGGATGCAAAGCGCATCCGCACCTGGATGGAAACGCAAACCCGCGTCGCGGCGCTCTAGCGGGCCGCGTTCGGGCCAACTACATCGTGGCCACGGGCGACTGCGGGTTGCTACGATGATTTCAACGCGCCGATTCTGCTGCGACGCCGGTGTGGCGTTGGATGCGACGTGACGCTCTCGCCCATGCCCCTGGTCTGGATGCGGCTCGCTCGATACCGCGCTGCATCAGGTAGGACTGCACGGCGTCCGCGCGATTCTGTGAAAGCGTCTCGTTGGACGCTGCACTGCCCACGCTGTCGGTGTGTCCCTCGATGGTCACCGTCCGGTCGGGATACTTGTTGAGGAACGCGACGAGCCGGTCGACATCGGCCAGGGCTCCCGGCTTCAGGTCGGCGCGACCGGTCGTGAACAGGACGTCACCGAGCGTCAGCACCAGTCCCTTGTCGGTGGCCTGGCACGGAGCGCGTCGATCTCACGCTGCAGGTCTGCAGACTGTTGTTGCGAAGCGGATGCGGCGGCACGCGCCGTCGTAGCCTCGTCGCGGGCTGCCACTGCTTCCTCGGTGCGGGCCGTCAGCCGGGCTTCGTCACGCTGCTGCGCCAATTGGGGTCGCTGATCTTCGGCGAGACGAGCCGTGGCCAGGGCGCGTGCCAGGGCCACCTTGCGCTCGGCCATGTACACGCGGTGCGCCGCATCGGCGTCGGCATCGCCGCGCTCCGGTCGCTCGGCTGCCGCGACGGCCAACTCCGCGTCATGGATCGCCTTCGGCGCGCGCGTTGCCAGCTGCGGATCCGACTGCAGACGCGTCAGTTCTGCGCGCACGGCTGCTGCGCCTTCCGGCGCGGTGGGCGCGCTGGCGCAAGCGGCAAGCAACAGTCCTGAACTGGCGACCGCGGCGAGTCGGACGAACGTGCTCGAGTTGCGTGTGAACGTATTCATCGCGTGCCTCCCGCGCCGTTCTGGCGTTGCATCTCTTCAAGCAGGGTCTCGTTGCCGCGCCGCACTTCGTCATTGACGGCCGCAGCCTTCATGGCCGCCGCCTGCGCGGTTGCCAGTTCCGCGTCGATGCGTGCTTCATCGGCGAGCCGCGCGGCCCGTTCCATCTCATCGTCCCTGACGGCCGCTTCGGCCAGACCGAGCTTCGTGCGCGATTCGGTCATCAGGTCTGCGGCGTGCTCGACGCCTGTGCCTGCTCGGCCGCAGTCAGGGCCTGGCGTGCTGCGACCAGTTGTTCGGTCGGCTCGGGCGTGCTGGCGCACCCTGTCGCGAAAGTCGCGCCGGCAGCGATGCAGGCCGCGAAGATCAATGAGTGTTTCGGGCGCGTCGCATGGACGGACGGTTGGGGTAGGGTCATCGGACACCTCGATTCAGGTACGGGCCGAGGCCCGCAGACAACAGAGTCTGCCCAGTCGAGGTTGCAGTGGCTGTCCGCTGCACTGCCGAAAGCTGCGCGGCGGCACCTACGAGAGGCTGCTCGCTGCGCTCGCGTGCGTCCGGCGCCGGTGTTGCGATGTTGCGGCGCACGAGACCGGGGGGAGACGATGTCGAACGCCGCGGCTACTCGGTGTCGCTCCCTTACAATGACTTACGCGTCGTGCGACGGTTACTCGAAGGCTTATGTCGGCGAGAAATCGCGCGCGCTGTGGCGCGAGGCGTTACAAGGTAGCGAACTGGGCAATGAGGCCGTTCGAACGCGTGCGACGACGCTTCATAGCTCCTCAGAAAAAAATGACGCGCGATCGATCTCGGAAGCCCACGCGTGCTGTGAAATAGGCGAAGGACCAGGTGGTCCAAGGGTGAGTTCGCTCGCTGAGCGGCACCGGCAGCGGCTGGGACTCGGGGTGCTGTGGGCACTTAATCTTACAAGCGTTAGCTGATTGCGTCGGCGACAGCGGCCACCTGGGGCGCTGAGCTGCAGGTCTATACAGACGTCCGAGCAAGAACTAGACGAGGACGATCACGAGCGGCACCCCGACATGCCGCTCGGAGCATACCCCCAGCTCCGCGCGTGCGGCCACACAGGAATGACGCCAGGAGCGCCAGCACAAGGATGATCAGGAGAATCGTACCGATGCTCATACTCTCACCTCGCTGTCACCGGCCGTCGCGGTGGTCCGCGCATCGACGATGATCTAGAACACAGGCTAATGGCTGCGCGGCACATCTGTACGCTCCCGCACCTACGCAGCGCAGAACGTGGAGGGGCGATTGCACTCCCGTATGTGATGGCAGTACGCAAGAGCTATGCTGCATAGCAGCAAATGCTGTGTCGTAGCATGCCTGTAAGGAGGCGCGATGATTGCAATATCAATGAGTCAAGAAGCGAGCGGCAGCGGGATCTGGCCGAGCGGATGCGCAGGTCCGCGATGAACCCATCGAGACCATGCGCGAAGTCGCCGTGAATTCAGCCGAGGCATCGAAGTCCTGAAGGCGCCGTCCGGGCATTCGCCGCACTGGGGCGTGAAACTCGCGACCGTGTCGCAGAACGCGTGCAGAATCTGATCGAACTGGAGTCTGAGGTCATCACCTCGACACTGACGGCCGCGGCCATGCGTCTTGAGCGTGCTGCTCAGGCTGAAGGCGTCTAGACCTGGTCCTCGACAGGCGGAGATGCTGGGCGCGACCCGTGACCGCATAGTGGATCACTCGGACTCGTGCGGTCGGGATCTTCAAGGTGCTGGCCGTGACCTGCGCGACGTGCGAGGCACACGTACGAGCTCTATCAAGGCGACGAGGAAAAGGTTCCAGAGGTGAAGCGGGCCAAGCGCAAGGTCAAGCGCGCCGTCCGCAAGACGACGACCCGCAAGGCGCCGCGTGAACGAGGCCGACACGCAAGCAATTGCAGCTGGACTCCCCCCTGATCGCGCCTCTGCGGAGGGCGCGTTGTCGGGCTACGTGTCGCGTGGCGTGGGATTGTGGATCTCCTGAGTCTCTACGCGGGGCACGGACATGACATCCCGCGTGGAGGACGATGTTCGGATGCGGTGTCCGCGACGAATATCTTCCTGCCTGCGGATGACCACCTGGTTGCGGTACTGTCCGCTGTCTTTGCGCATCGGTAGCTGCGGCCGTCGAGTCGCCGGCGACGATGCGAGTGGATGCTATGACTCCACGATAACGCCGATCTCAAGCATTGCTGGAAGCCTAGTCGACCTTCCCACGATGACACGGCGTCCTCGTTCACGTACACCCGATACCGATTGCCGTCTGCGCAGGAGGCGACATAGTCGTCTCGCCCGCTGACTGGCGCTGACGACCTTGCAGCAGGGCAGGCCTGCAGCGCAATCACAGCTGCCAGGTCCTGGCGACGGGAAACTCGGCAGGGATCCTCCGCGGCCAGCAACGCGCTGAGAAACCTGACGTCAACACGCCGACGAGCGTGAGCACCCTTGCATGTCGGCCACGGCGTTGCTCCTGCCATCAGATTGGCTTCGGTGAATTTCCTCGAATCCTCGAGGATGTCCAGATTGCGGTCTGGCTAGACGATGTCGCGGGCCATGCGGGTCGCTGTCCTGCAGCAGCGATAGCACCTTGAGCACCAGCATGTCGTAGTTGCGGCGCAGGTAGGCGAGTCTCACCGTGCCTTGTCGCCGTGATAGTCACGAAACCCTTCGATCAGGTCATCGATCTGGTTCTTCAACGAAAGCTTGGTAAGCATGCCGATGGCCTTGGTCTCTCGCAGCCGTGACCGAGCGATTAGGTCAAGCGTGGCAGACGGCGACGTGGCGCTGGCGGTGTGGTCACCACCTTTGGAATCGCCTGCGGTGCTGCCGGCGCCGGTGCATTACAACTGCGGCTGCGGGCTTTGGTGACGGCCTGGGCGTCGCTGTCGGAATTACCGCTGGCGCTCGGCGGCGCTTGGGAAGCGCGGTTTGCGGGCCGGGGCCGGCTCGCCGGCGGTGCGGCTGGATCACGGGGGTCGGTGGCGGTGTCACGTGCGCGTCGGAAGTCTCGACACCGGCGGGTGTGACCGCGACTGTCGGCCGGTCGGTGCGCGTCCCGGCACTTGAGTCGACGCAGCAGGTGGAGAGGGTGCGACGGCCGTGCTGCGAGCGTGCTCACGCCGGTGCAACCCGCTGCGAGGCAGCAGCTGAGCCTACACCACGCTCACTGCCTGAGACTTCATCGCCGATCCATCGTCGATCTCCCGGGTCAGCGTCGTTGGCGGGAGGTCGTCAGGCGGGCGTCGAACCGCCAGTCGGGCCTCGACACTGGCAACGTGGCGCACCTCCGGCCAATCCAACCTATTCATTCTAGTGTTTCGCCCGTGACTGGTCGGTGCGGCACCGCACCGAGTTGCGCGACACGTGCCACGACCGTGCCGGGGAAGGACGACATGGCCCTGCTGGCCGAACTCGAGTCGGTGCAGGCGCAACTCGATGCGGGCCGTGGCAAGGAAGGCGTGCTCTTCGTGCAACGGACGCAGCTGCTCGACGGTTTGCGGGTCGTGCCGCCCCGGACGAGCAGCTCGCCTTGAGCTGTCCCGTTAGCCGACCCGGTCGTTACGGCGCTTCGAACAGTCGGCCGTTCGCGGCAGCGAGCGGCGCCAGACAGGGTTGCGGACTCCCTGAGCCACGCCGCACGCACGTTGGCCGCCGTGGGCCCCGCGCCGTCCGGACGCCAGCCGGGCGGGCCGAACACGTAGCCACCGAATTCGCGCAGGCTGCGCGCACGGCGCACGTCGCGGAACATCGCTGCCCATTCGTGGAACGCGATCCGGAACGGGTTGTAGGTGTCGATGTTGTGGATCAGGCCGTACTTCGGCGGGTCGTCGTCGCGCTCGGCCGCGAAGGTGCCGAACATGCGATCCCACACCATGAACACCCCGGCGTAGTTGCGATCCACGTACCGCGGGTTCGACGCGTGATGCACGCGGTGGTGTGAAGGGGTATTGAAGAGATACTCGAACCACGCGGGCATCCGGCGGATGGCCTCGGTGTGGATCCAGAACTGGTACAGCAGGTTGAGGCCGCTCTGCAGGAAGATCATCTCGGGCGGAAAGCCGATCAGCAGCAGCACGAACCACGGCGCCCAGGTGCCGACGAGCACGCCTGTCCACGGCTGCCGGATTGCCGTCGACAGGTTGTACTCCTGCGAGGAGTGATGATTGACGTGCGCGGCCCACCAGAAGCGGCACTCGTGGCTGAAGCGGTGGAACCAGTAGTACGCGAAGTCGTCCAGCACGACGATGGCCGCCCATGCCCACGGCGAGCTCATCGAGATGTCGAACAGGCGGAACTGGTAGATGAAGGCGAACACTGCGACCGTGGCGCCCGCCAGCGCGACATTGGTCGCGTAATTGCCGGCCCGCATGCCGACCGACGCCAGCGTGTCCTTGACCGTGTAGCGCCCCCGGACCAGGTGCGCGCGGATCAGCGCCATCTCGAGGAACATCAGCGCGAAACGCGCGAGAACCAGGATCTGTGCTGTGGTCAGGGCCTTCATGTCTGGACGCTCCCCCAGGCCGAACTCGAGTTCGCGAACATATACCATGCCGCCCTCCCGGGGGGCAGTCTCCAACCGTGCCTCCTCAGGCTGGGCCGGTGCGCCGGTAGCCTGATTCGGCGGAAGAACAGCAACGCCGGCACCAGCGCGAGCAAGGTCAACACGGCCGCCGCGGCGAACACCGCGCCGTAGCCGAAGTGGTCGGTGAACAGGCCGCCGGTGGTCGCGGCCACGCCCGCGACCATCACCATCAGCGATGCCTGCAGCGAGTAGTCGGTGCCCGGCGATTGCGCGCGGCAGCGATCCATCATCAGCGTGAACAGCGCAACGGTCGAAAGCCCATCGGCGAACTGCTCGAAGTAGACGACCGCGCCGATCGCGTAGCGGTCCTGCAGGCCAGCGACCACCAGCAGGTAGCCCGCGAGTCCCAGCGCCTGCAGCACGCCGAATGCCAGCAGGGCCTCGCGGTGGCCGATGCGCAACAGCGTCGCGCCGCCCACGAACGCGCCGAGCACGCCTGCCGTGGCGCCCGCCACACCCGTCATCACGCCGATTTCTGCGAGCGACAGGCCGCTGTCGGTGAGCAGCGGTCCCGTCATGCGCGAGGCGAGTGAGTCGCCGAATTTGTACAGCGCAATGGTCGCGAGCCACCATGGCATCGCCGGCTGCGCGACGAAGTCGCGGAATACCCCGGCATAGCCGCGCAAACCCTGCCACCGCGTGTGTGTCGCTGCCTGTTGCGTCGGTGTGCGGGCATCCTCCATGAACAGGACCGGCACGATCACGAGCAGCATCAGGCACGCGAGCCCGCCATAGCTGGCCTGCCAGCCGTGGTGCGCGACGAGCCACAGCAACCCGCCGCTTCCCATCACCATGCCGAGCTTGTAACCAACCACCTGGATGCTGTTGCCGAGACCGCGCCACCGCGGCTTCAGCATGGTCACCGCGTAGCCATCGGTGGCGATGTCCTGCGTCGCTGAAACCACGTTCGCGCAGAAGAGCACTGCGAGCAGCCAGGGCAGCCGGTCGATCCACGCATCGAAGTCGCGGGAGGCTACCACCAGCATCAGCGCCATCGTCAGGCCGTTGAGACCGAGCAGCCATTGCCTGCGCGTCCCATAGCGATCGACCAGCGGCGCCCAGAGAAACTTGAGTGCCCACGGCAACGCAAGCGCACTGGTGAAGCCGATCAGCGAGAGCGAGACCCCCTGGTCGCGCAACAGGGCGGGCAGCGCCTTCGCGATCAGTCCTGACGGCAGGCCCTGCGCGAAGTAAAGCAGGGCAAGGAGCAGGAACAGGCGCATTGCGAGTTATGGTTTCCCGTCTGCCTTGCTCAGTGACTGGGAGTCGCGGGGGTTGGAGCCTTCGCGATCCATTGCTCGATCAGTTCGCGCAGCAGTGGCAGCGTCACCGATCCGCGCCCGAGCACCTGGTCGTGGAATGCGCTCACGTCGAACTCCGCGCCGAGTTTCGCTTTCGCCGCATCGCGCAGACGCAGGATTTCGAGGTTGCCGATCATGTAGGACGGTGCCTGCCCCGGCCACGAAATGTAGCGGTTCACTTCGCCGCGCACCTGTGCGGGTGAGAGCGTCGACTGTTCCGTGAGCAGCTTGATCGCCTCGTCGTAACTCATGCCGCGAGTGTGGATCCCTGAGTCGATCACCATGCGCGCCGCACGGAATTTCGAACTGCCGAGATAGCCAAAACGATCCAGGTCACCCGAGTACAGCCCCATCTCGTCGGCCACACGCTCTGCGTACAGCGCCCAGCCTTCGCCGAAGCCCGAGTTGTAGAGCGCGCGGACCAGCCTGTGCTGCGCCTTGGCTGCGCGAGCAACCATGATCTGCTGGTGATGTCCGGGCCACGTCTCGTGGAAAGTCGTGCTCTCGATGCTGGCGCGACTCTTGTGCGCAGGGTCCCAGGTATTCAGCAGGTGAATTGGCGGCCGGCTGCCATCTTCGGGCGGCGACTGGTACTGCCCCGGTGCGCCCGCGCGTGCGCGGAACTCCGGGTACGGCTGGATCTGCACGGGCAGCGTCGTGTGGAGGCCGAAGGCGCGGGGCATGGCGGCGCTGGCCCGATCCTGTGCCGCCTGCGCGTAAGCGATGATGTCGGCTTCGCTCCTGAAGGCGAAGCGCGACTCGGTGTTGACCATCGCCATGGCACGGGCCAGATCGTCCGTGCCGACCAGGCGCAGTGCGATGGGACGCATCGCCTGGTCGAGCGCCTGGATCTGCTGCCAGCCCATCTCGTAGACCTGGTCGGCCGGCAGCGAAACCGTGCTGAACTGACGCACTACGGCGTCATAACAGGCACGCCCGTTCGGGTTGGCAGACACGCCCAGTGCTTCCCGCGCGGCGGGAAGGTACGTCTGGCTAAGGAAATCGCGGTATCGCCGCATGGCCGGATTGATCTCGTCGCGAACGACGGCCTGGTACGCGGCATGGAACTGCGGGTCGGTGTCACGCTCCGTCGGCGCGACAAAAGGCGATTTTTCAGGCTTGGTGGCCAGCATTTCATCGAGCTGCTTGATCACTTCGCGCACGATGACCTGCGGCGACGAATAGCCCTCGCGCAGTCCCTGGCGCAGCAGCACGATCTCGTTGTCGATGTAACGCGGGATGGCCTTGGCCCGCCGCAGTGCGGCCGCACGCAGCGCATCGCTGCCGACTGGCTGAACGCGTGCGAGGTCGGTCAGGCTGGCCTGCCAGCCATTCACGTAGGAAGCGACGCCCCACAACTCGAGGCGGCAGACTCGAGCGCCCGTGTTGCGCTCGATCTCGTCGCGCAGGACGCCGGCAAGCACGCGGTCGGATTCGTCATGCAACGATTCGGCGGGAATCGCCTTGAGCTGCGCCAGCACCTTGTCTTCGTAGGCGCGCCACCTGGCGATGCCCGCCAGGGTGTTGTCGGTGAGCGCGCCGTGGTCGGTGCCCGGGAAGTCTTCCGACGTTCCAAATTCGGGTTGCATCTGCGTCAGCGTCGCGAGGTAGTCGTCGGCGATGGCCACAATTGGCGATCGCAAGTCCTGCGCAGTGGGTGTCACGGGCGTCGCACCCACCAGTTCGCGGATGTTCTGCACGACGGCACCCTGGGCTGCGACACGCAGCGCGAACTGCGAGCCGGCAAAGGCCGGCGTCTCGACGACGATGACCGTGTGGGCCGACGGGCCGCGCACGCGCTTGCCGTCTACGAACACCTCGGTGGCCGCCAGCAGTTCGTCGATCGAGCCGTCGCGAATCGGTCCACCCTGGTCGTCCCGGCTGATGACGCCCTGCACGATCGTTTCGCCAAAGCGCGTCTTGCCCGATTGACGCAATGGAATGCCTGCGGCCTGCAGCAGACGCACGACTTCCGCTCCCACCGGGTTGTTCTCGGCCTGGCGCCCCTGTGAATAGATGTAGCCGCCTTCACGCGACAGTTCATCCTCATGCAGGTCCAGCACGAGGCGGGGCGGATAGAGTTCCGCCAGCCGCAGCACATAGCGCGTCAGCGCCTCGGTCTCCGGTCCCGGCGCCGCAGCCGCGCGCGGTTGCGCGCCCTGGTCGAGATCCGGCAGCAGATACTCGGCGTCGCCCACGCTGTAGCCGCCGCCTTTCTTCCAGTCGCGCTCGGGCGTGTTGGGGTAGCGCCAGTTGTGTCGATAGGCATTGGGGTTGGCGAGGGGAATCACTACGATCGGCACGCCAGTGGCGGCGAGTTGCGTCAGGCTGGCGAGGTTGGCCGCAATTGCATTGGGCCCGGCGGGTTCTTCGCCATGGATGCCCGACAGAATCCACAATGCCTCGCCACGGTGCGGCGTACGCCAGGAGCGAATCGCCACCTCCGGCGTGCCCGGATACGCGTAGATCGTTTCCGCAACCCAACCGTGCTCCGTGGCGAGCGTATCGAAGCGACGCATGATCGCGGCCAGCGGCAGACGCCCATCTGCGGTGTACTCGTCAGCAGGTGCGTGGCCTGGTGTCACGGGCGCCGCGGCCTCGGCCGCCTGCGCGGCAGGGAGCATGAGCAGCCCTGCCAGCGCGAGCACGATCGCCGCGAACCGCTGCCTCGCATTCCTGGTCGTCATGCGGGCACCGAGGCACGACGCTTGCGCATCAGCCAGTAGAGCGGCAGGCCCGCGACGCCCAGCACGAGCGACCAGACGAACGGTTCGCGACCCAGCCCGATGAACGCGAAGACAACGTAGGTCGAACCGAGGAGGCCGAGCACGAACAGGCTGGCGGGCGGCCTGGACTCGCCGCGGCGCGTGACCACGACGAGGGCGATCGCGCAAAGCAGGTACAGCGGAAGGTTGGCGGCAGTGACCACCTGCGTCAGGAAGGTGAAGCCGTCCACCATCGACTTGCTGTAATTCATCAGGACCATCGCGGTCGCGAGCGCGCCCGTCAGCACCAGTGACGCGGCAGGGGCGCCCCGCTTGTTGAGCGCGCAGACCGGAGCCGGCAGGAAGCCGTGGCGGCCCATCGACGCCGTGAGTTCGCTCGCGAGCAGCGTCCACCCGTTGAGCGCGCCCAGCCCGCTGATCACGACGAACGCCGAGAGTACGCGGCCGTGCCCTTCACCCATGAACTGGTCCAGCAGGTCGGCGAACGGGGCCGACGACTGCGCGAGCGTGTCCGCCTGCATCAGCAGCAGCGCGATCGTCGAGACGACGATGTAGATGCCTGCCGTCAGGAACGTGCCGAACATCGTCGCGCGGGGAATGGTGCGTTCGGGATCGCGCACGCGTCCTGCGGGAACCGCGGCCGACTCGATACCGAGCATTGCAAACAGGGCGAGCGTCGAGGCAGCGAGCAGCGCCTCGAACGTGATCGGCGTGGTCGGCACGTTGCGCGTGTAGGCGGCCGGCTCGCTGAAGAGCACCCACGCGCCCAGCCCGATGATCGCCACCATCGGCAG
This sequence comes from uncultured Gammaproteobacteria bacterium, assembly GCA_963846885.1. GTDB lineage: Bacteria > Pseudomonadota > Gammaproteobacteria > Steroidobacterales > Steroidobacteraceae > RPQJ01. Next base: position 98,468 of record CAWJXS010000019.1, read on the forward strand.
CAGCTTGAGCGTCGTCGTGACGACCTGCACGCGGCCGCCCATGCGCACGCCGAGCAGGTTGACGCCGACGAACAGCCACACCAGCGCAGCGGCCTGCGACCGCGGGCGCGATCCCTGCGAGGGCAGGGAGCAGGTTGCTGAGGTAACCCGCGAGCCCGATCGCGATCGCCGCATTGGTGATCCAGCACGAAACCCAGTAGCCCCAGATCGCGAAGAACGCCGGCAGGGATCCGGTCGTGCGCTCGATGTAGGTATAGGGGCTGTCGGCCGCAGGGAACTCACGCGCCAGTTGCGCGAACACCTTCGCGATCATGCTCATGCCGACGACGACCACGGCCCAGCCCAGCAGGGCGTTGAAGCCGTACGGCGCGAGCGAGGCAGGCAGCACGAAAATGCCGATGCCGATGGTGTTGCCGATCACCAGCGCCGTGCACATCCAGAACCCGAGTTCCTTGGGCTGTTGCATGCCGGTCAGCCGCCCTTGCCCTGCAGCGCTTCGTCGAGCGCCGCGCGCAGCAGCACGATCGCCTCGTCGACCTCCGCCACGGTCGTCGAGAGCGGCGGCATGAAGCGCAACGTGCTGACGCCGCACGAGAGCAGCAGCAGGCCGTTGTAGTAGCCGCGCGTCACGAGCCGGTCGCACAACGCTCGCGCCGGCGTGCGGTCGGCGTCGTTTTCGATCAGTTCCATGCCGATCATGAGTCCCCGGCCGCGGACTTCACCGATGCAAGGGTAGTCGCGCATCATCTCGCGCAGCCGTCCCATGAAGTGTTCGCCGACGCGTGCCGCATTGGCTGCGTACTGCGACTGCACCAGATCGAGCGTGGCGATGGCCGCGCCGCAACTGAGCGGATTGCCGCCGTAGGTGTTGCCGTGGGCGCCGCGCTTCCACTGCTCCATGATCGACTTCTTCGCGATGACCGCGCCGATCGGCAGGCCCGAGCCGAGCCCCTTGGCGCTGGTCATGATGTCGGGCTTCACGCCCGAGTGTTCGCACGCCCACATCTTGCCGGTGCGGCCGACGCCGGACTGCACCTCGTCGAAGATCAGCAGGATCCCGTGCTCGTCGCAGATCGCGCGCAGGCCAGCCAGGAAGCCATCCGGCGGCCACAGGTAACCACCTTCGCCCTGCAGCGGCTCGATGAGTATGGCGGCGACTTCCGACGGCGGCACGTTGCGCTCGAACAGCATGCGGATGTAGTCGAGCACGGCCTTGCCCTGGTCCGCGCCGGCGAACAGCGGCCGATACGGATTGGGGTAGGGCACGTGCGAGACCCCGGGCATCGTCGGCGCGAAGCCTTTCTGCTGTGTGTACTTGCTCGACGTGAACGACAGCGACCCCATGGTCCGGCCGTGGAAGCTGCCGAGGAAGCCGATGAAGCGCGGGCGGCCCGTCACGTACCGCGCCAGCTTGATCGCGCCCTCGACCGATTCGGTGCCGGACTGGCACAGGAAGCTCATGACCGGTTCGCCCATGGGCGCGACTTCCGCGAGCCGCTCGGTCAGGCGCGTCATGTTCTCGTGCCAGTAGTCGCTCGACACGTGCAGGAACTTGTCGGCCGCCGATTTGATCGCCTCGACGACCTGCGGGTGCGCGTGCCCGGTCGAGCACACTGCGATGCCAGCCATGAAATCGAGGAAGCGGTTGCCGTCGACGTCCCAGACCTCGGTGCCGCGGCCGTGCGACATCACGAACGGATAGTCGCGCGGGTAGGACGGCGAGGCGACAGCGACGTCGCGCGCGAGCATCGCGCGGGCCTTGGGGCCGGGCAGTTCAGTCTTGAAATGAGGGTTCGGCACGATGGACTCCTGGGATGTGACCCGCGTCAGACGGGAAGCCGCACGGCGCGATTGTGCGCCTCACGGGTGCGCGCATGCAGTGCGCGCAGGGTTGCGAGTTCTTGCTGCGAAGGTTGCGCCAGCGTCGCTACGTCCGGCGCCACCTGCAGCGGCCAGCCGGTGGCGGCACGCGCCTCGTCTGCAGTGACGCCCGCGAAAAGTGCGCTCAGTTGCAGCTCGTCGGTGACCGGCGCGGGCGTCAGCACGCCGAAATCGGTGATGACCGAGCGGGGCCCCGCGCCGCGCATCGAGGTCTGGCCACGCGCTCCGTGTCCCGTGAGATAGCCGGGACTGGTGCAGAAATCCAGCCGGGCCACCAGGCTGCGCGGCGTCGCCTTGAGCATCACGAACGTCTGGCGGGCGTGGGCGGCGATCTCGGTCGCACCTCCGGCGCCTGGCAGCCGCGTCTTCGGCGCGTCGTAGGGTCCGATCACGGTGCTGTTCAGGTTGCCGTGGCGGTCGATTTGCGCGGCGCCCAGGAACCCGACGTCCACGCGTCCCGCCTGCAGCAGGAAGCTGAATACGTCCGGCAACGGAATGACGCACGCCGCTGTGTCGGCCAGTTCGCCGTCGCCGATCGAAAGCGGCAACACGTCGGGCCGGGTGCCGACCGTGCCGGACTCGTACACGAGCACGATGTGCGGCGCGTGCGTCAGGCGGGCGAGGTTGCACGCCGCGCTCGGCAAGCCGATGCCGACGAAGCAGACGCAGCCGTCCCATAGCAGCCGGGACGCGGCCACCGTCATCATTTCGTCGCGCGTCCATTCGTTCATGCCGTCTCCCGCAGGCTGGCGAGGAACGCCGCGTGGTCCGCGGTGGCCAGCACATGCCGGTTCATCCAGTCCATGAAACCCTGGCGCTCACGGGCGATCGCGTCCCACCGCTGGTAGAAGCCGTTGTCGCGACTGTAATGGTCGTGCACGTACGACGGATACGCCCCGCCAGGGCAGTGCGCCACGGCCGTGACCATCCAGTGCGGCAGCACGATGCCATTCATCGCCGGCGCCAGCTCGTCGACGATTTCCTCGACGGTCACGATCAGGGTGCGCGCGGCGAACGCGGCCTCGCGCTGCGCACCCACGATGCCATGCAGCGCAACGTTGCCCCGGGCGTCGGCGCGCTGGGCGTGCAGGAAGGTGACATCCGGATTCAGCGCCGGGACGGCGGCCAGCGGCTCGCCGGTGAACGGGCATTCGATGCGACGGATGCGCGGGTTGACGCCGGGCAAGTCGGTGCCGAGATAGCCCCGCAACATGCCGCAGGGCAGCCCGGCAGCGCCCGCCGTGTACGCGGCGGCCATGCCCGCATGCGTGTGCTCGTCGAGTTCGAGGGCGTGCGGCCACTGGTGCTCCACGGCGTCGCGCAATCGGTGCAGCGAACCGACGCCGGGATTGCCGCCCCACGAAAAGGTCAGTTTGCGCGCGCAACCCATGCCGATCATCTGGTCGTAAACCAGGTCGGGCGTCATGCGCACCAGGTGCAGGTCGCGGCGGCCCTGGCGGATGATCTCGTGACCGGCTGCAAACGGAATCAGGTGCGTGAAGCCCTCGAGCGCGACGCAGATGCCGTCACGCACGTGCGTGGCAATGGCGTCACGCAGCGTGGTGAGTCGCGTGGTCACGGCTCGACGACCGTGCGCGACTGCTCGCGCAGGTACTGGGCCAGGTAGTGAAACGACGCGATCGCCTTGCCGGTGGAGCTGGACCCCTTCCAGCCGCCGAACGCCTGGTAGCCGGGCCATGCGCCCGTCGTGGCCCCCTGTCGCCGATTGGCGTAGGTGACCCCGGCTTCGATGTGCTCGTGGAACCATGGCAGCTCGTCCACCGCGCCATAGAAGCCCGCCGTGAGGCCCACGTTGCTGTCGTTCGCGAGACGCAGCGCTTCGTCGCGGTGCGCGCAGCGGTGCAGCATCAGGATCGGCACGAACATCTCGTGCCGCCACAGCGGATGCGTGAGCGGCGCTTCGGCGAGTATGGGATCGACGAAATGACCGCGTGCCAGCGCGCCTGCCTGCAGGTCGCGCCGGCTCGTGAGCAGTGTCGCGCCCCCGGCCTGCAACTCGCCGACGTACCGTGCGTGGTTGGCGGCCGCGGTGGCGTTGATGACCGGGCCCAGCCAGTTCTGCTGCAGGCACGGGTCGCCGATCTGGATCGCGTCGATCAGTGCGCGCATGCGCTCGATCAGTTCGTCGGCAACCGCTGCATCGACGTACAGCCGCGACAAGGCCGAGCATTTCTGGCCGGTCAGGCCGTACGCCGAGCGCACGATGCCCGCGGCCGCGTCTTCCAGGTTCGCGTGCGCTGTCACGATGCAAGGGTTCTTGCCGCCCATTTCGGCGATGCACGGACGCGGCCACGGTGGCCCCGTCATGCGCTGCAGGAGCTCGGTGCCGACTGCAACCGAACCCGTGAACGTGATGCCGGCCGTGTGCGCATGTGACGACAGCGCAGCGCCCACCTCGCGTCCCGAGCCCGACAGGTAATGGAATACCCCGGCCGGCAAGCCCGCGTCGCGAATGCAGTCGGCCAGCAGCCGCCCGGCCCACGGCGTATCCGTCGAACCTTTCACTACGACCGTGTTGCCAGTCACCAGCGCGGCCGCGACCGGTCCGCCGGCGAGTGCGAGCGGGAAATTGAACGGCGCGATCACGACCCAGGCGCCGTGGGGCCGCATCACGCTGCGATTGCGGGAGACGACGTTGGGCAGCGGGTCGTTCGGCAGTTCGTGATCGTAGTAATCGTGCTGCGCGAAGTCGTCGGCGTAATGGCGGAAGAAGTCGACCGTCTCCTGCGCCTCGCCCAGCGCCTCCATGCGGTTCTTGCCGACCTCCAGCGCGAGTGCCGCGGCGATCTCATAGACGCGGGCCTCCATGACGTCGGCGACACGATGCATCAAGCGCACGCGCTCGGCCGGCGGCGTCGCGCGCCATGCTGGAAAGGCCCGGTGCGCGGCAGTGAGCGCGTCGTGCGCGTCCCGCTCGGTCGCAACGGCGAAATCCCCCAGCACGAGAGCGTTGTCGATCGGGCTGGAGCGCACCTGGTAACGCTGGGCCCTGACGTCTGCGCCATTCAGGAACAGATCATGTGCTGCGCCCAGGCGACCGCGCACCGTCGCGAGTGCGGCATCGAAGCGTTCGTGCATCGCCTGCGGCGGGTCGAACATCGTGGCATACGTAAGACGGAAGCTCATGGTGTGCCTCAGGGCTCGGCGAACGGAAAAAAGCGTGCCAGCAGCCGGTCGAGCAGGGCGAGCGCGCGCCGCAGATCGGCTTCATCGATCACGAGGGGGGGTGCGAGCAGCAGCAGGTTGCCTCGCGCGCCGAAAGAAACGCCCTCTGCAAGGGCCGCCTGCAACAGTGCTGCCAGAGCGGGCGCCATTTGTGGCCACGGTGCGATCGGCTCACGCGTCTCACGATCACGCACGAGTTCGAGCACGGCAAAGAGTCCGTGGCCGCCGCGCACGTCGCCAATCACCGGGTGTCGTGCAGCAAGCGCCTGCAGATCGCTCGCCAGGTCCCGGCCCAGGCGACGCGAGCGCTCGATCAGGTCTTCGTCGCGATAGGCAGCGAGCGCGGCCACGCCCGCTGCGCAGGCGAGCGGATGCCCGCAGTACGTGAGACCGGTCATCAGCACCTGCTCGTCGAGTCGGTGCGCGATGTCCGCGGAAATCACCACGGCGCCGAGCGGCATCATGGCGCCGGTCAGGCCCTTGGCCAGCGTGATTGCGTCCGGCCGGCCCGCGGCGCCGTGCCGCTGCCATGCAAACCACTCGCCGCAGCGGCCGAATCCGCTCATGACCTCGTCCGCGATGAGCGGGATGCCGCGTTCGCGCGTGACGCGGCGGACGGCCGGCCAGTAGCTGTCGGGTGCGACGATGCCATTGGAGCCGGCATTCGGCTCGAGCATGACCGCCGCGACTCGCTCGGCACCGAAGAGGTCGATGCGCTGCCCGACCGCGAGGGCTGCGCGGTCGCCGCATTCCGCCGCATCTGCGCTGCCGAAGGGACACCGATACGCATAGGGCGGTTCGACATGCGTCACCCCCATCGCGTCGGGATCGACCATGGTGCGTGTGCGCGCGTCACCCGAGAGCGCCATCGCGAGATGCGTCGAGCCGTGGTACGAGCGGTCGCGCGCCACGACGACGCCTTTGGGCTTGCCGTAAGCCTGCCGCACGATCTTGACGGCATGCTCGTTCGCATCCGCGCCCCCGAGCGTGAAGAACACGCGACCGCCGTCGAAGCCGCTCAGCTCGAGCAGGCGGGTGGCGAGTTCCGCTCGCGGCCGGGCACCCCAGGCGTTGGTGACGAAACAAAGTTCTGCGGCCTGCGCGCGGATCGCCGCGACGACGCGCGGATGCTGGTGGCCGAGGTTGCTGCACTCGGCCAGGCTGCTCATGTCGAGCACGCGCGTGCCGTCCTCGAGATGCAGCCACGCCCCGGCTCCGCCCACGACGGTCGGCGCGTTCCACGCCGACTGCGCGCACCAGCTGTGCAGCACCGTCTCGCGTTCGGAACTCATGTGTTTCCCCGTCGTGGCGAGGTCATGGCGCCGGGGCCCCGCAACGCTTGATCTGGTCCAGCAGCGCCGCGGGAGCCACGGGTCGCCCGAGCAGGTCCTGCATGAGGCGACGCGTGTCGCGTTCGGCCCCGTATCGCAGCAGCTGTGCGCTCAGCCAGCCGTACCAGCGCTCGTTGCCCGTATCGAAGTCGCCGATGGCGGCGCGCGTCGCAGCGCGCATCTCGGCCGTGAGCACCGCTCCCAGCCCGTAATTGACCATGTAACCCGGGTTGCCTGCGAGCTGCACGCGCATGGCCCACCATGGGACCTCCGGGTGCGGAACGATGCGCAGGTATCGCTGCGTGATGTCGGTCCACAGTGCGTTGGGATCCGTTCCCGGTTCGCGCAGCATGCGCAGTTCGAACAGCGACCACGCGACGTCGAGCATGACGTTCGCGAACAGGGCCTGCATCGACGCAGGCTCCGCGACTGCGGCTCCCAGGTAGCGCCGCTGCCAGGCGGGCTCATGCACGCTCCAGGAAGGCACGTCGGCGAAGGCCTCGGTGAACAGCGTGTCGGGCCAGTCCATGTAGGCGGGAGGCGTCTGGATCGCACTCACGTGCACCGCATGTCCGTTCTCGTGCACCAGTTCGTTCAGCGAGAACAGTCCGCCGGTGGGGTACGTGCCCAGCACGCGCGCGAGCGGTCGTTGCCACGTGCCGCCGCGCTCGCGTCCCCGGGCGAGGAAGTCGGAATAGGCGAGCGGCGACTTGTCGGCCCGCGGCTCCAGGTCGAACACCACGCCGAGTGCGCCGAGGTCCGCGCCCAGGTCGGCGTAGAACCGTTGATTCACGGGCAGCAGTTTCGCGGCGGGAATCAACGCCTGCAGCTCGCGGTTGGCGGCCCCGTTCAGGTAGCGGAAGTCCCAGGGTTCGATGGGCGGACCGGGATTCGCGTCACGCCAGGCCTCGAGCACCTGCACGAGCCAGCGTTCGACGTCTGCCGTCGATACGCCGATTGCCTGCGCGGCTGCATCGATCTGCGAGCCGTGCGCGCGTGCGTCCGCCGCCGCGAGCGCGATCATGCGGCGATAGGGGCTGTCGGGCTCGTTGCGGCCGTTGAGCGCGGACCAGAGCGGCAGGAATGAATCGAACAGCGCGCGCCGTCGCAGGGCATCGTCGGTCACGTGCAGCAGTTGCAGCGCGGTGCCGCGATCGATGGTGCCGCCGTCGTAGGCGAGTCGGTTGCCATGCTCCACGTAGCAACTCACCAGCGCTGCGCGCAGAGCCGCGTAGTCGAGGTCGCGGCGTTGCGCATCGGCGCAGCCGTATGCGCGTTCCCCTGCCGTCGTGTCATCCGCAGTCAGTTCGGCCAGGGTCTTGCGCATCGCCGTGACGGCATCGCGCTCACCAGGCGCCAGGCTGGCGCTTGTAGCTTGCGTGAGGGCGGTGTCGAAGCCTTCACGTCGCGTCTTGAGCAATGCCTGCCAGGCGGCCAGGTCATGTCCGCGAAACTCCCGGGCGCCGCCGGATTCCAGGTAGCCCACGGCCCCGATGGCGTCGAGGTAGTCGAGGTACGCGGACTCGGCGGCGGCGAGACCCGCGCCGGCAGCAGGCCCCGCGACCGTGAGCGGCGCGAGCATGCAGAGCAGGAGCGTGGCAAGAACCCGGGCAGGACGCGACATGCCCCTGATCTTAGCTCACAGGCGGCGCGTCTTGACCTGCAGTTCGTTGCGGCGGTAGTCGATCACCAGCGTGTCGAGCGACCCCAGCACGTCCATGCCGATGATCAGCGCGGGCCTGGAGTTGAGCCGCCAGTGGTCCAGGATGTGCAGGTCGCTGAACATGATCTCGGCGTTGCGGACGATGAGCTCGCCGGCGACGATGCCCGGGATGCGCACGCGGGTGGCCGTCTGGATGTCCTCGGTGACGCCGATGATGGCCGCCTCGAACACGTCCTTCTCGTTGCGGCGCCGCGCCAGCGCCTCCCTGCAGCGCCAGGTTGCCGACCGTCACCTGGGCGCCGGTGTCGATCAATGCGGTCGCCGCGACCGGGCCTACCATGACCTGGATGCGCATGCCGCGATTCGGCGAGTGCTCGAACGGCACCACCGAGAACCCGGCAGGCACCGGTGCGCGGCGTGACCGCGCGATGCTGATGCGGTCGCGCAGGAACTGGATCTCGATGCGCTTGTCGTCCATGCCCTCGCTGCCCAGCACCCCGTCGGCGCCGCCGAACGCGTCGGCCACGACGGGCAGGTCGACGTTCTCGACGACCAGGTCGCCGAACGCCAGCGATCTGCGCGCGCACCGCCGGCACGATGGCCGAGCCCGTGACGCCGCGCAGCTTCGACCGGCTTATCGCCGCAGCCGCAGGCCAGCGTCGTCGACCACCCGCTGTGATCACGGCCGAACGGCTGGCGCCGGTGTCGAGCACCAGGCGATACGGTCCCTTGCCGTTGATCAGGACCGGCGCCCAGATGCGGCCGATGCGATCGCGGGTGTTGGGCGCGACGTAGCGGGGTTCGGGTGCGCTGACGACCACTTCTTCGAGTGGCAGCGGCGGCGGACCGACGGGTGCCTGAGCCCGTGCCACTGGGGCCGTCGTCATCAGCGACACGCCCAGGGCGATCGTTGCGAACGCGAATCCACGCGCTAACTCTGGCCTGCAAGTCTGGGCGCCCATCCCCAAGCTATAGCATCCCGTGCCTCGTCGCGAGTTCGTGTCAACGCCGCGCGCCTTGCAGCGTTGATGAGCGTGTACCGACACACCCCATTCGCTCGCCACAAGGAACGACAGCATGTCTTATGTGAACTCGAATCGCTCGCGCATGACTCGCATCGCGGCCATTGCCGCGGTAAGCGCTGGCCTGCTTTTCGCCGGCGCCGTCATGACCGAGGCCCAGGCCGGCAATGGCAGCAGGCAGCAGACGCGAGCCGCGCTGGGCGCGCAGGGCACCATGGCAGTGGACCGCGCACGACCAGCGGGTCAGCGGACGCGACATGGGCCACAACCGCAACTCGATCGTCACCCGCGGCGACGGCAAGAGCGCGACGCGCGAACACGACCGTCGTCAACGATCGCGCAGCAGGCACGCGGTCGGTGGATTCCACCGCCACCGGCTTCAACGGGCGCAGCACCACGTACTCGAGTGATGCGCAGCGAACCGCCACGGGCTATACGCGGGACGTGACTCGCACGCTGCCGAACGGCCAGGTGAACCAGCACGGCGTGGACGTGGCCTGCGACAAGGCTGCGCAAAGCTGCACCAAGACCGTGACGGGTCCTGACGGCAGTTGAGGCAAGGCACCGCCCCACGCGGCGGGGGGCTGGCGTCTGCCAGGGGCCCCTCGTCGCGCCTGGTTCAGCCCGTGCGTGGCTTGCGGAAGACGTAATACGAACCGACGACCACCGCCAGCGTCAGCAGGCTGAAGTAGAACTGGCTCGCGAGTTCAGGCGTCGATGCCATCGCGACGAGTACGGCGAACATGGCGCCGATCGTCACGTAGCTGAGCCACGGAAAGAGCCAGACGCGCACGGCCTTCGTCTCCGTTTCCGGATGCCGCTTGCGCAGCCGGATGTGCGAGAACGCGGTCATCAGGTAGACGAACAGGATCACCGTGCCCGTCGTGCTGATCAGGAACGCGAACACGCGGTTCGGCGAGACGATCGCAATGACGACGCCGATCACGCCGACGATCGAACCGAGCAGGATCGAGCGGGCGGGCACGCGGCGCTCGTTGACCTCGACCAGCCAGCGCGGCGCATCGCCGCGGTCGGCCATCACATGCAGCACGCGCGAGCACACGTACACCGCCGAATTCAGGCACGACAGCACGGCCGTCAGGATGATGAAGCTCATCACCGCGCTGCCCCACTGGAATCCCATCACGTTCAGCGCCAGCGTGAACGGCGACTCGCCCGGCTTGATCGAGGGCCACGCGACGACGCTGACGATCAGGAACAGCGAGAGCACGTAGAAGAGCAGGATCCGCCACGTGATCGTCGTCGCCATGCGCACGACTGCCTTCTCGGGATCCTTCGACTCCGCCGCAGCGACAGTCGTGATCTCGGCGCCCACCAGCGAAAAGAACACCGTGGTCACCGTGGCGAGCACCGGCACCCAGCCCTTGGGGGCAAAACCGCCGTGCGCGGTGAGGTTGGCGAGCGTAGCGCCCTGGTCATGCGTGAAGCCGAAGGCAAATGCGGCCGTGATCAGGATGAAGGCGATGATCGCCGCCACCTTGATCGACGAGAACCAGAACTCGAACTCGCCATAGGAGCGGGCCGACAGCAGGTTCACCGCAGTCATCACGGCCATCAGACCTAAGCCGATCTGCCACATCGGCAGGTCGATCCACAACTGCAGGATCTGCGCGCCGGCGATCGCCTCGATCGGGACGACGACGATCCAGAAGTACCAGTAGAGCCAGCCGGCGATGAAGCCAGCGGCGTCGCCGAGCCCCGCACGCGAGAACTCCGTGAAAGAACGCACGCCAGGATGCGTGATCGCCATCTCGCCGAGCATGCGCATCACGATGAAGACGATGGCGCCGGCGATGATGTACGACACCAGCGCGGCCGGGCCCGCGGCCGCGATTGCAGCGCTGCTGCCGACGAAGAGGCCCGCGCCGATCACCCCGCCGATCGTGATCATCGTGATGTGGCGGGGCAGGAGCGTGCGGCTCAATTCGTGCGGTCGAGCCGCTGCAGCGGCATCCGAGGGCGAACTCATTGCGCGACCCTGCAGGGGGCTCGGTGGCGTTTGACTTGCACGATTGCGGGCTCCGGGGTGTCCAAGTTGGCACGCACCGTCCTATGGCGGGTGTGTGCTGTCAAGCAAATCCGGTCTGCGCCGTCCCGCAAGCAACTCTCCTGCTGCTATCGTATGAAGGCAGCAGGACGTAGCTGCACACGGGATACCGCGCGTGAAACGAAGGGCGTTACTGCAGGCCGCCATGCTTGGCACGGGTGCGGCGATAGCCGCTCCTGCCATTTCCAGGGGCCTCATGGAATGGCGCATGGTCACGAGCTGGCCCAAGGGTCTGCCGGGCCTGGGCACGGGTGCCGAGCGCCTGGCTGCCAACATCACGGCGTTGAGCGGCGGCCGGCTGACCGTAAAGGTCTACGCGGCGGGGGAGCTGGTGCCTGCACTCGAGTGCTTCGGCGCAGTCGCCAACGGCACGGCGCAGATGGCGCACGACGCTGCCTATTACCATGCCGGCAAGTCCGAAGGTCTCCCGTTTTTCACCGCGTTTCCGTTCGGCTTCACGACGGGCGAGATGGCCGCCTGGATCAAGTACGGCAATGGTCAGAAACTGTGGGACGAGTTGTGCGCGCCTTTCGGCGTGCGGGCCTTCCAGGCCGGCAGCACCGGGACGCAGATGTTCGGCTGGTTCCGCCGCGAGATCCGCTCGCTCGAGGACCTGCAGGGGCTCAAGTTCCGCACGCCCGGCAACCAGGGCCGCCTGCTGCAGAAACTGGGCGTGACGCCGGTCTCGCTGCCGGGGGGTGAAATTTTCCCGGCACTGCAGTCGGGCGCCATCGACGGCGCCGAGTGGATCGGCCCGTACAACGACCTTGCACTCGGCTTCTACCAGGTGTGTCGTTACTACTATTCGCACGGCTACCACGAGCCGGGCCCTGCGCTGCAATTGACCATCAACGAACGGGCCTGGCGCTCGCTGCCGCCCGACCTGCAGCAGGTGGTGCGGGTGGCGGCGGATGCCGCGACGACCGACATGTACGCCGAGTACATCGCGCGCTCGGGTCCCGCTTTGCGCACGCTGGTGCAGGACCACGGCGTGATCGTGCGCGGCCTGCCCGAAGAGGTGCTGATCGCCTGCGGCAACAAGGCGAATGAAGTGCTGAACGAGATCTACGCAGCAGACACGTCGCCCAATCGCATCGTGCGGCGGATCATCGAGGACTTCCTCGCGTTCCGGCAGGACGTCGTGCCGTGGACGCGCGTCGGCGAGCAGGCATTCCTGAACGCGCGGCGTCTGCCGTTCGAGTTCAAGCTCAGGTAAGCGGGCGGACGACGAGCACGGGAAGCGGCCACCGCCTGGCGCCTATTCCGCGGCAGGCTCCTGCCGCGGCGGGAACAGATCCTCGAAATTGTCGCGGTACGGCGGGTTGCGGCCGGGCACCGGCTCGTCGAACAGGTCGCTGAAATCATCCGCGACCGGCGAGCCCGATGTCGCCGCGTGGGGCGGCCGGCCCGCGGTTGTCTTCGAGCAAGGGTGCTTCGTGCGAAAACAGCCGTTCCGGCAGGTACGTGGCCAGGCTCGGCACGGCCCATACCAGCGCGAGCCCCGCGACCTGCAGTGCGACGAACGGAATGGCGCCGCGATAGATGTCGAGGGTCCTGAGCATCTTGCCCGCGACGCCGCGCAGGTAGAACAGCGCGAAGCCGAAAGGGGGCGTCAGGAAACTCGTCTGCAGGTTCATGCCGATCATCACGCCTAGCCAGATCGGATCGACTCCCAGCTTGATCAGTGCGGGTGCGGCGATCGGCACGACGACGAAGATGATCTCGAACGTGTCGAGGAAAAAGCCGAGGAAAAAGATCACGAGCATCACGGCGAGCACGGCCGTGAACGTGCCGCCCGGCAGCGACGCCAGCGCATCGTGCACCAGGTTCTCGCCGCCCAGTCCGCGGAACACCAGGCTGAATACGCTCGCGCCGAGCAGGATCACGAACACCATCGACGAGATCGTGAGCGTCGAGCGCATCACTTCGCGCAGGACGGTCAAGCTGAAGCTGCGGTTCAGCGCCGAGAGCAGCATCGCGCCGACGGCGCCGACCGAAGCGGATTCCGTCGGTGTGGCGATGCCCGTCAGGATCGAGCCCAGCACGGCCAGGATCAGCAGCAGCGGTGGCGCCAGCGCCTTGACCACGCGACCCGCGAGACCGGCGCGACGCTCGTCGCTCATCTCGAGCGGCGGGCACGACTTGGGATCGAAGATCGACTTGAACAGGATCCACGAGAGATACAGACCCACCAGCACCAGGCCGGGGATCATCGCGCCCGCGAACAACTGACCGACGGAAATCGGGTCGGGCGACATGTTGCCCAGTTCCAGCTGTGCCTGCTGGTTGGCGCCCTGCAGGATGTCGCCGACGAAGATCAGCACGGTGGAGGGCGGAATGATCTGCCCGAGCGTGCCCGCCGCGCAGATCGTGCCGCCGGCGAGCTTCGGGTCGTACCCTGCGCGCAGCATCGCGGGCAGCGACAGCAATCCCATCGTGACGACCGTAGCGCCGACGATTCCAGTCGACGCGGCCAGCAGCGCGCCGACGATGACGACTGAGTACCCGAGACCGCCGCGCAGCGACCCGAACAGCTCTCCCATCGTCGTGAGCAGCGCCTCGGCGATTTTCGAGCGCTCGAGCATCACGCCCATGAAGACGAACAGCGGCACGGCCACCAGCGTCTCGTTGGTCATCGTGCCGAAGTAGCGCCCGACCAGGGCGGACAGGATCGCGACGTCGAACACGCCGAGCAGGATGCCGAGGGTGGCGAAGATCAGGCCGACGCCCGCGAGCGTGAACGCGACCGGATAGCCGAGCAGCACGGCGCCGATGGTCGCAATGAACATCGCCACCGAGAGGATCTCGCCGATCAGTACGGTACTCATCGGGGCGTGCTCACTGGGGCGCACTCACCGGGGCAGGGTCAAAGGCGTTCATCGGTGACCTTGTCCTCGTCATGATCGAGGATCGGGCGGCCTGCGAGTTGCAGCGAGCGCCGGGCAATCAACGCGAGCCCCTGCAGGAACAGCAGTGCGCACAGCACCCACAGCAGCGACTTGAGCACGAACAGGCCGGGCATGCCGTCGGACGTGCCGGACGACTCGCGGATCTGCCACGACGACATCACGAACGGGGCCGACGTGACGGCCAGGATCGCGAGCCAGGGGAAGAGGAAGAACAGCGTGCCCAGGATGTCGACCCAGGCCTTGCCGCGCTCGCCCAGGCGGCCGTACATGACATCCACGTTGACGTGTCCGCGATGCAGCATCGTGTAGCCGGCGCCCGCCATGAAGACGATGGCGTGCTGCCACACGTACAGCTCCTGCATCCACGGGTAGCCGATGTTGAACGCATAGCGCAGCAGCACGACGGTGAAGCAGGTCAGCACGCAGCCCAGCGTGAGCCAGGCGACCGTGCGCCCGATCCATTCGTTGCAGGCGTCGACACCCTTGACGAAGTGGTACAGCACGGCCATCAGTAGAGCCCCATGGCGAGTCCTGCGGCGAGCGTCGCGCCGAGTTCCTCACAGCGCTGCAGCTCGTTGGCCGGGATGACCTTGGCGCGCAGGATGTCGGCCGGTGCCTGTGCATGGGTGATCACGAGCAAGGGCGGCGCGACCGGTCTGAGACGCCAGCCCAAGGCGATGCGTTCGAGCTGGCGAATGGCGCCCTGGCCATCGCTGCCGGCGCAGACCATCGCCGCATACGGCCGGCCGTTCACCTGGTCGAGCGCCGCGTAATACGTGCGATCGAAGAAGTCCTTCATCAGCCCGCTCATCGAAGCCAGGTTCTCCGGCGTCGCGAACAGGTAACCGTCGGCAGCCAGCACGTGCTCGGGTTGCGCGTCCTGCGCGCACAGCAGCGTCGCGCGCACGCCGGCGTCCAGACGTGCGCCGCGCAAGGCCGCATCGGCCATCTGGCGCGTGCCGCCAGTCATCGAGTGGTAGACGATCAGCAGGGATTTCAGCAACGGTGCACCGGTGGCTCGAACACGCGTCGGCCGGTGGACTGCAGTCGCACCGGCCAACGCGCCATTCTAGCGAGCCCGCGAGTGACCGCGGAGGGAGTCGCCGTCCGTGGCAGTTCCCGTGACGGCTTCAGGTCAGGGGCAGGGCGCAACCTCGAGCCGCAGCACTTCGCCCAGGGTCGACGACGTGCCAAGGTTGGTCAGGTAGGCCGCGCCGTCCGGACCGATCGCGATTCCGCTCGGAAACGTGAGTCCGGCCAGCAGTACCGTCGGTGTGCCGCCCGGGCATTTCCGCAACAGTCGGCCCACCCCGAGTCCAGGGTTGAACGGCGGCGGGCCGGGCTGGCCGCTTGCCACTTCCAGGATGTACAGGGCGCCGCCCGCGTCGAAGGCCGTATCCACCACTGCCGTGAGTCCGGTGACGTAGGGCGTGATCGCGCTGCCATCGCTTTCGACACGCAGCACGGCTGCCGAGCCGCGGTAGAACGGAAATGACGTGAGCAGGCCGACATACAGAGCCCCGTCCGGACCTTCCGCCACCGAAGTCGGCACCGGCTCCCGCGGGCCCGGAATCGGCGGCACGTTCGGCAGGAACGGCGGCAATGCGAACGTCCGCGTTTTGCCGTTGGCCAGCACTTCGACCAGCGCATTGGCGCCCGCGTCTGCGACGATCCGCCGACCGGGCAGGGCCGCCGTGCCATACGGGTTCGAGTCGATGTTGCCGCCCGCGGGGTTGGCAACGACTTCGTGTTGCGCGACGTCGCTGATCACCTTGTACTGGCCGGATGGCGTGGCATGCAGCAGCGTGCCGAACAGGTGGCTCTTCGGGCCGAGGCCTGCGCGCAGCGCAGGATTGCCGCCCCAGCTCATCGTGACGTAGAAGGACGTGCCGACGAAGGAAACGTCCACGGGGCCGCCCTCAGCCGTTCCCGAGGGTTGGGCAAGCGAGGGCAGGCCCGTCACGACGCGCTCGAATCCCCCCTGTGGCAGCACTCGCGAGACCGCGCCCGTCTCGCCATAGCAGCGGCTGATCGCTGGCGCCGGCGGGGACGGCGTACACGCCCCACTGCCGCCGCTGCCTGACTCGGCCACGTACAGGTCGCCGTTCGGCGCGAAGTTGAGTCCCCGCGGATTGGCGAGTCCGGTGGCAATGGTCTGCGCTGGACCGATGTCCGCGAGGGCAGGGATCGATGTGCACGCAAAGGCTGCCAGCCCCAGGGACCGAACAATGCTGCTGCGCAGCAAGCTGCGCGAGCCAGCGACAACGAGTTTCCGTTTCGACACGTTGGATTCCTCCGGTTTTTTTTCTAAGTGACAGCGGCGCGAAAGGTCGACATCCGCATGAGCGGGTCGAGATTGGCCTCGCCAGCCGGCGCGAAGCCATAGGACGAAGCTGACGGCTCCCTGACATGTTTATGACCGCGTCAATGTAGGTGTAATCTCACCCGAGCCATGCGCGACCAAATCCGCTTTGACGGTTGGACTCTGCTGCGCTCGACCGGCGAACTCATGCGTGGAGACGTGCGCACGCGGCTGCAGGGGCAGCCCCTCCAGGTGCTCGAAGAACTGTTGGCGCGCCCTGGAGAGCTGGTGCCCCGTGAGCAGATGATCGCGCGTCTCTGGCCCAACGGCGTGGTCGTCGATTTCGACACGGCGCTGAACAGCGCGGTGCGCCGGCTGCGCACGGCACTCGATGACCATGCCGAACACCCGCGCTACATCGAGACCCTCCCGCGTCGCGGTTATCGCTTCATCGGCCGGCTCGACCCGGATCCGGCCACGGATGCGGGCGACCCAATGGCGCAGGTTGCATCCCTCGCTCCACCGGATGCCGCTTCCAGGACCGTGCCCACGACGGCGCTGCCGCTGCACGCCATCGGCTTGCCTGGGCGGCGAGGGTGGCTCGCAGCGGCCGCGTTCGGAGTCGGTGCCTTTGCCCTGCTGGCCGCATGGGTTGCGGACCGGACCGACGTTGCAGTGCCTGCGGCCGCGGAGGTCGCCGTTGCGGCGGTGTCCGCCGACGCTCGCGAGCGCTACGAGCGTGGACGGTTCTTCTTCGATCGCCGCGGACCCGGCGATACGGCCAGGGCGCTGGCGCTGTTCGAGGAATCGCTGCGCACGGATCCGCGCTTCGCCGCGGCCTGGGCGGGCATTGCCAGCGTTCGCTGGATCGACACGATGGAGGGGCGCCATGCACGCGCCGAGGGCCTCGCGCTCACGCGAACCGCTGCGGAAAACGCGCTGGCGCAAGACCCTGCGAACGCCGAAGCGTTGCTGCGGTTAGCGAACTACCACCGGGCAGCGGGAGACCCGTCCGCGGCCGACGAAGTCATGCGCCGGGCCGCATTGCTGGCGTCCGACGATCCGCTGCTGTTGGCGATTCGCGCCGGTGAAGCGGCGAGCGCAGGACGGTTCGAGGAGGCTGTCGGCCTGCAAAGGAAGGTGGTGCAGCAAACCCCGCTTGCCACGCCTGCGCGCCACAATCTCGCCGTGATGCTGTACCTCGCGGGTCGATTCGACGAAGCACGCGCCGAATTGGCGCAGCTCAGCGCGATCAGCCCGACCCAGGATCGACCAGACTTCATCATCGGTCAGTCGCTGCTGCTGAGCGGCGACTACCTGGGCGCGCTGGAATTTGCTCGCGCGCTCCCGACAGGCGCCGCGCGGCTGCAATTGGAGGCTCTGGCGCATCACGCGCTGGGACGGCGCGCAGATGCCGACGCGGCATTGCAGCAACTGGTCCTGCAGACTGCCCCCGCGCACTCGTATCGCGTCGCGGAGGTGTATGCCTACCGAGGGGACAACGATGCAGCATTCGAGTGGCTGCAGCGATCCGCGACTGCAGTTGCCACGGGTTGCCCGGTTGGGGAATGCTGGCCAGCCGACTGGGTGCCCATGTTGCCGCTGCTGCGGCCGCTGAATTCCGATCCGCGATGGCCTGCCATCCGCACGGCACTCGCCGCATCGTCCGGCAACGCGGGTCGCACCTGAGCAGCGAACGCAGCTACGGGCGACCCGTGCAATTGGCGTAGAAGGCTGGCGGTCGCTGGCCAGTCGCTGAAGATCGCGCGGATGCCGACCTGCCGCGCCAGCACGTCGAGCACGCGCAGCACGTCGCTCTCGCCGGTGATCGCATCATTGATGGTCTGGTAATAGAAGCCGTTGTCGCCCGCGTGCAGCGTGCCCGACCGCTCCAGGCTCCAGGTCACGATCTCGAGTCCCGCTTTGCGCGCATCGAGCGCTGCCTGCGAAGGCACCAGCGCGCCATGCTCGTCCACGGCCAGCAAGGCGAAAATCGCAGGCGCCCAGATGCGCACGCCCTGCGCATGCAGACGCTGCAGCGCGGCCGCGTCGGGCAGATGGCTCACATGCTCGGCCGGTTCGAGGTAAACCGCCTGCCGGCCAAACGCAGGCTCGCGGGCCAGCCAGTAAAGCACGTCGTCGAGACTGAAGGATTGCGGCCAGACCTGGTCGGGCGGCACGCCCGCGGCCTTGTACTCGTCGAGCATGCGCTGCGCGTAATCCTGCTGCGTCATGCCGTCGAAAGGCATCGTCACGACGGGTTGCTTGAGTTCCGGCACCATCTGCACGCCCAGCTGACGCAACAGCGCGATGCTCTCGGCATGCGTCATGAGCGTGCCGGTGTCGATGCCATGGGCGTTGGCCGGCGTGCGGCCGCCGCGCACGAACTGCTCTGCCGACAGTGCGCGCGGATCGAAGCCATCGTGCTTGCCCCGCAAGGTGCGGAACTCGGCGAGCGTGAGGTCGCTGGTGCGGCACTCGGCCTTGGCCGGCGCGACGAGCGCACCCTTGCCGTCGAACTGCGCAGGCTCGAAGGGCTGGGTGCAGCGTGCTGCCAGTGGCGTCAGCAGGATGTCGGTCGTGGTGTGCAGGTCGTTCTGCGCATGCCGGCAGACCAGTTGCTTGTCGCGAGTGAATGTCACGTCGCACTCGATCACTCCCGCTCCCTGGGCCGCCGCAGCGAGGTACGACTCGCGCGTGTGCTCCGGAAATCGCAGTGGAGCGCCGCGATGGCCCAGCGCGAACGTCGTGCGCCGCACGGGCGAAGTCGACGCAGGCTGTGAGCTCGGTCTTGAGTGGGCCCAGATTGCAGGCCGGCCACGAGCGCCACGGGGCGCGGGTCGGGCCGGGGCGCGACGATCTCGCCGGCGAGGCCGGCAAGGGGTGCCAGGAGGCTGAGCAGGACTAGCGAGCAACGCTTCAAGGGAGACCGCCTCGCTGGACGCATGGAGGCCGGAATCCTCGCACCCTGCGCCACGAATAGCCATCGGCAGCCGCGGCTTCCTGCGCGCGGGAAACCCCGTCTCCCCGCGTTGCACCGTCTCGTTTAATCTCCGGGCCTGCGCACGACAGGGTGGACGGCATGACCAAGGCAGTTCTGGGGATCATCGGGGGCTCGGGCATCTACGACCTGCCCGGCATCGAGGCCGTACAGTCGCTGCAACTGGCGACGCCCTGGGGCGAGCACTCGGACGGGCTGCGCCGGGGACGCGTCGGTTCCACGGAGGTCGTGTTCCTGCCGCGCCACGGCCGCGGTCACCGCATCCCGCCGCACGAGATCAACTACCGCGCCAACGTCGATGCGCTGAAGCAGTTGGGCGTCACGGATCTCGTCTCGTTTTCGGCTTGCGGCTCGTACAAGGAAGCGCTGAGCCCCGGCACGTTCGTGCTCGTCGATAACTTCGTCGACCGCACCGTGCACCGGGCCAGCACGTACTTCGGCACCGGCTGTGTGGCGCACGTTTCGTTTGCGCACCCGGTCGGACCTGCGCTGCAGGATCGCATCGAGGGCGTGCTGCGTGCGGAAGGCATCCCGCACCAGCGCGGCGGCGTGGCCGTCTGCATGGAAGGGCCGCAGTTCTCCACGCTGGCCGAATCGCTGACCTACCAGGCCCTGGGCTACGACATCATCCACATGACGTCGATGCCCGAGGCGAAGCTCGCGCGCGAAGCCGAGATCACCTATGCCGTGGTTGCGATGGTGACCGATTACGATTGCTGGCACGAAGTGCATGGCGCCGTCGACGTCGCGAGCCTGTTGCGCGTCATGGCAGAGAATAATGGCAAGGCACAGCGCGTGTTCGCACGGCTTGCTCGCGAATTCCCGGCGCAGCGGGTGGCGTGTCCGGTGGGATCCGACCGCGCGCTCGACGGCGCGATCCTCACCCACCCCGACGTGCGCGATCCCGCGCTCGTCGCGCGCCTGCAGACCGTGGCGGGTCGCGTGCTGCGGCCAGCCGGGGCCGCCTAGGCCATGCTCGTCGACGGTCGGCCGTACCGCACGATCTGGCTCGCGGATGCAAGCGGCGACGTCGCCGTCATCGACCAGACGCGGCTGCCGTTCGAGTTCGTGATCCGCACGCTGCGCAGCGTCGCAGACGCCGAGGCCGCGATCCGTGACATGGTCGTGCGAGGCGCGCCGCTGATCGGCGTGACTGCCGCCTACGGCGTGGCGCTCGCGCTGCGGGAAAGTCCGGACGACTCGAACCTGGCAGCCGCAGTGGCCAGTCTCATCGCGACGCGGCCCACGGCCGTCAACCTGCGCTGGGCCGCGCAGCGCATGCAGCAGGCGCTCGTGCCGTTGCCGCCGCGCGAGCGTGTCGCACGGGCGTATGCCGAAGCCGCCGCGATCGCCGAGGAAGACGTCGAAGCCTGCGCGGCCATCGGACGGCACGGCCTCGCGCTGCTGCGCGACATCGCGGCCCGCCGTGCGCGGGACCGGCCGCTGAACGTATTGACGCATTGCAATGCCGGGTGGCTGGCCTGCGTCGATTGGGGCACGGCGCTCGCACCCATCTACGCGGCGCACGCCGCCGGGTTGCCCGTGCACGTGTACGTGGATGAAACCCGTCCTCGCAGCCAGGGCGCGTTTCTCACGGCCTTCGAACTCGGGGCGCATGGCATCGCGCACACGGTGATCGCCGACAACGCCGGCGGCCACCTGATGCAGCAGGGCGACATCGACGTCTGCTTCGTGGGCAGCGACCGGACGACGGCCACGGGGGACGTGGCCAACAAGATCGGCACGTACCTCAAGGCGCTCGCCGCGCACGACAACGGCGTGCCGTTCTATGCCGCGTTGCCCGCGTCGACGATCGACTGGTCGCTGGGGGACGGGGTTGGGCAAGTGCCGATCGAGGAACGTTCGCCGCGCGAAGTCACGCACGTGCGCGGTCGTACCGCGGGCGGCGATTGCATCGACGTCGAGGTGGTCGCTCCGGGCAGCCCGGTGCGCAATCCCGGCTTCGACGTGACGCCCGCGCGACTCGTGACGGGCATCGTCACCGAGCGCGGCGTGGCCCAGGCCAGTCGCGCAGGGCTGGCAGCCCTGTATCCTGAGCATGCACGACCCTGAACGCGCACGAAGTCGGGCAAGCGCGGCGGAGCGACTACAGATGCGGGATCAACGCGAGGACATCATCGGTGTGACGCTGGCGCTCGACGCCGCCGGCATGGTGCCCAACAAGTCGGGCAACGTCTCATGCCGGGTGGCGGAAGGTTTCGCGATCACGCCGGCCGGCGTTCCATACCGTGAGCTGCAGCCGGAAGACATCGTGACACTGCCGCTCGATGGTCCGCAGCCGGTGCTGAAGCGCAGCCCTTCGTCGGAGTGGCGCATGCACGCCGCCATCTATCGCGCCCGGCCCGACGTTGCGGCCATCGTGCACACGCACAGCCCGCGCGCCACGGCGCTCGCGTGTGCGGGCCGCGGTATTCCTGCCTTCCATTACATGATCGCGCTGGCCGGCGGCGACGTGCGCTGCACGCCGTATGCCACGTTCGGTACGCCGCAGCTGGCCGAGTCGGCCGTGCGCGGACTCGAGGGGCGCCGCGCCTGCCTGCTCGGCAATCACGGCGTCATGGCGGTGGGGACGTCACTGGCGCGCGCGCATGCGGTCGCAATCGAAGTGGAGAACCTGGCCGGAGAGTACCTGTCGCTGCTTGCCGCTGGCCTGGAGCCGCAACTGCTCGACGAGGCGGAGATCCAGAACGTCGTCGCCCGGTTCACGGACTACGGCCGGTTGGGTTGACTCGCGCGCCGCAGGCGCCAGCGGCTGCCCAGGTACTGGCCGCCGAAATAGGCGGCGACGAACAGCGGCAGCAGGCTCCAGCGGAAGGGCAGGCCGGCTGCGTGGCGCATATAGACGACGAGCGGCACTACCGCGTGCACGGCGACGAACCACTGCACCGAGAACTTGGCGACCCCGGCCCGCCAGTAGCCGAACGGCACGTTCAGCACGAACGTGGCCGCGATGACGAGCGCATACGACGGCCACGCGCTCAAAGGCTGGCACCTGCCGGGCTCAACGTGCCGGGCCTGGCGCGCTGCACGGCTGTCAATGCGGCTTGCGGGCCATCAGCCGGTCGGTCCACGCGATGCCGAGCGCGGACAGGATGAAGACGGAGTGGATGATGGTCTGCCACATCACTCCATCGGCCGTCACCGTCGTGCAGCCCTTGCCGTTCGCGCCGGCCGCGCTCAGCGCCTGCGCCGCCTCGAATGCGGCCACCGTGCCGCACACCGGCAAGCCGCCGATCGTGCCGGCTTCGATGAACGTCTTGAGCAGGTGAATCGAGCTGATGCCGATGATCGCCATGGCGAGCTTCACCTTCAGCACGCTCGCGTTCACGTGGCTCAGCCACTCGGGCTGGTCCGGGTGCCCCTGCAGGTCGAGACGCGAAACGAAGGTTTCGTAGCCGCCGACGATCACCATGACCAGCAGGTTCGAGATCATCACCACGTCGATCAGGCCGAGCACGATCAGCATGATCGACTGCTCGGTCAGCGTCGGCGCGGTGACGATCAGGTGCAGCAGTTCCTTCAGGAACAGGAACACGTAGACGCCCTGCGCCACGATCAGGCCGAGGTAAAGCGGCAGCTGCAGCCAGCGTGAACTGAAGATGAGCGAGGCCAGGGGGCCCATGCGCTTGCGTTCGTCAGTGCTCATTTATTCGTCAGGTAAGTCAGCGAAGGGGCCGCAAGGGTAGAGCCCGGCGCGCGTCCTGCCAAGCCCGGGTCACGCCTCCGGCAGCAGCTTTCGATAGATTCCGGTGTTGGCGACGTCGCCAGTGCCCGCGAATCTGCGCGGCAACTCCAGCTCGAACCGCGAGCCGGCGCCCAGCGTGCTTTGCACCGAAATCGCGCCGCCCATGGCATACGCAAGGTACTGCGAAATGACGAGTCCCAGCCCCGTCCCCTCGCGGTTCTGCGTGCCGCTGCCGCCCACCTGCACGAACGGGCGGAACAGCCGGGTGATGTCCTCGGCCGCGATGCCTGGCCCGGTGTCCTGCACGACGATGGTCACCCTTGCGTCGTCGCCGCTGGCCTCGAGCACGACGCTGCCGCCATCGGTGAACTTGATCGCGTTCGACAGCAGGTTCGAGACGATCTGCGCTACCCGCATCGGGTCGCTGGTGACCTGTCCGACGCTCGGCGCGATGCGCGCCTCGATCTGCAGTCCTTTGCGGGAGGCGGTCGACGCCATGGCATCGCAGCGGCGCTGCAGCAGGTCGGCCAGGTCGAATTCCTGCGGCGACAGGTGCAGCCGGCCCGCTTCGATCCGCGAGATGTCCAGGATCTCGTTGATGAGCTCGAGCAGGATGTGCGCCGATTCCTGCACGATCGACAGCTGGTGGCGCTGCTCGTCGGTGAGCGGCCCGGCGAGCCCCTGCACCACGATGTCGGTGAAGCCGATGATCGAGTTGAGCGGCGTGCGCAATTCGTGCGAGACGGTGGAAAGAAACGTCGTCTTGGCGCGGTCGGCCTGTTGGGCGCGATTACGTGCGGCCAACAGCTCCTGGGTGCGCGCCTGGACGGTGTCCTCGAGCCGCGCGTTGGCGCTGGCTGCAGCTTCCTGAGCCTGCCGCAACTCGGTGATCTCCGTGGACACGGCGCCGACGGCATAGATGGTGCCGTCGGCCGTGCGCAGAGGAAACTTCATGGAAAGGAACACGCGTTCGCCGTCCTCGCCTTGCGACCGTTCCTCGAACGACAGCGGATGCCCGGATTCGACGACCTGGCGGTCGAAGTCGTCGTGGGCGGCGGCACACGCGGGCGGGTGCATGCTGGCGCGCGTTCGCCCGATCAGCGTCGCGACGGGTCTTCCAATGACCTTGGCAGCCGCTTCGTTCATGAGCAACGCGCGCCCCCCGCGATCGAAGACGTAGATGGGTGCCGCGCTGGCGTTGATCACTTCCTGCAGCAGATCGCGAGTCTCGACGGTCGAGCGGGCCAGCTCCGTCTGCGCCTTCTCGGAACGCGCCCGCAGCGTCAAAGCCACGGCAGTGAGCGCGACGAAAGCCACGGCACTGAAGGCGCCGCCGATCAGCAGGAGTCGCGGGTGGTCGCTGAAGTACACGCCGCCGAGGACGGCCGTAAGCAACGTCCACACGAGACCCGCCCCGAGATAGAGCAGCGGGAGCCGGCCAGTCCAGCGGGAGGCGATTCCGTGCATGGTTCCTTCCGCAAATCAAGCACTCATTTGCAGTTTGAAAGTATCCGCCTGTTGGGCTATAGATTCGAGCCGTAAAGCGCGCTGATCTGGGGGTTGGCCTATTTCGGTCGGCCGGGTCTTCTGGGAGGAAAACGCGTGTCCACTAAGTATCAATCGCCGCGCCTCGCCGCGGCGGTCGCGGCTGCGCTCGGAGTCTCCGCCCCGTTTACCGCAAGCCTTGCCCAGCCAGTCGCCGACGACGGCTCGGTGCTCGAGGAAATCATCGTCTCGGCCACCCGGCGCGACGTCAACGTCCAGGACATTCCTTTCAACATCGTGGCTCTCGGCGCCAAGGGGCTCGACGAACTGCGCATCACCAACCTCGCTGAATTTGCGCGCGCGGTGCCGGGCCTGTTCGTAGCCGACCAGGGACCGCGCGGCAGCAACCTCATGACGGTGCGCGGCCTGAACGTCAGCTCGATCAATGCGAGCGAGTCGGTGGGCAACACCACGGGCGGCACGGTCGCGACCTACCTCGGCGACATTCCGTTATCCATCGATCTCAAGATGATCGACCTCGAGCGGGTCGAAGCGCTGCTGGGCCCGCAGGGCACGCTGTATGGCGCAGGCACGCTCGGCGGCGCCATCCGCTACATCCCGAATCGGCCTGACCCCAGCGTCACCGAGTTCGAGGTAGGAGGGCGCACGTACACGCTGGGCCAGAGCGACGGCATCGGTTACGACCTGTTCGGCGTCGCCAACGTCCCGCTCATCGATGACCGCATGGCGCTGCGCGTGGCAGCGGGTTACACCGACGATCCGGGTTTCATCGACTATGACTACATCGTGCGCGAGCCCGGTGTCTCCAATCCGCAACCGGACTTCAGTGATCCCGCCGCAGTCGCGGCCAACCTGCGCAAGGTGAAGGACGCCGACACCGAGCAGACGTTCACGGGCCGTGCCGCACTTTTCTGGCAGATTTCCGAGACGCTCGACACCACGCTCACGTACTACCACCAGGATCAGCAGGTGGGCGCCCGCACGGTGAACCACGACGAGGCGTTCAACAGCGGCAAGTACACGTCGGCCCATCGCTTTCTCGAGCCCAACGACAGGACCAACGACCTCATCGCGCTGGAAGTGCGCTGGGACCTCGGCTTCGCCCAGCTCACTTCAGCCACCGGTGTCTCGAAGTTCGAATCGGAAGGGCAGCGCGACCAGACCGACCTGCTGATGGACTTCGATTACGGGTACGAGGATTTCCCGCAGTTCGCGGCTTACACGCGCGAGACGGCCGAAGAGGACTCCCTCAACCAGGAACTGCGGCTGGTGTCGCAGGGAACCGAACGCTGGAACTGGATCGTCGGCGCGTTCTACAACAAGCTGGATGCCGAGACGAGCAGCTCCGAATTCACGCCCGGCATTCCCGAATGGTACGGGTTGCCGCCGGGCACTCCCGACCTTGAATACCTGGCGAAGTCGGACCAGACCGCGGAGGAGACGGCCCTGTTCGGCGAGCTGGGCTACAACTTCACCGAGGCGTGGCAGGTGACGGCTGGGGCGCGCTGGTTCGACTTTGAAGACGACGTGAAGCTGCAAGTGGCTTTTCCGTTCTTTGCCGATCCGCCGGGCGCCATCCAGCCGGTCGGCGACGCCAACAAGACCGGCGACGACGGCATGATTTTCAAGTTCAACACGTCGTATGAGTTCAACGACGACGCGATGGCTTACCTCACGGTGAGCGAAGGCTACCGCCGCGGAGGACTGAACTCCGGACCGCCCTGTGTCGATTCCCCGCCGGATGGGCAGACGTTCTGCCTGACGCCGGACGAAGTGCTGATCGAGCCCGACACCACCACGAACTACGAAGTGGGCCTGCGCAGTGTCTGGCTCGATGGCCGGTTGCTGCTGAACGCTGCCGTCTATTTCATCGACTGGAAGGACATCCAGATCCAGGGCACGAGCAACACCGGTGGCGTGCCCATCACGGTGAACGGCGGCAAGGCGGAGAGCCAGGGGATCGAACTCACGACGCGCTGGAGCATCACCGACAATCTCGAGCTCGCGGCCAACTACACGTTCAACGACGCGCAACTCGCCGAGGACGCGCCAGGGTTGGTCGATGGCGTGGACGCCTTCGACGGCGACCGGCTTGCAGGTTCGCCGGAGCAGCAAGGCACGTTGTTGCTCGCCTACACGCGCCCGCTCGACAACGGGCTCACCGTCATGGCGGACTACTCGCTCAGCGCGGTCAGCAACGTCTACACCAAGGTCGGTTTGCGTGATAACGGCGAGGCACTGCCGGGTTGGGCGGTGCATGGCCTCTCGTTCGGCCTGACCGATGGAACGTGGACCGCGCGCCTGTATGCAGACAACCTGTTCGACAAGTACGCCGTCACGTCGGTGCGTCGCGACCCCAGTTACATCCGTCGGGTCAGCGACTACTTCGACTCGCGCACGTATTTCCAGAGCATGCTGCGTCCACGCACCGTCGGCCTCGAGTTCAGTTACCGGTTCGACCTCTGAGCGCGTCTTGAAGCAAGGCTCGAGCGACCTCCTGGCTCGCGGCGTCCGGGCGGCTGAAGCCGGCCGCGTCCAGGAAGGGCTCGAGTCGATCCGCGCAGCCTGCGCGGCAGACCCGGCGGATGCCGAAGCCCTTGCGCAGCTCGGTCGCTGGTTGTCACGTCTGCACCGGTTCGATGAATCGGTGCGGGCGGCGCAACGAGCGCTGGCGCTGGGGCCGCGACAGGCGCGCACCTTCGATACCGTTGGCGTCGTCCTCAGTCGCGCGGGTCTGCACGAACAGGCGGTAGCCTGCTTCGCGCAGGCCGTCGCGCTCGATCCAGCGAGTGCCAGCCAGTATTTCAATCTCGCGGCGTCGCTGAAATTCCTGGGGCGCTTCGACGCGGCCGCGGATGCGTATGAGACGTGCCTGCGACTCGACCCGCGTTTCTGGCGGGCGCACTCCGCACTCGCCGCCACGCGCACCCAGACGCCGGCGAGCAATCATGTCGAGCGCCTGCAGGCGTTGCTGGGCGGCGGTACGCTCGAGCCCGTCGCCGAGTTGCACCTGCGGCATGCGCTCGCGAAGGAACTGGAAGACCTCGGGCGCGAGGAGGAGTCCTTCGCTCAGCTTGCGTCCGGCAATGCGCGCATGCATGCAGCGGCCGGTTACGAACCCGGGCGTGATCGACAGTTGTTCGACACGGTGATCAGCCTGTTCCCTGACGTGCTGCCGGCGCCACCGGCAGGCCCGATCGACGACGAGGCCAGCGCCAGCGCGCCCATTTTTGTCGTGGGCATGCCACGCACGGGCACCACGCTCGTCGAGCGTGTCCTCGCCAGTCATTCACAAGTGGCGTCGGCAGGCGAGTCGCAGAACTTCGGTGTGCTCCTGAAGCGCGCAACCGGCACGCAGACACCACAGGTTCTCGATGTGGGCACGCTCAGCCAGTCGCGCAGCGTGGACCTCGCGGCGGTCGGGCGCGACTACGTTCGTCTCACACGGCCCGCAGGCGCTGCCAGGCCCCGGTTCGTGGACAAGATGCCGCTCAACTTTTTCTACCTGGGGCACATTGCGCGAGCGCTGCCGGCGGCGAGCCTGGTGGTCGTCCGCCGCAACCCACTCGACACCGGGCTCAGCAACTTCCGCCAGTTGTTTGCAACGGGCTTGCCCTATTACGACTACGCGCGGGACCTGCGCGCCATCGCCCGCTATTACGCGCAATTCGACCGGCTCGTGCGCCACTGGCAACTCACGCTGCCGGGTCGCGTGCACGAAGTGCAGTACGAGGCCCTGGTGCAGGACCAGCGGGTGACGACGGCGGCGTTGCTCGAACATTGCCGGCTGCCCTGGGACGAGGCGTGCATGGCGTTCGAACGCAATCCTGGCGCGGTGGCCACGGCCAGCGCCGTGCAGGTGCGTCAGCCGCTGTACTCCGCGGGCGTCGGACGCTGGCGACGCTATCGGCGGCAGTTGCAGCCGCTGCTCGATGAACTGGCGGCAGCGGGTATCGAGCTGCAGGACCCGCTCACAAGCTCACCTCCAGCGTGAACATCACGCCGCGCCCCGCGGCGTCCAGGCCCGAGCCGAACTCGCGGTAACGGCGGTCGCCCAGGTTGCCTGCTTGCAACGCGGCGAACACCTGCTCGCTTGCTTCCCAGGCCGCACGCAGGTTCCATGTTGACCATCCAGGGGTGCCGCCAGGCCGGATGCGTGGGTCGATCTCGTCGCGCGGGCTGTAACGCTCCTGACGATCGGCGAAGTCCGTCCATGCCTCCAGTGACCAGCGCGGGGCAGGGTTCCAGGCCAGCGCCACGCTGCCGTTCAACGGCGGAATGCGATCGGCGGGATAGCTGTCGCCCGCCAGCCGTTCCTCGCCCCGGGTCCAGGTGAGCTGGGTGCGCCAGGACAGCGTGGGCGAAATCTCCTGCCGATACGCCAACTCGGCACCGTACAGCCGCAGGCTCGCTGCGTTCCTGCTCTGCACCACAAGACGGCCAGACGGCGTGACCTCGCCCGTCGGCACGCTCGTGATCTTGTCGCGGTAGTCGGAGTAATAGCCGATCACCTCACCCTCGATGCCGCCCTCCATGAACTTGATGCCCGCATCGAACGTCGTGACGTGCTCGGACTCGAGGCCGGGGTTCGGCACGTTGAAGCGATTGCCGGGGCGGTCGCCGAACGTGCCCAGGTCGAACACGTTGGGCGCGCGAAAACCCTGGCCCAGGTTCGCGACGAGACGGACGCTTTCGACGAGTTCGAAAGAGGCGCCCAGGTTGCCCGTGAGGCCGTCGTCGCTGACAGTCGTCGCAGCGAACGACTCGCTGCCGGGCAGGCGAGTGCGGCTGCTGCTCCAGCGCAACCCGCCCAGCACGTCGAGCCGCTCGTGCGCCGACCAGTCGTCGGCGACGAAAGCCCCTGCCTGCACCATCGTCGAGCCGTCCGGGAAGCGCGGCGGACGCACGCTCGTCACGCCGGTCTGCGTGTCGACGCGCAGGCGCGATGACGCGACGTCGTCGTGGTAGACGTCCATGCCGTACGACAGATGGTGTTTCGCACCCAGGTCCTTCTGCGCCACGAACGTCAATCCCAGGCTCTCGTCCTCGTTGCGTTCGCGGTCCTCGTTGCGCGAGCCGAAATCACGACTGCGCCGGCCATCCTCGATCACCTGCTGTCCCACCTGTGCTTCCGCGCTGTCCCAGGCGCGGGTGGGGTTCGATCCGCGCCAGCGCAGTTGCACGAAATCGCGCCGTTGCGGCTCGAACCAGTAGACCGCTGAATTGGGGTTGTCCTGGCCGTAGCCGGGCGTCAGTTCATCGTAGCGCGGCGTGCGCGGCTGTTCGGAGTACTGCAGCGAGAGCGTGAGTTCGTTGCCGTCCGTCACCAGCGCGCGGACCTTGGCGTCGGCCGCGCGTCCCGTGAATGCAGTGAACGGCAGTTCGTCGCCCCCGCCCACGCGACGCTCGTTCACGTCCTGGTAGGTCACTCCAGCATTCAGGACCAGGCGTTCGTGACCGGCCGCGCCCTGCACGCGCGACAAAGTCGAGTCGTCGGCACTGCCGTACAGCGTGCGCAGCATGCCTGCTGCCTGCCACTCGGCGCCTTCGAAGCGAGGTTCCCACGTCAGCATCTGCACGACGCCGCCCATCGCATCGCTGCCATACAGCGCCGACATGGGACCGCGCACCACCTCGATGCGTGCGAGCGCCTGGCTGTCGACGAGCGCGACGTACTGGTTCGGCGCATTGCGGAAAATCGCGTCGTTGAGACGAAATCCATCCACCACATGCAGCACTTCGGAGCCCTTGAGGCCGCGCAGGATCACCACCCCCTGGCCCGGAGTGGTCTGCTGCAGGGATGCGCCTGGCTGGCTGCGGAGGGCGTCCATCACGGTCTGGGGCGCGGCCGCCCGGATGGCGTCGCTGTCCACGACACTGGTCGCAACCGGCACCGTGAAGGCGGACTCTGCGCGGCGCGAGGCAGTGACCTGGATCGTCTCGAGCGTGGCGGCGGCTGGCGCGGGCAAGGGTGCAGACAGCAGCGCAGCGCCGCACGGCACCGCCAGCACCCTGCCAAAACGAACTGACTTCATGCCGTGGCCCGCGTGATCACTCGGTGATCATAGCTCGTCGGCCGCGCTACAATGCGCCCCAGGGCTGCACCGGGCAGCCGCGACGGAATCCGCCCTTGAAAACCGCCCAGGAAATCTATCGCGACCTGCAGGACAAGCTCGGCGACGTGCTGCCCGACGCGGAGCTCTACCTCAAGGCCGAGGTGGCAGCCGAGGTGCTGCAGCTCAAGGCCGAGCGTGACGCCGTCATCCTCGGGCACAACTACATGGAACCCGCGCTGTTCCACACGGTGCCCGACTTCCAGGGCGATTCGCTCGAGCTGAGCCGGCGTGCCGCCGAGACCGACAAGTCGGTCATCGTGTTCTGCGGCGTGCGCTTCATGGCCGAGACCGCGAAGATCCTGAACCCGGGCAAGACGGTGCTGCTGCCGACGGCAAAAGGCGGGTGCTCGCTCGCCGAAAGCATCACGGCCGCCGACGTGCGCGCATTGCGCGCGGCCTATCCCGGCGTGCCGATCGTCACGTACATCAACACCTATGCCGACGTGAAGGCCGAGTGCGACATCTGCTGCACGTCGAGCAACGCTGCCGCCGTCGTCGAGTCGCTCGACAGCGACACGGTCATCTTCCTGCCCGACGAATTCCTCGCGGCGAACGTCGCGCGCGAGACGGGCCGTCACATCATCGTGCCCTCAGTGCTGCGCAAGGGCACGGCGGCCGCGCCGTCCCGTGGCACGGCGAGCGAGCCGGCGATGGTGTCGTGGAACGGCCGCTGCGAAGTGCACGAGCTGTTCACGCCTGAAGACGTCGACGTGGTGCGCAAGCAGTACCCCGACGTGATGATCCTGGCGCATCCCGAATGCAGCCCGGAAGTCACGGCCAAGGCCGATTTCTCCGGCAGCACCACGGCCATGATCAAGGCGGTCGAGCGGTCGTCGGCGAAGCGCTTTTTGCTGCTCACCGAATGTTCGATGGGCGACAACATCGTGGCGGCCAATCCGGGCAAGGAAATGCTGCGGCTGTGCAGCCACCGTTGCCCGCACATGCACGAGATCACGCTCGAGCAGACCCGCGACGCGCTGAAGCACATGCGCTGGCAGGTGGACGTGCCCGAGGACATCCGCGTGCGCGCGCTGCGCTCGGTCGAGCGCATGCTGGCCGTCGGGCCGAAAATCGATTGAGCGAGATCCTGCGCAGCGACGTCCTGGTCATCGGCTGCGGCATCGCGGGCGGCACGGCCGCGCTCGAACTCGCGGAAGCGGGCCTCGACGTCACGGTGATCACCCGCGCCGATCGCGCCGGCGAATCCAACACTTACTGGGCGCAGGGCGGCATCATTTTTCATGGCGAGGGCGATTCGCCCGAGTCCCTGGCGCAGGACATCATCAACGCCGGCGCCGGCCTGTGCCACGAGGAGGCCGTCCTCACGCTCGCGCAGGAAGGTCCGCAGCTGGTCCAGTCGGTGCTGATCGACAAGCTCGCGGTGCCGTTCGACCGCACTCCCGACGGGCGGCTGGCGCTGGGACGCGAAGGCGGGCATTCGCTGGCCCGCATCGCCCACGCCACCGATGCGACCGGCCGGGCGATCGAAGACAAACTCATCGAGGCTTTGCGCGCGCATCCGCGCGTGCGGCTGCTCACCCACCACACGGCCGTCGACCTGCTGACGCCTGCGCACCAGGGCCGCGATCGTCGCGCGGTGTACGAGCCGCTGTCCTGCGTGGGCGCGTATGTGTTCGACCAGCTCACCGGCCGGATCGACCGCTGCCTGGCGCGCGCCACGGTGCTCGCCACGGGCGGCCTGGGCCAGATCTTCCTGCGCACGACGAACCCGGCGGGCGCGCGCGGCGACGGTTTGGCGATGGCCTATCGCGCTGGTGCCCGCGTGATCAACGCCGAGTACGTGCAGTTTCATCCCACCGCCTTCTACCACCGCAACGCGCCGTGCTTCCTCATCACCGAGGCCGTGCGTGGCGCGGGCGCGCGCCTGGTCGACGAAAAGCGGCAGCCATTCATGGACCGCTACGACCCGAAGTGGAAGGACCTGGCCCCGCGCGACGTCGTCGCGCGCAGCATCCACGCCGAAATGCTGCGCCAGGGCGTGCCGAACGTGTATCTCGACGTCGCGAGCTATGTGCCCGCCGAGCGCATCCGTGCCGAATTCCCGGAGATGCTCCGCAGCTGCCTCGAGTACGGCATCGACATCACGCGCGACCCGTTACCCGTCGTTCCCGCCGCGCACTATGCGTGCGGCGGGGTGTGGATCGATCGCGACGGCGCGACGACGGTCGAGCGTCTGTTCGCCATCGGCGAGGTGGCCTGCTCGGGCCTGCACGGCGCGAACCGGCTCGCCAGCACCTCGCTGCTCGAGGGACTGGTGTGGGGGCATCGCTCGGCGCAGCGCATCGTGGAGCAACTCGCGACCGGCAACGGCGCGCGTTTCGAAGACATCCCGCCCTGGCAGGACACGGGTCACGAGGCGCCCGACCCGGCCCTGATCGCGCAGGACATGAGTTCGCTCCGGCACATCATGTGGAACTACGTGGGGCTCGTGCGCACGACGCGCCGCCTGCTGCGCGCGATCGAGGCCTTGCGCAACCTCGAGGTCGAAGTCGAGCGCTTCTACCGCGCCGCTGCGATGACGGACGACCTGATCGGCCTGCGTAACGCCGTGCGCGTAGCCCTGATCGTGACGCTCGCCGCCTGGACCAACCCCGAGAGCCGCGGCTGTCATTACCGCGAGTAATTCGCTGGCCTAGAGCCGGTCGGTTGCCCGAATGAAGCCGACGAGGTCGTTGCGGAACTTCTGCAGCGACGGATCGTGCAGGTACATCATGTGGCCCGCATCGTAATAGTCGATGCGGATGCGCTGCCGGGCCTCCGGCGTGATGTCCAGGTGCTCGATGTCCATCAGCATGGCGAGGTACGGCGTGGCCAGGTCATACCACCCCTGTTGCACCAGCACGTGCAGGCCGGGGTTCATGGTCATGGCTGCCGCGAGGTCGGGCACGGTGTTGGGCACCGGCGACATCCAGCCGCGCTTGCCGGGGGCCTGGTGCTTCCAGCTCCAGTCGATGTCGAACGCCGAGACCATGTATTCCTCATCGCGCCCGAACTTGAGTTCGTCGTGCAGGTAACCGAGGAACGCTGACGTGTAGGCGGGACCCACGGCAGGGAAGAACGGGTCGTAATCCATGTCTTCGGCCAGCGGGTTCAGCGCGGGCCCCACGAACCGCGAGTCGATGCGGCCCGCGATCAGGCGGTCGTTGCGCTTCAGTTCCTGCAGGAACTGCGGGTGGCTCACGCGCAGGTCGGCGCGTTCCCAGAACTCCGGTGTGGTTCCCGTGTAGCGCGCAAGCTTCGCGGCCATCGCCTGCTTTTCGGCGGCCGGAATCACGTACCCCTTGGCGAGCGCAGGCGCGTACTCCTCGCGCGCGAAGCGTTCGACCTCGCGCATGTACTCCTGCACGGTGGCCGGTTTGCCCGGGACCAGGTCGTGATACCAGGCCGTCGCAGCCAGGGTCGGGAAATAGGTGACGTGGCCCAGGTCCATGCCTTCGCCGTCGATACCGGTCGCGGCGTTCAGGAAGGGCGACACGATCACGAGCCCGTTCAGGTTCATCCCCATGTTGGCCTGCAGGTAGTACGCGAGTCCTGCGCCACGCATGCCGCCATAGCTTTCGCCGAGCACGTACTTGGGCGAGCCCCAGCGGCCGTTCTCGGAGACGTAGCGCTTGATGAACTGCGCGACCGACTTGATGTCTTCGTCCACGCCATGGAAATCCGCAGGCTTCGCCGCACCGAGCGGCTTGCTGAACCCGGTGCCGACCGGGTCGATCATCACGATGTCGGTGACGTCGAGCGGCGAAAAGGCGTTGTCCACGACTTGCGACGGCGGGGGCGGGGCGTAGCCCTTGTCGTTGACCACTACGCGCCGCGGGCCCATGACCCCCATGTGCAGCCAGATCGATGACGAACCGGGGCCGCCATTGAAGGCGAAGGTGACCGGCCGCTGCGTCGGGTTCTTCACGCCATCGAGCGTGTATGCGGTGTAGCCAAAGCGCGCGATGGGCTCGCCTGCCGGATCCTTGAGGATGTACCAGCCGACCGTGGCGGTGTAGTTGATCGTCTTGCCGTCGATCGTGACCTTGTGCTTCGTCACCGAAGAGGCCGGCACGGCTTCTTTCGCGTCGGCTTTCGCGGTGGCGTCCGTCGAGCCCGCGGTCTTGTCGTCTGCGGCCGTGACGAGGGCAGGCGCCAGCGCCAACCAGCAGGCAGCCACCAGCAAGGCAGGATTGCGATAGCGCATCAGACAGCTCCCCCAAAAGCGCGCAAGAGCTCGCGCACGGTCATGCAAACGAGCAGCAGCGATCCGAACGCGAACACCGTGAAGCGCACGACGACGCGGTTGATGGTCGCCTGCACCAGCGAATGCACGACACGCGCGCCGACGTAGGCCCAGGCCAGGCCCAGCGTGCTGGCCGAGATGCCGCCGCTCAGTGCGATGAAAAACATCAGCGCATAGAAAATGGTCGGCTGTTCGTGCAGGTGGTTGTAGTTGTCGGCGACGGATCGGGCGTGTTCAGGCATCCGGTGCGCGTACGTGCCGGGGTGCGCCGCCTCCTGTGGATCGATGCCGGCGCGCTTCATGGCCGGCAGGCGTGTCGCGTACAGCCAGAACCACATCACGAGCGTCCAGGCGATGAGCGCCAGCACGGGCAGCAGGAATTGCGCGGTAGTCGGCATCGATTGTCCCCGTCAGGAAAGTGGTCGAGAAAAGCTTATTTTTCTAGCAGTTCGAAGCGCACGCCGGCGTGCGCCTGCAGCCGCTCGATGATGCGGTCGCCGAAGATCGCGGCAGGTGTCCAGAAGCCGCCCGAGACCTTTTTCTTCGCGACGTCGACGGCGAGGCACGCAGCTGCCTGGCCGAGCATCTTGGCCGTCGAACCGTAACCCGGGTCGCGGTCGCCCGTCACGCGCGCACGAATCACGTCCCCCGCCGCTGTGCGGCCGTGGAAGCGCAGGTCGAAGCCGCCCTTGAGTTGGGCTTCCGGGCTCGGCCCTTCTCCGGGCGCCGGGAGCACGTATTTCTCGAGCGCGCTGCGGATGGGCCCGATCGAGCCGGCCACCATGAACGCGCCGAGCCCGGCGCCGGTGGCCGCAGCCGTGAGTCGCCCACGCAGCCCGCGCCCCGTCAGCATGGCCTCGTCGTAGCGGAAATCGGGGCCGTACGCGTCGTGCAGCAGCGCGTTGGTCCGGTGCACGACGCGCGTGTTGATCGCGCTCATGACGAACGGCGCGACCCAGGCGTCGAAGTCGGCGTCGTATTCCGCGAAGCCCACGTTGGCCTGTCGCACACGCTTGGCGCCGCCCGGCGGACAGATCGCATACGGATCGGCCAGTTGCTTGCGCAGGGCCGGGTTGGCCTTGACCTCTTTCAGCACGTTCAGCAGCGAGGCCACCGTTCCGCCCGAGAAGCTGCCGCGCATGCTGCGCACGCGCATCTTCACGGTAGTGCATGGCGCGCCGAATTTTTCCTGCGCGTGGCGTTGCACGAAGTGCACGCCGAGGTCCGAGGGTATCGAGTCGAAGCCGCAGTTGTGGACGATGCGGGCACCGGACGCCTGCGCCTGTGCTTCGTACTTGTGGATCATGCGACGCATCCACTGCACCTCGCCGGTGAGGTCGCAGTAGTCGGTGCCGGTCTCGGTGCAAACCCGCACGAGCGGCTCGCCGTAAAGCGCATACGGACCCACCGTCGACACCACCACCCGCGCGGACTTGCACAGCGCGCGCAGCGCTGGCTCGTCGGCCGCATCGGCCTGGATGAGTTCGACCTTGCTGCCGCCGCGACCGAGCGCTTTGCGGACGGCTTCCAGCTTGGGCAGCGACCGGCCGGCGGCGGCCCAGTTCAGGTCGCGGTCGACGCCGAACTCGTCGTAGAGGTACCGCACCAGGATCTGGCCGACGAAACTCGTGGCGCCGAATACGACGATGTCGTGGGGACGGGTTGTCATGGGTGGCATCTTAGACCAATGTCGCGGTTTCGCCCCGGGGGAGAAAGCCGTGAGTGTGCCGCCGCCGACCGGCTGGAGCGCCGTGATCGAGGATCCGCGCCTGGCAATGTCGAGCCTGGCGCGTATCGGCGCGAGCAGGGCGCGGCGATTCGCAGCGGCAGTCTTGCTGGGTCTGCTCGCGGCTGCGTGCACCGGGCCCGAGGCTGCCGGGGAGCGTGCGATAGCGGGGGTGGGAACGGGAGCGGACCAGTCCATGACGGCGCAACCACTCACGTGCGTGCTCCAGGCACCGAGCTCGGTAGCGCTGGCGGAGCAGGTCGTCCCGGTCACGTTTACGCTGCGCAATGAAAGCTCGGCCGCCGTTCTCGTGCTGGCGCGCCAGACGCCGCTCGAAGGCTTCCTCGGCGACCTGTTCGAGGTCACGCTCGCCGGTCGCCGGCTCGACTACCGCGGACCCGTCGTGAAGCGTGGACCGCCGACCGAGTCCGAGTTCGTCCCGCTGGCGCCCGGTGCGGACGCGCACGCGACGGTCGACCTGCTGGCAGGCTACGATCTCGCCCAGGCGGGGCGGTATACGGTACGGTTCGGCCGTGCCGACGAATTCACCTGCAACGAACTCCTGATCGACCGGAACTGAGGAACATTGCCATGCGCATCGCTGCAAGCATCATTGGAGCACTGGTCTGCGTTTCAGCGGCCGCGCCCGCTCACGCCGCTGCAGAGTGGGTCTCGGTCGCCAAGACCGAGCGCACGGAAGTGTTCGCGAATCCCGCATCGCTCGGAGTGTCGCCCAAGTCGTCGTGGCTGATCGTGCGCACCCGGCAGAACTTTGCCGAGCCACAGCCTGCGGCGAAGAAGAACAAGACCTTCCTCTCAGCCCGCAACGAGTATCGCGTGGACTGCGCGCAGCGCCGGCTTGCTTACAGCGAGATGCATGCATTCGCCGGTCTCGACCTGCAGGGCGTGGAGGTGCAGAAGACCAGGATCAGCGAAAAGAACCTGAAGTGGATGGACGCCCCGTCCAGCACGGTCTTCGGCGAGATCCTCGATTACGCGTGCAAGAACGCGCCCGCCGCTGCCCCGGCTGCCCTGTAATTGGACTGGGTTTCAACCGGCAGGGGCGGGTGACGCGAGTCGGCCCCGGCGGTCTAGAATGATGCCCGCAGCGGGCATGTCCGCTTCGCGCGCAATAAGAGCATGACCGAGAACGCCACGACGACATACGCCCATTTTGACTGGCCGGCCCTGGTGGCCAAGCTGGGCGGGGACGAGACGTTCGCCCGGGCACTGCTCGGCGTGGCGCAGCGCTCGAGCGGCTCGATGCCTGCGGACCTGCGGGCGGCGGCTGCGGGCGTGGAGTTCGATGCCATGGCCAGGTTGGCGCACAAGGTCAAGGGCACCGCCGGCGACATCTGTGCGACCGAGCTGCGCGAGATAGCCAGCGCCGCCGAGCAGGCGGCCCGGCAGGCCTCGCCCGAGTCAGCCGCCCGGCTTCGTGACGTGGCCGACCACCTCGACGGCCTGTTGCGCGATCTGCAGGCAGTCGCGGCCGCGGCTCCCTGAGCGCCTCCCCGGCACCCGTCATGCAGCACCGTGAGTCGACCGCTGCCGGTATCGGTGGCCGTGAGCTGTACACCCAGGCCTGGTTGCCGGAAGGCGTTCCGCGTGCCGTGATCGTGGTGTCCCACGGCCTGGGCGAACACAGTGGCCGCTATGCCACGCTCGCGGGCGAGCTCGTGGCACGCGACTACGCGGTTTATGCACTCGACCATCGCGGCCACGGACGCTCGCAGGGCCCGCGCGCCAACATCGAGCGATTCGCGTACGTGGTGTCCGATTTTTCCTCGTTCGTCGGGCGTTGCGCCCGCCAGCACCTGGACACGCCCGTGTACGTGCTGGGCCACAGCATGGGAGGTGCGGTTGCGTTCGCCTCGGCGCTGCGCCTGCAGCACGCGCTGCGCGGCCTGGTGCTCTCTGCCCCTGCGCTCGCTACCGAACCGACGGTGCCGAAATGGCAGGAGTGGCTCGTGCGGGCGTTATCTGTCGTCGCTCCGAACACGGGTGCGCTGGCGTTGCCACCGAGCGACGTCAGCCGCGACCCGTCCGTGGTCATGCGCTACGAATCCGACCCGCTCGTGCATCACCGCGCGGTGCCGGCGCGCACATTGGTTGAACTGCTCGAGGCGATGCGGGAGTTTCCCGCGGGCGCGCGCGAGTTGCGGCTGCCGACCCTGATCCTGCACGGCACGGCGGACAAGCTCGTGCCGCTCGCGGCCACGCGGCCGGTCTATCACGCCATCGGTGCCAGCCATCGCACCCTCAAGCTGTACGACGGTCTCTATCACGAGGTCTTCAACGAACCTGAGCGTGCCAGCGTGACGGCCGACCTGCTGGCGTGGCTCGAACGCTGAGCGCCGGGTCACACTTTTAACGCGCCCCTCGGCGCAGGCGCCCCACGGGGCCCGCGGCGGCGTATGTTTCCGTCTGATGCCAGCCAGCCTGCAACGCGTCCTGCTCGCCTGTCTCCTCATGGGGGCGCTGGCTGGTGCGCGATTGGCGCATGCCGAATCGGAAGCCACGTTGCCGACGGCGCCGATGCCCTTGAGCGCGTCGGATGCGAGATCCCCTGCAGAGACTGTTCACCGCCCGGTCGATTCCGCGTGGTGGCGCGACGGCGTCACAGTGTTTGCGGCGTTGTGGGACGACGCGAGGGCGCGCCTGACGGACGATGCGCCCGACTGGCTGCATCGCCTGTCGCGGCGGCAGCCTGCGGCAGCGTTGCCCGTCGTCGACGCCGCCTACGTCGTGCTGCAGGACGACCGCGCCGATGGCATGGACCTGGTCACCTTGCGGTATCGGCTCGCCGAGCAGGGCCCGCTGCGGGCTTACGCCGGCGCGGGAATCAACCATGCACGGTACTTCGTCGACGGCATCGAGGCCGACCCATCGCTGCTGACGCGACGCAATCGGCACACCGGAGTGGGCCCTGCCGCCGAACTCGGGGCGGAGTTCGCCTTCAACGACCATGTCAGGCTCAATGCCGACCTGCGCTGGGCGGAGCTCGACCAGCGTGCCGACCTGCTGCATGGCTCGTACGGTCCCGTCGCCGCGGATCCCGTCACGCTCGGCATCAGCCTGGGTTATCGCTTCCGCTGAGCGCGGCGCTCGGTCCTGCACTCTGTCCGGCGCTCAGGCCGAAGGAATGAATTCCTCGTCGCCCTGCTGGATGCGCTCGAACTTCAGGAACTCGAAGTAACCGCAGGTCTTGTCTTCCGGGTACAGGCGGCACACCGAAGGCCTTGCGGCATACACCGTGCAGCGGCGCTCCTTCTGGTCGAAGAACATGCACGTCGACTTGTAGATGTGGTCCTTGCGATGGCGGAGCAGTTGCTCGTCGAGTTCCTTGGTCTGGTAGCGATACGTGAACTTGAGGCGCGCGGCTGCCTTGCTGATGCCGAAATGCCGGGCCAGCCGCTCGATGTCGAAATCCTGGACGGCGATGCGCGAGTAGCTGCAGCAGTAGCCAGGGCACTTGGCACAGTCGTAGCGTAACTTGGGCTTCTTCTTGATCTTCTGCGTCATGCTGGCCGGGTCTCTTGCGGGAACGGCGCAGTGTAGCGGGGCACGCCACCGCACGCATCCTGACGCAGTCATCCGCGCTCAGGGCGCTACGGCGACGTCCGGCCAGCGCGTGATACGCAGTCGGCCCGCGGCCGCTTTCCCTGGTGCAGTCGGCACCAGCGTCAATTCCACCTTGCCACGCGCGAGGTCGACGTCGCCAAGGCGGATCCAGCGCCGACCCCACGTGGACTGGTCAACGGTGGCGAGCGCTTGCGCGGCGCCCGTCGCGTCCGTGAGCGCAGCTTGCGCCGCACGCGTCTGGTCGGCCGTCGCCTCGAACCACACAGCCAGTTCATAACGGCCTGCCTCTGGCACGCGCCAGTGCCAGCGCGCGGACCCGTCAGCCGCAAGCTTCCCATTGAGCAGGCGGGGCGCATGGCCGGCCGCGGCGTCGAGGCCCAGTTGCTGCAGCAGGCGCGCCGTGAAGTCGCCAAGCCGTGCCACGTCCCAGGGCTCGGGTTCCTGCGCGTCCCAGCCGTTGGTGAACGCCGCGATGACCAGGCGGTGTCCGTCAGGCAATTCCGCGTGCATCACGTCCTGCAACGTATCGAAGGCGCTGCCGATCTTGTTTTCGTGCAGCGAGCCGGGAGGCAGCCCGCCGCCCAGGCTGCTGTACGCCGAGAATGCGGGATGGCGCAGCAGGCCGCGCATGTAGCCGGTCGCCGCCGGTTCGATCGTGCCGGTCACGACCCCCAGCATCAGTTGTGCCGCCAGGTCGGTCGTCATCGCGTTGCGGCCCAGCTGCTGCCATGCGGCGTGTTCGAGTCCGGTGGGCTCCTCGCCGGAATTGGTCGGGTAAGTCTTGGTGAACATGCGCTGCGGGCCAAGCAAACCCAGTTGATCGAGCACGCGCTCGGTATAACGACGTCGCTCGATGAACGCCTCGAGGTCGGCGCCCGCGACGGGGCCGTTCGTCACGCCGCTCAAGCGGTCGACGACTTCGCCGGTTGCGACGTTGTCGGAGGTTTCGATCATGGGCCGCACGTACTGGTCGAGACAGTCGGGCGGACTGCCGCGCTCCCGGCACCAATGCACGGCGCCGACGAGGAAGCCGAGTTTCACACTGCTTGCCGGATACGCGAGCCGGTCGCCTTCGACGGCCCCACGCAGCCACCGGCCTTGCTGGTCTTGCAGCAGCACCGTGACGTGCATGCGATCGAACGGTTGCTGTGCCAGAAACCCGGTGCGCGCTGCTGTAACAGCGCGCTGCACGCGCGCATCGTCGACGATGGTGGGCGCGGGTGCGGCTCCGGCA
This sequence comes from uncultured Gammaproteobacteria bacterium, assembly GCA_963846885.1. Lineage (GTDB taxonomy): Bacteria > Pseudomonadota > Gammaproteobacteria > Steroidobacterales > Steroidobacteraceae > RPQJ01. The sequence continues at coordinate 139,950 of CAWJXS010000019.1, forward strand.
CGGGCCACCACCAGCAGCACGGCGAGCACGACTGACTCCAGCGCGAGTGCGCGGGGCAGCGTGAGGCGTCCCTGCATCACGGCCCCCGTGAGCCACAGCACTGCGATCACCGCGAGCGCGATGGCGGCCAGTGGAACGGGCGGCAGCGACTCGGCGTACCACAGCAGCAGCACCGAGCCGAGAATGGCGAGCGTGATGTGCGCCACGGCAAACGTGCGTGCACCGCGGGTCATCGCCGGGTCGTACGTGCGGACCTGCGCGAGGTCGAACGCCGGCTTGTGCCATTCCGTGCCGGTCGCCAGGGCGGGCTGCCAGCCCGGCGGCTTGAGCCAGATGCGGACGCGATCACCCCAGCGCTGGCACTGCCGCGACCTGCGCGCGAGATCCGCGTACACCTCGAAGTTCGCCCACAGCGGATCCCACGAGTTGAGAGGCGTGCGCGTGCCGTAGACGCAGCGTTCCGATTCCTCGACGAAGGTGCCGAAAAGCCGGTCCCAGGCCATGAAGATGCCGCCGTAATTGCGGTCGATGTAGGCGTCGTTCACGGCGTGATGCACGCGGTGGTTCGAAGGCGAGGCGAACCACCGGTCGAACCAGCCGAGCTTGCCCACCACTTCGGTGTGGATCCAGTACTGGTACAGCAGGTCGACGATGGCCGCGACGACGAACATCTCGGGCGGAACGCCGGCGAGCGCCATCGGCAGGTAGAACACCCAGCCCAGGAGGGCGCCGCTGCTCGTCTGGCGCAGGGCCGTCGACAGGTTGTAGCGCTGGCTCTGGTGATGGACCACGTGCGCGGCCCAGAAGACCGCGCTCTCGTGGCCGAGCCGGTGATTCCAGTAATAGCAGAAGTCGTAGAAGACGATGGCGAGCAGCCAGCCCCACCAGGCGTCAGGCCAGGTGCCGAGCGCGATGTGCTCGAACGCGACCGTGTAGATGCCGATGGTGAGGACGCGCACGAACAGTCCGGTGACCTGGCTCATCACGCCGAGGCTCAGGCTGTTGATCGCATCGTTGAGACGGTAAGCGCCGCGCAGGCCGCGCGCACGCGCGACTACGTATTCCAGCGCGATCAGCAGGAAGAATACCGGCGTCGCGTATGCAATGGCCTTGCCCATGGCGCGATCCTAACTTGCCACGTCCCAGTCGCGCGATCGATCGACTGCCCGTGACCAGCGCGCAAGCCGGCTGGCGGCCTCGTCGCGTGACATCACCGGTTCGAACCGGCGCTCGGCGCGCCAGTTCGCAGTGACCTCCGCCGGCGACGACCAGAACCCCACGCCCAGGCCCGCGAGGTACGCGGCCCCGAGTGCCGTGGTCTCGGTGACCTCCGGGCGCACGACCGGCACGCCCAGCAAGTCGGCCTGGAATTGCAGCAGCAGGTCGTTGCCCGCCGCGCCGCCGTCCACGCGCAATTCGACCAGCGCGTGCCGCGCGTCGCGCTGCATGGCCTGCAGGACTTCAGCGCTCTGGAACGCGATGGCCTCGAGCGCTGCGCGTGCGATGTGCCCCCGCGAGGTGCCACGCGAAAGACCCACCATCGTGCCGCGCGCGTAGGCGTCCCAGTGCGGACTGCCGAGGCCCGTGAAGGCGGGCACCAGGAACATCCCGCCTGAGTCCGGCACGCTGGCAGCCAACGCTTCGACATCCGCTGACCGCTCGATGATGCCGAGTCCGTCCCGCAGCCATTGCACCACCGCGCCACCGACGAAGACGGCGCCTTCGAGCGCGTACCGCAAGTCCGTGGTTTGCCATGCAATGGTCGTGAGCAGACGATTGGCCGAGGCCAGGGGCGCAGTGCCGGTGTTCATCAGCAGGAAGCAGCCGGTGCCGTAAGTGTTCTTGGCCATGCCCGGCTCGAAGCAGGCCTGCCCGAACAGCGCAGCCTGCTGGTCCCCGGCAATGCCCGCGATCGGGATGCGATGCCTGCCCAGTTTCGCCATCGGTGCGTCCGTGCCTGCGAGCGACGACGCCACCACCGTGGGCAGCACGGCTCGCGGGATGCGCAGCTGCCCGAGCATGAACGAGTCCCAAGCCGCCGTGGCCACGTCGAGCAGCAGGGTGCGACTCGCGTTGGACGCGTCCGTGACGTGGAATTCGCCATGCGTCAGCTTCCAGACCAGCCAGCTGTCGATGGTGCCGAACGCGAGTTCGCCGCGCTCGGCGCGATCACGCGCCCCCGGCACGTTATCGAGCAGCCAGGTGAGCTTGGTACCGGAGAAATAGGGGTCGAGCAGCAGCCCTGTGCGTCGCGTGACCTCGGCCTCGAGCCCCGCTGCCTGCAGTTGCCGGCATGCGTCAGCGGTGCGGCGATCCTGCCAGACGATCGCGGGCGCTACGGGCACACCCGTAGCGCGGTCCCACAGCACGGTCGTTTCGCGCTGGTTGGTGATGCCGATCGCGGCGACGTCGGCCGGCGTCGCGCCTGCCTTGGCCAGTACCTCAGCGATGGTGGCGCTCTGCGAGGCCCAGATTTCTTCGGCGTCGTGCTCGACCCAGCCCGACCGCGGGAAGGATTGCGTGAACTCGCGCTGCGCTATCGCGACCGGCCGGCCGGCCGCGTCGAACAGGATCGACCGCGAGCTGGTGGTGCCCTGGTCGAGCGCGAGGATGTATTGCGGCATGTCGATACCTGTGGGGCGAGGTTCGATTCTAGTGCAGCCGACCGTGCATTGCGCCCCGCGCTCGGGTTAGGGATGATCCCGCGATGACACAGGCCGAAGACGTCGCGGAATTCACCCTCAAGGCCATCGTCGTCGGCGTAGTGCTCGGCATCGTGTTCGGCGCCGCCAATGCTTACCTCGGGCTGCGCGTCGGCATGACTGTATCGGCCTCGATTCCGGCGGCGGTGATGACAGTCGCAGCCTTCCGCCTGCTGCGGGTTCGCGGCACGATCCTCGAGGCGAACATGTCGCAGACGGTGGCGTCGGCGTCCACGTCGCTTGCGACCGGCACCATCTTCACCATTCCTGCCCTGTTCCTGTGGGGAGTGGTGCCGCCTTACCTGCAGGTCGTCGCGCTCGCGTTCCTGGGGGCGCTGCTGGGCATCGCCGCCATGGTGCCGCTGCGTCGGCTGCTGATCGTGAAGGCGCACGACGAACTGCCCTACCCCGAGGGCACGGCCTGCGCCGAGGTCCTGCGTGCCACGGCCGTGGAAACGAGCGGGGCCGCCAGCGCCAGCGCATGGATCTTCCGGGGCATGGCCGTGGGTGCAGCAGTCAAAGTGCTGATCTCGCTGCTGTACCTGTTGCCTGGCGAGATCGGCTTTGCACTGCCCGTGCTGCCCAGGGCCGAGCTGGCCCTCGAAATCGCGCCCGCGCTCATCGGCGTGGGTTACATCCTGGGCTATCGCCAGGCCGCCGTGTGCGTCGCGGGCGCGCTGATTTCGGCCGTCGTCATCACTCCGCTCATTGCCTGGATGGGTGCTTCGTTGACGCAGCCGCTGTACCCGGAAACCGAGCGCCTCGTCGCCGACATGGACGCGGGTGCCATCTGGTCACGCTACGTGCGGTACATCGGCGCCGGCGCCGTGGCAACGGCCGGCATTCTCACGGTGCTGCGCGGCTTGCCGACGATGGTGGACGCTTTCACCGCCGTTGCGCGCGGCATGCAGGATTCCGACGCGCGAGCCGGCGGCTCGTCCGCACGGACCGATCGCGACCTGCCGGGCAGCTTCGTCTTTGGTGGCGTGGCGCTCGTGGTGCTGACGGCAGCCCTCGTGCCCGGCGTGTTCGCGGGCGAGATGACTGCGGTGCAGCGCGCGATCCTTGCCTGTGGCGTCGGCGTGTTCGGCGTGTTGTTCGTCGCGGTCGCGGCCCGCATCGTCGGCATCGTGGGAGTTTCGTCGCAGCCCACGTCCGGGATCGCGCTCGTCACGCTGCTCGGCACTGCGTCGATCTTCGCCGCCGCAGGGTGGACTGATCCCGGTGCGCGCGCAGGCGTGCTCACCGTCGGCACGATCGTGGCGGTCGCCGCGAGCAAGGCGGGCGACATCTCGCAGGATCTCAAGACGGGCTGGCTCGTGGGCGCGACTCCAGCGCGCCAGCAGCTGGGACAGCTCATCGGCGCGGCGTTCGCGTGCTGGGCGGTGGCCGCGACGGTGATGCTGCTCGGTGAGGCGTACGAGTTCGGCTCGAAGGAAATTCCCGCGCCGCAGGCAACGTTGATGAAGACCATCATCGAGGGCGTGCTCGCGGGCGCGCTGCCCTGGGACCTGGTGCTGACCGGAGCCGGGCTCGCGATCGCCGCGATGCTGTGCGGCGTGTCGGGCCTGGCTTTTTCGATCGGCATCTACCTGCCGCTCGCCACCATGGCGCCGCTCTTCGTCGGCGGCTGCGTGCGTGCACTCGTCGAGCGCAAGCAGGCGCCGGCGGCACCGGGCGACAGCGACACCGGCATTCTGGCCGCATCGGGACTCGTGGCGGGAGAAGGTCTCGCCGGCGTGGCGATCGCGGGGCTCGTCGCCGCCGGGATCGCACCCAAGGCGATCGATTCAAGGCTCGGCGGATTGTCAGGTGAAGTCGCGGCGCTATTGCTGGCGCTGGGCGTGTGCTTCTTCCTGCTGCGCGGCGGACGGCACGGGCGCCAGGCGGCTTAAGTACGACCTCGCGACGTCAATGCGGATCTCGGCGTAGCTCACTTGGGCCGCTAGTGCAAATCTCTGCCGTAGTCACCTGGCGCCGCCAATGCGGATCTCTGTCGTGCTCATGGTCTCGCGCGCATCGTGGATCGTGCGGACGAACCGCACGATCCACGGCGAACCTTGTTCGAGCGGCCGCGAGGCGATGGTGCCAGCGGCTGGCCAGCCAGCTGGATGCCGCCTCGCGACTACGCTCGAACTGCGGCGCTCGACAAATCGCACGACAGAGATCCGCATCGGCGTCGCCGCGCGCTCGTCGATGCAGCGGTGGCAACTGATCGATGTGACTCGAGTGTCGGCTGCGAAAGCATCAGGCACGACAGAGATCCGCATCGGCGTCGCTGTCGCGCGCGCGCTCAATCGCCGTCATTCGCCTCGTGGACCGCCGCGATCACGCCGACCACTGCCGCGCCGATGACGATGCCGCGCATGAGATCGTCATTGTCATCGTCGTTGTCGTGACGGTTGCGGCTGTAGTACCGATTCACGTAGTCGTATTCGTTCCAGTACCTGCCGTCCCGATACCAGCGCCGGTAGTCACGGTAATAGCCATCGTGCAGGTGCGCGACGTGGCGAGCGTCGCGACAGGGCTTGCCGCCTGGATGGTAGTGCGCGCCGCTGCCGCCATAGTCGTTCGAGTCGTGCCGCCGACCATCGGCGTAATAGTAGCGAGCGTCGCGGTAGTACCCGGGTGCCGGTGACCCGTACCTGTCGTCCCGCTCCCCGCGAATTTCGTTGCGCGCCTCGAAACGTTCGCGACTGACCTCACGCCGGCCTTCGCGCGTCTCATGCAATACGCAGTCGCGGGTTTTGCACGGCCGTATTTCGCGAGCCGCCTCGCGTTTCTCATGCTGGACGCTGCGCGCGCCTTCACGCATTTCGCGTCGCACCTCCTTCGGGTCCGCGCCGGCCACCATCGGCACGATCGAGGCGCAGCCAAGAAAAACCAAGGTGGCCGCCAATGACTTTCGCATCTTCACGTCGTTGATCCTCCATTTGCCCGGGTTCCTGGCACGGCCTCAAACAGTCGACGCCTTGGCGGTGCGGTTCTACGCCGCGGTCATCGACTCGGGGCCCTGGAATAGAGAACGCGACATGCGGCGAAAGGTTGACGCGATATCGCGGAGCGGCTGGGATAAACTGGGGTCTCCCGACCTGCGACGGTTTGCGCGCCATGCTCACTCACATCGTCTTCTTCGTGCTCGGTCTCGGCGCCCTGGTGCTCGGGGCCGAGTTGCTGGTGCGAGGCGCCTCCAAGATCGCGCTGTCCCTCGGCATTTCGCCGCTGGTGGTGGGCCTGACGATCGTCGCGCTGGGCACCAGCTCGCCGGAGATCGCGGTGTCGGTTGGCGCAGCGCTCGGCGGACAGACCGACATCGCGGTCGGCAACGTCATGGGCAGCAACATCTTCAACGTGTTGTTCATCCTTGGCCTCAGCGCCGTGATCACGCCGCTCGTAGTGCACTCGCAGATCATCCGCCAGGAAGTTCCGATCATGATCGGCGCCTCGCTGATCCTTGCGGTGATGATCGTCGGCGGCCAGCTGAGCCGCATCGAGGCCGCGCTGCTGCTGGCGCTGCTGATCGCCTACGTCATTTTCCTGGTGCGTCAATCGCGCGCCGAGACCAAGGAGATCCGCGACGAATACGAGACCGGCGTGCGGCGCGCGGGCACGTGGGATGGCCACTGGGCCGTGCAGGGGCTCCTGATCGTCGTGGGCCTCGGGCTCCTGGTGCTGGGCTCGAACTGGCTGGTGGACGCGGCAGTGGCGTTCGCGCGCGCGTTCGGCGTCAGCGACCTCGTGATCGGCCTCACGATCATCGCGGCCGGCACATCGATGCCGGAGGTGGCGACGTCCGTGCTGGCGGCGATCCGCGGCGAGCGCGACATCGCGGTGGGTAACGTGATCGGCAGCAACACCTTCAACATCCTGGGCTGCCTCGGGCTGTCGGGACTGGTGAGCCGCAGCGGCCTCGACATCGCTCCCGCCGTCATGAACTTCGACATATGGGTCATGATCGCGGTCGCGGTCGCGTGCCTGCCGGTGTTCCTGTTTGGTCGCCGCATCGGGCGCCGCCGCGGACTGTTGTTCCTCGGTTACTACGCGGTATACGTCGTGTACCTGGTCCTGGGCGCGCAACAGCACGATGCGCTCGAGGAATTCTCCGCCGTGATGTTGAGCTTCGTGCTGCCGATCACGATCGTGACGCTCGTCGCGATGGTGATCCGCGAAAAGCAGTCAGCCAGCGACGGCTAGGCCGGCCGCTGCCCGAACTGGCGGGCCGCCAACCGACATGGCCTGACACTTGTCAGGCGTCTTCCGCTGCCCAGAGCAGCTGGAACTCCAGTTCCTGCTGGCTGCCGCTCCGCTCGTGCTCGATGTTGAATACGGCGCTTGCAGGAATGCGCAGCCGTTCGCCGGCGACCTGGATGGTAAATGCCTGCTCGGATTCGATGGCGTCGGCCAGGCGGCGCAGCTTGGCTACGAATTGGGCGCGGCTGTAGGCCTTCGTAAGGTCGCGGTCTGTCATGAAGTGTTCCTTGAAGATAATGAGAGCCAGTCGTCCAGCGCAGTCACGCTGCCGGCGGCCAGGTGCAGGCCGAGCTTGCTGCGGCGGAACAGGATGTCCTCGGCCGTGACCGCGAATTCCACACTGCGCAGGTAGGCGATCTCGCGCTCGTACAGGCCGGGCAGCACCTCTGCCCCAAGATCGGCCGTTCCCAGGCAACCCTCCAGCACTCGCTGCATGCGCGTGCCGTACGCCCGCGCGTACCGCTGCAGCAGCGCGGGTTCCAGCCAGGAATAGCGCGCACGCATCTCCGCGAGGAAACGCTCGAAGTCGCCATCCGGCATGTCGCCACCCGGCAGCGGAACCGGCGCCGTCCATGCACCCCTGGTATTGCCCAGCACGGGCGCGATCGAGTCGACGACGGTCTCCGCCAGCTTGCGGTAAGTCGTGAGTTTGCCGCCGTAGATCGACAGCAGTGGCGGGCCGGCGCGATCGAAGTCGAGCACGTAATCGCGCGTCACGCTCTTGGGGTCGTCCTGCGAGGCTGCCAGCAACGGGCGCAGGCCGGCAAACGTCCAGACCACGTCGTGCGCGGCGAGGTCGCGCTGGAAGTACCGGTTGGCCATCTCCAGCAGGTAGGCCTGCTCTGCGGCGGCGATGGCGGGATGCGCAAGGTCACCCGTGTACTCGCTCTCGGTCGTGCCGATCAGCGTGAACTCGCCCTCGTAGGGCAGCGGCGAAGACGATCCGGCCATCGGGCGCCTGGAAGATGTACGCGAACTCGTGGTCGAAAAGCCTGCGCACCACGATGTGGCTGCCGCGGATCATGCGTGGATGATGGCGCGCGGGCGTGGGTGTGCATGCGTCCAGGAACTGGGCGACCCAGGGTCCTGCGGCATTGACGACCAGCCGTGCTCGTAACGTCCGCTCAGCGCCGGTCGCGCTGCGCAGCGTGGCGATCCACGCATCGCCGTCGCGGCTGCAGCGCCACGCAAGCCGTGCGGGTGAGCACGTCGGCGCCGCGCTCACGCGCGTCGACCGCATTGATCGCTACGAGCCGCGCGTCGTCCACCCAGCCGTCGGAATACTCGAAGCCCTTGCGGTAGCGCGCTTCGAGGGGCTGGCCCGCCGGGTGGCTGCGCAGGTCGATGGCGCGCGAAGCCGGCAGCCGCTTGCGCCGGGCCAGGTGGTCGTAGAGCAACAGGCCCGCGCGGATCATCCAGGCAGGGCGCAAATGCGAGTCGTGCGGCAGCACGAAACGCAGTGGCCAGGCCAGGTGCGGCGCCGCTGCCAGCAGCACTTCGCGTTCCTGCAGCGATTTGCGCACCAGGATGAAGTCGTAGTACTCGAGGTAACGCAGGCCGCCGTGGACGAGCTTGGTGCTGGCGCTGGACGTGTGCGACGCGAGGTCGTGCTGCTCGCACAGCACCGTCGATAAACCGCGCCCCGCCGCATCGCGTGCGACACCTGCGCCGTTGATGCCGCCACCGACGACGAGGACGTCGCAGCGATCCCTGGGTGGGGTCATCGCCATCAACGATAGAGCAGCACGTCGGCGCGCTGCGCGTTCCATGCTGCTTCGTCAGCGACCGTGAGGGTCTCGAGGTCGCCGGGCGTGGCCGTGCGGTCGTCGACCCACTCGCGCAGCAACTCGCTGCCGTTGATCAAGTCGATCGCGAGGCGGTCGTGCTCGTATTCGTAGGCGAAGTCGCGCCACAGGTCGTATTCGGGCCGCAGGTTGCGCAGAGCCTTGAAAGCCAGCGCCTGCAGTCGCCAGGGCTGGAATGCGACGTGATCGTACGAGCCGTCCTCGACGTGTGTCTGCAACCCGGCACAGAGCAGGCCCTTGTGCTTGTGGAACGTCGGCTCGAACCAGCAGGCGCGCAGCCTGCAACCCGCGACCCAGGCTGGCGCGAGCCGGTGCATTTCCGCGAGGAGGGCGTCGATGTCCAGGCCAGGAGCGCCAAAAAGCTCGAGCGGTCGCGTGGTGCCGCGGCCTTCGGACAGGGTGGTCCCCTCCAGCATCACCGTGCCGGGGTAACAGCGCGCCATCGACAGGTTCGGCGCATTGGGGCTCGGGTTGACCCAGGTGCGCTCGCCCAGCGGCCAACCGAATCCGGGCGCCGCAGCAGGCTGCCAACCGGCCATCTCGATCACGCGATAATCCACGTCCAGCTGGTACCGCTGCACGAACCAGCGCCCCATCTCGCCGAGCGTAAGGCCATGACGCATCGGCATTTCGCCGGCGCCCACGAAGCTCTCCCAGCCCGGCCGCAGGCTCAGGCCTTCGACGGGACGGCCGATGGGATTGGGGCGATCGAGCACCCACACGCTTTTGCCGAGCCGCGCACCCGCTTCGAGGACGTAGCGCAGCGTCGTGATGAAGGTATAGATGCGGCAACCCAGGTCCTGCAGGTCGACCAGCAGCACGTCGAACGTGTCCAGCATCGCAGGCGTCGGACGCCGCACCTCGCCATACAGGCTGAACACGGGAATGCCGAGCCGGGGGTCGTTGAAATCCGGGCGACTCCACCATGTTGTCCTGCTTGTCGCCGCGCAGGCCGTGCTGCGGCCCGAAAGCCGCTGTCAGCCGCACGTCGTCGAGCGCGGCCAGTGCATCGAGCGAATGCGTGAGCCCGGCGGTGACCGACGCGGGATGCGCGAGCAGCGCTACGCGACGACCATGCAGGTCCGCGCGCAAGGCGGGTTCTGCACACAGCCGGTCGATGCCGAACTGCATCAGGCGGGATTCCGCACGGCTTCCCGCAGCAGGTCGGTGGTGCCGGCCGGCTGCGTGCCCACCTGCAGCACGAAGCCCAGCCGGTGATGAAAGTCGGGCAGGGCGGAGGGGTGCGTGAGCGCCCAGTACGTGAGGCGTCCGTCTTTTTCCTCGATGATCGCAGCCGCACCTGCGCGCAATGGCGATCCAGGCAGTGGCATCGGCAACTCCGCCAGGTAAGTCACCGCCTCGAGCACCAGGCCGCGGCCCATGGGCCGCACTGCGACGCGTGGCGGGCGTCGTACTTCGAGCGGCGTCATGCCGCGGCGATAAGCGACGAAGCCATACATCGCCCATTCGGTCGAGGGCGAGAAATTCAGTTCGCAATACGCTTCGCTGTCTGGCAGGCCGACGAAGACCTCGAAGCAGGTGTGGCGCCAAAGCTCGTCCGTGCGGACGGACGGGCGCAGCGGCGGCAATACCACCTGCGCCATTTCAGCGTCGAGCACAAAACGTACGGCGAGCTTGCCGGCGCCGCCGATGCGTGCGCTGGCGGTCAGGCCGCGTACGGCGGAACTCGGGCTGGAGGGGTGACAGGCGAGGGCGACGGTCTGTGGCTGCGTCTTTCTCATCGGACCGATTCTAATTGGAGTGGCTCAGATTGGCTCGATCAACGTCGGGTCGGGCCGTTCCATCCAGGGGAGGACGGCCCCGGCGAGGTGTCTGCAGGCGCACGTTGGCGTGTTCGCTGACGCATGCCGGTACCTTAACGCACAGACTTAACATCCCGCTGCTCTTACTGTGTGTGGGTAGGTCGGACGCCCTGGGTCCCGGCGTGCAAACAAGGAGAGTTTCATGAAAATCACGGGTGGGTCGCCAAGGCGCTTCGCGCCATTGTTCGTCATGGCGGTGTTGGCCGTCGTCTCGCCCCCTGCCGCCGCCCAAACCGCCATGCCGGGTGGTGAGTGGCGTCAGACCTGCGAGGATGCCTCCATTCGCAACGGCATGTTGTATGCGCGATGCCGGCAGGACAACGGCCAGTATCGCTCGACATCCGCGCTGCTCCTGGACACGTGCCAAGGCTACAGTAATCGCAACGGGCAACTCTACTGCGAAAGAGGCGGCCAGCAGGCCAATTCGCGTTGGGGCGGTTCGTTCGGCGAGTCGTGCCGTGACATTTCCGTGGACAAGCACGGCCGGCTGAGCGCCACCTGTCGCAGGGAAAACGGCAAGTCCAATCGCACCAACCTCACCCCCAGCCAGTGTCCGAGCTACAGGGCAGGCAACAACAACGGCAAACTCGTCTGCGAAACGCAAAGCAACGCAGGGAGAGGTTGGGAAGGGTCGTTCAAGGAATCCTGCCGCGAAATCTCCGTGAATTCATCCGGCACACTCACGGCCACGTGCCAGGCGATGAATGGCAACTGGCAGCGCAGCAGCCTCGAAGCGCGCAACTGCAATGGCCTTCGGGCTGGCAACAACAACGGCCGGTTGGTCTGCGAATCGCAGGGCAACACCAGCAACCGCTGGGAGGGCTCGTTCGCGCAATCGTGCCGCGACATCTCCATGAATTCATCCGGCACACTCACGGCCACGTGCCAGGCGATGAATGGCAACTGGCAGCGCAGCAGCCTCGACGCGCGCAACTGCAGTGGCATCGGGCCGGCAACAACAACGGCCAGCTGGTCTGCGAATCGCAGGGCAACACCAGCAACCGCTGGGAGGGCTCGTTCGCGCAGTCGTGCCGCGACATCTCCATGAATTCGTCGGGGACACTCACGGCCACGTGCCAGGCGATGAATGGCAACTGGCAGCGCACCAGCCTCGACGCGCGCAACTGCAATGGCCTCAGGGCCGGCAACAACAACGGCCAGCTGGTCTGCGAATCGCAGGGCAACACCAGCAACCGCTGGGAGGGCTCGTTCGCGCAATCCTGCCGCGACATCTCCATGAATTCGTCGGGGACACTCACGGCCACGTGCCAGACGATGAACGGCAACTGGCAGCGCACCAGCCTCGACGCGCGCAACTGCAATGGCCTCAGGGCCGGCAACAACAACGGCCAGCTGGTCTGCGAGCGCTAAGCGCCGCTGACCCGGTTGCTGTCGTCGACGAGGCGGCAGCAACCGGTCGAGGGGGGTGAGAGGCCCCCGCTGCAGCCGCAGGGCAGCAGGGCCAGGTTCTCTGGGCCCGCCAGCCGCCGCGATGCGCTACGATTCGACCGGTCGCGATGCGCGGCACGAGAGGATTGGGAATGCAGCCTGCGAGCCTGTCGATCGTGGTGTGCGCGGCCGCGGTCGCGGGGCTGTTGTACGCCGAGCGGCGCGAATCGCAGGCCGGCAAATGGCTGACCAAGCCGGTGGCCTCGTTCGCGTTCCTGGCGGTCGCCATTTTCAGTGGCGCCCTGGACTCGGACTACGGTCGCCTGATCCTGCTTGGCCTCGCGCTCTGCCTGCTCGGCGACCTGTTGTTGATACCCGAGGGTCGCGCCAACGTCTTCCGTCTGGGCGTGTTCGCGTTTCTCGCCGGGCACGTGGCGTTTGCAGGCGCATTTCTCACGCAGCCGCGCAGCGCAACCTGGCTGGCGCTGGCAGCCGCTCGCGCTGGGGCTCGTCTTGTGGCGCGTCTGGCGCTGGCTGAGCCCCTCGTTGCCGGGCGACATGCGGTTGCCGGTGCAGGCCTATTTTTTCGTGATTGCCGCGATGACCGCGTTGGCCTGTGCGGTCACGGGGGCAGGCGGTAGCGCGCTCGTCGCGGCCGGTGCGGTCGCGTTCACGGCATCCGACATTTCGGTTGCGCGCGATCGCTTCGTGCGGCACGAGTTCGTGAATCGCGCGTGGGGCCTGCCGCTCTACTATCTTGCACAAGTGCTGCTTGCCCTGAGCCCTGCTGCCCTGCCCGCGCTCGGCGGCGGGAGCGGCTGAACCATGCTGCAACCCGATGAATCATTGCCGGTCGTGCCACGGGTGCCAGCGCCCTGGTCGCTGCGTGGTCATGCCTGGATGGTGGTCATGCGCCTGCCCAAGGACGCTCCCGCGCGGACGGCGTTCGTGCCGCAGGCGTTGCAGCCAACCCTGAAGGCGGCATTCTCGGTGTTGATGTGCGTGGTGTACGACGAGGCGCCGTGCGGCCCGTACCGCGAGCTGCTGTTCATTCCGGGCACGATGAACTTCGGCGATGCGCGCTACCCCTCGATCAGCCGCATTCTCGTTTCCACGTGGGACAGCGTGGTGAACGGCCGGGTGAACTGGGGTATCCCCAAGGACCGGGCCAGTTTCGACTGGGTGCGCGCAGACGACCTCGATCGCTGGCGCGTAACGGATGCAGATAGGGAACTCTGCGCGATCGACTTCACCGCCCCGACCGGACTGCGCTTGCCACTGCGATCGTCATGGACGCCAGGCAAGTTCGGCACGCTCGCGCAGCGTCTGGGCGGGCGCACGTATTACTGCCGTCCACAGGCGACCGGCAGCATGCGGTTGTGCCGGGTACGGCACTGGCAGTTCGACGCCAGCCTGTTTCCGGACTTGTCGCGTGCCAGCGTGCTGGCGGCCCTGCGTATCGAGGATTTTCGCATGACCTTTCCGGTCGCGCAGGTCGTCGACTGACTCGCGCGGGGTGCAGGGCGGGTCCGTCCCTGTGACGCCGCCCCGCACCCGGCATCAAACTCACTTTCTGCGCGAACTCAACCTGCGCGATGCGCGGCGCTGGTCTGATGCAGCGCCTGCACCTCGTGGCTGCCCACCTTGTCGACCGCGCGGTTCAGCGTGCTT